>NZ_JBJTCF010000061.1:0-82884 GCF_046091765.1 Mycobacterium sp.
TGGGGGTTCCGATGCCGGGATAGAAGCCCTGCCGCCAGATGACGTGCAACACGCCCCAGCGTTTGGCGTTCGCCAGGGCGTAGCCGGCGATCTGGTTGCCGAGCTCGATTCCCTCGGGCGTGTCGGCGTTCGGGATCATGACGTCGATCGCCAGTCCGTTGGGGTGCCACTTGAGCGGGTCCTGCCGGAACCCGCCGATCGTCGTGACCTCCAGGAACATCATGCTGATGGATCGGGCCGCCCAGATGGTGTGGACCTGCAGCCCCTCCTCGGGCGCGACGCCGCGGGGTATCTGCAGCTCGAAGTCCTGGGCGACGAGCGGGGCGCTGGCTGCCAGCAATTCCGCCTCGGTGGGGACGGCGGCGTTGACCGCGCCGCTCGGCGGTGCCGGGGATTGCTGGCCGATCGGCGGGGCGGGAGCGGCCCCGGCGCAGCACGGCGCGTCTTTGCCCTGGGCATGGAACATGGCGACGGAAACGGCGATCGAGGTCGCCGCGGCAAGCCAGCGCCCCCTGCCGTTGGCGAACACCCTGGCCACCCTCACCACAGGAGACACAGTAACGCCCGCGACGGCGTCCGGGTGGCGGTCTTGGCGAGCCGGGCCACTTGGCCGGGCAAATCCTCGCGTCGAGGCGGAATATGCGCTAGTTTTCCCACGCCGCTCCAGACGGCCCCCGAAGCCCCAGAAGGCCCGAGAAGATCCCCGAGAGAGAAGGAAGACCGATGGTTGCTGTGGTCCGCCCCGCCGTCACCCTGACCGCCGCAGTTCTGGCGCTGAGCCCGGCCGTGGCCGTCACGCCGTCCGTCCTGCTCGCCAACCCGCCGAGCATCCCGATGTCGACCGTCGACGCGCAGAACATCGCGCTGACCGGATTCATCGCCGACATCTACAACAGCATCCAGCCGGCGGTGGCCGACGTCGTGAGCTACGTCAGCGGGCTGGTCTCCCTGATCCCGATCGTCGGGCCGCCGATCGCCGACCAGATCAACATCCTCTACACCTACGGGGAGGCCGCGGTCGCGGGCACGGTGTACTGGGTCGACGACCTGGTCACCCCGATCGTGAACGGCGATTTCTGGCCACTGTCCGGACAGCCCGGCAACTACATCGCGGGCGCGGTCGACTCGACCGTGAGTTGGATCAACGGACTGGTCAACACCGCGATCGGTTTCGTTCAGGCCGAGGTCAATTTCTTCCTCGGCTTGATCCCCAACATCCCGAGCATCCCGAACATCATCGACGACGTCATCGGGACCGTCCAGAACGTCGTCAACTGGATCATTGGATGGATTCCCGGCCCCTTCGCCGCGGTGCAGGCACCCTCCGCCGCTGCCTCGGTCTCCGCAGCCGTCGCAGCGGAATCGGCTCCCGCGGCACCCGCGGCACCGGCGGCCGCACCTGCCGAGGCCGACTCGACACCGGCCGCCGAACCCGCGCGCGCGGGCGAGTCGTCCACGGCTCCCGAGGCTGCCCCGGCGGCGCGTGCGGATGCCGTCGCCACGGCGGATCCCGACCCGGCTGGCGCCGAGTCGCCACGTCGGGCACCCCGATCTGCCGCAGCGGCCGATGCCGGTGACTCGGCGGGTGCGGCCACGCCGTCGAGCGGTCAGTCCGGCAAGGCTGCCGCTAAGCGAGCCACCCGCGGCGGCGCAGCCGCGAATTCCGAAGCGGAGAGCGAACCGGCCGCGTAACTAATGGGACTAGTGGGCGTGCCCGTGGTGGCCGTGACCGGCGGGTTCCTCGTCCACGGGCTTCTCGACGACCGCGGTTTCGGTGGTCAGCAGCATGCGGGCGACCGAGGCGGCGTTGACAACGGCTGACCGGGTCACCTTGACCGGATCGACGACGCCATCGGCGACGAGATCACCGTAGGTCAGCGAGGCTGCGTTGAAACCGTGACCGGCGGGCAGCTCGGCGACTTTGTGTACGACGACCGACCCGTCCAGCCCGGCGTTGGTCGCGATCCAGTGCAGCGGCGCCGAGAGCGCGTCGGAGAACACCTGCACGCCCAGCGCCGCATCGCCGGACAGCGAGTCGCGCAGCGGGGCCAGCGCTGACCGCGCCTGCACCAGGGCGCTGCCGCCGCCGGGGACGATGCCCTCCTCGACCGCGGCCTTCGCTGCGGCCACCGCGTCCTCGACGCGGTGCTTGCGCTCCTTGAGCGCGGTTTCGGTGGCCGCGCCGACTTTGATGACCGCCACGCCGCCGGCCAGCTTCGCCAGCCGCTCCTCGAGTTTCTCGCGGTCCCACTCGGAGTCGGTGGTCTCGATCTCCGAGCGCAACTGCTTGACCCGGTCGGCGATGGCGTCATGCGTGCCGCCGCCGTCGACGATCACGGTGTCGTCCTTGCTGACGACCACCCGGCGAGCGGAGCCGAGGACCTCCAGGCCGACTTCGCGCAGCACCAACCCGACATCGGGGTTGATCACCTGACCGCCGGTGACCACGGCGAGATCCTCCAGGAACGCCTTGCGGCGGTCACCGAAGAACGGGGCCTTGACCGCCACGGCCCTCAGCGTCTTGCGGATGGCGTTGACGACCAGGGTGGACAGCGGTTCGCCCTCGACGTCCTCGGCGACGATCAGCAGCGGCTTCCCGGCCTGAGCGACCTTCTCCAGCAGCGGCAGCAGATCGGGAAGCGAGCTGATCTTGTCCCGGTGCAGCAGCACCAGGGCATCCTCGAGCACGGCTTCCTGGGAGTCGAAGTCGGTGACGAAGTACGCCGAGATGAACCCCTTGTCGAAGCCGATGCCCTCGGTGATCTCCAATTCGGTGTTGACAGTGGAGGATTCCTCGACACTGACCACACCGTCGCCGCCGACTTTGGTCATCGCCTCGCCGACCATCTCGCCGACCTCTTCGTCGCGGGAGGCGACGGTGGCGACCTGGGCGATGGCGTTCTTCCCCGACACCGGGGTCGCTGCGGTGAGCAGCGATTCGCAGACCGCCTCGGCGGCGCGGCTGATGCCCTCGCCGAGCGCGATCGGGTTGGCGCCGGCGGCCACGTTGCGCAGTCCGGCCCGGATCAGCGCCTGGGCCAGCACGGTCGCGGTGGTGGTGCCGTCACCGGCGACGTCGTTGGTTTTGGTGGCCACCGACTTGACCAGTTGCGCACCGAGATTCTCGAAGGGGTCCTCAAGGTCGATCTCGCGGGCGATCGTCACGCCGTCGTTGGTGACCGTCGGGCCACCGAAGGCCTTGGCCAGCACGACATGCCGACCGCGCGGGCCCAGGGTGACCCGGACGGCGTCGGCGAGTTTGTCGACGCCGGCCTCCATCGCCCGTCGCGCGGTCTCGTCGTACTCGATCTGCTTGCTCATGAAAGTCCTGTGGCTCGTAGGGGCAACGCTGCGATGCGATCCGCCCCGGAAACCACCCGATGACGGGAGTTTCCGGGGCGGCTCACGAACTACTTGCTACTTGCTGGCTACTTGCTGACTACTTGCTGACTACTTGCTGACGACGGCCAGAACGTCGCGGGCCGACAGGATCAGGTACTCCTCGCCGTTGTACTTGATCTCGGTCCCGCCGTACTTGCTGTAGATGACGGTGTCACCTTCGGCGACGTCCAGCGGGATGCGCTTCTCGCCATCCTCGTCCCAACGGCCGGGTCCGACGGCGACGACCGTGCCCTCCTGCGGCTTCTCCTTGGCGGTGTCCGGGATGACCAGACCCGACGCGGTGGTCGTCTCGGCCTCGTTGGCCTGAACGAGGATCTTGTCCTCGAGAGGCTTGATTTTCACGCTCGCCACGTGGTTCCTCCACTGTGTTTTTCCGTATTAACCAGGTTTTCGGCATTCGTCCGAGTCCTCGCGCCGTCGTCGCGGGTGCCGACGCAGGGGTTGTCCGTCTGCCACCTAGCACTCTATACCGGCGAGTGCTAGCACTCAAGGGCAGGGGTGTGCTCATTCGCTGAGGGCGAAGTCCCTGGTCCCCGCGTCCTGCCCGTTCAGTGCCGGGAGTCGACGTCGAATGCCGCCGGGTCGATCAGCATGTGGTCGGAGACATCCCCGGTCATCTCCACGTCGATGATCCGTTCGGTGAAATACCAGCCCTGCTCGTCGCGGGCGAACGTGTCGTAGTAGCGGCCCACGACGACGGGCTGCAGCGGCAGGTTCTCGGTGGCCTGCACGACGCAGAAGGTGGACCGGGCGGTGGCCGTGTCGGGGTGCTCGGCGTCGATCTCCACGATCGGATTGAGCACCAGGTGCCGGGTTCGGGGAGTCCCGTCGGCGAAACGCTTGGTGGTCATCGCGAACAGGGCGGCGATCTGCTCGGCACCGGACATCCGCGCCGTCCGGGCGCCGCCGAACTCGGCGCGGGCCAGCAGAGCACCCAGCCCCTCGAAGTCGCCGGCGTCGATTCTCTCGGCGTAGCGGTAGATCAACTCGAGGATCTGCGACCGGTCCTCGGAGGCGCTCACGACACCTGCCCGGTGACGATCGGCAGGCCGGGGTCGCTGGCCACGGTCAGCGGCGACGGCCCGGCACCGGCGGCCATGAGGTGGGCCGCGTACGAGGCGATCATCGCCCCATTGTCGGTACACAGCCGGGGGCGGGGGATCCGTAACGTCAGACCCGCAGCAGCACAACGCTGTTCGGCGAGCTCTCGCAGCCGGGAGTTGGCCGCCACTCCCCCGGCGATCAACAGCGTGGCGACCCCCAGGTCGGTGGCGGCACCGACCGCCTTCGCGGTCAGCACGTCGGCGACGGCTTCCTGGAATCCCGCGGCGATATCGGCGGCCGGTGCGCCGGGATTGGCCTCGACGTAGCGTGCGACGGCAGTTTTGAGTCCGGAGAAGCTGAACGCGTAGCGCTCGTCGCGCGGGCCGGTCATGCCGCGCGGGAAGACGACGGCGTCACGCTCGCCGGTGCGGGCCAGCTCGTCGAGCACCCGCCCGCCCGGATATCCCAGGCCCAGCAGCCGGGCCACCTTGTCGTAGGCCTCCCCGGCGGCGTCATCCACGGTGCTGCCCAGCTCGATGATCGGTTCGCCCAGCGAGCGGACGTGCAGCAGGTGGGTGTGCCCGCCGGAGACCAGCAGGCCCACGCACTCCGGCAGCGGCCCGTGGTCGTAGACGTCGGCGGCCAGATGCCCGCCGAGGTGGTTGACGGCGTAGAAGGGCACGTCCCAGGCCGCGGCGTAGGCCTTGGCGGCGGCCGCGCCCACCATCAGCGCTCCGGCCAGTCCCGGCCCGATGGTGGCGGCCACCGCGTCGGGGCGCTGGATACCGGCGGCGGCCAGCGCCCGGCGCATGGTCGGACCGAGCGCCTCCAGGTGGGCGCGCGAGGCGATCTCGGGCACCACCCCGCCGAAGCGGGCGTGTTCGTCGACACTGGAGGCCAGCTCATCGGCCAGCAGGGTCACCGCTCCGTCGTCGCCCAGGCCGGCGATGCCGACTCCGGTTTCGTCGCAGGAGCTTTCGATGGCCAGCACGGTTCTCATGCCGGGTCCCTGCGCATGGTGTAGGCGTCCGCGCCGCTGGCCCGGTAGTAGCGCCGGCGCAGACCGACCTGCGCGAAGCCGAGGCTGCGGTAGAGCGCGAGTGCCGGTTCGTTGTCGGTGCGCACCTCCAGGAAGACCACGCTGCGGGGCCCGGCGTGGTCGAGCAACTCGGTCATCATCCGCCGGCCGATGCCCTGCCCCTGATACGCCGGATCGACCCCGATGGTGTGAATCTCGTACTCGAACGGCGGGGTGCGGCCCAGTCGTGCGATTCCGGCGTAGCCGACGAGCGTGTCCTCGACCCGGGCCGCGACATAGTGCGCGTGCGGCGCGGCCACCTCTCGCACGAAGGCCGCCCGCGGCCAGGGGTCGTCGCCGTCGAAGAGCAGCGCCTCCAACTCCGCGCAGCGCGCGGCGTCACCCGCGGCGAGCCGGTCGTAGCGGACGTTCCCCTCGGCGTTGATCTGGAGGTTCACCGTGACGACTCCGCCCGCTCGGCCAGGGTCTTGGCATCGGGCCGGCGCAGGTACAGCGGGATCAGCGCCGCCGGTGCCCGGTGCCAGTCGGTGACCGCGGCGACCAGGCCGGCCGACGAGGGGTACTGCGGTTCGGCGCGGGGCAGGGAGAACAGCTCGGTCATCGAACCGGCCACCCGATCGACCCCGGCCACCGCAACGTCGGCGGGGGCGGCCACGCCGGGGCCGTCGACGCGCACGCCGTCGCGGTAGCGCGCCCAGTAGACCTCGCGGCGGCGGGCGTCGGTGACCACCAGAACCTCGCCGTCGGTACCGGCGGTGCGCACCCCGATGGCATCCAGCGAGCACACCCCGTAGACCGGGATGCCCAGAGCGTGCCCGTAGGCGGCGGCGCTGGCCATTCCGACCCGCAAACCGGTGAACGGGCCCGGCCCGCACCCGACCACCACGGCGGTCAACTGATCCATCCTCAGTCCGCTATCGCGCACGGCGGCAACGGTATTGGGCGTGAGCTGCTCGGCGTGAGCGTGCGCGTCGATCGTGACCCGCTCGGCAAGGGTGGTGTCACCCAGCATCACACCGGCAAGGACGGCGGGGGTGGCGGTGTCGATCGCCAGCACCGGGCCGGCGGTGGGGGCACTCACCGGCCGCTCCACCGCCACGTCGCGGTACGGGTCTCGCTGTCGGGCGCACGCCGCAAGCTGACGTCCAGGTGCCGTTGCGCGAGCCGCTCGGCCAGGCCCTCGCCCCACTCCACCACCGCGACCGCCTCATCGAGGTCGGTGTCGAGGTCCAGCGAGTCCAGTTCGGCCAGCAGATCGCGGGCATCGCGCAGCCGGTAGACGTCGACGTGCACCATCGACGGACGGCCCGGCGCGCGGGCCCGGTGCACCCGGGCGAGCACGAAGGTCGGCGAGGTGATCGGTCCCTCGACGCCCATCCCGCGGGCGATGCCCTTGGCCACAACGGTTTTGCCGGCACCCAGCGGGCCGCTGAGCACCACCACGTCACCGGCCTTAAGCTCCCGGCCCACCCGCTCGCCGAACGCCAGGGTGTCTTCGACGGTGGGCAGCGGCTGCGTCCCGGCGTCGGTCACCGGCCCAGTCTCCTCAGTCACCCGACCGGTCCCTGATCCGCCGGGCGAAAGCCACCAGCCGGGACGGCGTCGCGCGTTCGACCAGCTCGACCAGCGCCTCGTTGATGACGTCGGGCCGTTCCAGCTGCACGAGGTGACCGGCGCCGGGCACGATCACCAACCTGGACTCGGGCAGCGCCGCGGCCATCTCCCGCGAGTGCCGGACCGGGGTCAGCACGTCGCGGTCGCCGCAGGCGACCAGGGTGGGGATGTCCGCCAGCACTGCCAGGGCGGCAGTCTCGTCGTGGACCTCCAGGGCGTGCAGGAACTCCACCAGGGTGGCGACCTCGGTGCCGTAGATCATCGACTCGGAGAAGGCGGCGAGCCGCGGGCTGACCGCGTCCCCGCCGAACGAGGCGGCGCGCAGGATCGGGCGCAGCGCCGAGCGGGCCGCGCCCCGGGTGCGGTGCACCAGCGCGGGCGCGTAGCGGGCGGCGAACCGCACGCCCTCCAGCGCCGGATTCTGCAGGATCTCCCCCACCGGCGAGCGCGGCAGTCCCTCGGCGGCCGAGGAGATCAGCGCGGCCCCCACGACCCGGCTGCCGTAGTTCCGCGGGAACTGGCGGGCGTGGGACAGGACGGTCATCCCGCCCATGGAGTGCCCCACCAGGACCACCGGACCGCGCGGAACCATCACCTGCAGAACGGTTTCCAGGTCCGCACCCAGCTGGGGCACGGTGTAGGTGCGGATCGGAGCCGAGTCGGACTGGCCGTGCCCGCGCTGGTCGTAGAACACCATCCGGACCTGCTCACCCCAGCGCTGCGCCAGCGCGGTGCGCTGGAAGTGGAACGAGCCCATCCGCAGACAGAAACCGTGCGCGAAGACCACCGTGAGCGGGGCGGTCACCGGTCCCACCTCGCGCACCACCAGCGGAACCCCGTCGGGGGTGGTGATCACACATCCGCGGTCGGCGTCGAGCAGTGCGAAGTCCTCTCCCTCGTAGGCGTCGCGGTAGCGGCGCTGGCGCAGCGACCGGGCCGCGGACACCCCCGCGGCGGCGCCGACCGCGCTCAGCCCGGCGACCCCGGCCATCAGTCCGGCCTTGCGTCCCGCGCGGCCGATCCGTCCGCGGCGTGGCCCGGAGCGGGGACTGCGCTCAGCGGCCACCGGAATCGCCTTGCCGGTAGGTCCGCTGGACCCGGCCTCGCGGGCCGGTGACCACCTCGTAGTGAATCGTGCCGAGCAGGTCGGCCCAGTCCTGCGCGGTGGGCTCGCCGGCGCTGCCGGGACCGAACAGCACCGCTTCGTCGCCCTCGGCGACGTCCGGGCGGCCCGGCCCGAGGTCGACGAGGAACTGGTCCATGCAGATGCGGCCGACACCCGGACGCAGCCGGCCGTTGATCAGCACCGAGAGCCGGCCGCTGAGTGCGCGCAACACCCCGTCGGCGTAGCCGATCGGCAGCAGCGCCACCGTGGTGTCGCGCTCGGCGACCCACCGGTGGCCGTAGGACACGCCCTCTCCGGCTGCCACCGGCTTGACCATGGCCACCCGGCACTTGAGAGTCATCGCCGGGCGCAGGCCCATGTCCCCGCGGCTGGGGATGGGACTCAGTCCGTACACCGCGATGCCCGGACGCACCATGTCGAAAGCCAGATCGGGGCGGGTCATGGTGGACGGCGAGTTCGACAGATGAGCCACCTCGAAGCCCACCCCGCGCCGACGCGCCTCGGCGAGCATCTCGGTGAAGCGCTGCGCCTGAACATCATTGAGCGGGTTGTCGGGTTCGTCACCGCTGGCCAGATGGGACATGATGCCGCGCACCCGAATCGAGCCGTCGGCGGCGGCGCGCGCCAGGGCGTCGAGCACCGCCGGGTAATCCCGCGCGCCGACCCCGTTGCGGTTGAGCCCGGTGTCGACCTTGACCGTCACGACCGCGGTACGCCCGGTGCGTCCCACCGCGGCCACCAGGTCGGCGATGTGCGCCGCCGAGGAGACACCGACCCCGATGTCGGCCGTCAGCGCCGGTGCGAAATCGGTGCCCGGCGGGTGCAGCCAGGCCAGTACCGGGGCGGTGATGCCGTCGCGGCGCAGCGCCAAGCCCTCGTCGATGGTCGCCACTCCGAGTTCGGCGACCCCGGCCGCCAGGGCCGCCCGCGCCACCTCGGTGGCGCCGTGGCCGTACCCGTCAGCCTTGACCACAGCCATCACCTGCGCGGGGCCGGCGTGCTCGCGCAGCAGTCCGACGTTGTGCGCAACGGCGCCGAGATCGATGACGGCCTCGCCCGGTGTGACCTGCGAGCCAGTGGCGGCGGTCAACGATGTTGTGTCCATGTTCAGTTCACCTGCCCAGAATTGTCCCAGAAAAGTGGCCTAGTCTTCAGACGCCCGCCCCCGGCACCGCAAGGACACCCGCATGTCGCTGCTCACCGACCCGGAATTGGATCGGTCGCTGGATCAGTTTCCGGCTCTGGCGGGCCGACCGCGCCGGCTGGAGGAACTCCCCGGCGGACTGACCAACCGCAACGTCAAGGTCGTCACGCCGACGGCGTCCTACGTCGCACGCTGCGACCTGGGCACCGCCCCGCTGCTCGGCATCGACCGCGAGAACGAGTACCACAACAGCCTTGCCGCCGCGCTCGCCGGCGTCGGCGCACCGGTGGTCGGCTTCCGGCCGGATCTAGGAATCCTGCTCGTCGGTTTCCTCGAGGGCAAGACGCTCACCGATTCCGACCTCCAGGCGGCCGACGTGCTGGCCCGGGTGGCTGAGGCATGCCGGAAACTCCACCGGGGGCCGCGGTTCCGGGACCGCTTCGACATGTTCGAGCTGCAGCGCGGCTATCGCCGTGTCGTCGAGCAGCGCGGTTTCCGGCTACCCGCCGACTACGACGACTTCGCCGGTCAATTCGCCGACATCGGCCGGGTGCTGCGGGCAACCGGCCGGACAACCGTGCCCTGCAACAACGACCTGCTGGCGGCAAACTTCATCGATGACGGCGACCGGGTGTGGGTGATCGACTACGAGTACTCCGGTAACAACGACCCCTGCTTCGAGCTGGGCAACATCTGGAGTGAGTGCGGACTTTCCCTGGACCAACTCGACGATCTGGTGACCCGTTACTTCCAGCGCCCGCTGCGCCACAAGACTGCGCGGGCGCAGCTGCAGGGCATTGCGGCGAAGTACGGCTGGACCCTCTGGGGTTGCATCCAGAACGCAACCAGCGCAATGGATGTCGACTTCTGGGACTGGGCCATGCAACGCTATGAGTCGGCGGTCGCGGAATTCCGCGACCCCCACTTCGCCGGACTGCTCGCCGCGGCACAGACGTCCGACTGAACCGGGAGGCACCCATGACCGACTCGGGGCTGCCCGACCGCGCGGAGATCGTCGTCGTCGGCGGCGGAGTGGTCGGGACCAGCGTCGCCTACCACCTGGCCAAACTCGGCCGGGCCGACGTGGTTCTGCTCGAGCAGGGCCAGCTCTCCTGCGGCACCACCTGGCACGCCGCCGGCCTGGTGGGGCAGCTGCGCCCGACCGAGAGCGGAACGCGGCTGGTGCAGTACTCCACCGCGCTGTACTCCGAACTGGAAGCCGAGACCGGACTGAGCACCGGTTACAAGCAGTGCGGGGGTGTCACCGTCGCCCGGACCGCCGACCGGATGACCCAGTTGCGACGAACAGCCGCCAATGCCGCCGCCTACGACCTGGAGTGCGAGTTGCTGACCGCCGGGCAGGCCGGGCAGCGTTTCCCGGTGATCCGCACCGATGACCTCGCCGGTGCGATCTGGCTGCCCGCCGACGGTAAGGCCAACCCGACCGACCTGACGATGGCGCTGGCCAAGGGGGCCCGGCGCCGCGGCGCCCGGGTCTACGAGCGGGTGCGGGTACTGGCGGTGACGACGTCGGCCGGCCGGGTCAGCGGGGTACGCACCGACGGCGGAGACATCGAGGCCGAGATCGTGGTGAACTGCGCGGGCCAGTGGGCCAAGCAGGTGGGCGCTCTGGCGGGTGTGAACGTTCCGCTGTATTCGGCTGAGCACTTCTACGTCGTCACCGAGCCTGTCGACGGCGTGCATCCCGACCTGCCCGTCCTGCGCGACCCGGACGGCTACATCTACGTCAAGGAAGAAGTCGGCGGCCTGGTGGTGGGCGGCTTCGAGCCGCAAGCCAAGCCCTGGGTCGCACCCGACCGGATCCCGTACCCGTTCGAGTTCCAGCTCCTCGACGAGGACTGGGAGCACTTCGGAGTCCTGATGGACAGCGCGATCCGGCGAATCCCCGCCCTCGAGCACACCGGATGCAAGAAGCTCTACAACGGGCCGGAGAGCTTCACCCCCGACAACCAATTCATCCTCGGCGAGGCGCCCGAGTGCGCCAACTTCTTCGTCGCGGCCGGATTCAACTCGGTGGGCATCGCCTCGGCGGGAGGTGCCGGACGGGCGCTGGCCGAGTGGATCGTCGGAGGCGCCCCGGCCACCGATCTGACCGCGGTGGACATCCGGCGCTTCGCGCCGTTCCACGGGAACGTCCGCTGGCTGCGGGAGCGGGTCTCCGAGGTCCTCGGCATGCACTACGCGATCCCCTGGCCGAACCGTGAGCCGACGACCGGGCGCCCGCTGCGCCGCTCACCCGTGCATGATCTGCTCGCGGCGGCGAACGCCGGGTTCGGCAGCAAGATGGGCTGGGAGCGTGCGAACTACTTCGCACCACCGGGTTGCGCGCCGGATATGGCGTACACCTGGGCCAAGCCGCACTGGCTGGAGTGGTCGGCTGCCGAGCAGACCGCAACCCGGTCCCGGGTGACGGTGTTCGACCAGACGTCGTTCTCGAAGTACCTGCTGAGCGGGCCGGATGCCGAGGCCGCCCTACAGTGGTTGTGCACCGCCGACGTCGCGGTACCACCGGGGACCACGGTGTACACCGGGTTACTGAACTCGCACGGAACCTACGAGGCCGACGTCACGGTCACCCGCACCGCACCGGACGAGTTCCTGATCGTCAGCGGGGCGGCGAGCACCGAGCGCGACAAGGATCACCTCCGCAGGAATATGCCGGCGGGCATGCGGGCCGAGGTCACCGATGTGACCGCATCACTGGCGGTGTTCGGCGTGATGGGCCCGCAGTCGCGTCGGCTTATGGCAGAACTTACCGATGCCGATCTGTCAGACGGGGCGTTCCCATTCGCCAGCAGCCGCGAGATCGCGCTGGGTCACGCCACCGTTCGTGCGACCCGGATCACCTACGTCGGTGAACTGGGCTGGGAGATCTACGTCCCGACCGAATTCGCCGTCGGTGTCTACCGTGCACTGCTGGATGCCGGTGCCGAACTCGGGATCGGCTGCGGCGGCTACTACGCGATCGAATCGATGCGTCTGGAGAAGGGGTACCGGGCCTTCGGGCGGGAACTCACCCCCGCCGCCGGACCCGTCGAAGCCGGATTGCTGTTCACCTGCAAACTCGCCACCGACGTGGATTTCCTGGGTCGTGCCGCGGTGGAGAAGACCCGCGCCGAAGGCCCGCGCCGGCGGCTGGTGAGCTTCTCGGTCGACTCTCCGGAGCCCATGCTGTGGGGTGGTGAACTGATCCTGCGCGACGGCGCGGTGGCCGGACAGGTCACCTCCGCGGCCTGGGGCGCGACCATCGGATCCTGCGTCGGGCTGGCCTACCTGCGTTGCGCCGATGGGTCCGTCGTCACCGGGGATTGGGTGCGCCACGGCAGCTACGCGGTGAACGTGGGCGGTGAGATTCACCCGATCACCGTGTCGCTGCGGGCGCCGTTCGACCCCGGAAGCGAACGCGTTCGCTAGCCGGTCAGTGCGCGAAATGCTCCTCGGTGAAATGGCCCTCGGGCTGGATCGCGTCGAGGTGCCTCAGCACCGCGTTGATGTCCTCCCACAGCGAGCGCGCGAGATCGGCGGAGAAGCCCTCGCGGACCACGACCCGCAGCACCGTGACGTTCTCCGCGCCGGTCGGCATCGTGTAGGCCGGCACCTGCCAGCCGTAGGTGCGCAGCCCCGCCGACACGTCGAATTCGGTGTAGCCGAAGTCCCCGGAGAGCTTGAAGGCGACCACCGGGATCTGCGAGCCGTCGGTGATGACGTCGAAGTGCTTGGAGGCCTTCAGCTGGTCGGAGAGCAACTGCGCGGTGTCCGAGAGCGTCCGCATCACATGCGAGTACCCGCCGCGGCCGAGTCGCAGGAAGTTGTAGTACTGCCCGACCACCTGGTTGCCGGGCCGGGAGAAGTTCAGGGTGAAGGTCGGCATGTCCCCGCCGAGGTAGTTCACCCGGAAGACCAGATCCTCGGGCAGCAGATCGGCGCTGCGCCACACCACGAAGCCCACGCCCGGGTAGGTCAGCCCGTACTTGTGGCCGCTGACGTTGATCGAGGCCACCCGCGGCAGGCGAAAGTCCCACACGAGGTCCGGATGCAGGAACGGGACGACGAACCCCCCGCTGGCGGCGTCGACGTGCACCGGGATGTCCAGACCCCGATCCTTCGCCACCGTGTCAAGCGCCGCGCAGATGTCGGCCACCGGCTCGAGCTCGCCGGTGTAGGTGGTACCCACGATGACCACCACGCCGATGGTGTCCTCATCGACGGCATCGAGGACCTGCTCGGGGGTGATCACGTAGCGGTCCTCGGCCATCGGCAGATACCGCGGCTCGATCTCGAAGTAGCGGCAGAACTTCTCCCACACGACCTGAACGTTGGAGCCCATCACCAGGTTGGGCCTGCGGGTGCGCCAGCCATCCCCGTCCGGGCCGCCGACCCGCTGCTTCCAGCGCCACTTCAGCGCCAGTCCGCCGAGCATCACCGCCTCCGAGGACCCGATGGTGGAGACACCGGTGGCGGTCGCGGCGTCGTCGTCGCGCAGGTTCTCGGCATGGAACAGGTCGGCCACCATGGCCACGCAGCGGGACTCGATCGCGGCGGTGGCCGGGTACTCGTCCTTGTCGATCATGTTCTTGTCGAAGGTCTCGGCCATCAGCCGCTCGGCCTCGGGGTCCATCCAGGTGGTGACGAACGTCGCGAGGTTCAGCCGGGAACTGCCGTCCAGCATCAGCTCGTCGTGGATGAACCGGTAGGCCGCGGCCGGCTCCATCGCCTCGTCGGGCAACCGCAGCGACGGGATCGGATTGGTGGCCAGCCGCCCGGTGTAGGCCGGGGCGATCGACGGGGAGCGGTACCTCATGTGCGGCATGGCTTTCCTCTCGGGTTGGGGTCACAGGGTTGGGGTCACAGGGTTGGGATCACAGATGGGCCAGGGCGTCACGGATATGGGCGAGGATGCGCGAGGCCGACGTGGGCACCGGTGTCGGCCCGGGATCGGCGGCCGAGCGGTTGGCGGCGCGGGCGTGCACGAACGCCGCCGCGGCGGCGGCCTCGGCCGCGGGCAGGCCGGCGGCGAGCAGTGAACCGACGATCCCGCTGAGCACGTCACCCGACCCGGCCGTGGCCGCCCAGGAGCCGCCGGCCGGATTGAGATAGGTCAGCCCACTGACCCGGGTGTCGGCGATCACGGTGACATTGCCCTTGAGCAGGACGGTGGCGCCGGTGTGCTCGGCCAGCCGCCGGGCGGCCGCGACCCGGTCGTCGCCCACCGGTCCCAGGCCGAATCTCTCGAACTCTCCGGCGTGCGGGGTCAGTACCGTCGGGGCCGTGCGGCCGGCGACCAGGTGCGGATGCGCGGCCAGCAGTGTCAGCGCGTCGGCATCGACGATCACCGGCAGGTCGGAGTTCAGCGCGAACGTCAGGGCACTCTCCGCGCTCTCGTCGGTGCCCAGGCCCGGACCGACGACCCAGGCCTGGACGCGACCGGCCGATGCGGCGTCGGGTGCGGCGACCACCTCCGGGAAGTGCGAGACGACCTGTGCCGCCGCGCTTCCCACGTAGCGGACCATGCCCGACGTCGCCGCCACCGCCGCGCCGCTGCACAGGATCGCCGCGCCCGGGTAGGCGCTGGAGCCGGCGAGAATCCCGACCACACCCTGGGTGTACTTGTCGTCGCGCGGTCCGGGCGACGGCCAGCGGGCGCGCACGTCGGCCGCGTCGAAGCCGACGAGTTCGGTGGGCGGCAGGTGAAGCCCGATGTCGATCAGTTCGACGCGCCCGCAGTCGGCCAGCGCGTGCACCGGTTTGAGGCCCCCGAACGTCACGGTGAGCGCGGCGCGCACGTGGGGTCCGCTGACCGCGCCGGTGTGGACGTCGATGCCGCTGGGGATATCCACCGCGACCACCGGAATGGCGGCGGCGTCCACGGCGGCGAACAACTCGGCCGCAGCCGGCCGCAGCGGGCCCGTGCCGGAGATGCCGACCACGCCATCGATCACCAGATCCGTTGTCGCCGGCGGGCGCGCGACGATACGGCCCCCCGCGTGCCGGAATGCACGCAGCGCCCCCTCATGGGTGTTGTCGGGATTGAGCAGCACCGCCGTGGCCGCAGCACCCCGGCGGCGCAGAAGTGTCGCCGCCCACAGGGCGTCGCCGCCGTTGTTGCCCGAGCCGGCCACCGCACAGACCGAGCGCCCCGAAACACCACCGGTTCGGCGGCGCAGTTGCACCGCGACTGCGTTGGCCAGGCCGGTGGCCGCCCGGCGCATCAGCGCGCCGTCGGGCAGGGCGGCCAGCAGTGGCGCCTCAGTGGCCCTGATCACCTCAGCGGTGTAGTAGGCCCGCATCTATTCGACGGTGACTGACTTGGCGAGATTGCGGGGTTTGTCGACGTCGTAGCCACGGGCCTGAGCCACCGACGCGGCGAAGACCTGAAGCGGCACGGTGGACAGTAGTGGTTGGAAAAGTGTTGACACCGAGGGGATTTCGACGATGAAGTCGGCATAGGGCCGCACCGTGTCGTCTCCCTCCTCGGCGATCACGACGGTCACCGCCCCGCGGGCCTGGATCTCCCGGATGTTGCTGAGCAACTTGGCATGCAGCGTCGCGGCATTCTTGGGCGAGGGCATCACGACGATGACCGGCAGACCCTCCTCGATCAGCGCGATCGGACCGTGCTTGAGTTCCCCGGCCGCGAAACCCTCCGCGTGCATGTAGGCGAGTTCCTTGAGTTTGAGCGCTCCCTCCAGCGCCACCGGGTAGCCGACGTGACGACCCAGGAACAGCACAGCCGGCGAGGAGGCGAAGTGGCGACCCAGGGCCGAGACCGACTCGGCCTGGCTGAGCACCTGGGCGACCAGGTCCGGCATGGATTCCAGTGCGCGGTACTCGCGGGCGACCTCATCGGGATACTTGGTGCCCCGCGCCTGCGCCAGTGCCAGGCCGACGAGGTAGTTGGCGACGACCTGCGCCAGGAACGTCTTGGTGGCGGCCACCCCGATCTCGGGTCCGGCCCGGGTGTAGAGCACGGCATCGGACTCGCGTGGGATCTGACTGCCGTTGGTGTTGCAGACCGCCAGCACCTTCGCCTTCTGGGCCTTGGCGTGGCGAACCGCCTCCAGCGTGTCGGCGGTCTCGCCGGACTGGGAGATGGCGATCACCAGGGTGCCGCGATCCAGCACCGGATCGCGGTAGCGGAATTCACTGGCCAGGTCCACCTCCACCGGCAGCCGGGCCCAGTGCTCGATGGCGTACTTGGCCAGCAGGCCGGCGTGGTACGCGGTGCCGCACGCGACGATGAACACCTTGTCGATCTCACGCAGTTCCTGATCGGAGAGGCGTTGCTCGTCGAGCACGATGCGGCCGTCGACGAAGTGGCCCAGCAGGGTGTCGGCGACCGCGGCGGGCTGCTCGGCGATCTCCTTGAGCATGAAGAAGTCGTAGCCGCCCTTCTCGGCGGCCGACAGGTCCCAGTCGATGTGAAACGGACGCGCGTCGGAGGATCCGTCGTTGCCGTCGAAGTCGGTGATCGAATACCCGTCGGTGGTGATCACCACCGCCTGATCCTGGCCGAGCTCGACGGCGTCGCGGGTGTACTCGATGAACGCCGCGACGTCGGAGCCGACGAACATCTCGCCGTCGCCGATCCCGACGACCAGCGGGGTGGACCGGCGCGCCGCGACGATCGTGCCGGGGTCGCCGGCGTGTGCGAAGACCAGCGTGAAGTGACCTTCCAGGCGACGCAGCACGGCACGCACCGAGGCCGGGAAATCGCCTGCGGTCGCGCCGCTGTGGTAGGCCCGGGCCACCAGATGCACGGCGACCTCGGTGTCGGTGTCGCTGGTGAACTCCACCCCCGCGGACTCCAGTTCTTGGCGCAGCGCCGCGAAGTTCTCGATGATGCCGTTGTGGACGACGGCGAATTCACCGGCGGCGTCGCGGTGCGGGTGCGCGTTGCGGTCGGTGGGCCGGCCGTGGGTGGCCCACCGGGTGTGGCCCAGTCCGGACGTTCCGGTCAGCACGTCGGGATCGGTCTCGGCGAGGGCGGCCTCCAGGTTGGCCAGCCGACCGGCCCGGCGGCGCACGGTCAGCCCGCCGCTGCCGTCGAGCACGGCCAGCCCCGACGAGTCGTAGCCGCGGTACTCCATGCGGCGCAGCGCGTCGACGACGACCTGTCGCGCCGGGCGGTGACCGACGTAGGCCACGATTCCGCACATGAAGTACCAGGGTAGTCCCGGTCGGCTACGGTCGTCAGATGGCCCGCACCCGCCGACTGTTCGCCGGTCTGACCCGCCGCGGTCCGCACAAGGTGCTGCGCGGGGACCTGGCGTTCGCCGGGATCCCCGGGGTCGTGCACACCCCGGCCACCGGGTTCCACCTGCCCGCGGTGGCCTTCGGGCACGACTGGCTGGCCGGGCCGGAGCGCTACGCGGGCACCCTCGCGCATCTGGCGAGCTGGGGAATCGTCGTCGCCGCACCGGCCACCGGGCGCGGCCCGGCGCCGTCGGTGCTGACGTTGCGCCACGACCTCAACGCCGCCCTCGATGTGGTGTCGGGGGTGCGTCTGGGTCGCGGGGACATCAGCGTGGCCCGCGACCGGCTCGCGCTGGCCGGGGTGGGGTTCGGCGCCGCCGCGGCGGTCCTGGCGGCGGCGTCTCGCCCCGCCGGCTCCGCGCCGGCCAAGGCGGTGGCGGTCGTGTTCCCGTCGGTCACCAAGCCCTCGGCCGAAGCCGCGGCGGCCACCCTCGGCAAGCCGGACGTCCGGGGGCTTGTGCTGGCCACCCCCGACGACGCGAAGTCGCTGCGCACCGACGCGCGCGAGATCGCCGGGGCCTGGCAGGGCTCGCTGCTGCGGGTCGTCGACCGGGCCGATGCGTCCGGTCTGGTTGAACGGCGCAACCTGCTGGGGCTGCTGGGCCTGCCGGCGCGAAGCTCCCGGGTCCAGAAGACGATTCGGGCGCTGCTGACCGGTTTTCTGCTGTGGGAGCTCACCGGCGACAAGACCTACCGCGAGTTCGCCGACCCCGACGCCGTGCTCCCCCGAACCAGTCTGCCCGACCCCGACGCTGCGCCGGTGACCGTCGAGGACCGCGTCGTGGCCCTGCTGCGCTGACATGCGCACCGGAATCTTCCTGGCGTACTCGGGCGGCTTCCGCGAAGCCGTCGACCATGTCGCCTCACTCGAACAGCAGGGCGTGGACATCGTTCTGGTGGCGGAGGCGTACTCGTTCGACGCGATCAGCCAGCTCGGCTATCTCGCCGCCCGAACCAGCCGGATCGAACTGGGGACCGGGGTGCTGCCCCTCTACACCCGCACCCCGACGCTGCTGGCGATGACCGCCGCCGGGCTGGACTACATCTCCGACGGCCGGTTCCGGCTGGGGATCGGAACGTCAGGTCCCCAGGTGATGGAGGGCTTCCACGGGATCCCGTTCGACGCGCCGCTGGGCCGGACCCGAGAGGTGGTGGAGATCTGCCGGCAGGTGTGGCGCCGCGAGCGGGTGACCCACCAGGGCCGGCACTACCAGATCCCGCTGCCACCGGATCGCGGCACCGGGTTGGGCAAGGCGCTGAAGATCATCAACACCCCGGTGCGCGAACGCATCCCGATCACGATCGCCGCCCTGGGCCCCAAGAACGTCGAGCTGACCGCCGAGATCGCGGAGGGCTGGCAGCCGGTGTTCTTCTTTCCCGAGAAAGCCGATCAGGTCTGGGGTGAGGCCCTGCGGGCCGGGAAGGCCAAGCGCGCGGACGCACTCGGTGAGCTCGACGTGATGGTCGGGGTGTCCCTGGCGATCGGCGAGCACGTCGAGGAGCGGCTGCAGTGGGCCAAGCCGCAGCTGGCGCTCTACATCGGCGGGATGGGCGCGCGCGGTCGCAACTTCTACCACAATGTGGCGACCCGCTACGGGTTCGGCGACGTCGCCGACCGGATTCAGGAGCTGTACCTGTCCGGTCGCAAGGACGAGGCCGTCGCGGCGGTGCCCGACGAACTGGTCCGCAATATCTCGCTGATCGGTCCGCCCGGATACGTCGCCGAGCGCATCGCGGCCTTCGCCGAGGCCGGGGTCACCACCCTGCTGGTCACTCCGGTGACCGCGGACGGCGCCGAGTACGTCAGCTTCGTCGAGCAGTTGCAGCGACTGCTGCCCTGACCGCGGCTCACGGCCCGGCCTGGGGCAGTTCGTCGGCGGCGATCGCACAGGGCGTCCGATCAGCGGCCGGCTCGGCAGACACCGGGGACCCGGCCGGTTCGGTAGCCGGTTTTGCAGCCGCTTCTGTAGCCGGTTCGGCCGACGGGGCAGGCCCGACAGGTTCGGCCGACGGTGCCGCAGCGGGTGCGGGGACCGGAGCGGCAGGTTGGCTGAGCGAGCGGGTGGCGGCGGCCTGCTTCGCGGCGGGCTCAGCGGGCTCCGGCTCAGCGGGCTCTGGTTCGACGGGCTCTGGTTCGGGGTCGTCGCCGAGCAGTTCGGCGATATGAGCGATCTGGGCGACCAGACCCCCCAGCGGGGCACCGATGTCGGGAACCGGCGGCAGTAACCCGGACAGGTCGGGCACGCCGGCCGGCCCGCCGGCGCCAGGCGGTGCGGGCGGCGCGGGGGGTGCCTGCGCTGCCGGCGGTGCGTCGGCGACCGGCGCTGCGGCGCGTGCGGGCTCGTGCCCGGCCAGCCGGGCGGCGGACTGTTCGTAGGCGGCCGCGACCGACTCGGTGGCGGTGCGCATCGCCGAGACCCACTCGGCACGGACGTCAGCATCCACGTAGGGCGCCACGTGCCGGCGCACGGCGTCGGCGGCGGATCCGTCGGCGGTCCCGCCGATCACCGCGGCGGCGTCGGCCAGCAGCCCGGAACCACCGTCGACCCGGCAGTCGATGCGCACCGCCGCATCAGCCTTGGCCGCCAGCAGGTGACCGAGCCGGTCGCGCAGCGCACCGAGCACCGCGCCCGCATCGCGCAACCCCGCCACGGCGGCGTCCGTCGCGGCGCAGTGCTGCGCGAGCCGTTCCACCGCGGCACCGCCCGCGGAACCCCGCCACGCCTCGGACAGCAGCGCGAGGGCCTCGCGCTGAGCGCGCAGCCCCTCCTCGGCGGCATCGGCGGCGCGGTGCAGCGCCGCGCTGTCGGCGTCGAGCGCCGCCAGGCTCAAGCCGTCCTCGGCGGCCCACATCTGCCGAACCGTATCCGCGCTCAGTCCCGCCGCTGCGACCCCCAGCGTGCGGCAGGCCGCCACATAGGTTTCGGTGTTGGCCGCGGCGGCCGCGCCTGACGCCAGCTGGGTCATCGAGCGCTCACCGCAGGGTCTCGGCGGACGACTGGTCGCAGTGCGAGTAGCGGTCCGCGCAGCCGCGCAGGGTGTGGGCGACATCCCGGCTCTCGGCGGCGGCGGCCACTGCGCCGGCGACCAGGCGGTCCACCGCGACGCGCAACGCCGCCCCCGCCTCGCGGTGGGACCGGCCGGCGAGCGCCGCATCGAAGTTCAGGCCGCGCACGTGCGGCCCCAGAGCGCCGCAGAGGATGTCGGCGGCGCTTTCCATCCGCTGTGCGGCCAAGCGCAACCCCGCGAGATCGGCGGTCATATCGGTGGTCATACCGGTTTTGACGCAGCCGTGCCGCCGGCGGTTCCCGAGTGGCGCTCAGCCCTGGGCGCTGACCGACCTCGCCACCCGGTGTGCCACCTGACGCGCGGTGGTCTCGTCGGACGCCTCCACCATGACGCGCACGATCTGCTCGGTGCCCGACGGGCGCAGCAGGATCCGGCCGGAATCGCCGAGTTCGGCCTCGGCTTCGGCGACCGCATGCCGCACCGCGGGGGCCTGGGCGGCAGTCGCCTTATCGCGCACCTCGACGTTGATGAGCACCTGCGGCATGGTGCGCATCGGCGCGGCCAGGCCGGCCAGCGGCGAACCGGTCTGTGCCATCCTGGACATCAGGCGCAGTCCGGTGACGATGCCGTCGCCGGTGGTTCCGAAGGCCGGCATCACGATATGGCCGGACTGTTCCCCGCCCAGCGCGTATCCGCCGGCGGACAGTTCTTCCAGGACGTAGCGGTCGCCGACTCCGGTGGTGCGCAGCGCGATACCCGCCTCCCGCATCGCCAGGTGCAGACCCAGGTTGCTCATCACCGTGGCCACCAGCGTGTTCGACGCCAACTCGCCGGCCGCCTGCATGGCCAGCGCGAGAACCATCATGATCGCGTCCCCGTCGACCACCCGGCCGGCGGCGTCAACCGCCAGGCACCGGTCGGCGTCGCCGTCGTGGGCCAGACCGAGATCCGCGCCGTGCGCGAGCACCGCGGCCTGCAGGGTGGCCAGGTGGGTCGAGCCGCAGTCGGCGTTGATGTTGAGCCCGTCCGGCTCGGCGTTGATCGTGATCACCCGCGCGCCGGCCGCGGAGTAGGCATGCGGCGCAGCGACCGACGCCGCGCCGTGGGCGCAGTCGACGACCACCGTCAGCCCGCTCAGACTGGCGGTGGCGGCTGCGGCGACGTGGGCGAGGTAGCGATCCAGCGCGTCGGCCGGGTGCAGCACGCGGCCGATGTCCGCGCCGACCGGGCGCGCGCCCGGACCCTGGGCCACCAGTTCCTCGATCCGGTGCTCGGTGTCGTCATCGAGCTTGTGACCGCCGGGGCCGAACACCTTGATGCCGTTGTCGGGCATCGGGTTGTGCGACGCGGAGATCATGACGCCGAAAGCTGCGCCGTAGGCGCCGGTCAGAAACGCCACCGCCGGGGTCGGAAGAATCCCGACCCGCAGCACGTCGACGCCTTCGCTGGCGATCCCGGCGACCACCGCGGCTTCCAGCATCTCCCCGCTGGCGCGCGGGTCGCGGCCGACAACGGCGGTGACCCGCCGCGACCGGCCGGGCGGGGCCAGGCGCCGGGCGGCTGCTGCCCCCAGTGCCAGGGCGAGTTCAGCGGTCAGGTCGCGGTTGGCGACCCCGCGCACGCCGTCGGTCCCGAACAGGCGGCCCATGCCTCAGCGCTTGCTGTACTGCGGCGCCTTGCGGGCCTTCTTCAGGCCGTACTTCTTGCGCTCGGTGGAGCGCGGGTCACGGGTGAGGAAGCCCGCCTTCTTCAGCGCGGGCCTGTCCTCGGGTTGCACCAGGATCAGCGCACGGGCGATCGCGAGGCGCAGGGCGCCCGCCTGACCGGACGGGCCACCGCCGTTGAGGTGGGCGTGGATGTCGAAACTGTCGACCCGGTCGACGGTGACCAGCGGTGCCTTGATCAGCTGCTGGTGCACCTTGTTGGGGAAGTAGGCCTCCAGCGTGCGGCCGTCCAGGTTGAACTGGCCGCTGCCGGGAACCAGTCGCACTCGCACGACGGCCTCCTTGCGCCGGCCGACCGTCTGGATCGGGCCCTCGAGGACGACCGGCTCGCGGTGAACGGCGGGTGCCGATTCGGCGGTCTCAGCGGACTCGGTAGCCGGGGCTGCCGGGGCTGCCGGAGTTTCGGGGGCTTCGGGGGCTTCAGAGACCTCGGGGATTTCGGGGTTCTCGGTCGACTCGGTCACTGCACCACCTGCTTGATCTCGTAGTTCACCGGCCGCTGGGCGGAGTGCGGATGATCGGGTCCCGCGTAGACCTTCAGCTTGCGCTGGATCTGCCGGGACAACCGGTTCTTGGGCAGCATGCCCACGATCGCCTTCTCGACGACCCGGTCGGGCTGCTTGCGCAGGAGCTCGCCGAGGGTGCGGGTCCGCAGACCGCCCGGATACCCCGAGTGCTGGTAGGACATCTTGCTGTTGAGCTTGTCGCCGCCGACGGCGATCTTGTCGGCGTTGACGATGATCACGAAATCGCCGACGTCGACGTTGGGCGTGAATGTCGGCTTGTGCTTGCCGCGCAGCAGGTTGGCCGCGGCGACGGCAAGCTGGCCGAGCACCACATCGGTGGCGTCGATGACGTACCACGAGCGGGTGGTGTCACCGGGCTTCGGCGTATAGGTGGGCCGGAATGACGGCCGGGAAGACGGCACAGCGCTGACCTCTCCTCTATCGGGGTGGATCCCGGGCGACCCGGGTGCCGGTCGGGCAACGTCGGCACGGGAATCCCGGCGACCGACACAGACCCGGAAAACCCGCCTACGCCGCATCGGCCCTGATCGGACCCACGGCGTACCACGCGCCAGCCTGACAGCCTACCTGCGGCGATCCATGCAGGTCAAAACGCCCGAGGCAGGCGGCCCCGGCGGGGCCGACACCTGTGCGGTCCCGACGGCTCTCCTCCGTCGGGACCGCACAAGCGTCGGAACACCTGGTTAGACGCTCACCCCCCTTGCTCGGTTCCGCCCAGTTCCCGGGCCGAACGTACCGCCTGGTCGCAGGCGGTGCGGATGCCGTCCTCGCCGCCCGGGCGGCTCTGGCACCCGACGCTGATCCGGGTGGAACCCTCCTGGAGCACCGACCAGCCGATCACCCGGGCGGGGCGCAGCTCCCGGTAGGTCACCGCGGCCCGGCCCGCGACGCTGGCCTGCGCGGTGAAATCCACGAAGACCCCGGGCGGCTGGTTGGCGATGGCCCGCCGCAGCGACTCGACGGTCTCGGCGAGGGTCACCTCGGGCGTGAAGGACTGGGTGATGTGCAGGGCGAGGGTGGGGTCGTCGGGAGAGGTCACCTGGACACGCCGGGAGCCCGGCCCGCCGGTGATCCGCTGCTCGGTCCAGCCGATTGGCACCTGCACGGCCACCCTGCCCTCGACGAGGGTGTTCACAGTGGAGCCCACCCTGGTGCTCACCGTGGTGCTCACGGTCCCGCCGGCACCGACCGGCGGGTCATGCGGCCGGGTCGGATTCCCGGACAGTCCTGCCGCCACGCCGACGGCGACGAGCAGGGCCGCGGCCAGTCCGGCCCGAACGCGGGGTCGATCCCGGCCGCCGCCGTGACCCGGCTGCGCACCGATGAGGCCGGTCGTGAGAGCGACGCGGTGCGCCGGCAGTCCGTTGTCGAGCACGGCATGGCGGATTGCGGTCGCTGCCGTGCTGTCGGCTCCGCGCGGAGCGTCGATCACGACCGTCCCCGTCCGGGAGCCCGGGTCGCCGGTGATCGCGTCCACGGCAGCATCCACGCCAGCATCGGTCAGCGCATCGGGGATGCGACGGAACACCGCGACGGCGCGAGCGCTGCGCACCGCCACGAACTCGGCGTCGACCTCCACGACGACAGCGGCATCGGTGCGGCCCTGCAGCCATTCCCCGCGCGCGGTCACCGCGACCCGTCGCGCCACCGCGGCGGCCGCGGCGCGGACCCGCTCGATCCGCTCCGGCGACCAGCGCGACGGGTGCACCACGACCACCGATCCGCGACGACCGCCGAGCACCGATCTGATGAGCGACCGCCAAAGGTCATCGACGCACACCGGCCGATCCCCCACGAGCACCACCGAGTCGTCGATCCCGGCGAGTGCGGATTCGGCGAGCGCGCCGTGGCGCCGCGCAGCATCGGGACGGCTCAACTCGCGGACCACCGCGGGACCGATCTCCAGGACGGCCGGAGTGGATCCGCCGAGGTGCACCGGCCCACGCTAGGCCGGTTCGGCTCGCCGCCGCGGCGCCGATACACAGCCTGGGGAGCGAAGCGATGGCACACTTTCCCCGTGCACTTCCGTCCCGTCGCGCTGGCCGCGCTGACCACTGCGCTGGCCGCCCTGTTCCCGCCCGTGGTGCCGCCGGCGGCCGCCGTCGCCTGCAACGACGTCGAGGTCGTCTTCGCCCGGGGAACCCGGGAACCGCCGGGGATCGGCACCGTCGGCGGGTCGTTCGTCGACGCCCTGCAGGCGCGCATCGGCAACCGCTCGATGGGCGTCTACGGGGTCAACTATCCGGCCAGCTACGACTTCCTCGCCGCCGCGGAAGGCGCCAACGATGCCAGCGCCTACATCCAGAGCGTGGTGAACACCTGCCCGAACACCCGCCTGGTGCTCGGGGGCTACTCGCAGGGGGCCGCGGTCATCGACGTCATCACCTCGGTGCCCTTCCCCGTCGTCGGCTTCACCAACCCGTTGCCGCCCGCCGTCGCCGATCGAGTCGCCGCCGTCGCGGTGTTCGGCAACCCCTCGTCGAAGATCGGCCTGCCGCTGACCTCGAGTCCGCTGTACGGCAGCAAGGCCATCGACCTGTGCAACCCGGGTGATCCGGTGTGCTCGGACGGCAACGACGTGCCCGCACACCGCAATTACGCCCCCGACGGATTGACCGGCCAGGCCGCCGCGTTCGTGGCCCGTCTGCTCTGAGCGGTGGTTTCCCAACCACGGCGGAGGTATGTGAGTATGGGCCGCATGCAGAGGGCGCGGGGGACGTCACCGTGGGCGCGGGCGGCGGCGGTCGCACTGTCCGTCACGGCCGTACCGCTGGCGTTGCTGCCCGTCCCGGCCGCACACGCCGCCGACTGCCCCGACGTCGAGTTCGTGTTCGCCCGCGGCACCAACGAGCCGCCCGGGCTGGGGCGCGTCGGACAGGCGCTGAGCAACCAGCTCGGAGCTCAGCTCGGGGGACGCACGCTCGGCGTGTACGCCGTGAACTACCCCGCGACGTACGACTTCCGCGCGGCAGCCGACGGCGCGTCCGATGCCACCAACCGCATCGCGGTCACCTCGCAGCGCTGCCCGTCGACGCGATTCGTCCTCGGCGGCTACTCGCAGGGGGCGGCCGTCATCGACATGCTGCTGGGAATCCCGCCGCTGGGCGAACGGGTCGGCGACGTCGGCTCGGCGCCCCCGCTGCCGGCCGGCTTGGCCGACCGGGTGGCCGCGGTGGCGGTGTTCGGCAACCCCGCGACGAAGTTCGGAAACCCGGTCACCGTGGCGGCACCGCCCTTCGTCGGCAAGGCGATCGACCTGTGCAACTCCGGTGACCCGATCTGCTCCCAGGGCCGCAATCCGTTCGCGCACACCAGCTACGAGAAGACGGATCTGGTCGGACGGGCTGCCGGCTTCATCTTCGGCCTGCTCTGAACGCCGAATTGGTAAGGCCGACTAGCTTTCAGCTACCATGAGGGCATGCGCAGTGCACCCCTGAGCAGAGCACTTGCCGTGGCGCTTGCCGCTGCAGCGACAGTGCTCGCGCCGGGTCCGGTAGCCGTCGCCGATCCATGCCCGGATGTCGAGGTGATCTTCGCTCGCGGCGCGAAGGAGCCCCCGGGTCCCGGTCAGATCGGCGACGCGTTCGTCAACTCGCTGCGGGCCAAGACCCCCAAGAGCGTCGGGTCCTATGCGGTCAACTACTCCGCCGACGTGGACTTCGTCCCCGGAGCCAACGACATGAGCGGGCGGATCCAGTACATGGCCGCCAACTGTCCCGACACCCGCCTGGTGCTGGGCGGCTACTCGCTGGGGGCAGCGGTCACCGACATCGTCCTGGCCGTCCCGTCGCCACTGCTGGGATTCGACAACCCGCTTCCCCTGGGCATGGATGATCACGTGGCGGCGATCGCTCTCTTCGGCAACGGCACCCAGAAGGTGTTCGGTCCGGTCGCCGAGATCAATCCGCTGTGGGGTCCCAAGACGATCGACCTGTGCACCGCCGATGACCCGCTGTGCAACGACAACCTGGATTCCCAGACCTGGCTGGACAACTGGCCGTCGCACTTCCAGGCCGCCTACATCGGCGGTGGTCTGGTCGACCAGGCCGCCGCGTTCGCCGCCGCCCGGGTCTAGCCCGTCTAGTCCAGCGTGCGCAGGTTCCGGGTCGTCGCCGCCCGGTTCCCCAGCTGCTCGTCGGGCGGGTAGTCGACGCCGATCAGCGTCAGGCCGCGGGCGGGCGCGGCGGCGAAGTCGCTGGACCGGGCATCAGCACCGAGCAGCCCCGCGCACCACTGCGCGGTGCGCCGGCCCTCCCCCACCATCAGCAGCGCGCCGACCAGTGAGCGCACCATGGACCAGCAGAAGGCGTCCGCGGTGACGTAACCGGTCAGCTGATCGCCGTCACGAACCCAGTCCAGGCGTTGCAAGTCACGGATGGTCGTCGCCCCGGGACGGTGCCGGCAGAACGCGGCAAAATCGTTGAGGCCCAACAGTTTCTGTGACGCGGAGACCATCGCGGCAACGTCGAGCGGCCGCGGCCACGGGGTGACGTAGCGGGCCAGGTGCGGTAGGGCACCGTAGGGGGCCAGCGCGAGCCGGTAGGCGTAGTGGCGGCGCAGCGCCGAGAACCGGGCGTCGAATCCCGGGGCGGCCCTGCTCACTGCGACGACGCGAACGTCTTCGGGGAGGAACTTGGCCAACCGGCGCACCAGGGCCTCGAACTCCGGCGCGTCGGGATCGGGATGCCGCGGATCGGCGTTCCGCAGTGCCTGCGAGGGTATGTCGACGTGCGCGACCTGACCCCAGGCGTGCACACCACTGTCGGTTCGCCCCGCGGCGAGCAGTCGCACCGGAACCCGGAAGATCGTGGACAGCGCATCGCCCAGCACGCCGGCCACGGTGCGGTGGTCGTCCTGGAGCGCCCAGCCGGTGAAATCCGTTCCGTCGTAGGCGATATCGAGGCGAAGGCGAACCGTCTCCGCAGCAGCCTGCGACGCGTCAGGACTTGTCGGGTTCAGCCTGCTCCTCTTCGGCCTGCTCTTGCTTTTCGGCCTGCTCTTCGGCCTGCTCTTGAGCGTGTTCCTGGGCGGCCTCCGCCGTCTGGGCATCGGCGAGTGCCGAGTCCTCCGCCTCGAGCTCCTCCAGCACGGTCTCCTCCGCGGCGGCCGCGGGCTTCTCGGCCTTCGGCGCAGCAGCCCGCTTGGCCCGCTTGGCGACCCGGGTTGCCTCGGCGGTCACCGTCTTCTCGCGCACCAGCTCGATCACGGCCATCGGGGCGTTGTCCCCCTTGCGGGCCTCGAGCTTGATGATGCGTGTGTAGCCGCCGTCGCGGTCGGCGAAGAACGGTCCGATCTCGGCGAAGAGAACATGGACGATGTCCTTGTCGCGGATCTTCTTCATCACCTCGCGGCGATTGTGCAGGGTGCCCTTCTTGGCATGCGTGATGAGCTTCTCGGCATAGGGCCGCAGGGCGCGGGCCTTGGGCTCGGTGGTCTTGATCCGGCCGTGCTCGAACAGCGACGTGGCCAGGTTGGCCAGAATCGCCTTCTGATGTGAGGACGACCCGCCGAGGCGAGGGCCCTTGGTGGGCTTGGGCATGGGTATCTCCTAGCGCTCCGGGTAAGGGATCAGAGCTGTTCGGTCTCGGCGTAGTCCTGATCGGCGTCAAGGTCGTAACCGTTGTCGGCGCTCCAGGTACCCGTTGCCACGTCGTAGCCGCTGATCTGGGACGGGTCGAAGCTCGCGGGGCTGTCCTTCAGCGCCAGGCCCAGCTGATGCAGCTTGATCTTGACCTCGTCGATCGACTTCTGACCGAAGTTGCGGATGTCCAGCAGGTCGGACTCGGTGCGGGCGACCAGTTCACCGACGGTGTGCACACCCTCGCGCTTGAGGCAGTTGTAGGACCGCACGGTCAGGTCGAGGTCGTCGATCGGCAGGGCGAACGCCGCGATGTGATCGGCCTCGGCCGGCGAGGGACCGATCTCGATGCCCTCGGCGTCGACGTTGAGTTCGCGCGCGAGGCCGAACAGCTCGACCAGCGTCTTGCCCGCAGAGGCCAGCGCATCGCGCGGGCTGATGGAGTTCTTGGTCTCCACGTCGAGGATCAGCTTGTCGAAGTCGGTGCGCTGCTCAACACGCGTCGCCTCGACCTTGTAGGTCACCTTGAGCACCGGCGAGTAGATCGAGTCGACCGGGATGCGTCCGATCTCCGCGCCGGAAGCCTTGTTCTGGACCGCGGGCACATAGCCGCGGCCGCGCTCGACGACGAGCTCGATCTCCAGCTTGCCCTTGTCGTTGAGGGTGGCAATGTGCATTTCCGGGTTGTGCACGGTGACCCCAGCCGGGGGCACGATGTCGCCGGCCGTCACCGCACCCGGACCCTGCTTGCGCAGGTACATGGTCACCGGCTCGTCCTCGTCGGAGGAGACGACCAGCCCCTTCAGGTTGAGGATGATGTCGGTCACGTCCTCTTTGACGCCGGGGACGGTGGTGAATTCGTGCAGCACCCCGTCGATGCGGATGCTCGTCACGGCCGCGCCGGGGATCGACGACAGCAGCGTACGGCGCAGCGAGTTACCGAGGGTGTAACCGAATCCCGGCTCCAGGGGCTCGATGATGAACTGCGAGCGATTTTCGGCGATGACGTCTTCGGACAGTGTCGGTCGCTGGGAAATCAGCATCTTCTTCTCTATCTCCTTCTGGGCACCCGCTATTTGATGCCGTCGGGGTTTTAAACGGAGGCGTTACTTCGAGTAGAACTCGACGATGAGCTGCTCGGTGAGCGGCACATCGATCTGGGCGCGCTCGGGCAACTGGTGGACCAGGATTCGCTGCCGCTCGCCGACCACCTGCAGCCACGCCGGGATCGGCCGGTCCCCCGCGGTCTCCCGCGAGATCTGGAACGGCACGGTGTTGATCGAGCGGTCCTTGACGTCGATGATGTCGTACTGCGACACCCGGTAGCTGGGCACGTCGACCTTCACGCCGTTGACGGTGAAGTGACCGTGGCTGACCAGCTGCCGGGCCATCCGGCGGGTGCGGGCCAGACCGGAGCGGTAGACGACGTTGTCCAGCCGGCTCTCCAGGATGCGCAGCAGGTTCTCGCCGGTCTTGCCGGACTGACGGTTGGCTTCCTCGTAGTAGCGGCGGAACTGCTTCTCCATCACCCCATAGGTGAACCGCGCCTTCTGCTTCTCCTGCAGCTGCGTGCGGTACTCGCTCTCCTTGATCCGCGCGCGGCCGTGCTGGCCGGGCGGATAGGGGCGCTTCTCGAAGGACTGGTCACCGCCGACGAGGTCGACACCCAGTCGACGCGACTTGCGCGTGGAAGGTCCGGTGTAACGAGCCATCTGTCGATTCCCTCCTAGACCCGACGCCGTTTGGGCGGACGGCAGCCGTTGTGCGGCTGCGGGGTGACGTCGGAAATCGCGCCCACCTCGAGGCCGGCGGCCTGCAGCGAGCGGATCGCGGTCTCCCGGCCCGAGCCCGGGCCCTTGACGAACACGTCGACCTTCTTGACACCGTGTTCCTGGGCCTTGCGGGCGGCGTTCTCCGCGGCCAGCTGCGCGGCGAACGGCGTCGACTTGCGGGAGCCCTTGAAGCCGACGTGCCCCGACGACGCCCAGGCGATGACGTTGCCCTGGGGGTCGGTGATCGTCACGATCGTGTTGTTGAACGTGCTCTTGATGTGCGCCGCGCCGTGCGGGACGTTCTTCTTCTCCCGGCGACGGGCCTTCTGGGTCTTCTTGGCGCCGGCCGCCTGACCCGACTTCTTCGCTGGTGGCTTTGTTGGTGGCATGGTCTACTTGGCCTTCTTCTTCCCGGCGATGGTGCGCTTGGGTCCCTTGCGGGTGCGCGCGTTGGTCTTGGTCCGCTGGCCTCGGACCGGCAGGCCCCGGCGGTGCCGCAGCCCCTGGTAGCAGCCGATCTCGATTTTGCGGCGGATGTCGGCCTGGACCTCGCGGCGCAGGTCGCCCTCCACCTTGAGATTGCCTTCGATGTAATCGCGCAGCTGGGTGAGCTGGTCGTCGCTGAGATCCTTGCTGCGCAGATCCAGGTCGATACCGGTGGCGGCCAGGATTTCCCGCGATCGGGTCCGGCCGATGCCGAAGATATAGGTCAGCGCGACCTCCATGCGCTTGTCGCGCGGCAGGTCGACGCCTACAAGACGTGCCACAGGGCTTCGTTCCTCTTCCTAAGCGGAGGTCTGGTCCCAGTCCGTTCCCGGGAAGTCCCGGGGCCCGGCCTCCGTCCGGGCGTGCGATGAGCGTCTGCTCACGGGTACTGGGAGGTCGTATTCAGTTGTGTCGGGCGGCTAGCCTTGCCGCTGCTTGTGGCGGGGGTCGGAGCAGATCACCATGACCCGTCCATGCCGACGGATCACCCTGCACTTGTCGCAGATCGGCTTGACGCTCGGGTTCACCTTCACGGCGGGTAGATCCTGTTCTTGCTCGTCGGGCTTACTTGTACCGGTACACGATGCGGCCCCGGGTCAGGTCGTAGGGGGAAAGCTCCACCACCACCCGATCCTCGGGCAGGATGCGGATGTAGTGCTGCCGCATCTTGCCGCTGATGTGGGCGAGCACCTTGTGGCCGTTCTCCAGCTCAATGCGGAACATCGCATTGGGCAGGGGCTCGACCACGCGGCCCTCGACCTCGATGGCACCGTCTTTCTTGCCCATAACCTCACATGTCCTGGGGTTTTCGGTCTGGTGCGGCGTCGGACCGACTGCACGGCGTGATCCAGGGAAGTTATCCGGGGTTGGGCACGCGGGTAGCCGGCACGAAAACCGCGCCGTTGCCCCACGATACCCGCTCGTCAGGGCTGCTGGCAAAACGGCCTCGGCAGGCCGGGCTACCGCGGGAGATAGGGTTGGCCGATGCGGCTCCTAGTCACCGGGGGCGCCGGTTTCATCGGGGCCAATTTCGTCCACCGGACGCTCGACGAGCGGCCCGGGACCAGGGTGACGGTCCTGGATGCGCTGACCTACGCCGGTAGCCGGGAATCGCTGGCCGGCCTCGATGACCGGATCCGGCTCGTCGAGGGTGACCTCACCGCCGAGACGCTGGTCGACCGCCTGGTCGCCGACTCCGACGCGGTCGTCCACTTCGCCGCCGAAACCCACGTGGACAACTCGCTGGCCGACCCGGGCCCCTTCGTGCGCAGCAACGTCCTGGGCACCTACTGCGTGCTCGAGGCGGTCCGCCGGCACGGGGTGCGTCTGCACCACGTATCCACCGACGAGGTCTACGGCGAGCTGCCGCTGGAGGGGTCGACCCGCTTCACCGCGGCGACCCCGTACAACCCGTCCAGCCCCTACTCGGCCACCAAGGCCGCTGCGGACATGCTGGTACGGGCCTGGGTCAAGTCCTTCGGCGTGCGCGCGACGATCTCCAACTGCTCGAACAACTACGGCCCCTTCCAGCACGTCGAGAAGTTCATCCCCCGCCAGATCACCAACGTGCTGACCGGGCGGCGACCCAAGCTCTACGGTTCGGGCGCCAACGTGCGCGACTGGATCCACGTCGACGACCACAACAGCGCGGTATGGCGCGTCCTGCACGACGGCGTCATCGGCCGCACCTATCTGATCGGCGCCGACGGCGAACGCGACAACCTGTCCGTGCTGCGGCTGATCCTGCAGTTGATGGATCGCGACCCCGAGGACTTCGACGCGGTCGACGACCGCGCAGGCCACGACCTTCGGTATGCGATCGACCCCGGCGACCTGCGGGACGAGCTGGGCTGGGCGCCCGGGCACACCGACTTCGCCGAAGGGTTGCGGGCCACCATCGAGTGGTATCGCGCCAACGAGTGGTGGTGGGCTCCGCTGAAGGAGCAGGCCGAGGCCCGCTACGCCGAACAGGGTCGGTGACATGCGCTGGCGTGCCTTGGCGGTACCCGGAGCATGGGAGATCAGCCCGGCGGTGCACGGCGATCACCGCGGAGCGCTGTTCGAGTGGTTCACCGAGGGGGCGTTCAGCGATGCGACCGGCCAACGGTTCGAGCTGCGACAGGCGAACTGCTCGGTGTCGGCGGCCGGGGTGCTGCGCGGGCTGCACTTCGCCGAACTGCCGCCCGGGCAGGCGAAGTATGTGACGTGCGTGAAGGGTGCGGTGTTCGACGTCGTCGTCGACATCCGGGTGGATTCACCCACCTACGGGCGGTGGGACTCGGTCCTGCTCGACGACGTCGAGCGCCGCACGACCTATCTCGGCGAGGGACTGGCGCACGGTTTTCTTGCGCTGCAGGATGATTCCACGGTGATGTACCTGTGCTCGACGCCCTACACACCGGAGCGCGAGCACACGATCTCCGCGCTGGACCCCGCGGTCGGGATCGACTGGCCGATGCCGGAATCCCGCTTGATCCTCTCGGAGCGTGACGCCGCCGCGCCGACTCTGGCGCAGGTGCGCGCGTCCGGCCTGCTGCCGTCCTGGCACCTTGCGCGGCCCGCAGACCGTTACTAGGATATGCAAGTATCTCGTCGGAAAGGCTCCCCATGACCACCCAGATCCCGCACTTCATCGACGGCCGGCGCAGCACCCTGGCCAGCACCCGCACGGCGGACGTCTACAACCCCAGCACCGGCGCGGTCCAGGCCCAGGTGCTGCTGGCCTCGGCCGCCGACGTCGACACGGCGGTGGCCTCCGCAGTCGAAGCGCAGCAGGAGTGGGCGGCGTGGAACCCGCAGCGGCGTGCCCGGGTGATGATGAAGTTCATCGACCTGGTCAACGCCAACGCGAACGAGATCGCCGGGCTGCTGTCGCTCGAACACGGCAAGACGATCGCGGACTCCCTCGGCGACATCCAGCGCGGCATCGAGGTCATCGAGTTCGCCGTCGGTATTCCGCACCTGATGAAGGGCGAGTTCACCGAGGGCGCCGGGACCGGCATCGACGTGTACTCGATCCGCCAGCCGCTGGGTGTGGTCGCCGGGATCACCCCGTTCAACTTCCCGGCGATGATCCCGCTGTGGAAGGCCGGTCCGGCGCTGGCGTGCGGCAACGCCTTCATCCTCAAGCCGTCCGAGCGCGACCCCTCGGTGCCGGTCCGCCTGGCCGAGTTGTTCCTCGAGGCCGGCCTGCCGCCGGGGGTGTTCCAGGTCGTCCAGGGCGACAAGGAGGCGGTCGACGCCATCCTGGCCCACCCCGACATCAAGGCCGTCGGCTTCGTCGGCAGCTCCGACATCGCGCAGTACATCTACTCCGGCGCGGCCGCGCACGGCAAGCGCTCGCAGTGCTTCGGCGGCGCCAAGAACCACATGATCGTCATGCCCGACGCCGACCTCGACCAGGCGGTCGACGCGCTGGTCGGCGCCGGCTACGGCAGCGCCGGTGAACGGTGCATGGCGATCAGCGTCGCGGTGCCGGTCGGCAAGGAGACCGCCGATCGGCTGCGCGCGCGACTGGCCGAGAAGATCAGCAACCTGCGCGTCGGCCACAGCCTGGACCCCAAGGCCGACTACGGCCCGCTGGTGACCGAGGCCGCACTCACCCGGGTGCGCGGCTACATCGACGCCGGGGAGGCAGCCGGTGCCGAGGTCGTCGTCGACGGCCGCGAGAAGACCAGTGACGAGCTGACCTTCGGTGACGACAGCCTGGAGGGCGGGTTCTTCATCGGGCCCACCCTCTTCGACCACGTCACGACCGACATGTCGATCTACACCGACGAGATCTTCGGCCCGGTGCTGTGCATCGTGCGCGCCAAGGACTACGAAGAGGCGCTGGCCCTGCCGTCCGATCACGAGTACGGCAACGGCGTGGCGATCTTCACCCGCGACGGTGACACCGCCCGCGATTTCGTGTCCCGGGTGCAGGTCGGCATGGTGGGCGTCAACGTCCCGATCCCGGTACCGGTGTCGTATCACACCTTCGGCGGCTGGAAGCGTTCCGGATTCGGCGATCTCAACCAGCACGGGCCCGCCTCAATCCAGTTCTACACCAAGGTCAAGACGATCACCGAACGCTGGCCCTCCGGCATCAAGGATGGCGCCGAGTTCGTCATCCCGACGATGAAGTAGCCGGTGACGTCTCTCATGTCCTTCACCCTGGACGACGACGAACGCGTCATCGCCGAGACCGCCGCGGCCTTCGCCGCCAAACGTCTGGCTCCCCACGCCCTGGAGTGGGACCGCACCAAACATCTGCCCGCCGACGTCCTGCGGGAGGCCGCCCAGTTGGGCATGGCGGCGATCTACTGCGGCGAGGACGTCGACGGCAGCGGGCTGCGCCGCCTGGATGCGGTCCGCATCTTCGAAGCGCTGTCCTACGCCGACCCCGCCGTCGCGTCCTTCATCTCCATCCACAACATGTGCGCGTGGATGATCGACACCTATGGCACACCAGAACAGCGCAAGTCGTGGATCCCCCGGCTGGCGTCGATGGACGTGGTCGCCAGTTACTGCCTGACCGAGCCCGGTGCCGGGTCGGACGCGTCCGCGCTGCGCACCCGGGCCGTCCGGGACGGCGACAGCTACGTGCTCGACGGCGTCAAACAGTTCATCTCCGGTGCCGGTTTCTCCGACGTGTACGTCGTCATGGCCCGCACCGGGGCTGACGGCCCACGCGGCATCTCGGCCTTCATCGTCGAGAAAGGAACTGCGGGAGTCAGTTTCGGCGCCAACGAGGAGAAAATGGGCTGGAACGCCCAGCCCACGGCCCAGGTGATCCTGGAGGGGGTGCGGGTGCCCGCCGACGCCATGCTGGGCGGTCCCGAAGGGGAGGGCAAGGGTTTCGGTATCGCGATGAACGGCCTCAACGGTGGCCGGCTCAACATCGCCGCCTGTTCACTCGGTGGCGCGCAGGCCGCCTACGATGCCGCGGTGCGTTACGTGGCCGACCGGGAGGCGTTCGGCACAGTACTGATCGACCAGCCGACCATCCGGTTCACGATGGCCGACATGGCGACTGCCCTGCAGGCGTCCCGACTGATGCTGTGGCGAGCGGCCGAGGCCCTCGACAATGACGAGGACGACAAGGTCACCCTGTGCGCGATGGCCAAACGATATGTCACCGATTCCTGCTTCGAGGTGGCTGATCAGGCTCTGCAGCTGCTCGGCGGCTACGGCTACCTGCGTGAGTACGGCCTGGAGAAGATCGTGCGGGATCTGCGCGTGCACCGCATTCTGGAGGGCACGAACGAAATCATGCGGGTGGTCATCGGGCGGGCCGAGGCCGCCCGGGTCCGCGCGTCGGTATAAGGGACAACAGATGACTGTGATCGCGTTTCTCGGGTTGGGCAACATGGGCACACCCATGTCGGGCAACCTGGTCAACTCCGGCTACACCGTGCGCGGTTTCGACCCGGTGCCCGCGGCCCGGGCAGCGGCCGGTGACAAGGGGGTCTCCGTCGTCGACAGCGGTGCGGCTGCCGTCGACGGGGCCGACGTCGTGATCACCATGCTGCCCAACGGCACCCTGGTCAAGGAGTGCTACGCCGAGGTGATGCCGGCCGCAACCGAAGGGGCGCTGTTCATCGACAGCTCGACGATCTCGGTCGACGACGCCCGGCTGGTCCACACCTACGCCGCCGACCGTGGTTTCAACCAACTCGACGCCCCGGTCTCCGGGGGCGTCAAGGGTGCGGTTGCCGGCACGCTGGCGTTCATGGTCGGCGGCGAGGCCAAGGCCCTGGAGACGGCGCGACCGGTCCTGGAAGCCATGGCGGGCAAGATCACCCACTGCGGTGCCTCCGGTGCGGGCCAGGCCGCCAAACTGTGCAACAACATGCTGCTGGCCGTGCAGCAGATCGCCGTCGGTGAGGCATTCGTGCTCGCCGAGAAGCTCGGCCTGTCCGCGCAGGCGCTGTTCGACGTGATCACCGGGGCCACCGGCAACTGCTGGGCCCTGCACACCAACTGTCCGGTCCCCGGACCGGTTCCCACGTCACCGGCCAACAACGGGTTCAAGCCGGGATTCGCCACCGCGCTGATGAACAAGGACCTCGGTCTGGCGATGGATGCGGTGGTCTCGACCGGAGCCTCGGCACCGCTGGGCAGCCACGCGGCGCAGATCTATGCCCGCTTCGCCGAGGATCACCCCGATCTCGACTTCAGCGCGGTGATCGGCACCCTGCGCGGGTAACCGCCGGGTGCGCCGACTCAGAAGTCGCCGGCATGGTGGCGCAGGGCGTCGATCGCGGAGACCAGCGCGCGCGCCTGTTCGGCGGTCATCCCGATGTCGGCGAACACCCGCTCGTTGAGGGTCGCCGTCGCGTCCTCCACGGTCGAGCGACCCAGCTCGGTGATGCCGACCAGGGTGGTGCGCCCGTCCGTCGGGTGCGGTGCCCGCTTAACCAGTCCGTCGGCCTCCAGCCGGCGGATGGCGTGGGTGACGCTGGTGACGTGGACCTGCAGCCGATCGGAGGCCTTGGTGATCGGCAGCGCGCCGGTGCGGCTGAAAGCCAGCAGGCGCAGCAGCTCGAAACGCGAGAAGCTCAGGTCGTAGGGCCGCAGCGCATTTTCCACCCGGGCCAGCAGGATCTGGTGCGCCCGCATGACCGAGGTCACCGCAACCATGCCGTCGGCGACCTCGCCCCAGCCGGCGCGTTCCCAGTTCGCGCGGGCGCTGGCGATCGGATCGGGTTTGGCGGGCATCAGCCGAACAGTAGCGCCAGGGGCGGCCCCGACGCCTGGGGATGAAATCGCGGCTGGGGATGACCCGGGCGCGGCGCGGTCGGGAACCGGCCGCCCGTCGGAGGGCCTCGTTAGCTTTCGAATATGAGTTCTACCCGGGTCGCCGCATTCGCGTCGTTGGACGCGGCGCTGCAGGCCCTCGGTGCGCTGGACTGGGACGGCGAACCGCCGGCGGACCTGCTGAGCGCCGTGGAGTGGCTCGAGACCGGACGGCGCCGGCTCACCGCGCTCGCGCATGACCTGGTGGCGGCGGTGGCCCGCCGCGGCGAGGACGAGATGGGTGGCTCACCGCATCGACTGCTGGCCGACGCCGCGCGGCTCACCCCCGGTGAGGCCCGCCGCCGGCTGGCCGACGCCGCCCAACTGCGGCCGCGCACGACATTGACCGGAGAGCCGCTGCCCCCGCAACTCCCGGCTGCGGCCAAGGCCTGGGAGGCGGGCGTGTTGGACCCCGAGCACCTCCGGGTGATTCAGGGTTTCCTGCGCGAACTGCCGGGGCACCTGCCGCCGATCGAGGTCGAACGCGCCGAGGCATTCCTGGTCGAGAAGGCCGCCGAGCTTCGGCCCGACCAGCTGAAGAAGCTCGCCGACCGGCTTGCCGTCACCCTCAATCCGGACGGGCGGTTCAGCGACTCCGACCGGGACCTGCGCCGCGGCTTCACCTGGAGCGGCAGCCAGCGCCCCGACGGGATGAGCATCGGCAAGCTGGTGGCGACGCCCGAACTGCGGGCGCTGCTGGATGCCTGGCTCGCGAAGTTCGCCGCACCGGGGATGTGCAATCCGGCCGACGAACGTCCGGTCACCGATGACCCGCCCGGTCCCGACGCGACCAGCGACGCCGCTGACCGCGACGCCCGGGGCCACGCCCAGCGCCAGCACGACGCGCTGGCGTTTCTGGTGCGCCGCCAACTCGGCGACCCTCGTCTCGGACGGCATCGCGGGCTGCCGGTGACGGTGATCGCGACGGCGACCGTCGATCAGCTCTGCTCGGCGGCAGGGCACGCCGTCACCGCCGGCGGCAGTCTGCTGCCGATGCGGGATCTGGTCCGGATGGCCAGCCGGGCCCTGCACTACCTGTGCGTGTTCGAGTCGCATTCCGAGCGGCCGCTGTACCTCGGCCGCGCCAGGCGCATCGCCAGCGCGGATCAGCGACTGGCCCTGCACGCCAGGGATCGCGGGTGCACCGCGCCGGGCTGTGACGTCCCGGGCGACAGGTGCGACGTGCACCACGTCGACGGCTGGGCCGCCGGTGGTCCCACCGACATCGACAAGCTCACCTTCGGCTGCGGGCCGGACCACGGGCTGATCACACCGGGGGGCTGGCGGACCCGCACACGCCGGGACGGACGGACCGCGTGGATACCGCCCCCCGGCCGGGGGTTGCGCGGCGGAGTCAACGACTTCCACCACCCCGAACGACTGCTGCCGGACCGGGGCAAGCCCGACGGGGCGAACTCACCGGGTCAGGATGCGGGGGCCGTCGTCGGTGACGGCGACGGTGTGCTCCCAGTGCGCGGCACGGGATCCGTCGGTGGTGACGACCGTCCACTGGTCGTCGAGGACCCGGGTGCGGGTGGTGCCCAGGGTGAGCATCGGCTCGATCGCCAGGACCGAACCGGTGACCAGTAGCGGACCGCGACCGGGTTCACCCTCGTTGGGCAGAAACGGGTCCATGTGCATGCTGCGGCCGATGCCATGTCCGCCGTAGCCGGCGACGATGCCGAACCGGCGGCCGTGTTCGGCTTCGGCGGCGCGGGCTCCCCGCTCGATCGCGTGCGAGACGTCGGTCAGCCGGTTGCCGGGCACCATGGCCGCGATACCGGCGTCCAGCGCCTTCCGGGTCGCCGCGGACAGCGCCTCGTCGGCGGGGGTCAGCGGGCCCGCCCCGAAGGTGATCGCCGCGTCGCCGTGCCAGCCGTCGAGAATGACGCCGCAGTCGATCGACACCAGGTCGCCCTCGACGAGCTTCTCGCTCTCCGCCGGGATGCCGTGCACGACGCGATCGTTCACCGAGGAGCAGATGCTCGCCGGGTATCCGTGGTAGCCCAGGAAGGACGGGATGCCGCCGGCCTCCCGGATCACCGTCTCGGCGACGTCGTCGAGTTCGGCGGTGGACACCCCCGGGCCGGCGGTCTGTTGCACCGCACTCAGTGCAGCGGCGACGACCGCACCGGCGGCGGCCATGGCGTCGAGTTCCCCGGCGGATCGGGCGGGCACGCTCTTGCGGCTGCGCAGGCCCGGCAGCGAGACCATCGGAGGGTCAGCGACCGAGCGCGTGCAGGGCCCGCGCGAAGACCTCGTCCAGCGAACCGACGGCGTCGACGGTCTTCAGCTCGTGCTGGTAGTAGTCCAGCAGCGGCGCCGTCTCGTCCCGGTAGACCTTCATCCGGTTGCGGATCACGTCCTCGGTGTCGTCGGCCCGGCCGCGGCCCTGGAGCCGGGCGACGAGTTCGTCCTCGGGCACCCGGAACTCCAGAACGGCGTCCAGTTTGGCGTTGCGGCGTTCCAGCATCGCGTGCAGCGCCTCGGCCTGCTCGACCGACCGGGGAAAGCCGTCCAGGATGAACCCGCCGGCGACGTCGGCCTCGTCGAGCCGCTCGTCGACGAGGGCGTTCGTCAGATCAGCCGGCACCAGCTCGCCGGCGTCAAGATAGCGCTTGGCTTCGACGCCGAGCGTGCTGCCGATGTCGATGTTGTGCCGGAACAACTCCCCGGTGGAGATCTGCGGGACCCCGAGTTTCTCCGCGAGCTTCACCGCCTGGGTGCCCTTGCCCGCGCCCGGTGGGCCGAGCAGGACTATGCGCACGTGTGCCTCACTTGAGGAATCCTTCGTAATTCCGCTGCATGAGCTGGCCCTCGATCTGCTTGATCGTATCGAGGCCGACGCCGATCATGATCAGAACGGCAGTTCCGCCGAAGGGGAGGTTCTGGACGCTGCCACTGCTGCCGGCCTGCAGGAACAGGTTCGGCAGGACGGCGATCACGCCGAGGTAGATCGAGCCGGGAAGGGTGATCCGGTTCAGCACGTAATTCAGGTAGTCGGCGGTGGGCTTGCCGGGCCGGATGCCCGGGATGAACCCGCCGAACTTCTTCATCTCGTCGGCACGCTCTTCGGTGTTGAAGGTCACCGACACATAGAAATAGGTGAAGAAGATGATCAGCCCGAAATAGATGGCGACATAGATCGGGTCGGCCGGGTTGGTGAGGTGGTTGGCGACGAAGCGGTCCCACCACCCGGTTCCCGGGCTACTGCTGCCGCTCTGAATCAGCTGAGTGACCAGCAGCGGAACGTAGATCAGCGACGAGGCGAAGATGACCGGGATGACGCCGGCCTGGTTGACCTTCAACGGAAGATAGGTCGACGTGCCGCCGTACATGCGGCGCCCCACCATCCGCTTGGCGTACTGCACCGGGATCCGGCGCTGACCCTGCTCGACGAAGACCACACCGACCAGGATCGCCAGCGTGGCCGCGCAGACCGCGGTGAACACCGCGCCGCCGCGGGTGTCCAGAATGGTCTTGCCCTCGATCGGGATGCGGGAGGCGATGCCGGCGAAGATCAGCAGCGACATGCCATTGCCGAGGCCGCGCTCGGTGACCAGCTCGCCCATCCACATGACCAGCCCGGCGCCCGCCGTCATCACCAGAACGATGACGATCAGGGTGAAGATGCTCTGATTGGTGAGGATGTCGAGGTTGCATCCCTGCAGCAGGCCGCCGTTGGCGGCGAGGGCAACGATGCTGGTGGCCTGCAGCAGGGCCAGCGCAATCGACAGATAGCGGGTGTACTGCGTCATCTTGGCCTGGCCCGCCTGGCCCTCCTTGCGGAGCTCCTCGAAGCGCGGGATCACCACCCCGAGCAGCTGCACGATGATGCTCGCGGTGATGTAGGGCATCACGCCCACCGCGAAGACCGACAGTTGCAGCAGGGCGCCACCGGAGAACAGGTTGATCAGCGAGTAGATCTGCGCCCCGGAGCCGCCGCTGAGCTGGTCGATGCACTCGTTGACGTTCTTGTAATTGACACCGGGTGACGGCAGTGCGGCGCCGACCCGGTAGAGGATCACGATGAGCAGCGTGAAGAGGATCTTTCGCCGCAGGTCAGCCGTCCGCAACGACGAGATGAAAGCCGAAAGCACTCTTCCTCCTGGGCGGCCGGACAGGGTCGCGGCGTGCCGATGCGGCTGGCCTGGCCAGCGTGTGATAGCCGATCGCGGCGCGCTCGATCAGTCTACGAGACTAACAGTTACCCCTGGCCGGCCGGGAATCCGTCCCGGCGCCGCTAGTTATACTACCTAGCTATATCACCCCTAGCTGAACCACCCGCCGAATCAGTCCGACCGCCCGGGTTCGCGCATGCCACGGCGTGACGACGACTCCTGGGATCTCGCCGCCAGTGTCGGTGTGACGGCGACCATGGTCGCCGCCGCGCGGGCGATGGCCACCCGGGATGAGCGCCGGCTGATCGACGACCCGTACGCCGAGCCGTTGGTCCGGGCAGTCGGCATCCCGTTCTTCACCGACCTGCTCGACGGACGCCTGGACACCTCCGTATTCGGCGAGGGCGGCCAGGAGCGGGCGGAGGCCATGGTGGCCGGAATGGCCATGCGGACGAAATTCTTCGACGACTACTTCAGCGCTGCCGCCGATCGCGGGATCCGGCAGGCGGTGATCCTGGCAGCCGGCCTGGACTCCCGGGCCTACCGGTTGGCCTGGCCGGAGGGCACCGTCGTCTACGAGGTCGACCAGCCCGACGTGATCGACTTCAAGACCACCACGATGGCCGGCCTCGGTGCGGTGCCCACCGCCACCCGCAGAGCCGTGGGGATCGACCTGCGCGCGGACTGGCCGGCCGCGTTGCGCGAACAGGGATTCGACGCGACGGTCCCGACCGCATGGCTGGCCGAGGGACTTCTGATTTACCTGCCGCCGCAAGCCCAGGACCGCCTGCTGGACACGCTGACCGCGCTGAGCACACCGGGCAGCGCGGTGGCCACCGAGTACGTCCCGGGCATCGAGGACTTCGGCGCCACGCGGTCCACCGAGATGGCCTCCAATCTGCGAGCGCACGGGCTGGACCTCGATATGCCGGCGCTGATCTACTCGGGCCCCCGCAACAATGTCATGGACTACCTGCGCGGCATCGGCTGGCAGGTCACCGGCGTGCCGGGTGCCGAACTGTTCCTCCGAAGCGGCCTGCAGCCGCCGGATCGCGACGACTACGACCCGCTCGGCGAGATCACCTACGTCAGCGCCGTGCGCTGATCAGAACCGCGACTCCCCCACCCACAGCGCCGTCGTCCGGTCGGTGAGCAGCACGCCCACGGCCTCGGCCAGCAGCGCCGCGGCCGGCTGCGAGGAAGCCTTGGGCCGCAGGTAATCCAGCACCGAGGCGCCCGGGTAACCGATCAGTCGTACCTCGGCGTCGGCGTCCAACCCGGCCAGCACCTTGGCGCGGCGCACCGCGGTACGCAGTCCGCCCAGTTCGTCGACCAGACCGCGCTCGGCGGCGTCGGCGCCGGTCCAGATCCGGCCTCGAGCCACCGCCTCGACGGCCTCCTCCGACAGACCGCGCGCCTCGGCGACGCGGCGAACGAAGTCCGTGTAGAACAGATCCGCCTCGGCTTCGACCAGCGCCTGTTGCTCCGGGGTGAACGGCGCGTTCGGCGACCACGCGTCGGCATTGGAGTTGGTCCGCACGGAGTCCGAGCCCACGCCCAGCCGATCCTTGAGTTCGCGGGCGACCAGTTTCCCGGTCACGACACCGATCGATCCGGTGATCGTCGCCGGATTGGCCACGATCTTCTCGGCAGCCATCGCCACGTAGTAGCCGCCGGAGGCGGCCACGGCTCCCATGGACGCGACCACCGGCTTGCCGCCCGACCGGGCCCGGCACACCTCACGCCAGATCGTCTCCGACCCGGTCACCGATCCGCCCGGGCTGTCGACGCGCACCACGACCGCCTTCACCTCGTCGTCGGCTGCGGCTTCGCGGAGCGCCGCGGCAACGGTGTCCGCCCCGGCGCTGGAGCGACCGGGCAGCAGCTGGGGCCCTCCCCGGCCACTGACGATCGGCCCGGCAACCGTCACCACCGCGATCAGCGGATTCTGCTTGCGGCCCGGAATCGCAGGGGCCGGTTTGCGGGTCTGCGCGTAGCGGGAGAGGAACAGCCTGGGCGGGGCTTCCTCGTCGTCGGGATCTGCGCACTCGGTGCCGGTCAGCTCAGCAATGTGGGCATAGGCCTCGTCACGAAAACCGATGCGGTCCAACAACTTCGCGGCGATCGCATCTTCGCGGAGCAGCGGGGCCCGGTCCGCCAGCGCCTCCAGCGCGGACTCGTCGATTCCGCGCGCCTCGGCGATGCCGGTCCAGACCTGATTGTGCATGCTCTCGATCAGTCGGGAGTCAGCTTCCCGGTGGGCGTCGGTATAGCGATCCTCGGTGAAGAGATTCGCCGCCGACTTGTACTCGCCCCGGGCCACGAACTGCGCCTCGATCCCGACCTTGTCCAGGGCGTCCCGGAGGAACAGCGCGTTGGTCGCGAAGCCGATCAGGCCCACGGTCCCCGACGGCTGCATCCAGATCTCGGAGAATGCCGTCGCGAGGTAGTAGGAGAGCGTGCCGGGGTAGGTCTCCGCCCAGGCCAGGGACGGCTTCACCGCCGTGAAGGCGGCGATGGCGTCGCGAAGTTCCTGGACCGCTCCCGGCGGGGCGGCCGCGAGTTGCACCCGGGCGATCAATCCCGCGACCCGGGGGTCCTCGGCCGCGCGGTGCAGGGCGGCGACGGCGTCGCGCAGCTGCAGCGGCCGGCCGGTTCCGCTGAGGATGCGCAGCGGGTCGAACCCCGCGGTCTCCGGTGGCACCGACTGAAGATCGAACTCGAGAATGCAGCCGCCCGGCACCCCGCGGTGGCGGGCGGTGTCGACCCTGCGCGCCAAGCCCCGTAACTCGCCGGGGACGGGCAGGAACGCGAACCTAGGAGACTTCAGGACATCTCCGTTGCTGATCCGCCCGCGGCGGCGATCTTTTCGCGCGCGCTGCCGCTGAACTTGTGCGCGGTGACGTCGACCTTCACCGTCAGCTTGCCGTTACCGAGGACCTTGACCAAGGTGTTCCTGCGAACCGCACCCTTGGCGACGAGGTCGGCGGGGGTGACGTCGCCACCGGCGGGGTACAGCCGGTTGAGGTCGGCGACGTTGACCACCTCGTAGGTGGTGCCGAACCGGTTGCGGAAGCCCTTCAGTTTCGGCAGCCGCATGTGGATGGGCATCTGGCCGCCCTCGAAGCTCGCCGGCACGTTCTTGCGGGCCTTCGAGCCCTTGGTGCCGCGGCCGGCGGTCTTGCCTTTGGATCCCTCGCCGCGGCCGACCCGGGTCTTGCGGGTCTTGGAACCCGGCGCGGGCTTGAGGTCGTGCAGTTTGATCGTCATCTTTCCTGCTCTCCTCAGACTTCCTCGACGTCAACGAGATGGTGAACGACCCTGATCAGGCCGCGCGTCTGGGGGTTGTCCTCCCGGATCACCGACTGGCGGATCTTGCGCAATCCCAGGGTGCGCAGGGTTTCACGCTGCTTCCAGCGCGCCCCGATGGTGCCGCGTACCTGGGTGATCTTGAGCTCTGCCATGGGTTACGCACTTCCTTCGGTCGCCGCGACGGCCTGCCGGGCCTGCGCTTCGCTCTCCCGGCGGGCGCGGAGCATGCCGGCCGGCGCGACGTCCTCGATGGGCAGACCGCGGCGAGCGGCCACCTCCTCGGGGCGCTGCAGCATCTTCAGCGCGGCGACGGTGGCATGCACCACGTTGATCGCGTTGTCGCTGCCCAGCGACTTGGCCAGGATGTCGTGGACCCCGGCGCACTCCAGCACCGCGCGAGCCGCACCGCCGGCGATCACGCCGGTGCCGGGGCTGGCCGGACGCAGCATGACCACGCCGGCCGCCGCCTCGCCCTGTACGGGATGGGTGATGGTCCCGCCGATCAGGGGGACCCGGAAGAAGTTCTTGCGGGCTTCCTCGACACCCTTGGCGATCGCCGCGGGCACCTCCTTGGCCTTGCCGTAGCCGACACCGACCATGCCCTTGCCGTCACCGACGATGACCAGCGCGGTGAAGCTGAACCGGCGGCCGCCCTTGACCACCTTCGAGACACGGTTGATCGTGACGACGCGCTCGAGGTAGTTGCTCTTGTCACCGTCACGACCGCCGCGCCCGTCGGAACGTCCGCCGCGATCGTCACGGCGGCGCCCGTCGCGGTAACCCCGGTCGTCGCGGCTCTCGCCGCCGCCGGCTGCCGCGGTGCCGGCTGCTGGCGTCTCCGCTTCGGGCGCAGTCGTCGGTGTCTGCTCCGGGTTGGTAGCTGCGTTCATCAGAATTTCAGTCCGTTCTCCCGTGCGGCGTCGGCCAGGGCCGCGATCCGCCCACCGTAGGTGTGGCCGCCCCGGTCGAACACCACGGTGTCGATCCCGGCCGACTTGGCGCGTTCGGCAATGAGCTGGCCGACTCGGACACTGCGGGCTTTCTTGTCGCCGTCCACGCCGCGAACGTCAGCCTCGATCGACGATGCCGCGGCCACGGTCGTGCCGTTCTCGTCATTGACGAGCTGGACGTGGATATGTCGCGAGGAGCGGTTGACCACCAGACGCGGCCGCTCGGCGGTGCCCACGACCTTCTTGCGCAGCCGCGCGTGACGGCGTAACCGGGCCACCCGCCGGGTTGCCGAAGCACTGGAGCCGACCGGCTTGTGCGCGGTGGCTGTCTGTGTGGGTGCCATGCCTACTTACCTGTCTTTCCGACCTTGCGACGGATCTGTTCGCCTTCGTAGCGGATGCCCTTGCCCTTGTAGGGGTCAGAGCGGCGCAACCGCCGGATGTTCGCCGAGATCTGGCCGACCTTCTGCTTGTCGATCCCCGAGATCGAAAACTTCGTCGGGCTCTCCACCGCGAAGGTGATGCCCTCGGGGGCCTCGATGAGAACCGGATGGCTGTAGCCCAGGGCGAACTCCAGGTTGCCGCCCTTCTGCTGGACGCGATAGCCGACGCCGAAGATCTCCATCTTCGTGGTGTACCCCTCGGTCACCCCGGTGATGACATTGGAGACCAGGGTGCGCGACAGCCCGTGCAGCGAGCGGTTGCGCCGCTCGTCGTCGGGGCGGGTGACGACGATCGCGCCGTCCTCGTCGCGGGACAGCACGATGGGCTCGGCGATCGCCAGCTCCAGGGCACCCTTGGGGCCCTTCACCGACAGCTTCTGCCCGTCGATGCTCACGTCCACTCCGGACGGGACGGGCACCGGCTGCTTACCAATTCGCGACATGTCTAAATCCCTCTCACCACACGTAAGCCAGGACTTCGCCGCCGACACCCTGCTGGGCGGCCTGGCGGTCGGTCAGCAAGCCCGAAGACGTGGAGATGATCGCCACCCCCAGCCCGCCGAGCACTCGCGGCAGGCTCGTCGACTTGGCATACACCCGCAGACCGGGCTTGGACACCCGGCGCAGGCCGGCCAGGCTGCGCTCCCGGTTCGGCCCGTACTTGAGTTCGACGATCAGCGACTTTCCGATCCGGGCATCCTCGGTGCGGTAGTCGCTGATGTAACCCTCGCGCTTGAGGATCTCGGCGATATTCGCCTTGATCTTCGAGTGCGGCAGCGCCACTTCTTCGTGGTACGCCGAATTGGCGTTGCGCAAACGGGTCAGAAAGTCTGCGATCGGGTCCGTCATCGTCATCTGGCGCTGCTCCTCCTACCAGCTGGCCTTCTGCACACCGGGCAGTTCCCCGGCATGCGCCATCTCGCGCAGGCAGATCCGGCACAGACCGAACTTGCGGTACACCGAGTGCGGACGACCGCACTTGTTGCAACGGGTGTAGGCCCGCACCGCGAACTTCGGCTTCTTCTTGGCCTTGTTGACCAGTGCCTTCTTTGCCATTGCTCTAGTTCTCCTTGAAGGGGAAACCGAGGGCCCGCAACAGTGCCCGCCCCTCGTCGTCGGTCGTCGCCGAGGTGACGACGGTGATGTCCATGCCCCGCGGCCGATCGATCGAGTCCACGTCGATCTCGTGGAACACCGACTGCTCGGAGAGACCGAAGGTGTAGTTGCCATGGCCGTCGAACTGCTTGGGGCTGAGCCCCCGGAAGTCGCGGATACGGGGCAGCGCGATCGAGACGAGCCGGTCGAGGAACTCCCACATCCGGTCGCCGCGCAGGGTGGCCGTGACGCCGATCGGCATGCCCTCGCGCAGCTTGAACTGGGCGATGGACTTGCGGGCCTTGCGGATCTCCGGCTTCTGGCCGGTGATCAGCGCGAGGTCGTTGACCGCGCCGTTGATGAGCTTCGCGTCGCGGGCGGCGTCACCGACGCCCATGTTGATGACGACTTTGACCACCGTGGGAATCTGCATCACGTTGGCGTATTCGAACTGCTGATGCAGGGCATCGCGGATCTCGCTGCGGTAGCGCAGCTTGAGCCGCGGCGCGACCTTCTGGGCTTCTACGGTCGTCACGAGATGTCCTTACCGTTGCGCTTGGAGATGCGGACCTTCTTGCCGGTCTTCTCGTCGACGCGGTGACCGATCCGGGTGGGCTTGCCGTCGGAGTCGACGACCATCACATTGGAGACGTCGATCGACGCCTCCTGGGTGACAATCCCCCCGGAGGAGGCGCCGCGCTCGTTCGCCGAATTCGGGGTGTGCTTCTTGATCCGGTTGACGCCCTCGACCAGAATCCGGTTGCGGTCCGGGTAGGCCTGGAGCACCTTGCCCTTGGCACCCTTGTCCTTGCCGGCGATGACCAGGACGGTGTCGCCCTTCTTGACCTTCATCTAGAGCACCTCCGGGGCCAGCGAGACGATCTTCATGAAGCGCTTCTCCCGCAGCTCGCGCCCGACCGGGCCGAAGATGCGGGTACCGCGCGGGTCGTTGTCGGCCTTGATGATCACGGCGGCGTTCTCATCGAACTTGATGTAGCTGCCGTCGGGGCGGCGGCGCTCCTTGACGGTGCGCACCACCACGGCCTTGACCACGTCGCCGCGCTTGACGTTGCCGCCGGGGATGGCGTCCTTGACAGTCGCCACGATCACGTCTCCGATGCCGGCGTAGCGCCGCGAGGATCCGCCGAGAACCCGGATGCACAGGATCTCCTTGGCGCCGGTGTTGTCGGCAACCTTGAGCCGCGATTCCTGCTGGATCACCAGATCTCCCTCGGTTGTGCACAGTTCCCTGCGGGCAGCCCGAAGGTAACTTCCGTGCGCGGTCGTCGTCACCCGGCACGCAGGGCTGGGGGGCTCACGCCACCCGGCCGAGGTCTGCCCGAGGCAACCTCCCCATAGTAGGCGAGGCCCCGCTCAGGGCCAAATCCGGTCAGCCGCTGGTCACCGCGCAGCGGAACCCGATGTGGGTGGTGGAACTGTCCTGGGACTGCGGGGAACGCGCCGGGGGGCGGTAGCGGTGGCAGTACTCCGGGGCGCACAGGTGCGAGCCGCCCTTGAGGGTCTGGCTGACCCCCGGGTCCGGGTCCGGACCCGGGCAGCACGCGGAGCGCGGTTCGGCCAGGTGGTGAGCCGAAAACCGGGTCGCCGTCCACTCCCAGACGTTGCCGATCATGTCCAGCAGGCCGAACGCGTTGGGCGGGAAGGCTCCGACCGGGGAGGTGCCGGCCCAGCCCAGCGCCCCGTCGTTGCGGTAGGGAAACCGACCCTGCCAGGTGTTGGCCATCAGTTCACCGCCGGGCCGGGGCTCGTCCCCCCAGCCGTAGGTCGACTCGGAGTCCGCCCGCGCGGCGTACTCCCATTCGGCCTCGGTCGGCAGCCGCCGGCCCGCCCAGTCCGCGTACGCCGCGGCGTCGGAAAAGGCGACCTGAACGACCGGGTGGTCCTGCTTTCCGGCGATGTCGCTGCCGGGCCCGAAGGGTTCCCGCCAGTGCGCGCCGGGCGCCCAGTCCCACCACTGCCGCCAGTCGGCCAGGTTCACCGGACCGGCGGTCGGCCGGAACACCAGCGCACCCGGCGCCAAGTCCGCTCGCGCGACTCCCGGATAGAGCGCCGGGTCCAGCGGCCGCTCGGCGACCGTGACGTAGCCGGTGGCTGCGACGAATTCGGCGAACTGGGCATTGGTCACCGGGTGGCGTTCGATCGCGAACGCACCCACGCTCGCGGTGTGGACCGGGGCTTCCTCCGGGTAGAACCTGGTCGACCCCATCCGAAACACCCCGCCGGGTACCTCGACCAGCGCGGTCAGCACAGCTCAGTCCTTGGCGAAGGCCAGTGCCAGGGCGCGCTCGGCGTCGAGGTAGGGCTCGCCGGACACGTCGACGACCACGCGGGCGATCGTGCCGCCGCTGAACTCGAAGGGCGCCCGGTAGGCCGTGGACACCGGCTGCCCGAGATTGCGGCCGACGCTGACCCCGCCCCCGGCGATGCCGAAGATGAACGGGTGGGCTTTCACGCCGGACACGGTCGCCACCGCGGCGCCGTCCACGTAGAGGGTCACCTCGCCCAGGGGTGTGACGCTGCCCTCCGCCGTGCCGGTGCGGACGTACCCGACACCCAGGATGTGGTTGCCGAGCGGCACCGGATCCGGCGCGGACACCTGCTGCTCCACGTCGCCGAAGAAGTTGTAGACGAAGTGCAAACGACCGTCGGCGACGAACAGCGTGTAACCGCCGTGGCCGGAGCCCTGTTTGAGCAGCACGCCGTGCACGTCCGCCGACTCCACCGCCACCTCGGCCAGCACCGAGAAGGAGCGGCCGGCGATATTGACGCACGCCCCCAGCGGGACCTGCGCGGTGTGCGGGTAGTAGACGTAGCGGGAGCGATCGCCGGCCAGCGACGGTCGCGGCCGCCCGATGATCTCGCCGATGCTGAAATCACCGAGCGGCAAGCCGTTGTACTTGTCGGCTTCGGCGAACCACAGCTTCTGTAGCGCTTCAAGCTTCTCGGGATGCTGCCCGGCCAGATCGTGGCACTGGCTGCGATCGGCGTCGATGTGGTAGAGCTCCCAGCGGTCAGCATCGAAGTGCCCCCAGCCCGATGGGGCGGCGGCGTGCACCGTATTGGCGAACCAGCCCTCGTGCCAGATACCCCGGGTGCCGAGCATGGTGTAGAACTGGGTCTTCTTGGCGGTCTTGGCTTTCGAATCCTCCAGTGCGGCTGTGAAACTCACGCCCTCCAGCGGTCGCTGGGGAATTCCCTTCACGGTCTTCGGCTCGGCGATACCCAGCAACTCGTAGACCGTGGGGGTGATATCACAGACGCTGACGTAGTTGTCACGCAACTCACCGTGCGCGGCGATTCCGGCGGGCCACGAGATGATCGCGGTGTCGGCGATGCCGCCCTCGTGGGAGGCGTAGCGCTTGTAGAGCTTGTAGGGCGTGTTGAACGCCATCGCCCAGCCGATCGAAAAGTGGTTGTAGGTCGACGGTCCGCCCAGCTCATCGTAGAAGCGCAGGCTCTCCTCAACGGTGTCGATGTATCCGTTGAAGAACTTGATCTCATTGACCGACCCGTTCGGGCCGCCTTCGCCGCTGGCACCGTTGTCGGAGATCACCACGATGATGGTGTTGTCGAGCTGGCCCGACTCGTCGAGGTAGTCGAGTATGCGACCGATCTGCGCGTCGGTGTAGGACAGGAAGCCGGCAAACACCTCGGCCATCCGGGAGAACAGTCGCTTCTCATCAGCCGACAATCCGTCCCAGGGCCGGACGGTGTCCTGCAGGGGCCACGGCTGTCCATCCGGGCCCTTGACGTCGGCGTAGGGATTCATCGGCGACAATTCGGTGTCAGGGGGAACCACGCCGAGCTTCTTCTGGTTTTCCAGCACGATCTCGCGGTAGCGCTCGTAACCCATGTCGAAGCGGCCGGCGTACCGATCGGCCCACTCCTTGAAGACGTGGTGGGGGGCATGCCCGGCCCCCGGGCAGACGTAGGAGAACCACGGCTTGTCCGGTGCGACGACTTTCGCGTCGCGGATGAACTCGATCGTCTTGTCGGCGAGGTCCGCCGAGAGGTGGTAGCCGTCCTCCGGGGTGGCAGGCGCCTCCACCGGGTGGTTGTCGTAGATCAGCTCCGGGTACCACTGGTCGGTCTCGCCGCCGAGGAAGCCGTAGAACCGTTCGAAGCCGCGGGCCAGCGGCCAGTGTCGCTTGGTGGCGGCCAGGTTGGACTCCTCCAGCGGGGTCATGTGCCACTTGCCGGTGCAGTAGGTGTTGTAGCCGCGCTCGGCGAGCACCTCGGAGATCAGCGCGGTCTCCGCCGGAATCCGACCGCTGATGCCCGGGAAACCTTCGGTGAACTCCTCGATCACCGCCATTCCGACCGACGTCGCGTTGCGTCCGGTCAGCAGCGAGGCCCGGGTGGGTGAGCACAGCGCGGTGGTGTGGAACTGGGTCAGCCGGACACCGCGCTCGGCGATCCGGCTCATGGCCGGCATCTCCACCAGCCCGCCGAAGCAATCCCAGGTGGCGATACCGACGTCGTCCCACACGAGATAGAGCACGTTGGGCGCGTTCTCCGGCGCGGTCGGGGCGGCGAACGGCCCCCAGTCCGGTTCGGAGTCGCGGATGTCGAGAGCGATCTTGCCGCTGAACTCTGCCATGACCAGGATTCCCTAGCCCCGAACTACTTGGCCTTCTCGAGGATGTCGACGAGCCGCCAGCGCTTGGTGGCCGACAGCGGTCGGGTCTCCATCAGCGAGACCCGGTCGCCGATACCGGCGGTGCCGTCCTCGTCGTGCGCTTTGACCTTTTTCGTCGTCCGGATGATCTTGCCGTACTTGGGGTGCTGCACGCGCGACTCCAACTCGACAACGATGGTCTTCTCCATCTTGTCGCTCACGACATAGCCGATCACCGTCTTGCGACGCCCGCGCGGCTTCTCGGTCCGGGGAGTGTGCTTGGCTCCCTTGGCGTCTGACGCCGCCTTCTTCGTCTCAGCCATCACGCATCCTCACCGCTGGGTCCGGAAGCGAGGCCGAGTTCGCGCTCGCGCAGCACGGTGTAGACCCGCGCGATCTCCTGTCGGACGACGCGGAGCCGGCGGTTGTTGGCCAGCTGCCCGGTCGCCATCTGGAAGCGCAGGTTGAACAGCTCTTCCTTGGACTCGCGCAGCTTGGTGGTCAGCTCTTCCTCGGTGAGCTCACGCATTTCGCCTGCACTGACACCTACAGCCATCAGAACTGCTCCTCTCGGGTCACGATGCGCGCCTTGATCGGCAGCTTGTGAATCGCGCGGGTCAGGGCCTCGCGGGCGATCTTCTCGTCGGGGTAGCTCAGCTCGAAGAGCACCCGTCCGGGCTTGACGTTGGCCACCCACCACTCCGGCGAGCCCTTACCCGAACCCATGCGGGTTTCGGCGGGCTTCTTGGTCAGCGGACGGTCCGGGAAGATGTTGATCCACACCTTGCCGCCACGCTTGATGTGACGGTTGATGGCGATACGCGCCGACTCGATCTGGCGGTTGGTCACGTAGGCGTGTTCCAGCGCCTGGATGCCGTAGTCGCCGAACGACACACTGGTGCCGCCGCTGGCCACTCCGCGCTGCTTCGGGTGGTGCTGTTTGCGGTGCTTGACCTTGCGCGGAATCAACATCACTGCGCTCCCTCTGTTGACGCCCCGGTCGACTCCGGGGCCGGTCCGGACTCCGGCGCCACGACGTCCGCAACATCGCCAACGTCGGCCGGTGCGTCCTCAAGGCCCGTTGCGGCGCGGCCGGCCTCGGTGCTCGTCGCGGTCGTGCCGGACGCACCACTGCGGCGCGGGCGGGTCCCGGACGGACGATCCCGACGGGCGCGGTCGGCCGAGGGCGCTGCCGAGGCCAGTTCACGCTTGCCGCCGACGACGTCGCCCTTGTAGATCCAGACCTTCACGCCGATGCGGCCGAAGGTTGTCTTGGCCTCGTAGAGGCCGTAGTCGATGTCGGCGCGCAACGTGTGCAGCGGCACCCGACCCTCGCGGTAGAACTCCGAGCGGCTCATCTCCGCGCCGCCGAGGCGACCCGAGCACTGCACCCTGATGCCCTTGACATGGGGCTGACGCATGGCGGACTGAATGGCCTTGCGCATCGCACGGCGGAACGCGACGCGGTTGCTCAGCTGCTCGGCGACCCCCTGGGCGACCAGCTGGGCCTGCGATTCGGGGTTCTTGACCTCGAGGATGTTCAGCTGAACCTGCTTGCCGGTGAGTTTCTCGAGGTCGGCGCGGATGCGGTCAGCCTCAGTGCCGCGCCGTCCGATCACGATGCCCGGGCGGGCGGTGTGGATGTCGACGCGGACCCTGTCGCGAGTCCTCTCGATCTCGACGTCGGCGATCCCGGCCCGTTCCAGCCCGGCCGCCAGCAATCGGCGGATGGCGACATCTTCTTTGACGTACTCGGCGTACTGCTTGTCGGCGAACCACCGCGACTTCCAGTCGGTGGTGATGCCCAGCCGAAATCCGTGCGGATTGATCTTCTGGCCCACTACTGCGAGCCTCCCTTCGATTCTTCGGAAGCTTCGGCCGATTCGGGAGCCGCCTTCTTCGGGGTGGCTTTCTTCACGGCCTTCTTCGCAGGAGCCTTCTTGGCCGGCGCCTTGGCGGCGGTGGCCTTCTTGACGGGTGCCTTCTTGGCCGGAGCGGTTCCGGCACCGGCGACCGCCTTGCTGGCCTGCGCCCGACGCGAGCGAGTCGATGGTGTGGCCCGCTGGTCGCGAGGCGGACGGCTCTCCACCACGACCGTGATGTGGCTGGTGCGCTTGCGGATTCGGTAGGCCCGACCCTGCGCGCGGGGCCTGATTCGCTTGGCGGTGGGCCCCTCGTCGGCGTAGACCGACGCGACGACCAGGGTGCGCGGGTCCAGACCGCTGTTGTTCTGGGCGTTGGCGGCCGCGCTGGCGATCACCTTGGCCACCGGGTCGCTGGCCGCCTGCGGGGCCCACCGCAGGATGTCGAGCGCCTCCTCAACCGACTTACCGCGCACCAGGTCGATGACCCGGCGCGCTTTCGACGCCGAGACGCGCACGAAGCGCGCCTTGGCGGTGACGGTGGGGAACTCGGAAACAGTCGCTGTAGTCATGGTTACCGCCGCTTCCGAATCGCGGCATTCACTGCGTTCATCGCCGCTTCTCCTTAATTGCGGCATTCACTGCGTTCATCGCCGCTTCGCCTTCCGGTCGTCCTTGATGTGGCCCTTGAAGGTGCGGGTCGGCGCGAACTCGCCGAGCTTGTGTCCGACCATCGCTTCGGTGACGAAGACCGGCACGTGCTTGCGGCCGTCGTGGACGGCGAAGGTGTGCCCGATGAAGTCGGGAATGATCGTCGAACGGCGTGACCAGGTCTTGATGACCTGCTTGGTGTTCTTCTCGTTCTGGACGTCGACCTTCTTGAGCAGATGGTCGTCGACGAACGGACCCTTTTTGAGACTACGGGGCATCGCTGTTCACTCCTTCCCGGCGGCCTAGCGCTTCTTGCCGGTGCGCCGGCGACGGACGATGAGCTTGTCGCTCTGCTTCTTACGCTTGCGGGTACGGCCCTCGGGCTTGCCCCACGGACTGACCGGGTGGCGACCACCCGAGGTCTTGCCCTCGCCACCACCGTGCGGATGGTCCACGGGATTCATCACCACACCGCGGACGCTGGGGCGCTTGCCCTTCCACCGCATGCGGCCGGCTTTGCCCCAGTTGATGTTGGCCTGTTCGGCGTTGCCGACCTCACCGACGGTCGCGCGGCAGCGGACGTCGACGCGACGGATCTCGCCGGACGGCATCCGCAGCGCGGCGTAGGCGCCCTCCTTGCCGAGCAGCTGGATGCTGGCCCCGGCCGAGCGGGCCAGTTTCGCACCACCGCCCGGCCGCAATTCGACCGCATGCACCAGGGTGCCGGCCGGGATGTTGCGAAGCGGAAGATTGTTGCCCGGCTTGATGTCAGCGTTGGGACCCGACTCCACGACATCGCCCTGGGACAGGCCCTGCGGGGCGATGATGTAGCGCTTGGTGCCATCGAGGTAGTGCAGCAAGGCGATGTTGGCGGTGCGGTTCGGGTCGTACTCGATGTGGGCGACCTTGGCGTTCACGCCGTCCTTGTCGTTGCGGCGGAAGTCGATCACCCGATAGGCGCGCTTGTGGCCACCGCCCCGATGGCGGGTGGTGATCCGGCCGTGCGCATTGCGCCCGCCGGTGCTGTGCAGCGGCCGGACGAGCGACTTCTCCGGGGTCGACCGGGTGATCTCGGCGAAGTCGGACACGCTGGAGCCGCGACGACCCGGGGTCGTCGGCTTGTACTTGCGAATTCCCATGATCCAGTCCTTCTGCCGGCTACGCCGGTGCTCCGAAGATGTCGATCGGCTTGCTCTCGGGCGACAGTGTCACGATGGCCCGCTTGGTGTCCTTGCGCTTGCCGTAGCCGAGCCGGGTGCGCTTGCGCTTGCCCTTTCGGTTGGCGGTGTTCACCGAATCGACCTTGACCGCGAAGATCTTCTCGATGGCGATCTTGATCTGCGTCTTATTCGAGTCCGGATGAACCAGGAACGTATAGACGTTCTCTTCGAGCAGGGCGTAGGTCTTCTCCGAGATCACCGGAGCGATGATGATGTCGCGGGGATCGGTCACGTTCGTCATCAGGCCGACACCTCCGCTGCCTCAAGATCCGGCTCGCCGGCCGAGCCGGCCGCAGTCCCGGAATTGTGCTCGATATAAGAGGTCAGAGCCTCCACGCTGAACACGACGTCGTCGGCATTGAGAACGTCGTAGGTGTTGAGCTGGTCGGGAGCGACCAGGTGCACACCCGGCAGGTTGCGCACGCTCTTCGCGCCGACCTCGTCGGCACGACCGATCACCACGAGAATCTTGGGGCGGTCGGTGAGCTTTCCGAGGAACGCCTTGGCGCTCTTGGTCGACGGGGTCTGCCCGCTGACGAGTTCGGTCACGGCATGGATCCGCTGGTTGCGGGCCCGGTCGGACAACGCGCCGCGCAGGGCCGCGGCGATCATCTTCTTCGGGGTCCGCTGGGAGTAGTCACGCGGCTTGGGCCCGAAAACCGCGCCGCCACCTTTGAACTGCGGCGCCCGGATCGAACCCTGGCGGGCCCGGCCGGTGCCTTTCTGCCGGTAGGGCTTCTTGCCGCCGCCGCGGACCTCCCCGCGCGTCTTCGTCGAGTGGGTACCCTGCCGGGCTGCCGCCAGCTGCGCGGTCACCACCTGATGCATCAGCGCGATGTTGGGTTCGACGTCGAACAGATCGGCGGGCAGATCCACGGTCCCGCTCTTCTTGCCGTCGGGGGTCTGGACCTGCAACGTCAGGCCGCCGGAGTTGCTGGAAGCCATCACTTCTCACCTCGCTTGACCGCGGTGCGGACCATCACCAGGCTGCCGGTCCGGCCGGGAATCGCGCCCTTGATCAGCAGCACGCCTTTGTCTGTATCGACCTTGTGCACCAGCAGGTTCTGGGTCGTCACGCGGTCGTTGCCCATCCGCCCGGACATGCGGGTGCCCTTGAACACCCGCCCGGGCGTGGAGCATCCGCCGATCGACCCGGGCCGACGGTGCACCGCCTGGGCGCCGTGCGCGGCGCCCTGGCCGCGGAATCCGTGGCGCTTCATCGTGCCGGCGTAGCCCTTGCCCTTGGAGGTCCCGGTCACGTCGACATAGCTGCCCTCGGCGAAGATGTCGGCCTTGAGCTCCTGACCGACTTCGTACTCGGCGGCTGCAGCCTCGTCGTCGAGTCGCAACTCGGCGAGGTGCCGGCGGGGATTGACGCCGGAGGCGGCGTACTGCCCGCTCAGCGGCTTGTTCACCTTGCGCGGGCTGATCTCGCCATAGGCGAGCTGCACGGCGCTGTAGCCGTCTTTCTCGGGGGTGCGGATGCGGGTCACGACATTGGGGCCGGCCTTGACGACCGTCACCGGTACGACGCGATTGTTCTCGTCGAAGACCTGGGTCATTCCCAGCTTGGTGCCGAGGATGCCGCGCCTTGGTTTGCTCGAGGGTGCCATGTGCTCCGACTCCTACTGGATATTCACGTCGACACTGGCCGGCAGGTCGATGCGCATCAGCGCGTCAACCGTCTTCGGCGTCGGGTCGAGGATGTCGATGAGCCGCTTGTGGGTGCGCATCTCGAAGTGCTCCCGCGAGTCCTTGTACTTGTGCGGGGAGCGGATGACGCAATAGATATTCTTCTCGGTCGGCAGCGGCACCGGACCCACCACGCTCGCACCGGTGCGGGTCACCGTCTCCACGATCTTCCGCGCCGAAGCGTCGATAGCCTCGTGGTCGTAGGCCTTGAGCCTGATGCGGATCTTCTGTCCCGCCACGCTTCTCCTACTTTCCTGCTGGGTTCGGGGCCCGGACGTCGAGATCCGGGCCTCGCATGCTGCTGCCGCTGTTCACCTGTCGTGGTCCTCCGGACCCCGCGTTCGGGTGTGTCGCCCGCGCGCAAGCCTCGACTTCGGGAAAAACCCGCTCGAGGTGGGGACCGGACGCGCCGGTGTTGGCGCTGGTCGTACGTCTTGCCGCTCGGGCGCGAACCCGGACCAAGACGATCGCCACAGTATGCCTGACGACCTCGGCCCGAGCCAAATCCGCCCACTTGTCCTGCGACAGCAGGACAGCGAATTCATCGACCGAGGGGGTTTTTCCGCCGACAGACGGCATCGCGGATCGCTGACACCGTGGAGACATCGCCGGAAAACAGCTGAATCCCCCGGCGTGAGCACGATCGGTATCCACTAACTGAGGAAGGAAATCCCATGAGCACCAACACCAGCACCCGCACCCGCACCCGCACGATCACCCGTTACCTGGGTCAGGCCGTGATCTCGGCCAGCCTCGTCATCGGCGGCTCACTCGGCCTCGCCGGGGTGAGCCAGGCCGCCCCGGCGGCCCCCGCGGCTCCTGCTGCCCCCGCGGCTCCGGCTGCCCCCGCGGCTCCGGCGGCTCCGGCGGCCCCGGCGCCGAGGCCCGCTCCCGCTATGCCGACGCCGATTAAGCCTGCCCCCGCTGCTCCGGCAGCTCCGGCGAAGGCTGCTCCCGCTCCGGCGGCTCCGGCGGCTCCGGCGGCTCCGGCGAAGGCTGCTCCCGCTCCCGCGAAGCAGGCCCCGGCCGCATCGGCCAAGCCGGCTCACGCGAACCAGAACGGCTCGGGCAACGCGGGCCATGGCGGCTCGGACCACTCGGGCAACCGCGGCTCCGGCAAGCATGGCGGCACGCACTGATCTCCGGTGCCCCCAACCCCGGCGAAGCCCCGGCACGAACGCATCGTGCCGGGGCTTCGTGCCGGATCGTCCCCGGATCACATCCCTTCGTCCCCCTCCTCCGATAAAGCCCGATAGCGTGGCCGGTGGATCGGAGCCACCATGAACAGGGCCATCAAAGTCATTCAGTGGGCCACCGGCGGCGTGGGCAGGGCCGCCATCCAGGGCGTGCTGAACCATCCGCAGCTCGAACTGGTCGGGTGCTGGGTGCACAGCGCGGACAAGGACGGGCGCGACGCCGGCGAGTTGGCCGGCGAGAAGCCGGTCGGGGTGACGGCCACCACCGACATCGACGCTCTGCTGGCAGCGGACGCCGACTGCGTCATGTACTCGCCGCTGCTGCCCGACGAAGACGTGGTCAAGCGAATCCTGCGCTCGGGCAAGAACATCGTCACCCCCGTCGGGTGGGTCTATCCGGACCGGCAGAACCCCGCCGTGCAGGCCGTTGAGCAAGCCTGCCGCGACGGCGGGGTGACCCTGCACGGCACCGGCATCCACCCCGGGGGCATCACCGAACGCTTCCCGCTGATGGTTTCAGCACTGTCCTCGGCGATCACCCATGTGCGCGCCGAGGAGTTCTCCGATCTGCGCACCTACAACGCCCCGCTGGTGGTGCGGGAGGTGATGGGCTTCGGCCTGACCCCCGAACGGGCCATGAACGGACCCATCGCCGCCCTGCTCGAGGCGGGATTCAAGGCCTCGGTGCGCATGGTGTCCGACCGGTTGGGGTTCGACGCCGAGCCGCGCATCCGATCCACCCAGGAGATCGCGCTCGCCGTCAGCGGCAGCGACGCGCTGATCGTGCCGATGGAGCCCGGCACGGTGGCGGCCCGGCGATTCCGCTGGGAAGCCCTCGTCAACGACCAGCCGGTGGTCACCGCGGCGGTCAACTGGCTGATGTGCGAGGTCGACCTCGACCCGCCGTGGACGCTGGGCGAGCAGGGCGAGCGCTTCGAGGTGGAGATCACCGGCGACCCGCATGTGCTGCTGACGTTCAAGGGTCTGCAGCCGGAGTCGGTGGCCGAGGGGCTGATCCGCAATCCCGGTGTGGTGGCCACCGCCAACCACTGCGTCAGCGCCATCCCGTTCGTCTGCGAGGCCCAGCCGGGCATCAAGACCTATCTGGACCTGCCGCTGATCTCCGGCCGCGCCGCACCGCACCTGGCTCGGATCTAGCCGCGGGAATCCCAGAAGTCGCAGCGGTGCCGTGCGGCGAAGTCCGCGGTAACGGCGAGTCCGCCGGTCTGCAGCGACATCCGCCGAGGATCGTCGGGCCCAAGCGGCGGCCACTCCGCGGTGCCGGGTGAGCCGGGGCTTCCGGTGGCGACGAACCGGCTCCAGGAGTCGACCATCTGGTCGGCGAGTTGCCACTGGGCGGCATCGAGCGCCGGGGCGCCACCCATGTCGAACAGGTAGCGCAGTTCCAGACCGTGGGCCGCTCCGATCGGCACCGGGACCTCGCGGAACGGTTCGGGCGCAGGAGCGGAGCGGTCGTTGAACTCGAAGGCGTAGACGCGCGCGTGGCGGGCCAGCCCGACGGCGACGGCATCGACGGGGCAGGCGAAGACCCCGTCGGTGACCGCCGTCGCGTAGGCGAGGCCGACGTTGCCGCCGAAGAGTTCCGGCGGGTAGTGCGCGGCCACCGCCGCGGCTTCCGAGCCGAAGGTGTCGGCCAGCAGCCGGGGATAGGGGTCCAGCCGCCGGTTGCGCAGATAGGACAGCGCGACGAACAGCGTGAACTCGTCGGTGGTGGTGCCGATCAGCACCGGCACCCGCGCGGCGGTGCCGCGGGCGGCGGCATCGGCCGGCGAGACCGGCAGTCGCGGGGTTCCGGTCACCGGGCCGCTGAGAAGGTTCGCCCCGAAACGCACATACGCCGGCCCGTCCCGCAACCGGTCGGCGGGCAACGCGGACAGGCACCTTCGGGCCGAGAGCGGCTCGGGGCATCCGACTCCGGCCGCGTAATCCAGGCTGACCGATTCCGCGCTGGCCAGATCCGCCTGGGCTTGGCACGGGCCGCTCTGCATGATCGCCGCCCGGAAGAGCCCGCCCGACTCCGGGGCGACCAGGTGGTCGCACACCGAGATCGCGCCGGCCGACTCGCCGGCGATGGTGACCCGGCCGGGGTCACCGCCGAAGCCGGCGATGTTGTCGCGCACCCAGCGCAGCGCGGCCTGCTGGTCGGCCAGACCGTAGTTGCCGGGCTCAGAGTTGCCGGGCCCGGCTCCGGAGCCGGCAACCGCCAGCGCCGGGTGCGCCAGGAAACCCAGGGCACCCAGCCGGTAGTTCACGGTCACCACGACGATGCCGCCGCGGGTGGCCAGCCGGCGGGCGTCGTACAGATCGGAGCTGCCGTTGAGGAAACCGCCGCCGTGGAACCAGACCATGACCGGGCGCGGCGAGCCGGGTGCCGCGGCGTCGGGAGTCCACAACGTCAGGCTCAGGCAATCCTCGCTGGTCGGCAGCCCGTAGTCCGGATCGACACGGGTGTCCTGAATGCAGCGCGGGCCGGGTCGGGTGGCATCGCGGACCGCCGTCCAGCGCGCGGGACGCTCCGGTGCGCGCCAGCGCAGCGGACCGGCCGCACTCGCCGCGTAGGGGATGGCGCGGAACACCCGGAATCCGGGTCCGGCACTGCCGCGCACCGGGCCGCTCTCCGTGGCGACCACGACCGGGTCGACCGCCGTCTCGGGCGGGCCGCCGGCGCATCCGGCCAGCACCGTCACCGCCATCAGCAGCGCGCTTCCGGCGCGGAAAGGCGGCACGGGGTGCGAGCCTACTTCGCGTGACCTAATACCCTCGATTTCCGGCCCGTTCGCCGTGCACACTGGAAAACTGACACCCGTCAAGCTCAGGGAGGATCAACGTTGAGCACTCAGACCGACCACCGGATCTCCGACCCGGCCGCACGGGCGCTGGCCAACCCGCAGGCCTACACCGACGAGGCGGGGCTGCACGAGGCGCTCACCCATCTGCGCGCCACCGCCCCGGTGTCCTGGGTGGAGGCCACCGGGTACCGGCCGTTCTGGGCGATCACCAAACACGCCGACGTGATGAACATCGAACGGCAGAACGACCTTTTCACCAACTTCCCGAGACCGCTGCTGCAGATCGCCGAAGCCGAGGACGTGCTGCTGGAACAGATGAAGGCCGGCATCGGGCTGCGCACGCTGATCCACATGGACGATCCGCTGCACCGCGACATCCGCAAGATCGGGGCGGACTGGTTCCGGCCGAAAGCCATGCGGGATCTCAAGGTCCGCGTCGACGAGCTGGCCAAGATCTACGTCGACAAGATGGTGGAGAAAGGCCCCGAGTGCGACTTCGTGCAGGAGGTGGCCGTCAACTACCCGCTGTACGTGATCCTGTCGCTGCTGGGCCTGCCGGAATCGGATTTCCCCCGCATGCTCAAGCTGACCCAGGAGATGTTCGGCGGTGACGATGCCGAACTGCAACGCGGCAACTCGCTCGACGACATCCTGGCGGTGCTGCTGGACTTCTTCAACTACTTCGCCGCGCTCACCGCGTCCCGCCGCGAGCACCCGACGGAGGACCTCGCCTCGGCGATCGCCAACGCGAAGATCGACGGCCAGCCGCTGTCGGACATGGACACCACCTCCTACTACGTGATCGTGGCCAGCGCGGGCCACGACACCACCAGCGCGGGTATCGCCGGCGGGCTGTTGGCGCTGCTGGAGAACCCGGGCGAGCTGGACCGGCTGAAGAAGAATCCCGGCCTGATGGGCACCGCCGTCGAGGAGATGATCCGCTGGGTCGTGCCGGTCAAGGAGTTCATGCGCACCGCCCAAAGCGATACCGAGGTACGCGGGGTGCCGATCGCCAGGGGCGAGTCGGTGCTGCTGTCCTACGTGTCGGCCAACCGCGACGAGGACGTCTTCACCGATCCCTTCCGCTTCGACGTCGGTCGCGACCCCAACAAGCACCTGTCCTTCGGCTACGGGGTCCACTTCTGCCTCGGCGCGGCACTGGCCCGGATGGAGATGAACAGCTTCTTCACCGAGCTGGTGCCCCGGATCACGTCCATCGAACTGGCCGGGGAGCCCGAGTACGTGGCGACCACCTTCGTCGGCGGTCTCAAGCATCTGCCGATCCGGTATGAGATCCGCTAGACGAATTCCGCGGCCCGGTGGGCCAGCATCGCGACGGTGGCGTGCGGTCCGCGCGCCAGCGTCCCGGGCAGCACCGAGCCGTCGATGACCCACAGCCCCTCGATCCCGCGGACCCGACACTGCTCGTCGACGACCGAACGTTCATCGTCGTCGGGTCCCATCGGCGCGGAGCCGCACAGGTGCTGCGACGTCGACCACACCGGCTCACCGAGTTCGGTGACACCCGAGAGCATGTCGGCGAGCTCGGCGCAGCCCACGGCGAGGGCGGCGGCGTCGGCCGGTTCGCTGTCGTAGCGGTGTTCGATACGCGGCGGCACCGCGGGGTCGGCCGAAGCCAGTGACACCCGGCCGCGCGAACGCGGGCGCATCAGCGCGACCCCGATCTGCGGGCGGCCCGCACCGAATCCCCGGGTGTAGGGCCGGATCTCCACACCGTCGCTGACCAGCACCACCTCGAGCACCGGGTGGTCGGCAAGGCCGTCCCAACCGGTGTCCAGCAGCCACTCCGGGTGATCCCAGACACCGCACCCGACCGGCAGATCGGCTACCGGATCAACACCGCAGGTGCGCAGTACCGCGACCGGTCCGATCCCCGAGAGCATCAGCAGGTGCGCCGACCCGAGGGCCCCGGCGCAGAGCACCACCCGATCGGCGGGCAGTCGCACCGGGCCGTCCGGACCGACGGCATCCACCCCGACCGCCCGTCCACCGACGACGTGTACGCGGGTCACCCGGGTACCGGCGTGAACGGTCAGGTTCGGCCGGTGCAGCGCTGGAACCAGGAAGGCCGCCCCCGGGCCCCTGCGCGTGCCGTCGACGATGTTGAGCGGCACCGCCCCGACGCCCGGCGGGCCGTTCGCGGTGACCTCGTCGGCGTTGAGGTCGGGCAGCCACCGGTAGCCGGCCTCACGGGCCGCATCGGCGAACGCCGCGGTGGGCCCGCGCAGTGCGTCCACCCGCCGAATCCCGACCCGGTTCTCCACGGCGCGGTAATGCTCCTCGACATCGGTCCACGACCAGCCCGGTGCCCACCCGAGGTCCGCCCGCAGCGCACGGCAGAAGTAGCCGCCGTTGACCGCCCCGGAGCCCCCGACGCACTCGCCACGGACGATGTCGGCCGGTCGTGGCGGCTGATCGGTCAGCGACGTGCGGTAATGCCGCACGACCGGACTGTCCGCGCCGATCGGCAGCGCCGTCGCATCCGCGGTCAAGGCCCGCACCGCGGGATCGTCGGGTCCCGGGCCGGACTCCAGCACCCTGACCCGGCGGCCCGGATCGGCTGAAAGCCGTTCGGCCAGAACCGATCCCGCACTGCCCGCGCCGATGATGACGACATCGGCGGGCTCCACCGGCGGCCGAGTCACACGATCTCGGGCCGCAGGGGGCGCAGCGTGCGCTCCCGCGCCGCACCGGACCACAGGCCCGCGCCGTAGGCGCCGTCATCGAGACGCTTGAGCACCAGGTAGCCCAGCGGGCCGATCGGCTTGCCGTCTCCGTAGGGCCGTCGGTTCGCCCAGTCGCCGATGCCGTCGATGAGTGCGGCGGCCAGCACGGCACGACGGCACCGCCGTGAGACCACGGCGGCGATCAGGGCGAGCGGCCAGTAGTGCCGGCAGACCGCCGCCGACAGCTGCAGCGCCCCGGCTCCGAGGCTGCGCGCCGCCAGTCGCGCGGACTCCCCGGCGCCGGCCTCGGTGCCGCGCAGGGCACGCGCCGTTCGCGCCCCGGCCACCGCGCCGACCAGCGTCGCCAGCACACCGGTCCGAAGGGAGCCCGCCGCCACGCCCAGCGCCAGCAGGATCCACGCCACCAGACTCCAGCGCGGGATCACCAGCGGCGCGGTGTTCGCGGGGTGGCGGATCGCCAGCGGCGCGGCCGAACTTCCGTAGAACGCCCTGCGCGACAACCACTCCCGCGGCCGGGTCCGGTGCTCGTGGGAGACCAGCGCGACCGGTTCGTAGCGCAGCCGGAAGCCGGCGTCCACGAGTCGCCAGCACAGATCGACATCCTCACCGGACAGCAGCGACTCGTCGAAGCCGGCCACCTGCTCCACCGCCGAGCGGCGGCAGACGAGGGCCGCGGCGGGCACGTAGGGCACCCTGCCGTAGGGCAGTACCGGCGCCTCACGATCCCCCAGATCCAGTGCCGAGTGCATCACCTCGTAGCGGGCGATCAGCCCGGCTTCCGCGCCGAGGCCGACGATACGGGGGGCCGCCAGGGCCACCGCCGGGTCGCAGAAGTGCCCGAGTAGTGCCTCCAGCCAGCCTCGGCACGGCAGCACGTCGGAATCCAGGAATGCCACGAAGTCGGTGGCGCAGTGCTCGAGGCCGGTGTTGCGGGCGGCTGCCGGTCCCCGGCTGCGCTCGTGGCGCACGATCTCGACCTCGCAGCGCGCGCCGTCGAACACTGTCGGCAGCACGGGTGTGATGGACCCGTCGTCAACGACGACGACCTTCGTCCCGCGCAACGACATGACCAGTCGGTGCAGCCCGACCTCGTTGTCCCGCACCGGGATCACCACGGTCACGTCCTGGTTCGCCGGACCGCTCGGCGGCCTCGGATGGGCCACGGTCGCGTCGAGCAGGACCCGGGCCAACTGCGCGCTGGTGGCGTCGCGCACCTCGACCCGGCCCCGTTGGTCGGTGCCGTCGATCAGGCTGCGCGCCGTCGGCGACAGCTTCAGCAACCGGGTGGGCGAACCACCCAGCAGCGCGGAGTCGCCGAGGGCGCGGACCCGCCGGTCGATCTGCACGGCGAAACCATCCGGCAGCCGGGGCACGCTCACGACAGCATCCCCTCGTCCTGCGGGCGCCACCGCCGCACCCGGTTGACGCAGTCCTCGACCATCTCGGCGAACAGACGCGCACCGTGCGATGCACTCGCCGCCGTCGGGTCCCCGAGCACCCCGGACTCGCTGACCGCCCGAACCCCGCCACTGCGCAGCCGCGGCATCAGCTCGGCCAGCGGCGCGGTGTTGCCGGATCGGAGCTCGGCGGTGCGGACCAGATCGGGTGAAAGGTGAAGCAGCACCGAGGTTTCGATGTGACCGGCGTGGGCGTCGGGACGGTGGGACCGCCAGACCGCGGGGGTGCACCAGGCGACGTCGCGGCCCTCTTCGCGCAGCAGCACCACAGCCGCCCGCAGCGCGTCGACATTGCCGCCGTGGCCGTTGACGAACACCACTCTCGGGGTCCACTCGCACGCCGAGCGGCCGTACTCGCGCAGGACGGCCGTCAGCGTCGGGGTACCGATCGAGATCGTGCCGGGGAAGCCCTGGTGCTCACCGGAGGCACCGTAGGCGATCGGCGGTGCGAGCGGCAGCTCGAGCTCACGCGCCGCCGCCGCCGCGACCGCCGAGGCGATCCGGGTGTCGGTGTCCAGCGGCAGGTGCGGGCCGTGCTGCTCGGTCGACCCCACCGGCACCAGCAGCGTTGTCGCCGACGAGGCCGCCGTGGAAAGCCTGCCGGACGTGCACTCCCCCAGCTCGATCACTCTGGTCAGCCGGACCCGGCCGCGCCGAGCGTCCGGGTGAATCCGGGGGGCACCAGGACGTCGTCGCGGGTGATGTCGTGAACCGAGGACTTGCCCAGCCCGCGCAGCGCGGAGTCGATACCGCCACTGAGGATGTCGAGCACGTTCTCCACCCCGGCCTGACCCGCGGCCGCCAGACCCCACAGGTAGGCGCGGCCGATCATCACCGCCCGCGCGCCCAGCGCCAGCGCCTTGACCACGTCGCTGCCGCGCCGGATGCCGCCGTCGAGGAGAACCTCGACCTGATCGCCCACCGCGTCGGCGATCGCCGGCAGGGCACGGATCGTCGCCGGCGTCCCGTCGAGGTTGTTGCCGCCATGATTGGACACCGAGATCGCCGTCACACCGGCGTCCACCGCGCGGCGGGCGTCGTCGACCCGCATCACCCCTTTGAGCATGAACGGCCCGCCCCAGAACTCGCGCAGCCAGGCGATGTCCTCCCAGGTGGGCGGCGGGGTGCCGATCCACTCTCCGTAGGCCTCGAAGAACGGCGGACCCGGCTCGCCCTTGCGGGCCTGGTTGGGCACCGTCAGCGAGGGCGGCTTGAAGGTCCGGGCCCATTCGAGGAACCAGCGTGGCCGCACGATGCCCTGCGGGGACATCTTGATGGCGGTGAGCATGTCCATCTTCTCCGGAATCTTCGGGCTGCCCCAGTCTCGGCCGTGCGAGAAGCTCCAGTCGGTGGTGACGATCAGGCCGACCGCACCGGCGGCCCGCGCCCGTTCGGCGCGCTCGGCGATCGCGTCGCGACCGCCGAGCCAGTAGATCTGGAAGAAGGTCTTGGGGTTGACGGCGATGACCTCTTCGATGGACTTACTCGCGAACGACGACAGACCCATGGCGGTGCCGCGCGCGGCGGCCGCGCGGGCGACCGCCACCTCGCCGTCCGGGTTGACCGCCTGCACCCCGGTGGGCGAGATCAGCACCGGCATCGACACGTCCTGACCCAGCACCGTCGTGGCCAGATCGCGTTTCTCGGTGGCGCCGATGACGTGCGGGGCGAAACCGAGTTCAGTGAACGCCTCGACGTTGTCCGAGTAGGTCAGGCCCTTCTCGCTGCCGGCCAGCAGCGCGTCGTAGACGCCCTTGGGCAGGCGCTTGCGGGCGCGCTGCTGCGCGACGGCGACGGTCTCGAACCACAGATCACGGGGCATTGACCGGGCTTTCGCTGCAGGGACGTACGGGGGGACGCGCCAGGGTCAGCAGGACGGGCCGGGAGTGGTCGTCGCGGGGCCGCGGGGTCTGCCGCTCGGCGGCCAGCGCCGCGGCGCCGTAGCCCTGCACGCACTCCGGGTCCGGGCCGTCGAGAGGCAGGCCGGTGAAGAACTTCGCGGCCATGCAGCCGCCCCGGCAGCTGTCGTAGTGACCGCAGCTGCCGCACGCCCCGGCCGACTGGGGTTCACGCAGCTGCGCGAACAGCGCCGAGTCCGTCCACACGGCCTCGAAACCACCGTCGGACACCACGTTTCCGGCCAGGAAGCGGTCGTGGATGGCGAACGGACAGGCGTAGACGTCCCCGACCGGATCGATCAGGCACACGACCCGCCCGGCTCCGCACATGTTCAGCCCCGCCAGTGCTCCGGGGGCACCGAGACCGGACAGATGAAAGAACGAATCCCCGGTGAGCACGCGCTCCCCGTGTGCGACGAGCCACCGGTACAACTCCCGCTGCTGTTCGGCGGTGGGGTGCAACTCATCCCAGACGTCGACGCCGCGCCCGGACGGACGCAGCCGGGTCAGCCGCAGGGTCGCACCGAACTCATCGGCGAGGCGCTGGAAGTCGTCGAGTTGACCGACGTTGTTGCGCGTCACGACCACGGAGATCTTCGCGTCGGTGAAACCGGCCGCCGCGAGGTTCTCCAGCGCCCGCACGGCCATCGCGAAGGAGCCCCGGCCGCGCACGACGTCGTTGACGTCAGCGGTCGCTCCGTCGATCGAGACCTGGACGTCGACGTAGTCGCTGCCCGCCAGCCGCTCGGCGACACCCGGGGTGATGCGCACCCCGTTCGTGGAGAACTTGACCCCGACGTGGTGGGCGACCGCGTAGTCGACGATGTCGAAGAAGTCCGGCCGCACGGTCGGCTCACCGCCACCGATGTTGACGTAGAACACACCCATCTTCTGCAGCTCGTCGATGATCTGCAGGCACTGGCCGGTGCTGAGTTCGCGAGGATCGCGGCGTCCCGACGACGACAGGCAGTGCACGCAGGCGAGGTTGCACGCGTAGGTCACCTCCCAGGTCAAGCAGATCGGCGCGGCCAGGCCGCGCTCGAAGTGCTCGATGAGGGCGCTCACCGGCACTCCGGGCTGCGGCGTATCAGCATCTGCGAGGCCACCAGGTCGCCCAGGGCGTTCAGATACCGCGCATCCCCGCCGACGCCGGCGGCATGCAGGGCCGCGTGCGCATCGGGGTGTGCGTCGAGGGTGGCGACGACGCCGGCGAGGACGCGGTCCTTGAGGAACGACAGCTTGCGCGTGCCGAAGTGGTAGAGCAACGCGCCGAACCGCTCGGGCCGGACGGCGACCTGGGGGTGCAGCCGCCAGTCCAGCGCGGGGTCGAACACCGGCCCGGCCGGGTCGGGCATCAGTAGACCCCGCACATCCCGTCGATCGACACCTCTTCGACCAGCGTCTCGGTGACCAGCTCGGTGTCAGTGTCGGCTTCGACAGCAGCGCTGATGTCCGTCTCAGTGGGCTTCATCAACACACTCCCTCTCCCTTTCCCGAGACAATCCGCCCCGGAACCGCCAGAATATGGCATCGAGTGCCGAAACGGAAGGGTGCCGACGTGAGCAGTTCCCGCGCCCCCGCCAGGGTGGGCCGCCGCCGGTCCACCACGAGCGACCACATCACCGACGTCGCGCTCGACCTGTTCGCCGCCTACGGTTTCGGACAGGTCAGCGTCGACGACGTTGCCGCGGCCGCCGGGATCGCCCGGCGCACGCTGTTCCGCTACTACCCGACGAAGAACGCCATTCCGTGGGGAGACTTCGACGCGCACCTGCGGCGTTTTGCCGACCTGCTCGACCCGGCCGACCCGGCCGTCCCGATCGCGACGGCGCTGCGCACCGCCCTGCTGGACTTCAACACCTTCGATGAGTCCGAGACCGCGCGGCACCGGTTGCGGATGCGGGTGATCCTGCAGACCGCGGAACTCCAGGCCCACTCGATGACGATGTACGCGGGGTGGCGCGCGGTGGTGGCGGATTTCGTCGCGCGCCGCACAGGCACGGCGCCGAGTGACCTGGTGCCCCAGACCGTCGCCTGGCTCATGCTCGGGGTGGCCCTGTCGGCCTACGAGTACTGGCTGGCGCGACCGGAGGTACCGCTGCGCCAGGCCCTCGGTGACGCCTTCGACGCGGTGGCCGACGGCCTGCCCTGACCCAAGCCGACGTTCCCGCTGCGGTGCACTGCCAGTCCGGGCATAATCGCCCTACCATGACCGCTGCCCGGGGACCACGACGCTGTCGCTGACCGAACAGATGCTGCGCCGGCGGCCGGTCACCGGCGCGCCGGTCGCCGTCGGGGCCGGCGACCATCTCGAGCGCACCATCGGTGCCTTCCAGCTGACCATGTTCGGCGTCGGCGCGACGGTCGGCACCGGCATCTTCTTCGTGCTGTCCGAGGCGGTGCCCAAAGCCGGACCCAGCGTCGTGATCTCCTTTCTCGTCGCCGGCCTGGCGGCCGGGCTTGCGGTGATCTGTTACGCCGAACTGGCCTCGGCGGTTCCGGTGTCCGGCTCGACCTACTCCTACGCCTACGCCACCCTCGGCGAGGTGGTCGCCATGGGCGTGGCCGCCTGTCTGCTGCTGGAGTACGGGGTCGCCACCGCCGCCCCCGCCGTCGGATGGAGCCAGTACGTCAACAAGCTCATGGAGAACTTCACCGGCCACCGGCTGCCGCAGGCCCTGTCGGCCGCGCCGTGGGACGCCACGCCCGGGTGGGTGAACCTGCCCGCCGTCATCCTGGTGATGCTGTGCGCCCTGCTGCTGATCCGCGGCGCCAGCGAGTCGGCGACGGTCAACACGATCATGGTGATGATCAAGCTCGGGGTCCTGGCGATGTTCTCGGTGATCGCGTTCACCGCGTTCAGCGCCGATCGCTTCGCGAGCTTCGCGCCGTACGGGGTGGCCGGCATCGGCGCCGCCGCCGGAACGATCTTCTTCTCCTACATCGGTCTGGACGCCGTCTCCACGGCCGGCGACGAGGTGAAGAACCCGCAGCGCACCATGCCCCGGGCGCTGATCGCCGCGCTGCTGGTCGTCACCTCCTTCTACGTCGTGGTGACCATCGCCGCGCTCGGCGCCCAGAACTGGCCCGAGTTCGACAACCAGGAGGCCGGGTTGGCGGCGATCCTGGACAAGGTCACCGGAGGGCGGTACTGGGGCACGGTCCTGGCCGCCGGGGCGGTGATCTCGATCTTCTCGGTGACCCTGGTGACAATGTACGGCCAGACCCGCATCCTGTTCTCGATGGGCCGCGACGGCCTGCTGCCGTCACTGTTCGCCAGGGTCAACCCCCGCACCATGACGCCGGTCAACAACACGGTGATCGTGGCGATCGTGGTCGCCCTGCTGGCCGGCTTCGTGCCGCTGGACTACCTGGCGGACCTGGTCTCGATCGGGACGCTCACGGCCTTCATCGTGGTGTCGGTGGGGGTGATCCTGCTGCGCATCCGTGAACCCGACCTGCCGCGCGGATTCCGGGTGCCCGGCTATCCCCTCACCCCGATCCTGGCGATCCTGGCCTGCTTCTACATCCTGGCGAGCCTGCGCTGGTACACCTGGGTGGCGTTCGCCGGCTGGGTGTCGGTCGTGCTGGTCTACTACTTCGTCTGGGCCCGCCATCACAGTGCGCTCAACCGAATCGAGGAACCCGCATGACGGTGGTGGTCGGTTATCTGGCCGGCAAGAGCGGCAACGCGCCGCTGCATCTGGCGGTCAGCATCGCCCGCACGCTGCGCACCTCGCTGACCGTCGCGACGATCGTGCCCAAACCCTGGATCTCGCCGGCGCCCGCGCGGGTGGACGCCGAGTACGCGGCGTGGGCCGAACAACTCGCCGCCGATTCCGCCAAGGAGGCGCAGCGCTACCTGCAGGCACTGCCCGACCCCCCGGACGTCAACTATCGCAGTCACCCGCACCGGTCGGTGTCCGGCGGACTGATCGCGATCGTCGAGGAGCTGCAGGCCGAGGTCCTGGTGCTGGGATCCTCGGCGGACGGACAGCTCGGCCAGGTGGTGCTCGGCTCGACCGCCGACCGGCTGCTGCACTCCGCTCCGGTGCCGTTGGCCATCGCCCCGCGCGGCTACCGCGCCAGCCCGAGCGCGACGGTGAGCCGGCTCAGCTGCGGCTTCCCCGGCACACCCGAGGCGGTGGAGACGGTGCGCGCCGTCGCCGAACTGGCCGCCCGGCTCGCCGTTCCGTTGCGCGTCCTCACCTTCGCGGTGCGGGGCCGCACGATGTATCCCCCCGAGGTCGGGCTGCACGCCGAGGATTCGATCCTGGCCGCCTGGGAGGAACAGGCCCGCGCGACGCTGGAGGAACTGCGCACCGACGGTGTGGTCGGCCAGGACGTCGATCTTTCCGTGGTCAGCGGCAACGGCTGGGACGAGGCGCTGGACGCCGCCGACTGGCAGGAGGGCGAGATCCTCGCACTGGGCAGCGCGGCGCGCGGCGACGTCGCACGCGTGTTCCTTGGCTCGCATGGCTCCAAGATCCTGCGGCACAGCCCGGTCCCGGTTCTGGTGCTGCCCCGCTGAGGGCGCCTAGTACTTGAGCACGCCCCGGTCGACGAGGATCTGCGAGCCCGACAGCACCCCGGAACCGTCGCCGGCAAGCCACACGACGACCTCGGCCGCCTCCTCCGCGGACATGAAGTCGCTGCGCTTGGCACCCGATCCCTTGGCCGGCGGCTGATACGGCATCGGCGCGTAGCTGTGCAGGAAGCTCGGATGCGCCTTGAGGATCCCCAGCATCGCATCGTTTTGGATCATCGGCGTCGCGATCGAATACGGGTGGATCGAGTTGACCCGGATGCCGTACTCGCCCAACTCCAACGCAAGGGTGTTCGTCAGCGCGGTCAGCCCGTGCTTGGCCGCCGCGTAGTGCCCGTTACCCGGGGTTGCCTTCACCCCGGCCGCCGAACTGACCACGATGATCGAGCCTCCGTTGCCGGCCGCGATCATCGGCGGGATGGCCGCGCGAAGGGTACGCCAGGTACCGGTCAGGTTCACGTCGATGACGGTGTTCCACTGTTCGTCGGACAGTTCCCACACCCGGCCCCAGCTGAGCACCCCGGCGTTGGCGACGACGATGTCGAGCCGGCCGAACTGCTCGCTGCCGTCGGCGACCAGTTCATGCACCGCCGCGTCGTCGCGGATATCGACCTGGCGGGCCAACACCTTGCGACCCTCGGCTTCCACCAGTCGTACGGTCTCGGCGAGGTCCTCCGGGGTGGCACCGACGTAGGGGATGGTGTCGGAGACCGGTGCGCAGATGTCGCAGAGGACGACGTCCGCTCCCTCGCGGGCGAGTCGTACCGCGTAGGCGCGGCCCTGGCCGCGCGCGGCGCCCGTGACGAAGGCGACTCGTCCCTCCAGGGCGCTCTGCGCCATCAGCGGTCCTTTCCCGAAGCCCACGTCAGGCTAGCAACGAGGCCCCGGCCGCCTGTCGCCCGCTCAGGAATCAGGCGGCGTCCCCCGGACCGCCCGGCGAACGATGTCGCTGACCTGCCGGCGCACGGCGGGGTCGGCGCGCACGTCGATCTCGCCGTCAAGGGGTATGCCGTGCTCCCGCAGGATCCGCAGGATCTCCATCAGCGGACCAGCCTGGCCGCTGAGGTCGTAGGTCGCGTTGTCCTCGGCGATGCTGAACTGCGCAGGCAGCATTCCGGAGACCAACGCGCTTCGCTGCCAGTCGATCCGGTACTGCCCGGTCGCGGGATCGACCAGCACGACCATCTGCCCGCCGGTGATGATCGGCAGGCGGGTGACCGAGGCGATGACCCGCTCCTCGGCGTCGAAGGCCGCCAATCCCGGCCCGGTGATCCGAAACGCCACCTTCACCAACGGCTGGTCGTTGATCCGCACACCGGTCTCGGTGATGCCGGTGACCCGGCCCAGCGCCAGCACCCCGTGCTGCTCGAGATAGCGGTCCCGGGCGGCGGACTTCTCGGCCCGACTGGTCAACGCCAGGGCGGCCAGCACATCGGCGGCGGTGATCACCAGACCGGCGTAGAACATCCACTTGAGCAACGGATCCCGGCCGGTCGCGAAGAACACCGTCAGGAAGACCGGGCCGACCACACCTCCGAAGAGCAGGACCAGACCCTGGGCCTTGAGATAGCGCGTGAAAGTCCCCACCCGTGAAAATCAGCAGAGGTCAGAACCAGCGACCGATCAGGCCGTTCCAGTTCAGCTCGAAGACGGGCGCGGGCGCCGACATCTTCGCCAGTCCGGCCGGCGGGGCCGGCGTGCTCGACGGTGCGGGGGCCGACCGGCGCAGCGGCAAGCCCAGCGAGAGTTCACCCGGCAGCGCCTGGGGCACCGACAAGCCGGCCGCCGCGGCGAAAGCCGCGGTCAGACCGGTCAGGTCCCCGGCCAGATCGGGCACGGTGGCGGCGGGCAGACCCGACGGCAGCGGCCAGTGCTCGGGGAGGTGCGGAGTCCGGGGAACGAGGGCGACGGTGGGTTCCGGCGAGTCGCCGCTGGAGGCCAGCAGGAGCGCGCCGACCACCGCCGGGCTGAGGACGACGGCCGCCGCGGCAAGAGCCTTGACGGTCGACGTGGCAAGAACATCCATCCGGTCCGCACCCCTCCTTTCAGCCCTGACAGCCAGACCCTATCGCGAGCCTACTGCGGCACACGAAAGCGGCGCCCGTTTCACGGGCGCCGCTTCGCGGACTCTCAGCTTCCGGCCTACTTGACGATCTTCGTCACCCGACCCGCGCCGACGGTGCGACCGCCCTCACGAATCGCGAAACGCAGACCTTCGTCCATGGCCACCGGCTGGATCAGCTTCACCGAGATGTCGGTGTTGTCGCCGGGCATGACCATTTCCGTGCCCTCCGGCAGAGTGACCACGCCGGTCACGTCGGTGGTGCGGAAGTAGAATTGCGGACGGTAGTTGTTGAAGACCGGCGTGTGTCGGCCGCCCTCGTCCTTGCTCAGGATGTAGACCTGACCTTCGAACTCGGTGTGCGGGGTGGTGGTGCCGGGCTTGACGATCACCTGACCGCGCTCGACATCCTCGCGCTTGACACCGCGCAGCAGCAGCCCGACGTTGTCGCCGGCCTGACCCTGGTCGAGCAGCTTGCGGAACATCTCCACACCGGTGACCGTGGTCTTGGTGGTCTCCGGGCGGATGCCGACGATCTCGACCTCCTCGTTGACGTTGACGATGCCGCGCTCCACCCGGCCGGTCACCACGGTGCCGCGACCGGTGATGGTGAACACGTCCTCAACGGGCATCAGGAACGGCTTCTCGGTGTCGCGGACAGGGTCCGGAATCGACTCGTCGACGGCGTCCATGAGGTCCTCGACACTCTTGACCCACTTCTCGTCGCCTTCGAGGGCCTTCAGCGCCGACACCCGGATCACCGGGGCCTCCTCGTCGAACTCCTGAGCCGCCAGCAGCTCGCGGACCTCCATCTCGACGAGCTCGAGCAGCTCCTCGTCGTCGACCATGTCGGCCTTGTTCAGCGCCACCAGGATGTAGGGCACGCCCACCTGGCGGGCCAGCAGCACGTGCTCGCGCGTCTGCGGCATCGGGCCGTCGGTTGCCGCGACCACCAGGATCGCGCCATCCATCTGCGCCGCGCCGGTGATCATGTTCTTGATGTAGTCGGCGTGGCCCGGAGCGTCGACGTGCGCGTAGTGCCGCTTCTCGGTCTGGTACTCCACGTGGGAGATATTGATGGTGATGCCGCGCTGACGCTCCTCGGGCGCATTGTCGATCTGGTCGAATGCACGCGACTCGTTCAGATTCGGGAACTTGTCGTGCAGAACCTTGGTGATCGCCGCGGTCAGCGTGGTCTTGCCGTGGTCAACGTGACCGATGGTCCCGATGTTGACGTGCGGCTTCGTCCGCTCGAACTTCGCCTTCGCCACTTCTACTGTCCTCCTGGACTTGTTGGTGCTTTGGTTAAAGCAGATGGTTGTTATTCAGTTGTGTGGTCGGGCAAGGCTGGGCCGTTCGTTCACTGACCGGTCGCCTTGGCGATGATTTCCTTCGACACGTTCGCCGGAACCTCGGCGTAGGAGTCGAACACCATGGAGTAGTTTGCCCGGCCCTGGGTCTTCGACCGAAGGTCGCCGACATAGCCGAACATCTCCGAGAGCGGCACCAGCGCCTTGACGACGCGGGAACCGCCCCGCTCCTCCATGGCCTGGATCTGACCACGGCGGGAGTTCAGGTCGCCGATCACGTCGCCCATGTAGTCCTCGGGCGTGGTGACCTCGACAGCCATGATGGGCTCCAGAATGACCGGCTGGGCTGCGCCCGCGGCCTTCTTGAGCACCTGGGAACCCGCGATCTTGAACGCCATCTCCGAGGAGTCGACCTCGTGGAAGGCGCCGTCGAGCAGGGTGACTTTCAGGTTGACCAACGGGTAGCCCGCCAGCACGCCGTACTGCATGGCGTCCTGGGCGCCGGCGTCGACCGAGGGGATGTACTCCTTGGGGATGCGCCCGCCGGTGACCTTGTTGACGAACTCGTAGGTCGCGCCATCCTCGCCGGTGAACGGCTCGATGCTGATCAGGACCTTCGCGAACTGGCCCGAACCGCCGGTCTGCTTCTTGTGGGTGAACTCGACGCTGTCGACCTTCTTGCGGATGGTCTCCTTGTAGGCGACCTGCGGCTTGCCGACGTTGGCCTCGACCTTGAACTCCCGGCGCATCCGGTCGACCAGGATGTCCAGGTGCAGCTCGCCCATGCCGCCGATCACGGTCTGGCCGGTCTCCTGGTCGAGGTGCACCTTGAAGGTGGGGTCCTCTTCGGCGAGCTTCTGGATCGACAGGCTCAGCTTCTCCTGGTCGCTCTTGGTCTTGGGCTCGATGGCCACCTCGATGACCGGGTCGGGGAAGGTCATCGACTCCAGGACCACCTGGTCGTTGGGGTCGCACAGGGTGTCCCCGGTGGTGGTGTCCTTCAGGCCGATGACGGCGTAGATGTGGCCGGCGCTGGCCTTGTCGACCGGGTTCTCCTTGTTGGAGTGCATCTGGAACAGCTTGCCCAGCCGCTCCTTCTTGCCCTTGGTGGCGTTGATGACCTGCGTGCCGGAGTCAACCTTGCCGGAGTACACCCGGACGTAGGTGAGCTTGCCGAAGAACGGGTGGGTCGCCACCTTGAACGCCAGCGCGGAGAACGGCTCGTCCACCGAGGGCTTGCGGATGACCTCTTCGTCCTCGCGGCCGGGCCGGTGGCCGACGGCCGGCGGCACGTCCAGCGGGGAGGGCAGGTAGTCGATGACCGCGTCGAGCATGGGCTGCACGCCCTTGTTCTTGAACGCACTGCCGCACAGCACGGGGTAGGCCTGCGAGGTGATGGTCAGCTTGCGCAGCGCGCCCTTGATCTCCTCGACGGTGAGTTCCTCGCCGCCGAAGTACTTCTCCAGCAGCGCCTCATCGGTCTCGGCGACCGCCTCGAGCAGCTTGGTGCGGTACTCGTCGGCCTTCTCGGCCATGTCGGCGGGGATGTCGATGACTTCGTACTTCTCCCCCAGCTTGGTCTCCCCGCGCCACACCTTGGCCTTCATCTCGACCAGGTCGACGACGCCCTCGAAGTCGCCCTCGGAGCCGATCGGCAGCTGAATCGGGATCGCGTTGGCGCCCAGGCGGTCCTCCATGGTCTTCACCGAGAAGTAGAAGTCGGCTCCGACCTTGTCCATCTTGTTGACGAAGCAGATGCGCGGGACGTCGTACTTGTCGGCCTGGCGCCACACCTGCTCGGACTGCGGCTCCACGCCCTCCTTGCCGTCGAAGACCGCTACCGCGCCGTCGAGTACGCGCAGCGAACGTTCCACCTCGACGGTGAAGTCGACGTGGCCGGGGGTGTCGATGATGTTGATCTGGTTGTCGTTCCAGAAGCACGTGGTGGCCGCCGAGGTGATGGTGATCCCGCGCTCCTGCTCCTGCTCCATCCAGTCCATGGTGGCCGCACCGTCGTGCACCTCACCGATCTTGTAGCTGATCCCGGTGTAGTAGAGGATGCGCTCGGTCGTCGTCGTCTTACCGGCATCGATGTGCGCCATGATGCCGATGTTGCGGACCTTGTTCAGGTCGGTCAGCACGTCCTGTGCCACAGCAGTCTTCCCACTCTTTCGATATCAGTCGTTCGATAGCAGTCGTTCGTCGGGCTGGCTCGCCCAGGTTGTCACCAGCGGTAGTGCGCGAAAGCCCGGTTCGCCTCGGCCATCTTGTGGGTGTCCTCGCGCCGCTTCACCGAGGCGCCCAGGCCGTTGCTGGCGTCGAGGATCTCATTGGCCAGCCGCTCGACCATCGTCTTCTCCCGACGCTGCCGCGAGTAGCTGACCAGCCAGCGCAGGGCGAGCGTGGTGGAGCGGTCCGGACGCACCTCGACGGGCACCTGGTAGGTGGCGCCGCCGACGCGGCGGCTGCGCACCTCGAGGGTCGGCTTGACGTTGTCCAGCGCCCGCTTGAGGGTGATCACCGGATCGGTGCCGGCCTTGTCGCGCGCCTGCTCGAGCGCGCCGTAGACGATGCGCTCGGCCACCGACTTCTTGCCCTTGAGAAGAATCTTGTTGACCAGCTGGGTGACCAGCTGCGACCCGTAGACGGGGTCGTTGACCAACGGGCGCTTGGGCGCGGGTCCCTTGCGCGGCATCAGCTCTTCTCCTTCTTGGCGCCGTAGCGGCTGCGAGCCTGCTTGCGGTTCTTGACGCCCTGGGTGTCCAGCGAGCCGCGGATGATCTTGTAGCGCACGCCCGGGAGGTCCTTCACCCGGCCGCCGCGCACCAGCACCATGGAGTGCTCCTGGAGGTTGTGGCCCTCCCCGGGGATGTACGCGGTGACCTCAACCTGGCTGGTCAGCTTGACGCGCGCGACCTTGCGAAGCGCCGAGTTGGGCTTCTTGGGAGTCGTGGTGTAGACGCGCGTGCACACGCCGCGGCGCTGCGGGCTGCCTTTGAGCGCCGCGGTCTTCACCTTGGCGGTCTTGTCGTGGCGACCCTTGCGGACCAGCTGCTGGATGGTGGGCATCTACCGGTTGTCTCTTTCGTCTCCGTGCTGCGTTCTTGCCGTGCGGGTGGTCGTGTACTGCAGTTTTGGTCCGGTCACGTACCCCGCAACCGGGTGTGTCGCATGCCGTGCGCACCGTGAAACCGCAGAGATTCCGCGCTGCTCACAGACATGCAAATTGGCCCGGAGTGCGCGCCTGTCACGGCTTTCGCCGCGTGCACACCCTGACGGCCGCTCCCCACGATACCAGGCTGGCTACCTGCCTCCAAAACCGGCTGAAGGTGCCCTAAGCGCAGGTCAGGGGGTGCCCAGAGGGTCGTTGCGGCGGGCCATGCCGGCGGCCAGCCGCAAAACCATGTCGGAGAACACCGCGTCGGTGTCCACCCCGCCGGCTCCGCCGGGATCGGCGCCGGCCTGCATCACCCCGGTCATTTCCAGCAACACGAAGCCGTGCAGGGCGGCCCAGAACTCCAGCGCGGCGTAGAAGGCGTCCTGGCCGTCCAGACCGTAGGAGGCCAGAACCGCGATCACCGGCGCGGCGGCGGCATGCGAGGCGGCGGTGAACTCCGGGTCGTCGCCGCCCAGCGGGGTCCGGGTGAACGCCGAGTAGCGGCCCGGGTGGTGGTGGGCGTAACTGCGGTAGGCGCTGGCCATCGCCATCACCGCGTCGTCGCGGGTGCGACCGGTGCCGACGGTGCTGAGCATCGTCAGGATGTCGTCGATGACCCTCATCCGCACCGCGCGGCGCAGGTCGTCCAGGCTCTCCAGGTGGTTGTACAGCGAGGGGCCCTTGGTGCCCAGCTGGGTCGCCAGGGCGTTGACCGTCAGGGCGTCCCACCCCTCGCGGTCGAGGAAGGCCAGCGCCGCGTTGACGATGAGATCGCGGCTGAGCTTGGGCGAATGGGCCCGGGAGGTCACAGTCGGCAACTCTAGTGCCGGTCCGCGGCCCGGCACGCGCTGGCACGGTTAGGCTCGGCCGCGATGCGATGGCTGACCGCGATCACCGCCGTGGGGGCGGTCGCGCTGCTGGCCGGTTGCGGCTCCGAGGACGGACCCGCCGGTCGCGGGCCGGCGGCCGGGACCGTCGACTACGGGTCGTTCGGGACGACCGCGACGATCGACTGCGCCGACGGCAGGTCGGTGAACGTGGCGGGCTCCAACAACAGGTTGAGCATCTCGGGACGCTGCGAGTCGATCCGTGTCGGCGGTGCCGACAACCGGATCACCATCGAGCAGATCGACGGCGAGCTGGCCGTGGCCGGGCTCAACAACACCATCACCTACGCGGCGGGCGAACCCGCGGTGAGTGACTCCGGGGCGGGCAACCGCATCAGCCGCGGCTGATCGGGCTCGCTCAGGACGGCGCGCCGTGGCGGCCGGCACCGTCGGCGAACCGCCTGGCCCCGGCGACGGCCTCGGCGGAGACCCTCGACAGGCTGGCGAACTCCGAGGCCATGGCGTCGCGCTCGGACAGTCCCCACTGCCGCAGCGCCGAGAGCCGGTCGGCGCGCAAACATTGCTGTGGACGTGCGGCCAGTTCGGCCGCCAGTTCCCCGGCGGCACGCCGCGCCTGCCCGCGCGGCACCACCCGGTTGGCCAGACCGATCGCCAGCGCCTCGTCGGCGTCCACCGGCCGGCCGGTGAGGATCATGTCCATCGCCCGGCTGTGACCGATCAGCCGGGGCAGGCGCACCGTGCCGCCGTCGATCAGCGGCACCCCCCAGCGGCGGCAGAACACCCCGAACACCGCGTCCTCCTCGACCACGCGCAGGTCGCACCACAGCGCCAGTTCCAGACCGCCCGCGACGGCGTAGCCGCTGACCGCGGCGATGACCGGCTTGGACAGCTCCATGCGGGTCGGTCCCATCGGCCCGGGCCCGCTGGTATGGGTGGGATTGGCATCGGCGGTGCCGATCGCCTTGAGATCGGCACCGGCGCAAAACGTTCCGCCGGCGCCGCAGAGCACCGCGACCGACGCCGAGTCGTCGCGCTCGAACGCTTCGAACGCACCGAACAGCGCCAGCGCGGTGGGGCCGTCGACGGCGTTGCGCGCGTGCGGGCGGTCGAGGACGACCGTGGTGACCGGTCCCTGTTTGTCGACCCGAACGCTCATCGCCGCACTCCTTCGACCTCGAGCCGCCCGCCCGGCCGGGCGCGGTCGCGCCGGGCCGTCATCTCCGCCGCGAACTCCCGGTAGGCCGCGCGGATCCGCGCACCCGGCCAGTCGGCGCTCAGCAGATCGGCGGGCAGCACCGGGTCGGTGAGCAGGTGGCGGACCATTGCGGCGGCGACGGCGAAGCGGGCGGGAACCGCCGCCGCGGCCGACATCTCGCGCAGCAGCCGATGGCCGGTCGCCGACCACGCGGCGAGATCCCACAGCCGCCCGGCGAGTTCGGCCGGACTCTCGTCGAATGACCGAAGCACCCGCACCCGCTGCCGGACGCCGGCGGGCAGTTCCACACACAGGTTGTCCGGCCGCAGCCACACACCGTCGCGCAGTTCGGCAAAACGGATGTCCTGCAGGGTCTTTCGGAATGCTGCGCGGGCCGGGGCGGCGACTCCCGCGGTGGTGACCACCAGGGTGATCCAGCTTCCGTCCCACGCCCGGGTGCGAGGGTCGAGTGCTTCATCCTGGCGGCGCTGGCGCGCCAGCAGCCGGTCGGAGAGCCGGTAGCCGTCCGCCGAGCGGACCAGATCACCGGCGGCGACCATCCGGGTCAGCGCGACGCGCAGGGTCGGCTCCCTGATCTGGAAGCCGTCGGTCAGCGCCAGCAGGTCGGCGGTGGTGGCCCACGCCGGGTGCGCGCCGAGCAGCACCGACAACACCACCGAGCGCGCGGTCAACCGGTCGTCACCCCTTCACCAGCGCGCGCTCGAGGATCGGCGCCAGATCCAGCCCGGCCGGCAGGGTGCCGAACGCGCCACCCCAGTCACCGGCCGTCCGGGTGGCCAGGAAAGCCTCGGTGACCGCCGGATGGCCGAAGCGCACCAGCAGCGAACCCTGCAGGGCCAGGCTGATGTCCTCGGCGACCCTGCGGGCCCGGTACTCGAGGGTGGCAGGGTCCTTGAGGGCGAATCGCATCCGCTCGACGTGGCCGTCCAGCCGTGCGTCCTGCCCGGCGGTCGCGCCCAGTTCGTCGAACAGCACCTCGGCGCAGTCGGGCCGGGTGGCCATGGCGCGCAGCGTGTCCAGGGCGCTGACATTGCCGGAGCCCTCCCAGATCCCCATCAGCGGCGCCTCTCGGTACAGCCGCGGCATGCCGGAGTCCTCGGCATAGCCGTTGCCGCCCAGGCATTCCATCGCCTCGGCGGCGTGCGGGGTGGCCCGCTTGCACACCCAGTACTTGGCCGCGGCCAGGCCGATGCGGCGCAACAGCGCCTCGCGCTCGTCGTGGCGGGTGACCGCGTCGGTGGCCCCGGCCATCCGCATCGCCAGCATGGTGGCGGCCTCGGCTTCCACGGCGAGGTCGGCGAGCACGTTGCGCATCAGCGGCTGGTCGATGAGATCGGCGCCGAACGCCCTGCGGTGCTGGGCGTGATGGATGGCGCGGGTCAGACCCTGGCGCATGCTGGTCGCGCTGCCCAGCGTGCAGTCCAGCCGGGTCAGGTTGACCATCTCGATGATGGTCGGCACACCGCGGCCCTCCTCCCCGACCAGCCAGGCAACCGCACCGTCGTACTCGACCTCGCTGGAGGCGTTGGCGTGGTTGCCGAGCTTGTTCTTCAGCCGCTGCAGCAACATCCGGTTGCGGGTGCCATCGGGCAGGACGCGCGGCAGCAGAAAGCAACTCAGGCCTCCCGGTGCCTGCGCCAGCACCAGGAACACATCGCACATCGCCGCGGAGGTGAACCACTTGTGGCCAGTGATCCGGTAGGTCCCATCAGTCTCGGGAACCGCCCGGGTGGTGTTGGCGCGGACGTCGGAGCCGCCCTGCTTCTCGGTCATCGACATGCCGGCGGTGATGCCCGCCTTGGCGGTCGGGACCGTCAGCGCGGGGTCGTATTCCCGGCTGGTCAGCAGCGGCTCGTACCGCGCGGCCAGGTCCGGGTTGTGGCGCAGCGCCGGGACCACGGCGTAGGTCATCGAGATCGGGCAGACGTGGCCGGGTTCGGGCGTCCACACGCTCATCTTGGCCGCCCGCACGACATGCGCGCCGGGGCGACCGTCGGCCCACGGGGCGGCGTGCAGACCGTGCGCGATCGCGGTCCCCATCAACTCGTGGTAGGCCGGGTCATACTCGATCTCGTCGATGCGGTGGCCGTAGCGGTCGTGGGTGTGCAGCACCGGGCGGTTGCGGTCGGCGAGTTCCCCCCAGCGCTGGGCGGTGTCGCCGCCGGCGATCGC
>NZ_JBJTCF010000062.1:0-3868 GCF_046091765.1 Mycobacterium sp.
GTACACCGCCTGCCCGCACTGCCAGGGGCGCGGCATCGTCAAGAATCCCCGCACGGTCTCCGTCGAGGTGCAGCGCAAGCTGCTCAGCGTCATCCGGCGCCTGCGCGAGACGCACGGTCCCGACAAGGAGCTGGAGATCAACATCCTGCTCCACCCGGTCAACCTCGAGCGCATCGTCACCGAGGACCGCGACTTCTTCCGGGACCTGATGAAGTCGTGCAGGGTGAAGCTGGGCACCAAGGCCGACCCCACCTACAGCGTCGAGTTCTTCCGCCTCTTCGACGCCTCAGGACGGGAGCTGCGCTGAGCGGCGTCCCGGCCGGAAGGCCAGCAGGCGCAGTCCGTTGAGGCACACCAGCACGGTGCTGCCCTCATGGACGGCCACGCCGACCGTGAGCGGCGCTCCCGCCGCCACGACGTAGGCCGCCATGCCGAGGGCGGCGACGACCGACAGCGTGACGTTGACGCGGATCGCCCGTCGGGCCGCCCGGCTGAGTTCGATGGCGTCGACCAGTCGGCCGATGCGGTCGTCGGGCAGGACCACGTCGCTCGATTCGAGCGCGGCGTCGCTGCCCCGCGCCCCCATGCCCACCGCCACGTCGGCCGCGGCCAGCCCGGGCGCGTCGTTCACCCCGTCCCCGACCATCGCGACCACGTGGCCGCCCGCCGAGAGGCCGCGGATCGCGGCCATCTTGGCGTCCGGCGTGAGCGCCGCGCGGTAGTCGCGCACCCCGAGCTGCTTCGCCGCGGCCGCGGCGGCCTCCTCGCGGTCGCCGGTCAGCATCAGGGTGCGGATGCCCCGGCGACCCAGTTCGGCCAGCATGGGCGCGCTCTCCTCCCGGATGCGGTCGATCAGCGTGACCCGCACGGAGACCGTCCCGTCCGAAGCCCAGACTTCGCTGACGATCGCTCCCGGATCGACCGCCGCCGGGGGCAGTCCGGGACAGCCCGCGAATTCCCGGGTGCCCGCGGCCCAGCGCCGTCCCGCGACCGTGCCCGAGACGCCCTGGCCCGGCGAGACCGACAGGCCTTCGACCGGCGTCATCGACGCGCCCTCCTTCTCGCAGGCGCGGATCACGGCCGGTGCGAAAGGGTGCGTCGTGCCCGCCTCCAGGGAGAGCAGGGCGGAGAGCGACCGGACGCGGTCGGCCTCCGGCGGAGTCACCTCGATGCTCGCCACGTCGGGTTCGCCGGCCGTGAGCGTGCCCGTCTTGTCGAAGCACACGCAGTCGACGTCGGCCAGCCGCTCGACGGCCGCGCCGCCGCGGAAGAGGATGCCGTTGCGCGCGCCGGCGGCGATGGCGGCGAGCACCGCCGAGGGCACGGAGAGCACCAGCGCGCAGGGGCTGAGCACGACCAGCAGGGTGAGCGAGCGGTAGAGGGCCGACTCCTCGCCGCCCGTCGCCGGCGACCCCAGGGCGACCCTCGCCGCGAAGAACGCCGCGCTGGCCGCCAGCGTGAAGACGGCGTAGCGGTCGCCCCAGCGGTCGATGGCCCGCTGGGCGGGCGCCTTGCTATCCTGCGCCTCCCGGATGAGGCGCACGATGCGGTGCAACGCGCTGTCCTCCTGCGTCCGTACGACCCTGGCCGTCAGCCGCCCCCAGCCGTTGAGCGTGCCGCCCGACAGCGGGTCGCCCGGCCCCTTGCGCACCGGCCGCGCCTCGCCCGTGAGCGTCGACTCGTCCGCCTCGCTCTCCCCGGCCTCGGTGCGGCAGTCGGCCGGCACCAGCTCGCCCGGCAGCACGGCCACGAGGTCGCCGGGCCGGAGTGACTCGACCGGCACCATGCTCTCAGTCCCGTCCGCGCCGATCAGCCGCGCCCGCCGCGGCGAGCGGTCCAGCAGCGCCTCGATGGCGCCGCGCGACCGCTCCATCGCGTACCGCTCGATCGCGCCCGCGGCCGAGAACAGGAACAGCAGCAGCGTCGCCTCGAGCGGCTGGCCCAGCGCCCAGGCCCCGCCCGCGGCGAGCAGCATCAGCAGATGCACGTCGGCCCGGCCGCCGCGGAGCGACTTCCACGCTTCGCGGGCGGCGTCCCAGCCGCCGGCCGCGCAGGCGAGGACGGCCAGCGGACGGCCCGCGGCGCCGTCCGCGGCGAAAGCCAGCGCGCCGCAGGCGCCGCACGCCGCGGCCAGGGCGGCCTCGCGTCTCCACCTCGCGGTCGTTCCGCGCACCGCGTCCTGAGTGGTCATCGCGGCGCTGACGATGCGGCGCGCGTGACGTTCCGTCAACCGCGCGCGCGTATCCGAATCGCGTTTACATCGGGCGCCGCGCGCGCCTCGGACGCGTCGCGCCGGGGAGGGTGAAATTTCCTCTTGCGCATCCGCGCGCATCTCCTAATAAGGATGACAAGAGTTAACCGCGACGTGACGAACCGAACCGAACCCCTCAGCGAAAGTCTCATCACCGTGTCGCTTCCCGAGAAGCTCCACTCCGAGACCGTCGCCTTCCAGCAGAGGTCGGGCTTCGCCACGCTCTCCCAGGCAATCCGGCACGCGCTGGACCGCTACACTGACTCCCGTCCCGACCTGGAGGCCTCCCGGTCGCGCCAAGTTTCTTTCCGAGTACCGTCGGAGCTCCGCAGCAGGATCACCCGCCAGGCGCGCAACGCCCGGGTGAGCGTGGGGCGAATCGTCAGGGTGGCGCTTCAGGCGCTGCCCTTTAACCCAACAACGACCCAAAATAAGGAAAAAACTATGGCTAAGAAGAAGGCCGCCAAGAAGAAGGGCGCCAAGAAGGCCAAAAAGTCCAAGAAGAAGTAATTCTTCTTAGACTTTCCGTCCTCCGGGGCGGATGGCGCCGGCTCCGCCGGTCAAACAAGGACCCTCGCAAGGGGGTCCTTTTCTTTTGCCTTTTCGCCCGGACGCCCGAATCGGCTTGAAACCGCTCGTCCGGAAGCGGTTTCCTGTGGCACTTAGCCATGAGCAACCCCTCCTCCGGACGCATCACCATCTCCCAGGGCAGGCTGAACGTCCCCGACCGCCCCGTCATCCCCTTCATCGAGGGGGACGGCACGGGTCCGGACATCTGGCGCGCCTCCGTGCGTGTCCTCGACGCCGCGGTCGCCAAGGCCTACGCCGGCCGCCGGCAGATCCAGTGGCTCGAGGTCCTCGCGGGCGAGAAGGCCTTCAACCGGACCCAGAACTGGCTGCCCGAAGAGACGCTCACGGCCTTCCGCGAGTACCTCGTCGGCATCAAGGGCCCGCTCACCACGCCCACCGGCGGCGGCATCCGCTCCCTCAACGTCGCCCTGCGCCAGCAGCTCGACCTCTACGTCTGCCTCCGCCCCGTGCAGTGGTTCACCGGCGTGCCTTCGCCGGTCAAGAATCCGGGCAAGGTCGACATGGTGATCTTCCGTGAGAACACCGAGGACATCTACGCCGGCATCGACTTCGAAGCCGGTTCCGAGATCGCCCTCAAGACCCTCGAGTTCATCAAGACCAACTTCCCCAAGGAGTTTAAGAAGATCCGTTTCGGCGGCGAGCAGCCCGCCACGGTCGGCTTCGGCATCAAGCCGGTCTCCCGTCCGGGTTCGGAGCGCCTCATCCGCTCGGCGATCCAGTACGCCATCGAGAACGACCGCAAGTCCGTGACCCTGGTGCACAAGGGCAACATCATGAAGTACACCGAAGGGGCCTTCCGCGACTGGGGCTACGAACTGGCTACCACCGAGTTTCGCCAGGAGTGCGTTACGGAGCGGGAGTCCTGGGTGCTGGGGAACCGGGAGGCCAACCCCGATCTGTCGGTGGAGGACAACGCCCGCCAGATCGAACCGGGCTACGATGCCCTCACACCGGAGAAAAAGGCGGCGGTCTGTGGCGAGGTACAGGCCATTTTAGACGCCATCTGGGCTACCCATGGCCAGGGAC
>NZ_JBJTCF010000063.1:0-6896 GCF_046091765.1 Mycobacterium sp.
CCCGGGTGCGGACGTCGACGTCGGGGTGATGGCGATGATGCGAAACACTGCACGGATCGGGGCGGCAGTGTTCGCCCTCGGACTGATGGCGGGGCCGCAGGCCCCGGGACTGGCGGCCGCCGACAACCCCGACGCCGACTCGCCGGTGGCGTCCAAAGCGCAGGCGCAGACCCGCTCCGAGCGCACCGGCCGCGACGACTCCGCGCGCACGGCGGGAGCGGTTCGCGCCCCGGCCGCGGCGCGGGCGGTGCGGGCCGCGCCGCGGGCTTCGGCAGCCGGGTCGCCCACCCCGGGAGTCGAGGCCGTCCGGGCCCGGGTGAGTGCACCGCCGAACGCGGCCGCGCGCCGCGCGCCGGGAGCTCCCCGGCCCGACACCGCGCGTGCGCCCGCGGCGTCTCCGGTGCCGCCCGTCACCCAGGCGGCCTCCGCAGCGATCGCCGCCGGCGCGACCACCGCAGCCACCACGACCACCACGACCACCGCCACGGCCACCACGGTGATCCAGGGCATCGTGAACGCCCTCGCCGACACCCTCGCGGGCTGGCTGTCCAGCCTGCCGCCCAACCCGCTGACCGGGTTGCTGGAGGGCGCCCTGCTGCTGCTGCGGCGAACCTTCAGCCCCGAGGGCCCGGGTGCGGATCCGGACCCCGTCGTCGCGCCCGCCGACCCCGCCACCCCGTCGATCACGATTCACAACAACACCGCCAGCACGCTGTGGGTCTACAACCTGCCCAACTCCGGCGACTACAGCATCCCGAGCGATTTCCAGCCGGTCTCCATCTCCCAAGGCTTGTCCGCGCCGGTGACGCTCGCGCTCGGTACGGGTCCGGTGGGCGCGCCCAAGAACCGGATCTATCTGGTGGAGGGAACGACCGGATTCACGCTGCCGGTCGTAGCCACCAGCGGTGTGGACGCCTTCGACCCGACCGCGCCCTCGGCGGGTAACTCCTTCGCGAACTACAGCTTCGTGGAGTACTTCCTCTACCCGACGGCGACCGGCAACCAGTACACGATCGACGTCTCCTACATCGACGAGTGGTCCCTGCCGGTCCAGACGCAATTCACGATCAACAGTGCGGCGTGGACGGGGGCCGTCGACGGAAAGATCTACGGGTTCAAGGACTTCGACACCGTCACCGGTCAGCTCGGCGCCACCGGAGCCGAACCCTACGGCGATCTGGTGTGGAGCGGCCAGAGTCCCTTTGGTCCCCAGCCGCTCGAGTCGGTCAGCCGTGTCATCGGTCCGAACAAATTGTGGGCCGCGCAGTTCGAAGTCAACGAGTTCGGCGCGGCCGCGACGAACTGGAACATGAACACCGCCGGCTGGGTGCCCACGTCCTACCAGAACTTCGTCCAGTACAACGATCCGCCGTTTCCGCCGTGCTCGTCCGGATGTCAGTTCACGGACTATCCGTACGCCTTCAACGGCAGCGGGGTTTCCGGCTCGGCCACCGAAACCAACTTCGATTTCTGGAAGAACGAAGTCAGCGCGCCGGGATCAACGCCGTATCCGACCGCGCTGCGCACCGCGGCAATCCTGGACGGCTTCACCACCGCCGACGCCAACGGGGTCTATGGCTTCTTCACCTACCCCAACGACGAAACGGCCGGCCAGTACACCAACATTCCCACCGCGGTGTCGCTGGACATGTACGTCTACGGCGCCGCCGACGGCCTGAGCGACAGCGTCATCCCCGGCGGTGCGTGGAGTTACTCCACGTCGGTCGCGAACAGCGGGACCGGCCCGCGGATCAAGAACGTCCGCGGGACGCTGAACGGGACCGCCGCCACCGACACCTTCATCCTCGACTACCCCTTCACCTCGCCGGCCTACGCGCCCCGCGTGGAAGCCGTCGCAGAGCACAACGACATCATCGTCATCGCCCGGCAGACCCTCGGTGCGACGAGCACGACGATCGACGTGGTCGACCGGGCGTGGTTCCTCGGTGGGGGCCTGGGCAACACGCGCAGCCAGTTCGTCTACGAACAATCCACCGGCAACCTCTACTTCGATGCCACTCCAAGCCTGCCGGGCTACTCCGGTGTCCTGGCAAATCTGCGGGGCGTCGCTGATCCGACCAGCCTGCTCTCCGTGCTGTAAGCGGCGGTAATCTGGTTAAATCCGGTAAGCTATGCTAGAAACTCAGCAAAGCTTAAGTCTGCACTTGACCTTTTCTAAGGAAAGGCCGATGTCCCGAACTCCCCGGCACCGCCGCGTCCGGCCATATGCCTGGCTGGGGACCGCAGCCGTCACGGTCGGCCTGGGGGCCGCGCTGATCGCCGGTCCGGCGGTGGCGTTCGCCGACGCGGGGGCAGATCCGGGATCCGACGCCGGGGTCGGCTCGAGCAGCCTTGCCGGCACTTCCGACTCTGCCGACACCGCCGGCGCGCCCGCCGAATCCGCCCCGGGCGGTCCGGTCGCCGCGTCGACGACCGCAGCCCAGGATTCGTCCGTCGCCACCCGCAAGGCCGCCGCCACCCGGCGCGGCAGCCAGGGAGCCCCGACGGCCGAGAAGACGCGCGAAAACCTGCTTGCCGACCGGGTGCGCGCGGCGGCCGTGCCGTCTGCCGGAGCCGCCCAGCCGGCCGCTCTGCCGACGCCCGCCGCGGCCGAGACGGTCGCGAGCCCGGCAGCGGCCGTTCCGCTGCCCGCGGCCGCGCCGCCGCCGCCGGGGCCGGATCCGTCCTTCAACATGAATTCCTACCTGCCGGTCGCGCCGATCGTGCCGGGTGCCCGGGTGCAATTGGCGCTGCAGCAGATCCAGGACGCCCAGAATGAGCTCAGCCAGGAGGTGATGGACTCGGGCAACATCGCCGCCGCCCTGGTCGCCATCGCCCCGCAGCTTCTTCTCGCCCAGTCGTCGTGGACGCTGAACGCCTGGCAGGACACCATGCCGGTGGCCACGCAGTGGGTCGAAGACACCGCCGACATCCCGATCGTTCACCAGGTCTCCCAGCTCAACCTGCTGGCGACCATGGCGCTGCCCACCCTCTCCGATATCGGCCTGACCGGTGCGGCCCTGCTGCTGCCGTTGGTGAACCTGCTCGGTGTGGCGACGGCGACCACCCAGGGTCTGGTCGGCCAGGCCCGCAGTAACGGCCAGGTGTACGCGTGGGTTCCGGTCCAGATGAAGGCGACAACCCAGCCGGTCATCAACATCTCGGTCAACGGCGGCTCGAGGGTGCCGGTTCTGGTGGACACCGGGGCGTCCGGTCTTATCGTGACGCCCGACGTGCTGGGTCCGGGCAGCCTCGGCAGCCCGATCGGCAGCGGCAACAGCTGCTTCAGCGGCGGGCTGTGCTACCACTACGAGACTTACAACACGACCGTCGACTTCGGCGGCGCGGCGGTGACCGGGCCCACGCCCGTCAACGTCGTGACCGACAACGCCGCCTACCCCAACAGCGTCGCGGATTTCAAGGAATTCCTGTCCTGGGGAGCCGACGGGGTGCTCGGCACCGGCGCCAACGCCGCCGGACCCGGCCCGGTCGGCCTGCCGACCACTTCCCTGCCGGGGGAGTTGAATAACGGTTTCCTGCTCTACCAGGGCGCGTTCCTGGGCTTGTTCGGCGTGATGGTCTTCGGACCCAACCCGCTGCCGGTGCGGGTGTCGGTGCCCGGGACGCCCGACGCGTACGTGCGGGTCTCGGTCAACGACGACCCGCAGCAGTACGCCTACGCCATCATCGACTCCGGCGGGGTCTACGGAACCATCCCGGCCTACCTGGTCGGTGGTCAGAGTTCCGGGCTGGTGCCCTCGGGAACCAAGATCTCGGTGTACACCGCCGACGGCCAGACGTTGCTGTGGTCGTGGACGACCAGCGGCCAGCGGTCGCCGACGGCGGTGCCCGACGGGTCGCTGTTCAACACCTCGGTCACCCCGTTCCAGCAGGGTCCGGTTTACCTCAATTACGCAGCACCCGACCGGATCGGGTCGACGGACTTCGCTATCTGGTGAGGCGTTTCGCCGCTCGGTGCCATCGGCGCTGAGCAAGCGGCGAGAAAAATCCTCGACAACATTTGCTGAATCGGCCTGTGTCGGGTGCCGGACGGCTAACCTTCCCGCAGGGCCCGCGGTTCTTCGCCGGCCACGTCGCGGAGGAGAGTCGTCATGGGTGCGTCGCTGTTTGTCGGTCGGGTCGGGATGTTGGCGGTCGCGCTCGGGGTGGGTGTGGGGATCGGTGCGGCGGCGTTCGTCGCGGGGTCGGGGGTGGCACTGGCGGACACCGCGGATGCGCCGTCGGCCGCACCGGCCGACGATGCGCGGTCGGCGGGTCCGGCGCGCGCGCAACGCTCGGGGGCGGCCAAGGCCGAACGGGCCGCCGCGCGCGGCACGGCCACGGCACCGCGACCGGCGGCCGCCAGCGCTGCGCCGGAGCGGCGCGGGTCCTCGGCACCGCAGCGCGCCGCGGTCGCCCGGGCGGCGGTGAGCGCCGGGCAGGGCGCGACCGACGGCTTCACGGTGGCGCCGACGGTTCAGTTGGCCAACGGAATCGTGCGGGGCACTCTGAACGCGACGAGTGCCCGGTACGGGAACACCTCATGCTCGGCCACGCAGAAAAGCTCGTGTCTGACTTACGAATTCGTGTCGGCAAGCGTGCCTGACTCGTCGGAGAGCGGCAAACTGAACCTCGGTACGGTGCCCGTGAGCCCGACAGCGAAGGACCCGCAGAGCTACACGATCCTGCCGTACCTGACCTGGGATCTGGACACCGGCGCGGGCAAGAACACCCAGACGTTCAACGTGCGGGTCACCGAGGTCACCGACTTCGACGCGCTGGTGACCGGGTTGCCGCTCATCGGGCTGGTGGCCGGGTCGGTGATCGGCCTGCTGCAGCAGACCCCGCTGGTCGGTTCATTGTTGGCGCCGATCATCGGGTCGGCGGTGGTGGCCGAGATCCCGGTCGACGTGGCCGCCCTGGCGCCGGGTGCCACCCCGGTGGCGTTCACCTACAAGGTGACCTCGTTCGACGGGGTGGAGATCAGCACGAACTTCTTCCCGGCCGCCGAGATCCAGGCCGGCAACACCGCGCCGCTGGTGCTCAACGGACCCGGACTGCCGCTGCCGGGCGAGACCGATCCGTACCCCCAGCCGCTGGGACCGGATTCGCGGTCCTTCGTGCCTCCGCTGCATGTGCTGCGCACCGCCGGCTACAACGTGATTTCCTGGGATCCGCGCGGCGAGTACGCCTCCGGCGGCATCTTCGAGTTGGACAACCCGTTCTACGAGGGTCGCGACACCTCGGCGATCATCTCCTGGGCTGCCGACAACCCGCTGGTGCAGCTCGACGGTCCGGATGATCCGACGATGGGCATGGTGGGCGGTTCCTACGGCGGGGGCATCCAGCTGGTGACCGCCGCGACCGACCCGCGGGTCGACGCGATCGTTCCGTGCATCACGTGGAACTCGCTGAGTTCCGCACTGTATCCGACCGACGTGGTCAAGACGGCGTGGCTGACGACGCTCCTGCTCGGTCTGGTGGGCACCGGTGCGCGGATCAACACCCAGCTCTATTCCGCCGCGCTGACCGGGTTGCTGTTCGGTTCGATCGACGAGACCGCGCAAGCGGTGCTGGGCAGCAGCGGTTCGACGACGCTGCTCAACCAGCTCAAGGCCCCCGCACTGCTCGTGCAGAGCAACGTCGACACGCTGTTCCCGCTCGCCCAGGCGATCGCCAACGCCGAGAGGATCGAGGCCAACCCGTTCGCAACCGAGATCAAGATGTCCTGGTTCTGCGGCCTGCACGGCGTCTGCCGCACCCCGGTCAATCCGGACCAGGCGGCGCGGCTGTACCGCGACACGATCGCCTGGCTGGACACCTACGTCGCCAAGATCGGTGACCCGGCCGCCGACATTCCGCGATTCCAGTGGTACGACCAGAACGGCACGTACTACTCCTCGGATCTGCTGCCCTACGAGCCGGGATTCAATCTCCCCGTGCCCTACTCCGCCACCGGCGACGGCGGGATGCTGCCGATCATCCCGGTGATCGGCGGCTCCGGGCCGCTGCAAGGTCCCGACACCCTGCCCTCAGAGATGCGCACCTTCCCCTACAACGGGACTTTCGGCACCCCGGCCACCAACGCGCTCAACGTCGCGGTCACCCCGCCGGTGGGCAGCGAGATCGCGGGGGCCCCGCAGCTCAGCTTCGACTACCAGGGCATCGGCAACGGCAAGGCGGTGTTCGCGCAACTGATCGACAACACCACCGGGCTGGTGGTGGGCAACGACGTCACCCCGATCCCGGTCACCCTGAACGGTCAGGCCGGCAGCGTCAGCATCCCGATGCAGGACATCGCCTACACGGTGGGCGTCGGGGATTCGCTGACCCTGCAGATCGTCGCGTACTCCTCGCTGTACGCCAACTCCTCCATCGGGGCGATCAACGTCTCCAACGTCCAGCTGGACCTGCCGCTGCGTGCCCCCCTCCCCTAGCGAGGAGAGGACGCTATGCAGGACGACGTGTCCTTGTGGATCTAGCGCACATCACCGCTTGACGCGGAGCCCGACTCCGCGTCAGCGGCGTAAGCGGTGGCGGTTCGTGCCGGTGGGCCGTCTGTTGCGCAGGCCACCGGCGGTGACCGGTTCGGCGTCCCCGGCTTCGGCGTCGGCTTCGGCTTCCGTGTCGGCTTCGGCTTCGGCTTCGGTGGCGGTCTCGGTCTGCTGGGGTTCGGCCTCGGCGTGGGTATCGCCGGTCTCGGCGGCGTCCCCGTCAGGTTCCGCTTCCGCTGACGGCACGCCCTCCTCGGCGTCCTCGGAATCCCGGGGCTCCTCAGCGGACTCAGCGGATTCGGCTGACTCGGCGGACTTGGCTTTGCGGCGCTTGGCGCGGGTGCGCCGGGACTCCTTGGCGGGCTTGGGCGGCTTGGGCGGCTGGGCGCCCTGGCGTTCCAG
>NZ_JBJTCF010000064.1:0-9663 GCF_046091765.1 Mycobacterium sp.
CTGGCCGCCGCGTCCATCGACGACGTCGGTGCCGCAGCGGGCCGGGCCAGCGTGAAGGCGGCCGGCGTGGTCGTCGACGACGCCGCCGTCACTCCGAGGTATGTCAGCGGATTGGCCGCCGAGCGCGAGCTGCCCATCATCCGGCGCATCGCGATCGGCTCGCTGCGCAACAAATTGCTGATCATCCTGCCCGCCGCACTGCTGTTGAGCGCCATTGCCCCCAAAGTGGTCGAGGTCATCCTGATGTTCGGTGGGTGCTTCCTGTGTTACGAGGGCGCCCATAAGATCATCCACGCGCTCCGCCACGATGACCACGACCACGATGTCCCGGCTGTCCAGCTGGGACCCGAAGCGGAGTCGGCGACCATCAAGGGTGCGATCCGCACGGACTTCATCCTCTCGGCGGAGATCATGGTGATCGCGCTCAAAGAGGTCATCAACGAGCCGTTGGTTTCCCGCGGGGCGATCCTGATAGTCGTCGCGGTGGCGATCACTGTCGCGGTCTACGGTGTGGTTGCGCTCATCGTGAAGATGGACGACATCGGACTCAAGATCGCCGAGCGGCCCGCTGCGAGCGCCCAGCGCGTCGGCAGGCTTCTGGTGGCCGGCATGCCCAAGGTGCTCGCCGCGCTCTCGGTGATCGGCACCGCCGCAATGCTGTGGGTCGGCGGTCACATCCTGCTGGTGGGCTTCGACGAACTGGGCTGGGCTGCGCCGTATCACCTGGTGCACGTCCTCGAGCACGCCGTGCATGGCGTGCCCGCCGTCGGAGGGATACTCGCCTGGTTCGTCAACACCCTGGCCTCGGCGCTGGTCGGCCTGGTCGTCGGGGCCGTTCTCGTCGGGGTGGTGGCACTGCTGCCGTTCGGCAAGTCGAAACACGGGTAATGACGGCAGCGACGTGGGTGGGACGATCCGCCGGGCTGGCGATCGGGTTCGGCGTGGGCCTTGTGATCGCGGCCGGCGCCGCTGCGCCCGCGCACGCCGAGACGGTCGATTCAGCCGGTGCCGCAACGGAGGCAACGGTAAGGTCCGCCGCCGTCCGCTCAGTCCAGCCGCGGCGCGCGCAAAGGCCCCTGGCCGCGACGGCGCCCGCAGGCCTACGGGAGCGCAGCGGCCGCCGTCCGGTTCCGCCCGCGGAACGGCAGATGCGGGTCACCGTTCTCAAGGGAACCAACCTCGGCCTGCCGCCGGCGATCGCGCCTCTGGTCAGGCGGGTCACCGGTAATGCGACGTTCACCGCCGACTCGATCTATGACCTCAAGAACGTCGATCAGTACGACTGGAACAAGCTCACCGGGATCGGATTCAGCATCCCGGCCAACATCGACTCGATCCAAATCGGCTGGCGCTACAACCTCGACTCCGAATTGTTCGAGATCGCGCCGGTGTTCAACGTCGACGACACCCGGGTACTTCCGTCGCCGGCGGAGATCATCTCGGTGCCCCTCGGTCAGCGGTTCTCCTTCGACGTCGACTACCAGGGCATCACCCTGCGCTACGGCGAGGCGAAGGTGTTCAAGGCCACCCCGGCGGAACTCCCGACGAGTTGGTTCTTCTTCCGGACGTGGACCTGGTTCGGGGGCACCAGTCCGGCCCCGCGAACCCTGTCGCTGCTCATCCGGGTGGACTAACCCGAGACCCGCGCACGTACGACGTTGCCGTCGGTGACCACGACCCGCATCGACGTCGCCTTGCCCGCCACCGGTGGTGAGGGCTTTTTCGGAGCGCTCTGCACACTGGGTGCCGGGGGACTCGGGTCGGCCGCCGGCGCGGCGCTGGCACTGGGCGCCCCGTATGAGCCGCCGAGCATGATCCCTGCCGCCAGGGACGCTCCGGCAGCCCACAGGCTGAGCTGGCGATGGATGGCGGTGGTCACGTCTGTCTCTTTCTGGTCAGCGGTGTTCTCGTTGCTGTCAACGATGCCGCAGTCTGGCGCCGGAAACAGTCGGCTAGGTACGCCCTTTGGTTGAGGACTGCGGTGTCCTTCGATCAGAGGACGGCGATCAGCCCCGCTTTTGCGCCTCGCAGCAGGCGATGGCGGTCATATTGACCACGCCCCGCGCCGTGACCGACGGAGTGAGGATGTGCGCCGGTTTGGCCGCGCCGAGCAGGATCGGACCGACGGGAAGCGCATCGGTGAGCACTTTGACCATCTGGAAGGCAACGTTCGCCGCCGTCAGATCCGGCATGATCAGCACGTTCGCATCACCGCTGAGCGTTGAATCGGCCAGCACCCGGTCGCGGATCGTCTGGGAGAGCGCAGTGTCGGCCTGCATCTCCCCGTCGATTTCGAACCCCGGGTCCGTTGACCGGATCAGCCCGACCGCCTCACGCATCTTCAACGCCGCTGCGGAGTCGTCGCTGCCGAAGTCCGACTCGCAGATCAGGGCGACCCGCGGAGTCATCCCGAACAGTCGCACGTGTGCCGCGCACTTGACCGTCATGTCGGCGATCTCCTGGGCGGTCGGATTCTGGCGCACATGGGTATCGGCGAGGAAGTAGTGTCCGCGCGGGGTCACCAACAAGCTCAACGCGGAGAAGTCACGGGTCCCCGGCGCAAGGCCGATGACGTCGCGGATGATCTTCAACCGTCCCTTGAACGGTCCCTCCAGACCGCAGAGCATCGCATCGGCATCGCCGCGAACGACGGCCAACGCGGCGATCGCGGTGGTCGACGTGCGGACAACGGTCCGCGCCGCATCAGGGGTGACTCCCTTGCGCCCGGCGACCTCGAGCAGCGTCGAAACGTAGTCGCGATAGCGGTGGTCGTCAGCGGGATCGATCAGGTCGAAATCCTGTCCTGGCCGGATCGACAGCCCGTAGCGCTCGATACGGCTGTCCACGACGCTCGGACGCCCGATCAGAATCGGGATCGCCGTCCCCTCCTCGACCACAACCTGCGCGGCGCGCAGCACCCGACCATCCTCACCGTCGGCGAAGATGACCCGTTTGGGATCGGATTTCGCCTGGGCGAAAACCGGTTTCATGACGAAACCGGACCGGAACACGAAGCGGTTCAGCTGCTCGGCGTAGTCATCCCAGTCGGTGATCGGATTCTTCGCGACCCCGGTGTCCATGGCGGCCTTGGCCACCGCCGGCGCGATGCGCAGAATCAGCCTGGGGTCGAAGGGGGCGGGAATCAGCGAGGTCGGGCCGAACAGCGGCGCCGAGCCGCCGTAGGCGCTGGCCACGACATCCGACGGGGTCTCCCGCGCGAGCTCGGCGATCGCCTCGACGGCAGCGAGCTTCATCTCGTCGTTGATTGCGGTGGCGTGCACATCCAGAGCGCCCCGGAAGATGTAGGGAAAGCACAGCACGTTGTTGACCTGGTTGGGGTAGTCCGAGCGTCCGGTGCAGATCATCGCGTCCGGTCTCGTGGCCAGCGCATCGGCGGGGGTGATCTCCGGGTTGGGGTTGGCGAGCGCCAGGATCAGGGGTCTCGGAGCCATTCGCGTGGCCATCTCCGGCTTGAGCACCCCGCCGACCGAAAGCCCGAGGAAGACATCGGCGTCACCGATGATCTCCCCGAGGGTGCGGGCCGCGGTGTCCTGCGCGTAGACCTCTTTCCAGCGGTCCATCTGGGCGGTGCGTCCCCGGTAGACCACGCCCTCGATATCGCTGACCCAGATGTTCTCGCGCCGGGCGCCGAGGCGACACAGCAGGTTCAGACAGGCCAGGGCGGCGGCTCCCGCTCCGGAGACGACGATCTTCACCTCGGCGATGTTCTTTCCGGCCAGCTCCAGTCCGTTGCGCACGGCCGCGCTCACGATGATCGCGGTGCCGTGCTGGTCGTCGTGGAACACCGGGATCGACATCCGCTCGCGCAGTTGCGCCTCGATCTCGAAACAGTCCGGGCCCTTGATGTCCTCGAGGTTGATCCCGCCGAAGGTGGGTTCCATCGCGGCCACGGCATCGACGAACTTGGCGATGTCCTTCTGGTCGATCTCGATGTCGAAGACGTCGATGCCGGCGAACTTCTTGAACAGCACCGCCTTGCCCTCCATGACCGGCTTGGATGCCAGCGGACCGATATCGCCGAGCCCCAGCACGGCGGTGCCGTTGGAGATCACCCCGACGAGGTTCTGCCGCGCCGTGACGGTGGCGGCCTCGGCGGGATCGTCGACGATGACCTCGCAGGCGGCGGCAACCCCGGGGGAGTAGGCCAGCGCGAGGTCGCGTTGGTTTCCCAGCGGCTTGGTGGCCTGGATCTCGAGCTTTCCCGGTTTGGGCAGCCGGTGGTAGACCAGGGCGCCGGAGCGCAGGTCGTCGGACATGCTGGACGAGGCCACTCGTCGCTCCCCTCGGATAGGGCGTGGCGCTGAGGACGGGTACAGCGCTGGAGACATTGTGCGGACTTGGCCCTCCCGCGCGCGGGCGATCAATCAGGATGCGCCCGCCGATCCCGGCCCGGTCTAGTGGATTCCGCCCATCAGGGTGTGAATCCGCCTGGCCTGGGTGGCGATGATCGCCGCAAGCACCACCGCCGCACCGCCGATGAGGACGAAGTAGCCGACCTGACCGAGGCTGTCCTGCAGCGGTGCGGTGGTGCCGCCGATCGCGTCACCGACCGCTGAGGACAAAAACCACAGCGCCAGCACCTGACTCTCGATGCGCTTGGGCGCCAGGTGGCTGGAGGCGGCAAGTCCGGTGGGGCTGAGCAGTAGCTCGCCGACGGTTTGCACCACCACCACAGTCACCAGCCAGATCCACAGCACCTTGGTGCCGCCGCCGGCGATGTTGGCCAGCACCGCCATCACCAGAAAGGACAGCCCGATCAGCAGCAGTGCCAGGACGAACTTGTTCGGCAGGGTCGGGGCGCGCCGACCCAGCCTGAGCCAGAGGAAGGCGAACACCGGGGAGAGCGCGATGATCGCGATCGGATTGACCGCCTGCAGCCAGCTCGCCGGGAACTCGAATCCGCCGAAGCGGCGATCGGTGTTGTCCGCGGCGAACAGGCTCAGCGTGGACCCGCCCTGGTCGCTGATCAGCCAGAACATCGCCGAGCCCAGGAAGATCCACACGTACGCCTTCATCCGGTCGCGTTCGATGCCGGTTAGTTCGGTGGCGCGGAAGATCCTGACGAAATAGAAGAACGGTGTCGCGACGGTGACCGCCGCCAGAAACCAGATCAAGTGCTCCGCGCGGTAGCGGCCGGCGAGGTAGTCGGCGACGAACACGACTGCGCTGACGGCCAGGAAGGCCGAGCCGATCAGCGCGAGCCGGCGAAGCTGCGCCGGAGTCTCAGGGTTGGGCACCGCGCGTCCGACGTCTCCCAGGGTCCGTCGGCCCGCCGAAAGGTAGACGACGACCGCGAAAGTCATACCGATCCCGGCGGCGCCGAATCCGGCGTGCCAGCCGACCTGCTCGGCGAGGTAGCCGCAAATCAGCGGTGCGACGAAGGCTCCGATATTGATGCCCATGTAGAACAGCGAGAAGCCCGCATCACGGCGCTCGCCCTCGTCGGGATCCTGGTCGTAGAGCGCGCCCACCATGGCCGAGATGTTCGGTTTGAGCAATCCGGTACCCAGGGCGACGAGCACCATGCCCGGCCACACCGACATCGGCGAAGGCACTGCGAGAACGTAATGCCCGGCGGCGATGGTGCAGGCGCCGATGAGCACGGTCCGGTAGGGACCCAGGATCCGGTCGGCGATCCACCCCCCGGGCACGGCGAGCAGGTAGACCATCGCCGAATAGACCCCGAAGATCCCAATCGCGGTGGTGGCAGCGATTCCGCGCCCACCCTCGGACTCGTCGGCCGCCAGATAGAGCACCAGGATCGCGAGCATGCCGTAGTAGCTGAATCGTTCCCACAGCTCGGTCGCGAACAGCGTTGCCAGCCCGACCGGATGGCCGAAGAAGCGCTTGTCCTGCTGCGGCGGGATCTTCAGGACGGCGGCCATCTTCGGACGGTACGCCGGGCGGGCGAGTCTCGCGTGCCAACTGCGGCCCTGTGGTACACCGGCATCAATGCCCGTGACAGCTCCCGAGCACCCGCGCCTGGCCAACGCCACCGAGCGCAAGGTCCTCGACGTCCTGCTGGCGCAGCTCGGCGACGCCGACGTCGTCGTTGCCGGCCAGCGGGTCACCGACCATCTCAAGGATCACGAGATCGACTTCGTGGTGGCCATCGCCGGGGCGGGCATCGTCTGTCTCGAGGTCAAGGGCGGGGAGGTCTGGCACGACGGCACCGGCTGGTTGCAGCGCAGCCGCAATGGCCACGTCAAGAGCATCGAGCCCGTTCAGCAGGTCCGCCAGGCACGCTACGCGCTGCGCGATTTCGTCGAAGCCGACCCGCGCTGGACTCAACACCGGGCTCGCTGGAACCACGTAGTGGTCTTGCCCAACAGCGAACTGCCGCAGGACTTCGCGCTACCGGACTGCCCGCGCTGGATGGTGATCGACCGCACCGAGATCGACACGCTCGGGCAAAGGCTGCGCGAGATCGCGCTGAGTCAGAAGACGGATCTGCCGCTTCTGGGTGACGCCGGCCTCTCGCAACTGCTCGTCACCCTGGGCGGGCGCGGACTGCCGCAGCGTGATGTGGTCGCCCGCGCGCTTGCCAACGAGGACGCCGCCGACGTCTTGACCGAGAGCCAGGCCGTCATTCTCGATGCGGCCCGGTTGCTGACCCGCGTTGAGGTCCGCGGCGGGGCGGGCAGCGGCAAGACCTTCCTGGCCGTCGAGCAGGCTCGCCGGCTCGGCGCCCGCGGGCAGCGCGTCGCGCTGCTGTGCTACTCGCACGGCCTGGCGTCCTACCTCAAGCGCATCACCGCCGGTTGGTCCCGCCGCCAGCAACCCGGCTACGTGGGGGAGTTCCACAGCCTGGGTATCGGATGGGGGGCCCCGCAGGGTCCCGACGAGACCGAGCGCACCCGGGAAACCTCCCAGTTCTTCGAACACGAGTTGCCCGCGCAGATGCTGGAGCTTGCCGCCGGGCTGCCCGACGGACAGCGCTTCGACGCGATCGTCATCGATGAGGCGCAGGACTTCGCCGACAGCTGGTGGGAGCCGATCCTGGCCGCGCTGCGGGACCCCGATCACGGCGGAATCTATGTTTTCAGCGATGAGGGGCAGCGGGTTTTCGACCGCCAGGGCACCCCGCCGGTGCCGCTGGTGCCGCTGATCCTCGACCAGAACATTCGTAACACCCGGCAGATCGCCACCGCGTTCCAGCCGCTGGTCGACAATCAGATGCGCTTCCTGGGCGGTGACGGGCCCGAGGTGCGGTTCGTGGCGTGCGGTCCGGGCGAGGGTTTCGACGTCGGCGACGACGAGGTGGAGCGATTGCTCGAGGCGGGCTGGCGCCCGGGAGACATCGCGTTGTTGACCACGGGCAGCCGTCACCCGGAGCAGATCGCCCGGCAAGATATCGGTACAGCCGCCTACTGGGACAGTTTCTGGGACGCCGAGCAGGTGTTCTACGGCCACGTACTGGGCTTCAAAGGTCTCGAGCGGCGCGCCATCGTGCTCGTGGTCAACGACCGCTACGCACTCGAACGGGCGCGCGAACGGCTCTACGTCGGGTTGTCCCGTGCCCGTGATCAGCTCGTGGTGTGCGGGGATCCGGAGTTCATCGCGCAGTACGGGGGAGCTGATGTCGCGCGCCGGCTGACCGGCCGTGGCGTCTATGATTTGACCGTCAACGGTGACGCCTGACCCGAAAACGCCCTTGGAGCTGATGTCGGTGACCTTCCCCCGTCGCGCGCGAACGGCGAGCCTCGCTGTGGTCGTGTTGCTGCTGGGGGTCCTGGCCAGCGATGTCGCCGGGATTCCCGGTTGCCGCGGCGGCTGCAAGACAGCGACCGCGACCGCCGCCGCCGAGCAGCAACCGCCCCCCGCGCCCAGCCCGCCGCTGCTGGGCTTGGCCCCTTTTGACGGGGCGGAAGGTGTGAGCCCCAAGTTCAGGCCCGCCGCCGATGTCCTCGACGGCCGGATCACCAGGGTCTCGCTGGTCGATGACTGGGGCAACGAGGTACCGGGCGTGATCTCGCCCGACCGCAGCTCCTGGGAGCCGACCCAGCGGCTGAACTTCGCCCGCAACTACACCATGACGGTCGACTCCACCAGCACCAGCGGCGTGCCGCTGACCCGCACCAGCACCTTCTCGACCCTGGTGCCCTACAACTTCGTGCACCCCTACCTGGAGGTGCCGGGCGGCTTCGCGATCAACCCCGACCGGCGTTACGGGGTCGGCACCGTGGTGATCGCGCGCTTCGACGAGCCGATCACCGACAAGGCGCTGGCCGAGAAGAACCTGGTGGTCACGACCGACCCGCCGGTCCAGGGTTCGTGGTACTGGATCAACGACTACGCGGCGCACTGGCGGCCCAAGGACTACTACGCCCCCGGAACCCGGGTGAATGTGGCGGCGAACCTGTTCGGCCTGAAACTGGGCGAGGGTCTTTACGGCCAGGCCGACGCCAGCGCCAGCTTCACCGTCGGCGACGCCCACATCGCCATCGCCAACGACATCACCAAGCAAATCAACGTCTTCGACAACGGCAAGCTGATCCGCACGATGCCGACGTCGATGGGTCGCGGCGGCACCTCGGTCTACAACGGCAAGACCTTCACCTGGTGGACGCCGGCCGGGACCTACACCGTGATCGACAAGGCTGAGGTTGTCACCATGGACTCGGCGACATACGGGGTCCCGGCCGGTGCCGCGGACAGCTACAAACGCAAGATCGGCTACGCCACCCGTATCAGCCTTGACGGCATCTACCTGCATCAGCTCGACGACACTATCTGGGCGCAGGGCAATACCAACGTCTCGCACGGTTGCCTGAATCTCAGCGGCGAGAACGCCAAGTGGTTCTACGAATTCATCCAGCCCGGTGACGTGGTCGAGATCCGGTTCACCGGAGGTCCGCCGCTGGATCACACCCACAACGGTGACTGGAGCCTGTCGTGGGATCAGTGGGTGAGGGGCAGCGCGCTGCCGCCCGCGCCCGCCCCGGGTCCTCCCGGCCAGTAGTCGCTCAGCCGTTCCAGCCGCGCATGCCGTCCCGGATTTTGGCGGTCGCCGTGGTGTCGTCCTCGTTGTAGGAGAGCAGCCACCGCTTGGCGCCCGCCACTGTGTCGGGATCGTCGGGGTTGCCGGTTGTTCCGTGCACCTGTGACAGATAGAGCTGCGAGATGCTGCCTCCCGGGTCCTCGACCCGCCAGGAGAACCCGAAGATCGGGGCGACAGTTTTCAGCTTTGCTCCGTGCACGGAGAAGAAGTTCGCCGTGAAAAACTTATGCAGATCAACGAAAATCCCGTGGTCGGGGTCAAGTAGATCGCCGATCTCATCACGACCGAGAATGCTTCTCAGCTGCGCGGTCTCGTACCCGGTCCAGTGGAACACCGCGATTGTCTGCCCCCGTGACCGCGTCGCTGCGCACTGCTCGCGTAGCCACGCGACGAATCTTGCGGCCAGCTCCCGTTCCCGTACCGAGTCGAGAGGCTCCCACTCGATGAAATCGGTCAGATAGCGGGCGGTGGCGTCGTCGGCGCCACGGCGGATCCGGACACCCCACATGTAGACGCGGTTGCTGGTGTCGCTTTCGATGTGGAGATCGATCTCGACATCGGCGACGGGGTCGTGCCCCGGCCCCCGGCAGATCCGCGCGAGAGCCACCCCGCCGCAGCTAAAACCCGCGCCGGGAAAGGCC
>NZ_JBJTCF010000065.1:0-4980 GCF_046091765.1 Mycobacterium sp.
ACCGCTGCCGGCGTTACCGCCGCTGCCGCCGCTGCCGTAGGTCACCGGGCCCGCGCCGCCGGCGCCGCCGTCGCCGCCGCTCCCGTTACCGCCGGCCCGGCCCGCGGTGCCCGCCCTGCCGGCGCCGCCGCCGGCCGCGCCACCCGCGCCCGCCGTACCTGCCGCGCCGCCCACGCCGCCTGCGCCGCCTGCGGCCGCAGTGCTTGTCGATCCGCCGCCGGCACCTCCGTTGCCACCGCTGCCGGCGTTACCGCCGCTGCCGCCGCTGCCGTTGGTCACCGTGCCCGCGCCGCCGGCGCCGCCCGCGCCACCGACGCCGCCCGCGCCGCCGGCGCCGCCGATCTGGCCGGCCTGCGCGGTCGCACCCGCGGTCACCGATGTGCCACCGGCACCGCCGCTACCGGCAGCGCCGCCCGCACCGCCGTTACCGGCCGTGCCCGTGGTCGCCGCACCACCGACACCGCCCGTGCCGCCGTTGCCGCCAGCCCCGGCAGCCGCACCACCCGCGTTGGCCGCGGTGGCCCCGGCGAGACCCGCGCCGCCCGCGCCGCCCACGCCACCCGCGCCGCCGGCACCACCGTTACCGGCCGTGCCCGTGGTCGTCGAGCCGCCGGCGCCGCCGTCGCCGGCCGCTCCGCCAGCCGTACCTGCGACAGCCACCGAGCCAGCGGTCGCGCCGGTGCCGGCGAATCCGGCCCCGCCCTTGCCGCCGGCGCCGCCGTTACCGGCGGTGCCCGCTGTCGACGTGCCGCCCGTACCGCCCGTACCGCCGACACCGCCGCCGATACCGCCGGTCACGGAGGCGAATCCGTCGCCGCCGGCACCACCGTTGCCGCCGTTGGCGTCTGCGCCGGTCGTGCCACTGGTGCCGCTGCCCGCGCTGGTGCCGGCAGCTCCGGCCGTGCCGGCGTTGCCGCCGGACCCACCGCGCCCGCCGTTGGCGGTGATGCCGGTGGTGAGGTTGCCCGCACCGCCTGCGCCGCCGAGGCCGCCGGTGCCCGCGTTGCCACCGTTGCCGCCATTGCCGTCGGTGCCGGTTGTGGAGTTCGCGCCCTGGCCTCCGGCACCGCCTGCTCCGCCGTTGCCGGCATTGCCGCCCGCACCGCCGATGCCGCCGGCGCCGCCGGAACCGCCGGTGCCGGCATTGCCGCCCGCACCGCCGTTACCCGCGGTGCCGGTCGACGCGGAACCTCCGGCGCCACCAGCGCCGCCGCTACCCGCCAGACCGCCGTTACCGCCGTTGAGCCCAACGCCGTTGGTTCCCGCGCCGCCCGAACCGCCGTTCGCGCCCGCGCCACCCGCGCCACCGACGCCCGCGGTGCCGGTCAGGGTTGCGCCGCCGGAGCCGCCCGCACCGCCGGCTCCACCGGTGGTGCCAGCTTCGGTAGCCACCAGCAGCGTGCCGGCCGCGCCGTTGTAGCCGAGTCCGCCTGCACCGCCGCTGCCGCCGTTGCCCGCGGTGCCCGCGTTGGAGGCGCCACCGTTACCGCCGACACCACCGGCGCCGCCGGCCGTGCCAGTCGTTGTGGAGGCCTGGCCGGCGCCGCCGTTACCGCCGTTACCGCCATTGCCGTTGGCGCCGGTCGCACCGTTCGTGCCACCTGCGCCTGCTGCGCCGCCCGCACCGGCTGTGCCCGCAGCACCACCGTTGCCGGCCGCGCCACCGGTCAGCACGCCGCCGACGATGCCCGAGCCGCCGTTGCCGCCCACACCGCCGCTGCCTGCGTTGCCGCCCGCGCCGCCGTTGCCGGTCGCACCCCGGGTCGAGCCCGCGCCGCCGACGTTGCCGGCACCGCCGACACCTCCGCTGCCGCCAGCACCGCCGTTGCTGCCGGTCTGGCCGGTGCCGGCGACGCCGTTGTAGCCAGCGCCGCCCGCGCCGCCGCTGCCGGCGCTACCGCCGTTACCGCCGTTGCCACCGGCGCCGGTCGAACCCGAGGACGCCTTGCCGGCGCCGGCTCCGAAGGCGCCGCCAGCGCCGCCGATACCGCCGTTACCGCCGTTACCGCCGGTGCCGCCCGCGGTCCCCGCAGTGCCCAGCGTCGCTCCCGCGGTGCCCGCCGCACCGCCGGCGCCGTTGCCGCCGACGCCCGCGTTGCCGCCCGCGCCGCCGTTGCCACCCGCGCCATCGGTCCCTGAGGCCGCGCCTCCGGCGCCGACACCACCAGCGCCACCGGCGCCACCGACGCCGCCGCCGCCGCCGTTGCCGGCGTTGCTGCCGTTGCCGCCGGACGCGGTGGCGGTGAAGCCGTCACCACCGACGCCACCAGCGCCACCGGCGCCACCGGAGCCGCCGTTGCCGCCTGTGCCGTTGGTTCCCGAGGCCGCCTTGCCGCCACCGGCGCCGGCGAGTCCGCCCGCACCGCCGACGCCGCCGCTGCCGGCGTTACCGCCCGCACCGCCGGCGGTACCGGCGATGGCGGATCCCGTGCCGCCCGTGCCGGCCGCGCCCGAACCACCTGCGCCGCCGTTACCCGCAGCGCCACCTATGCCGCCGTCGCCGCCGACACCATCGGTACCGGCCGCGGCGATGCCGCCGCCCTTGCCGCCGACGCCGCCGTCGCCGCCGACACCATCGTTCCCGGCCGCGGCGATGCCGCCGCCCTGGCCGCCGACGCCGCCGTCGCCGCCGACGCCACCGGCGCCGCCGCTGCCGCCGTTCGATCCGTTTTCGCCGCTGCCGGCCTTGCCGGTGTAGCCCGCGCCACCAGCGCCACCGTTACCGGCGTTGCCGCCGGCGCCACCGGCGCCACCGGCGCCATCGTTACCGGAGGCCGCCGCGCCGCCGCCGAGGCCGCCGGCACCGCCGGCGCCACCGTCGCCACCGTCGCCACCGTTGTTGCCGCTGGTGCCGCTGCCGCCGTCGACGCCCAGGGTTCCGACCGCGCCATCGGTGCCGTTTGTGCCAGCCGCACCGCCACCTCCCGCGCCGCCGATGCCGCCGTCGCCGCCCGCGCCGTCATTGCCCGAGGCGGCCTTGCCGGCGCCAGAGCCACCGACGCCACCAGCGCCGCCGGCGCCGGCGTTGCCGCCGTTACCGCCGTTGTTTCCGCTGCCTGCGGCCGGGGTGAAGCCGATTCCGCCGTTACCGCCAGCGCCGCCGACGCCACCGTCGCCGCCGACGCCATCCTCGCCCGCGACCGAACCGGAGCCGCCAGCCCCGCCGTCGCCGCCATTGCCTGCATTGCCGCCCGCGGTGCCGTTATCGCCGGTCGGGTCAAGGGCCGTGCCGTCGGCGCCGTTGGTGCCGGCATCGCCGTCCGCACCTGCGCCACCGGAGCCGCCGTTGCCGCCCACGCCGGTGCCGCCCGTGCTCGAACCGGCGCCGCCGAAGCCGCCGGCGCCGCCGATGCCGCCGTCGCCGCCGTCGATGAACAGGCCGCTGGACAGGCCGTCGGCGCCGTCACCGGCGTTGCCGCCAGCACCGCCGGAGCCGCCCGCGCCGCTGGCTGCCTTGGTGATGCCGTTGGCCTCGGTGCCGCCCACGCCGCCGTTGCCGCCGTCGCCGCCGATGCCGCCGTCGCCGCCCGCGGTGCCGCTGCCCTGAATTCCGGTGAAGCCGAGGCCACCGGCGCCGCCAGCGCCACCGGCGCCACCGACGCCGGCCTTGCCGTTCGCGCCCGCGGACGAGCCCGAACCGCCCTTGCCGGCGTTGCCGCCGTTGCCGCCGTTGCCGCCGGCGTTGCCGGCCGTGCCGTCGGGGTTGAAGACGTCGCCGTCAGTGCCCGCACTTCCGTCGGAGCCCGTCGCGCCCGCGCCGCCGCTGCCGCCCGCGCCGCCGACGCCGGAGGCCGCCACGGTGCCGGAGCCGCCGGTGCCACCCGCACCGCCGTTGCCGCCGTTGCCGCCGTTGCCGCCGTTGTCGCCGAAGATGCCGCCGTCGGAGCCGTTGCCGGCCGCGCCACCGGCGCCACCGACGCCGCCGGCGCCGACCGCGCCCGCGGTGCCCGCGTTGCCGGCCTGGCCGATGATGAACAGGATCGCGCCGCTGCCGCCGGTGCCCGCGGTGCCGCCCTTGCCGCCGGTGCCGCCGGCACCGCCGGAGCCGCCGTTGCCGCCGTTGTTGCCGCTCAGGGCATGCGGGTTGAAGCCGGTGCCGCCGGCGCCGCCGACGCCGCCCTGGCCGCCCTTGCCGCCCTGGCCGCCGTTGCCGCCCGCGCCGAAGATGAAGGAGCCGCTGCCGCCGTTGCCGCCGACGCCGCCGTTGCCGCCCGCGGTGCCGTTGCCGCCCGCGCCGCCGTTCGCGGACAGAGCGGTGCCGTTGGTGCCCGCGTTGCCCGCGGTACCGGCCAGGCCCACGCCGCCGTTACCGCCGTTGCCGCCGTCGCCGAGCAGCGAGAGCAGACCGGTGCCGCCGCCGTTGCCGCCGGCGCCGCCGTTGCCGGTCACGATCGCCGAGCCACCGACGCCGCCATTGCCGCCGCTGCCCAGCAGCAGGCCGCCGTTGCCGCCCAGGCCGCCGGCGCCGCCGCCGGAGCCGCCATTGGCGCCCGCACCGCCGGCGCCACCGGTGGCGTTGATCGACAGGACACCCGCGCTACCGCCGGCGCCGCCCGCGCCGCCGGAGCCGACCAGCGTGCCGCCGGCGCCGCCGGCGCCGCCCGAACCGCCGGTGCCCGCCAGCGAGAGCAGACCGGTGTTGCCGCCGCCGCCGCCGGTGCCGCCGGTGCCGGTTCCGCCGACCACCGACGCGCCTGCGCCGCCGTTGCCGCCGTTGCCGATGAACAGGCCGCCCTGGCCGCCCTTGCCGCCCGCGCCGCTGTTGACGGTGGAGACACCGGCGCCGCCGTTGCCGCCACTGGCGAACCAGCCGGCGTTGCCGCCGTTGCCGCCGTTGAAGCCGCTGCCCGGGGTGCCGATGATGCCCGAGTTGCCGCCGTTGCACGCGCCGCTGGTGCAGGCGCCCGCGTAAGCGGTGTAGGTGTAGCCGTTGCCGATGAGGATGCCGCCGTTGGGGTCGTCGGCGGTGCCGTCACCGAT
>NZ_JBJTCF010000066.1:0-4473 GCF_046091765.1 Mycobacterium sp.
CCGCAGGTAGTCGCCCACCACCGCGGCGCCCAGCCCGTCGAGGTCGGGTTCGACCACCCGGCCCTCGACCCGGCGGGCGACCTGGTCGATGAACCGGGCCAGGCCCGGGTCGTCGCCGAGGCGGAAGATGGTGACCTGGGCGCCCAGCCGCGCGACCTCGTCGAAGCCGCGCACGGTGTGGGCGATGGTGCGCGGGTGCGGCGGGTAGTCGAAGAACACCGACGGTCCCCGGCCCCGCCCGCCGGCGCCCTCCAGGTGGGCGGTGGGTTCACCGTCGGTGACGACCAGCACCACCGGCTGGGCCGCCGGGTGGCGGCGCAGGTGCCGGCCGGCCAGGGCCAGCGCGTGGTGCAGGTTGGTGCCCTGCTCGTAGACGCCCTCCAGGCCGGTCAGCTCGGCCGCGCTGACCGTGCGCGCGTAGCGCCCGAACGCGATGATCTGCAGCGCGTCGGAGCGGAATCGGGTGCTCACCAGGTGGTGCAGGGCCAGCGCGGTGCGCTTCATCGGCAACCACCGGTTCTCCATCACCATCGAGAACGAGGTGTCCACCAGCAGCGCCACCACCGCCTGGGTGCGGGTCTCGGTCTCGGAGACCTCGACGTCCTCGACGGCGATCCGGATCGGGCCGCCGCGCTGCCCGGCGCCCGCCCCGCGCAGCACCGCGTTGGTGATCGTGCGGGTGACGTTCCACGGTTCGGTGTCCCCGAACGACCACGCGCGCGTCGCCCCGGTGAGCTCCCCGGCCGCCCCGGCGCGGCGGGTCTCGCGTTCGCCGTGGCGTCCCGAAAGCTGTTGGGCCACATCGCGAAGGGCCGCCTGGCCGAGCTGGCGCATCGCCTTCGGCGACAGCCGCCACGTGCCGTCCGAGCCGCGGTCCAAGAAGCCCTGGTTCATCAGCGCGCGCTCCAGCTCGGCCAGCGTGCGCGCGTCGACGGCCGCGTCGTCGCCGAGCTGGCGGGCCAGCGCGTCGAGGTCGACGTCGTCCATCGTGGCGCCGGCATAGCTCTGCGAGAGCTGCTCGGCGAGCTGTTCGAGTTCGGCGATGTCGGCCAGCGCCTGCGCGCCCTGGCCCATGCCCAGCGGGTTGTCCCCGGAGAACTCCGAGGAGCCGTCCCAGTCCTCGCCGGGCCGGGCCGCCCGCAGGTGCGAGTCCAGCCGGCCCAGCGCGTTCATCAGCTGCGGGGAGCCGAACGCCTGCTGGGCCAGCGCGTCGAGTTCGGCGCGCTGCTCGGCCGACAGGCTGTTGCGGAAGCGCTGGGCGGCCGCGGCCCGCTTGGCCAGCGAGTCCAGCAGCTCCTCGACGTTGCGCGGGTTCTCCGGGAAGTACTGGCCGTGCTTGGCCATGAACTCGCCGAAGTCCTTGTCGGTGTCCTCGCCGCGGGCGTGCTTGTCGAGCAGGTCGTTGAGGTCGTCGAGCATCTCGTTGACGGCCTGGCGGTCGGAGTCGGTGGCGTTCTCCAGCGCCTGCTTCATCCCGGCGAAGCGCTGGTCGAGCATCTCGCGGCCGAGCAGGTCCTTGATCTGCTCGTACTTCTGGCGGGCTTCGGGGCTGCGCCAGTCGTACTCGGAGAGCTCCTGCACGGCCTTGGCCGGCGAGGCCGGCAGCGACTCGATCTGCATCTCGGCGAACCGGGCGTCGTCGTCGAGCGCGCGGGCCAGTTCTTTGCGTTCAGCCAGCACCGCCTCGTCGAGCAGTTTCTTGATCTCCTGCAGGGTGCCGTCAAGGTTGTTGCGCGACAACAGATCACGGCGTCTCTTGTTGACCTCGGCGGCCAGCCGGTCAGCGCCCCGCATGTTCTTGGTGCCGCGGCGCAGCATCTCCGAGAGCGCCCGGCGCGGCGAGGAGCCCTCCATCACGTCGCGGCCGATCTGCTCGAGCGCCTCGCGCAGGTCCACCGGCGGGGCCAGCGGATCGGGGCCGCCGGTGTAGGAGGAATACCGCGAGTCATGGCCGCGGCGGGGTTTAGCCATAGACCGTCTCGCCGGTCTCGGTGTTCTTGTCGATCTTCTTGGCCAGATACAGCGCCTCCAGCGCCAACTCCAGCGCGGCGGCCCGCTCCCCTTCGGTCGTCGCCCCCAGGCGCTGGGCGATCGCGTCGATCACCGGCAGCGGCGGCAGCGCCAGCAGCACCTCCTTGGCGGAGATCTGCTCGCCGGTGGTCACCGCGGACTGCTCCACCGCGGTGACCAGCGGGCCGACGTCGATACCGCCGAGGGCACGCTGGGCGGTGTCGGCGGTCGCCCGGCGCAGCAGGTGCTCGAGGATCGCGGCCTCCCGGCCCTCCTCACCGGACTCGAACTCCAGCTTGCCGCGCAGCACGTCGATGACGGTGCCCAGGTCGACCACCCGTGCGACGGCCTCGTCCTCGCCGAGCAGCGCGTCGCGGTGGCGCGCGGAGGCGGCCACCGTCTCGGCGGCGGCGATGGCGAACCGGGCCGACACCCCGGAGCGCTGATCGACCGCGCTGGACTCGCGCAGCAGCCGGGCGAAGCGGGCGACGATCTGCAGCAGGTAGGCCGGCACCGCGGCGGTCAGGTGCGCCTCCTGCTCGATCACCCCCACCTCGGCGTCCAGTTCGCGCGGGTAGTGGGTGCGGATCTCGGCGCCGAATCGGTCCTTGAGCGGGGTGATGATCCGCCCGCGGTTGGTGTAGTCCTCCGGGTTGGCGCTGGCCACCACCAGCACGTCCAGCGGCAGGCGCAGCGTGTAGCCGCGGACCTGGATGTCGCGCTCCTCCATCACGTTGAGCATCGAAACCTGAATGCGCTCAGCCAGATCCGGCAATTCGTTGACCGCGACGATGCCGCGGTGCGCGCGCGGGATCAGCCCGTACGCGATGGTCTCCGGATCACCGAGGGTGCGGCCCTCGGCCACCTTGATCGGGTCGACGTCGCCGACCAGATCGGCCACGCTGGTATCGGGGGTGGCCAGCTTCTCGGTGTAGCGCTCGCTGCGGTGGCGCCAGGCCACCGGCAGCGCGTCGCCCAGTTCGGCCGCGCGGCGGATCGACTCCGGGGCGATCGGGGCGTAGGGGTGCTCGCCGAGTTCGGCGCCGGCGATCACCGGGGTCCACTCGTCGAGCAGGTTGGCCAGCGAGCGCAGCAGGCGGGTCTTGCCCTGGCCGCGCTCGCCGAGCAGGACCACGTCGTGCCCGGCGATCAGGGCCCGCTCCAGCTGGGGCAGCACGGTGTCTTCGAAGCCGAAGATGCCCGGCCACACGTCGTCCCCGGCGGCCAGGCCGGCGATCAGGTTCTCCCGGATCTCCTCCTTGACTCCGCGCTGGCGGTGTCCGGAGGCGCGAAGCTCGCCGAGGGTCGTCGGCAGACCGTCAGGTGGGTGCACGCCCTCCACGCTACGGCTGCGGTCCGGCCCCCCGCCGAGCAGACGCAAACTCGCCATAATTCCGACCCAAATGGGGCAGTTTGCGTCTGCTCGCGGGAGAGGCTCGCGGGAACTAGTGCGCGAAGTGCCGCGCGCCGGTGAGGTAGAGGGTGATTCCGGCCGCGTCGGCGGCCGCGGTCACCTCGTCGTCGCGCACCGACCCGCCCGGGTGCACGACGGCCCGCACGCCGGCCGCGGTCAGGGTCTGCAGCCCGTCGGGGAACGGGAAGAACGCATCCGAGGCGGCCACCGCCCCGGCCACCCGCGCCCCGCCGCGCTCGACCGCCAGCCGTGCCGCGTCGACCCGGTTGACCTGGCCCATGCCGACCCCGACGGTGGCGCCGTCGGCGGCGATCACGATCGCGTTGGACTTCACCGCCCGGCAGCTGCGCCAGGCGAACAGCAACTCGGCCAGCGTCGCGTCGTCGGCGGCCGGTCCGGCGGCCAGCGTCCACGCCGACGGGTCGTCGCCGGGAGCATCGAGACCGTCGCGCTGCTGGAGCAGCAGACCGCCGCTGATCTGACGAAGCTCCACCCCGCCGACGGCGGGTTCGGCGGCCAGCAGCACCCGGATGTTCTTCTTGCGGGCGAGGATCGCCACCGCACCCTCCTCGTAGGCGGGGGCCACGATCACCTCGGTGAAGATCTCCGCGACCTGCTCGGCCATCGCGCAGGTCACCTCGGTGTTGGTCGCGATCACCCCGCCGAACGCGCTCAGCGGGTCGCATTCGTGGGCCTTGCGGTGCGCGTCGGCCACCGATTCGGTCGAGATCGCGATGCCGCACGGGTTGGCGTGCTTGATGATGGCCACGCAGATCCGCTCGTGGTCGAACGCCGCCCGCCACGCCGCGTCGGCGTCGGTGAAGTTGTTGTAGCTCATCTCTTTTCCGTGCAGCTGCTGCGCCTGGGCCAGGCCCGGCCATCCGACATCGTCGCTGTAGAGCGCGGCGCGCTGGTGCGGGTTCTCGCCGTAGCGCAGCAGCGACGAGCGCCGCCAGCTGCGTCCGAACCAGGGCGGCAGGAAGTCCGGCGCATCACCGTGCTCGGGTGCGAGCACCGACCCCATCCAGCCGGCCACCGCGAGGTCGTAT
>NZ_JBJTCF010000067.1:0-13752 GCF_046091765.1 Mycobacterium sp.
CGTCCTACCTTGATGCCGTCACTATCTGGACCGGCCCGACACCGACCGCGGATCAACAGCAGGCCGCACTCACCCTGACCGCGACGCTGACTCGGAACTATCCGCCATTGCCCGTTCGCATCGACGTCGACACCTCGGCCATACTCCCGAAGGGCGATCCCCTGACACGACGAATCATCGCCATCCGGGACAGCGAGACCAACGGGATCGAGATTCGGAACCCCGGCACCCCTGAGGCAGTCCTCACCATCAGCGGCCGGGGACCCGATCTTGTCGAACAGATCGCTGAGTTCGTCGACGGTCGTCGGGAACTGGCCCAAACCGGCTCGGCGGTAGTGCAATCCGCGACTGTACCCTTGAGTTCCTCCAGCACCATCATGACCTTCGAACAACTCGGCATCGCGATGTCGAACTCCTTCACGGGCGCGAGCTCCACTTATCTCGGTGTGGACGGCGCGGCATTCGCAGCCGGGCCGATCATGAAGGCGACAGTCGATCTTCGTGCCCGCTACACGCCAACCGGTGACGACAAAGCGTCGTTGCTGGTCAAGTCTGGCTCCTACATTCTGGCTACCCGCCGTCTGGATCAGTCCGGCGAGCTGGATCTGAAATTTGAAATCCCGCCGCAGACCATCACGTCCGATATCGGCATGGCGCTGGAACTTCAGTACTTCCCGGGTGGCGGCACCTGCGCACCGCTCATCGACCGGATGACCTTCGCCTTGGATCCCCAGTCCACGGTGGAGATCATTCCGGGCGCCGTCGGCTCCGGCGGTTTCTCCTCACTGCCGGCGGCATTCACTCCGGAATTCAATGTTGCCGTGGACCGTCCGGAGTACATCCGGTACGCCGCCCAGGCAATTAACCTTATTGCACAGCGCACCACTACTCTGCTGCGGCCTCAACTCGGCAGCTTGGAGAACGGCGCCGCCGAGAAGCTCGGCCTGCTCGCGGTGACCGTCGGGGACGGGATGTCAAGGATCGGGATGCAACCACCGGTGAGGATCACCGCCGACGGGCAGGTGGGAGTCGATGGGGAGACCGCCACCAACACTGTTCTCAACGGACCGGTGGGCATGGTTCAGTTATTCGCCCAGGATGGCCGGGTGGTCCTGGCGATCGACGTTCCCGACCGCACCGAGCTCGTCGATGAAACCTTCGACTACATCCGTCGACTCGACAACGGCTGGTCATCGCTGGCCGGCGACGTCGTCGCGACGGGTTCGGCCGGCGAGACCGTCGAGCTTACGATCCGCTCAGATCGGCCGGTGCCCGGCCGGACGATCCGACGCGAGGGGTGGAAGTGGACAGCGCTGGCCACCATCGTGGCTGGGGCGGCAGCCACTGCCGCGGCCGCCCGCGTCCTGACCATTCGACGACGCCAAACCCGCCAGGCCCAGGAATAGCCAGTTGACCGCGGTCATACAGGAGGCTGACACGGCGAAGAATAAGGCGGCCGACGACCACCAACGGACCGGTCGGCTGGGCACCTCCTGGTGGCTTTTCGCGGTGCTCTCCGTCGTCTACACCGTGGTTGGCTGCGTCATGGTGCTGAGGTACAACATCACCGAAGGCGATGGGATCAGTCGCGTCGCCAACGCGGGATACGCGCTGTGGAGCAATGACCCCCACCTCTCGGCCATTGGCTTCGTATGGGGTCCGCTGCCGAGCATTGTGGAAATGCCGGTGCTCCAGCTGAGCGTTTGGTGGCCGGAGCTGAGAACGCACGGGTTGGCGGGAGTGGTTCAGAGCGCATGCTTTACAGCTGGTTGCGCGGTGCTGATCAGGCTGATCGCGATCGACCGTTCTACGCCGGTCGGTTGGCAGTGGATCGCGGTGGCCTGCTTCGCCCTCAATCCGATGATCGTCATTTATGCGGGCACCGGCATGAGCGAAGCCGCGATGCTGTTCTGCATCCTGTGGGCGGTGCGCTACCTGCTGCGGTGGCTCGACTCGCCGCGGGTGTTCGACCTGGCGTCGGTCGGGCTGGCACTGAGCGTCGGCTATCTGGTGCGCTACGAGACCCTGATCGCGGGCGCGGGCGCCGGCGCGTTGGTGGCGGCGACGACTTTTCACCGCACCATCCAGACACAGCGGTTGGCCGCGACCGCACTCAGCGTGATGGTGGTGCTGTTTCCGGTCGGTGCAACCTTCGTCCTCTTCGCCGCCGCCGGCTGGATCATGACCGGTGAGGCGTTCGCGATCATCTCCTCCGACTACGGAAATTCGAATCAGATCGCGGTCTCCCTCGAGCGGGGATACACCAACGCGTACACCGACGGCCCGCTACTGGCAAACAGACTGTTCAGTATCCAGCCGCTGATCGGCATCGCGCTGATTGTTGCTGCAGCACAATCTTTTTGGATCAGGCGAGTCGACCCACTGGCGCCCGTCGGCGGGTTCGGTGCCGTCCTGGCCTTCGCCGCATGGGGTCAGTACACCGGATCGACGTTCGGCTGGTTCCGGTACTTCATGGCGGCCATCCCGATGGTGATTGTCATTGCGCTCGTACTCTGGTCACCAGGCCATACGTCGCGGGGCCGTTGGCGGGTCGACTCCGCGTGGACCCGCCTCGGCGCCGCGATGCTGGGAATATCCCTGTTCGTCGGAATTCCGGTGACAGCGAAATCGCTGCTGGACCCCGACATCAACGTTTGTGCAACCTCGGTACTCGGCGTGGCCTCCCTCGTCGCACCGGACCGCTATCCCCCGGAACAACGGTTCGATCGAAGGGTCGGCATCGACGACCGTCTGGTCGCCGGATACCTGGACGCCAAGGAACTTCCCCCGCGCACGGTACTTCTGGACACATTCCAGACCTGGTGGCTGTGGTTATCGTCGGACAACCTCAAGCAGTTCGTCATAACCAGCGACTACGACTTCGTCTCGGCCCTGAACCGCCCGTGGGAGTCAGGAATTCGCTACATCGTCCTGACCAATCCGGCAACCAACGTCGCGGCGGATGCGATCACCAAGCGTTATCCGACCATGTGGGATGAGGGCGCCGGGATGGGAGTGCTGATGTTGTCGGCACCGGGACCGGACGGCCAGGAACGCTACCGCGTCTACCGGTTGGTCGAGCCCCCCGACGAGGCCCAGGAATAGGGCACGAGAAAGGGCGCAGATTGAATCCGCTCGCGATTAGGCCCGGGGCTAGTCCCGGGGCTAGTCCGGGGCTGGGTCCGGCCGCGTCGGCGCGGGTTTCCCGTGCTCGTCGAGCATGGTGATCTCGTCGAACGGGTCACGCCCGCTGAGCACGGCCTCGACCTTGGCCGGGTCCACGGTCTTAGTCCACGAGCCGACCAGCAGGGTGGCCACGGCGTTGCCGGAGAAGTTGGTCACCGACCGCGCCTCGGACATGAATCTGTCGATGCCCACGATCAGCCCCACGCCGTCGAGCAGCTGCGGCCGGTGTGCCTGCAGGCCCGCGGCCAGCGTCGCCAGACCGGCGCCGCTCACGCCGGCCGCCCCCTTGGACGCCACGATCATGAAGGCCAGCAGAGCGATCTGCTCGGCGATCGAAAGTGGATCGCCGAGTGCTTCGGCGATGAACAGCGACGCCATCGTCAGGTAGATGGCAGTGCCGTCGAGGTTGAACGAATACCCGGTCGGCACGACGACTCCGACCGTGCTCGGTTGCACGCCGAGGTGTTCCATCTTTGCGATCAGTCGCGGCAGAGCGGACTCCGACGACGATGTCGCGAAGATGAGAAGGTATTCGCGGGCAAGGTAGCGGACCAGTCTGAAGATCGACACCTTCGACACCGCGCGCAGCAGCATGCCGAGCACGCCGAACACGAACAGGATGCAGGTCAGATAGAACCCCAGCATCAGCGTCAGCAGACTGGTCACCGCGCTCCAGCCGGTCTGGGCGACCACGTTGGCCAGGGCGCCGAACGCGCCGATCGGGGCCAGCCACAACACCATCGCCAGGATCTTGAAGACCAGCAGCTGAAGATGCTCGACGGCCCGCAACATCGGCTCGCCCCGTTCGCCGAGGGCCTGGATGGCGAACCCGACCAGCAGCGAGACCAGCAGCGCCTGCAGGACGTTGCCGGCCGTCAGCGCCGAGAGCAGAGAGGTCGGGACGATGTTCTGCAGGAATTCGGTACCGCTGGCCGCCGGGGCCTTCTCCGCCAGCTGGGCGCCCTTGCCAGCCAGCGACTCGGTCAGGTGCAGGCCGTCGCCGGGGTGCAGCAGATTGCCGACCACCAACCCGATTGTCAGCGCAAGAGTGGACATCACCAGGAAGTAGCCGAAGGCGAGCCCGCCGACCTTGCCGACGGTGGCAGCCTTGCGAACCGAACCGACGCCGAGCACGATCGTGCAGAAGATCACCGGCGCGATCATCATCTTGATCAGGTTGACGAACAGTGTGCCGAGGAACCCGAGGCTGGTGCCCACCCCGGGCGCGACGAGCCCGACGACCACTCCGGCGACGGCGGCAATGACGACACCCAGGTAGAGCCAGTGCGTGCGGTCGCGCCGGGTCAGCGGCGCCTCGGTTTTGACCATGTCCTGTTCCCTACCAGGCGGGTAATCTCCGGCGCATGCGATCCGTCGAAGTCTTCGCCGACGTGCTCTGCCCGTTCACCCACGTCGGGCTGCACACGCTGATCGACCGGCGCACCGAGCGCGGGCTCAGCGAGCCGCGGCTGCGGATCCGGGCCTGGCCGCTGGAGTTGATCAACGGCACGCCGCTTGATCCCCATCACATCGGCGCGGAGATCGTCGCCCTGCGCGCCTCGGTGCGGCCCGACCTCTTCGCGGGGTTCTCCGTGGACTCCTTTCCCCGCACCTCGATGACGGCGTTCGCGCTGAGCGCGGCGGCCGACCGCACCGGCGACGCCGGACTGATCGAGGACGTCGGCATGGCGCTGCGCGACGCCCTGTTCGAGCAGGGTCTCGATATCGGCCGACGCGACGTGGTGGCCCCGATCGCGGCCCGGTTCGGCCTCACGCCCCTCGATGCGGGCGCTACCGAGGCGGCGGTGCGGTCCGACTGGGACGAGGGTAGGGCGCGCGGTGTCATCGGCTCGCCGCACTTCTTCACCTCCGACGGCGAGAACTGGCTCTGTCCCGGGCTGGCGATCAGCCGCGACGCGGCGGGCGACTTCGTGGTCTCGTGGAAGCAGGGAACCGAGGCGTTCGTCGAGAGCGTGTTCCGGTGACCGGCGCTCCGACCGAATCCGACCTGCGCCGCTGGCGCCGGCACCTGGCCAACGAGCGCGCCGAGGCGGCGGTCTACCGGGACCTCGCCACGAAGTACGACGGGGAGGAACGGGAGATTCTCTCCGCTATCGCCGCGGCGGAGGAACGCCACGAGCAGCACTGGCTGAACCTGCTCGGCGAGCGGGCCGGCCCGCCGCGGCGAGCCGATCTGGGCACCCGGGTGCTCGCGTTTCTGGCCCGCCATCTCGGATCGGTGTTCGTGCTGGCGCTCGTCCAGCGCTTCGAAGCCCGCGCCAGCTACGAGAACGACGCCGATGCCACTCCGATGATGGCCGCGGACGAGCAGATCCACGAGGAGGTCATCCGGGCGCTGGCCGCACGCGGGCGCGACCGGTTGTCCGGCAGCTTCCGCGCGGCGGTGTTCGGCGCCAACGACGGTCTGGTCAGCAACCTGGCGCTGATCCTGGGAGTCAGCGCCAGCGGGGTGCCCAATCACACCGTGTTGGTGACCGGGTTGGCCGGCCTGCTGGCCGGGGCGCTGTCGATGGGCGCAGGGGAGTATGTCTCGGTCTCTTCCCAGCGCGAGTTGCTGGAGGCGTCGGCGCCCAGCCCGAATGTCGGTGCCGCGCTGACCCAGCTGGACTTCGACGCCAACGAATTGGAGCTGGTGTACCGCGCCCGGGGGATGAGCGCCGCGGAGGCCGCCGCGCACGCCGAGGGGGTGCTGCGCGGTTCCGGCGAGCATCACCGAGGAGACACCGACGCCGACCGTCACGCGGCCATCGGCACCGGACTGAAGGCCGCGCTGTCGAGCTTTCTGTTCTTCGCGGTCGGGGCACTGGTGCCGGTGCTGCCCTATCTGTTGGGCCTTAGCGGCAACACCGCCGAAGTCGTCGCCGCCGTGCTCGTCGGCGTAGTGCTGCTGGTCACCGGAGTCATCGTCGGGCTGCTTTCCGGTGCACCGCCGCTGCGACGGGCGTTGCGCCAGTTGGCGATCGGCTACGGCGCGGCCGGCGTCACCTATCTACTCGGGCTCCTCGTCGGCGGGCTCGGATAACTCGCCCAGCAGCCGCTCGGGGTGGTGGGTGTTGTTGATGCCGCCTCTGAGGTGGGGGTGGTGCGGCGGAGGGATCCACTCGGTCACGCCGTCGGCGCGTCTTCGGGTGTCCCAGCCACCGGTGGTGGCCAGTCCGTGATGCGGCGGGCAGCCCAGGGTGAGGTCGCTGACATCGGTGCGGCCCCCTGCGGACCAGTCGCTGTTGTGGTGCACCTCGGCGTGATACCCCGGTCGGTCACAGCCCGGGAACGTGCAGCCGCGCTCGAGCGCGTAGAGAACCAGACGCTGATCGGCAGAGGCGATGCGCTTCGTTCGTCCAAGGTAGAGCGGGCGGCGGTCGTGCTTGCGATAGACGCACAGATAGTGCCAGGCGTGCGAGGCCATCCGGATGAGGTCGGTGATCGGCAGGCGGGTGCCGGCCGCGGTGTAGGCGACGCCGGCCCCGGTGCAGAGTTCCTCGACGGTCGTGGTGGCGACGATGGTGACCGGTAGGCCGTTGTGCTGGCCGAGTGCGGGGTTGCCGAGTTGGCTGCGCAGCAGGGCATTGAGCGCGTCGTGTTGACGCTGGGCGTGGGAGCGCTGATCACGCTGGGCGATTTCGGGGCTCGGGTCGGAGGTGACGGCGGGGGTGGGATCGGCCGGGTTGCATCGCCCGGGTGCGGCATATTTGGCGAGCAGGGCGTCCACGGTGGCCCGCAGTTCGGGAGTGGCGATGAGGCGCCCCTCGCTCATGCCGTCGGGGCGTTGGCGTCCCCAGGTGAAGCCGCGCTGCCGGTTTCGGTGGGCATCGGTGAACCGTCCGTCGGGGTTGAGGCGGTCGGCGAGTACGGCGGCCAGGCTGAGCAACTGGTCGGGCCGCAGGCAGGCGGCTTGCTCGGCGAGGAACGCCTCGGCCTGGGCGACCCGGGCGGGATGCAGGTCCTCGGGCAGCTCGCGCAGGAACTTCTGGATCACGCGCAGGTGTTCGGCGTCGAGCAGGCCGGCGTCCCAGGCCTTGGCGGTGGCGGGCAGTTCGGGGGGCAGCGGCTCTCCCGTGAGGCTGGTGCGCTCGCGCAACTGGGCGGAGTCGCGCAGGCGGCGGCGGGCCTCGGCAGGGGAGAGCCGGGCGGTGTCGGCGACGACCAGGAATCCCGGACCGCCGATCTCGGCGCGGTCCCGCCGGTCCACCGCGGCGGCCAGATCTGCGGCCAGGGCGGTCAGCCGCCGCCGGCTGGTCTCCACGGACTGCACCATCTCCAGCAGCTCGCCCACCGCCAGGGCATCGGCGTCGATCGCGCCGAGGGCCTCCAGAGCGGCGTCGACGGCGGCCGCAGCGCGCCTGCCCGTGATAGAACTCATGTTCGAATAATAGGCCGGGGCTACCGGCAGTGACCGCGTTCGACCAGCGTTGAGCAGCCAGGTTGTGGATAAACGCGGATCTGGGGAACAAACCCCACGACCGCCAGGTTGAACGCGTTGTATTGAGTGACTTAGGCTCAACTCTGAGTTGACACACAGTGTCAGCGCAGAGCAGGCTTGAGCCGGGGTTACTCAAACCCCGCTCAGACTTGAGTGGCTTGAGTGGTTTTGTATCGGTAACTGCTTACAGGAGGAAATTCACATGGCTCGTGCGGTCGGCATCGACCTCGGGACCACCAACTCTGTGGTCGCGGTCCTGGAGGGCGGCGACCCCGTCGTCGTCGCCAACTCCGAGGGATCGCGAACCACCCCCTCGGTGGTCGCCTTTGCACGTAATGGCGAGGTGCTGGTGGGACAGCCCGCCAAAAACCAGGCGGTGACCAACGTCGACCGCACCATCCGGTCGGTCAAGCGGCACATGGGCACCGACTGGTCGGTGGAGATCGACGGGAAGAACTACACCGCCCAGGAGATCAGCGCGCGCATCCTGCAGAAGCTCAAGCGCGACGCGGAGAGCTACCTCGGCGAGGACATCACCGACGCGGTCATCACCGTGCCCGCGTACTTCAACGACGCCCAGCGCCAGGCCACCAAGGAGGCCGGCCAGATCGCGGGCCTCAACGTCTTGCGCATCGTCAACGAGCCCACCGCGGCCGCTCTGGCCTACGGACTGGACAAGGGCAGCAAGGAACAGACCATCCTGGTCTTCGACCTCGGCGGGGGCACCTTCGACGTGTCGCTGCTGGAGATCGGCGAGGGCGTGGTCGAGGTCCGGGCGACCTCCGGCGACAACCACCTCGGCGGTGACGACTGGGACGACCGGATCGTCGAGTGGCTGGTCGACAAGTTCAAGGCCAGCGCCGGCATCGATCTGACCAAGGACAAGATGGCGATGCAGCGACTGCGCGAGGCGGCCGAGAAGGCCAAGATCGAGCTGAGCTCGAGCCAGTCCACGTCGATCAACCTGCCCTACATCACCGTCGACGCCGACAAGAACCCGCTGTTCCTCGATGAGCAGCTGACGCGCTCGGAGTTCCAGAAGATCACGCAGGATCTGCTGGATCGCACCAGGGCTCCCTTCCAGCAGGTGATCAAGGACGCCGGTATCCCGGTGTCCGACATCGACCATGTGGTGCTGGTGGGTGGTTCCACCCGGATGCCCGCCGTGACCGATCTGGTCAAGGAACTCACCGGCGGCAAGGAGCCCAACAAGGGCGTCAACCCCGACGAGGTGGTGGCGGTTGGTGCGGCCCTGCAGGCCGGTGTGCTCAAGGGTGAGGTGAAAGACGTTCTGCTGCTTGACGTCACACCGCTGAGTCTCGGCATCGAGACCAAGGGTGGAGTGATGACCAAGCTCATCGAGCGAAACACCACGATTCCGACCAAGCGCTCGGAGACCTTCACCACCGCCGACGACAATCAGCCGTCGGTACAGATCCAGGTGTATCAGGGTGAGCGCGAGATCGCGGCGCACAACAAGCTGCTCGGCAGCTTCGAGTTGACCGGCATCCCGCCGGCTCCGCGCGGAGTGCCGCAGATCGAGGTCACCTTCGACATCGACGCCAACGGCATCGTGCACGTCACGGCCAAGGACAAGGGCACCGGCAAGGAGAACACGATCAAGATCCAGGAGGGCTCGGGCCTGTCCAAGGACGAGATCGACCGGATGATCAAGGACGCCGAGGCGCATGCCGACGAGGACCGCAAGCGGCGCGAGGAAGCCGACGTTCGCAACCAAGCCGAGTCGCTGGTCTACCAGACCGAGAAGTTCGTGAAAGAACAGCGTGAGGCCGGCCAGGAAGGCGGGGGCGGATCAAAGGTGCCCGAGGATGCGCTGGCCAAGATCGACGCGGCGATCGACGAGGCCAAGACGGCCCTGAACGGCTCGGACATCGGGGCGATCAAGTCCGCGATGGAGAAGCTGGGCACCGAGTCCCAGGCGCTGGGTCAGGCCATCTACGAGGCCGCGCAGGCCGAGCAGGCATCCGCGGGCGGTGACGCGGGCGGATCGGGAGCCGACGACGTGGTCGACGCCGAGGTGGTCGAGGACGATCAGGAGACCAGGTGACCGAGTCGGACCGCGACCGCGATCGCGACGAACCGGTGACCGTGACCGACAAGCGTCGCATCGACCCGCAGACCGGCGCCGTTCGCGACGCCGGTGGGCCGGCGCCGAGGGCGTTCGCGGGCGAATCGCCGGAGGAGGCCGACAAGGCCGCTGAACTCCTCGCCGATCTGCAGCGGGTACAGGCCGACTTCGCCAACTACCGCAAGCGCGCGCTGCGGGACCACGAGGTCGCCGCCGAGCGGGCCAAGGCCGTGGTTCTCAGCCAGCTGCTGGGCGTGCTCGATGACCTCGAGCGGGCCCGTAGCCACGGCGATCTGGACACCGGCCCGCTCAAGGCGGTTGCCGACAAACTCACCGGCGTGCTGACCGGGCTCGGTCTTGCCGAGTTCGGCACCGAGGGTGAGGCGTTCGACCCCGTGCTGCACGAGGCCGTGCAGCACGAGGGCGACGCCGGTTCCGACCAGTTGGTGATCGGCCGTGTCATGCGCAAGGGGTATCGGCTCGGCGAGCAGGTGCTGCGCCATGCCCTCGTCGGCGTGGTCGAGACCGTCGAGGCGAGCGAGACCGCAGAATCAGATCAGTAGGCCGGAGGAGGTGACGCCACATGGTTCAACGCGAATGGGTTGAGAAGGACTTCTACAAGGTGCTCGGCGTCTCCTCGGACGCCAAAGAAGATGAGATCAAGCGCGTCGCACGCAAACTGATGGCGGAGAACCATCCCGACCGCAATCCGAACAACCCGGCGGCGGAGGAGCGCTACAAGGAGATCGGTGAGGCCAAGGACGTCCTCACCGACCCGGCCAAGCGCAAGGAGTACGACGAGACCCGGCGGATGTTCGCCGGCGGCGGCTTCGGCCGTCGCTTCGGCGGTGGCGGCGGCGGTGGCGGCTACAGCACCTATCAGGATGGCGGCGGTTTCAACCTCAACGACCTGTTCGGCCAGGCCGGGCAGGACGGCGGCGCGAACATCGGTGACCTCTTCGGGGGCTTGTTCGGCCGCGGCGCCCAACCGCGGACCAGCCGGCCGCGCCGTGGCAAGGATCTCGAAACCGAAACCGAGCTGGACTTCCTCGAGGCCACCAAGGGAGTGGCCATGCCGCTTCGGCTGACCAGTCCGGCGCCGTGCACCAACTGTCACGGAAGCGGAGCCCGACCCGGCACCAGCCCGAAGGTGTGCGCCAGCTGCAACGGCGCCGGTGTGGTCAACCGCAACCAGGGGGCGTTCGGATTCTCCGAGCCGTGCACCGACTGTAAGGGCAGTGGCTCGATCATCGAACACCCCTGTGACGACTGCCGCGGTACCGGCGTCACCACCCGGACCCGGACCATCAACGTGCGGATCCCGCCGGGAGTCGAGGACGGCCAGCGCATCCGGCTGGCCGGCCAGGGTGAGGCCGGACTGCGTGGCGCTCCGTCGGGAGACCTCTACGTCACCGTGCACGTGCGCCCGGACAAAGTTTTCGGCCGGGACGGGGACGACCTGACCGTGACGGTTCCGGTCAGTTTCACCGAACTCGCCTTGGGCACAACGCTTTCCGTGCCGACTCTCGACGGGAAGGTCGGTGTGAAGGTGCCCAAGGGCACCGCCGACGGGAGGATCCTGCGGGTGCGCGGGCGCGGCGTGCCCAAGCGCAGCGGCGGTCAGGGTGATCTTCTGGTGACCGTCAAGGTGGCGGTGCCACCCAGCCTGGAGGGTGAGGCGCTGGAGGCCCTGGAAAGCTACGCCGCCGCCGAACGTGCCAGCGGCTTCGACCCGCGCGCCGGGTGGTCGGGTAACCGGTCATGAGTGCCCCGGACGAGGCGCGCACGTTCCTGATCTCGGTGGCGGCCGAGTTGGCCGGGATGCACGCCCAGACCCTGCGCACCTACGACCGGCTCGGTCTGGTCACCCCGCAGCGCAGCGCCGGCGGCGGGCGGCGCTACTCCGAACGCGACGTCGAACTGCTCCGCGAAGTGCAGCGGCTCTCCCAGGACGAGGGCGTGAACCTCGCGGGCATCAAACGGATCATCGAGCTGACCAATCAGGTCGAGGCGCTGCAGAGCCGCATCCGCGAGCTTGTCGACGAACTGGCCAGGAGCATGCCGCGGCGCGACATTGCGGTGGTGCCCAAGAACACCGCCGTGATGGTCTGGCAGCCGCGCCGCTAACCCACCCTGATGGTGAATTTTGCCGACGCCGGCCGACCCGGCACCGCCACGTTGAAGCCGCCCTTGCGCAGAGCGTTGGTGGGAGCCGCCATCGGCTCGACGCACACCACGTCGTCGTTGCCCGGGGCGAAGATCTGCACGGCCGGGTAGCCGTGGTCGAGGACCACGTCGATGCGCCGGTCACCGCCGGAGAGGGTGAACACCGCGCCCTGCGGCACCTCGTCGAACCCGCTGTCCACAGCCTCGTCGCCGAGCTCCTCGGAGCGCGCCGCCCAGTCCTCGGTCGCCCCGGTGGGGATGCCCCAGTTGTCCACCGGAAGGCGGCGCATGGGTGGTGTCTGCAGCCGCCACTGGGACCGGGGCACGCCGGGAATGGTCAGGTACGGGTGGTAGCCGAAGCACAGCGGCACCGAGGCCGAGGTGGTCGGTGTCACCGTCGTCTCGATCGACAGCGCGCGGTTGGCCAGGACGATGTCGAGCGTCACCACGTGCGGGAACGGGAAGCTGCACAGCAGTCGCGGCTGGCCGCCGTAGTCCAGGTCGGCGATGAACCGGTTGTCCTCCTGCTCGGTGACCAACCACCCCGGATAGGCGGCAAGCACACCGTGGATCACCAGGCCGTGCTCGTCGGAGCGCACCCCCCCGACGCCGGGGGTCAACGTGACCGCGCCGCCGTCGACGCCATAGCCGTTAGCGCTGAGCCGGTTCGCCCACGGGTAGAGGATCGGGATGCCCATCGTCTTGCCGGTGGTCAGATAGGCGCTCAGCCCACGCCGCTGGCCCAGCAGTTCCACGCCGCCGTCCGAGAGCGACGTGCAGATCATGCCCGCCGACGGCACGAAGGTCGCCGTGAGCGTGGAATCCGGGTCCTTGAGGACCACCGAGGGCAGCTGGGCCATGGTCGGATTCTGCCACGAACGGCCCTGCGACCGATCCGGGGTTGACCAAAGTCAGCGGTGCTGGTCGATGTAGGCGGTCAGGTCGTCCACGGTGCGCAGCGATGCGTAGTGCGACTCGGGGATGTCGACCTCGAAGCGCTTGTGCAACCGGACCAGGAAGTTGAGCCAGTCCATCGAGTCCAGATCCACCTGGTCGCGCAACAGCTCGGTGTCGCTGATCTCGGCCTCGTCGACCTCGGGGGCGATCGCCGTCAGTTCCGCGACCACCCCGGCGCGGATGTCCGTTCTGCTCACCTGCTGCTTCCTTTCCGGGATCACTGCGGGGCTCTCTACAGCTCGCCGGGCTGCTGCAGCAGCCGGTTGATTTCGGCCAGAAACAGCGCGCCCCGGTGGCCGTCGCTGGCCCGGTGGTCGGCGGCCAGGCTGGTGACCACCGTCGTGGCCACCCGGATGCCGCCGTCGACGACCACCACCCGCTGGGCCGGCCTGCCGAAGCCGACCAGCGCCACCTGCGGGGGGTAGATCACCCCGAAGACCGAGTCGACGCCCTTGTCGCCGAGGTTGGTCACCGTGATCGTCGGATCGCTCATCTCCGAGCTGCGCAGTGAACCGGCCCGCGCCCGGGCGACCAGGTCGGTGAGGTCGGCCATCAGCTCGGGCAGCTTCTTCTCCGACACGTCGTGGATGGCCGGTGCGACCAGACCGCCGCCACGCAGCGAGATCGCCACTCCCACATGGACTCCGGTGCCCGCGTGGAATCCGCCCTGCTCGCCCGGCGCCTCCTGCCAGAAGCCGTTGAACTCGGTGAAGCGTTCCGCGGCCAGCGCGACCGCCTTGAGTTGCAGCACGGCCGCCAGCAGCCGCTCGGTGATCGGGCGCCCGGCGTTCTGTTCGGCAAGCCAGCCCAGGGTGCTGTCGAGGACGACCTCGTCGGCCAGGTAGTAGTGCGGGATCTCCCGTTTGGAGCGGCTCATTGCCGCGGCGATCGATACCCGCATGGCCGCACCGCG
>NZ_JBJTCF010000068.1:0-31044 GCF_046091765.1 Mycobacterium sp.
GCTCCCGGCGCACCGGGACGTGCGTAAACGGTCATGGGCTGGAGACTACGCTGCGCGCATGCTCGAGGATCCGTTTCTGTGGCTGGAGGACATCGACGCCGACGCGGCCCTGGACTGGGTCCGCGGGCGCAACGACATCACGGTGGCCGAGTTCGGTGGAACCGCCTTCGAGCAGATGCGCTCGGAGGCACTGGAGGTCCTCGACACCGAGACCCGCATCCCCTATGTCCGCCGCCGCGGCGAGCAGCTGTACAACTTCTGGCGCAGCGCCGCCAATCCGCGGGGTCTGTGGCGGCGCACCACGCTGGACAGCTACCGCAGCGCGGCACCGACGTGGGACGTGATCATCGACCTCGACGAGCTCGCCCGCACCGACGGTGAGAACTGGGTGTGGGCGGGAGCCGACGTCATCGAACCCGATCACTCGTTGGCCTTGATTTCTTTGTCCCGCGGTGGTTCCGATGCGGTCGTGGTGCGTGAGTTCGACATGGCGACCCGATCGTTCGTTTCCGGCGGATTCGAACTCGCCGAGGCCAAGTCGCGGATCACCTGGGAGGACCACGACACCGTCCTGGTCGGCACCGACTTCGGTCCGGACACACTGACCTCCTCCGGCTATCCGCGCCTGGTGAAACGATGGCGGCGCGGACAACCCCTTGCTGACGCCGTCACGCTGTTCACCGCATCGCCTCAGGACGTCGTCGTCTCGGCCGGAGTGGACCGCACACCCGGATACCAGCGCACCCTGATCTACCGCGCGCTCGACTTCTACAACGACCAGGTCTACCAGTTGCGCGGCGGCGAGTTGGTGCGGATCGATGCTCCGACCGACGCCACCGTGTCGGTGCACCGGGATTGGATCCTGATCGAGCTGCGCAGCGACTGGTACACGGGTACCGCGATGTACCCGGCGGGCGCCCTGCTCGCGGCCGAGTACGAGAAATTCATCGACGGCGCCGCGGAACTGACGCAGGTCTTCACCCCCGATCCGCACACCTGCCTGCACCAGTACGCCTGGACCAAGGACCGGCTGATAATGGTCACCCTCGCCGACGTCGCCAGCCGGGTCGACGTCGTCACCCCGGGCTCGTGGGCCCGCGAACCAGTGGCCGGGCTGGGAACCAGCACGACGGTGATCGTCGCGGCCGACCACACCGGCGACGAGATCTTCCTGGACTCCAGCGGATTCCTCAGTCCGTCGCGGCTGCTGCACGGCGAAGCCGGTGGCGAACTGACCGAGGTCAAACGGGCCCCGGAGTTCTTCGACGCGACGGGCTTGGCGGTCTCCCAGCTGTTCACCGCATCCGACGACGGGACGTCGATTCCCTACTTCGTCGTGGGGCCGAAAGATTCGGAGTCTCCGCAACCGACGCTTTTAGGCGGCTACGGGGGCTTCGAGGTGGCCCGGACGCCGGGCTACGACGGCGTGCTGGGCCGGCTGTGGTTGACCCGCGGCGGCACCTACGTGCTGGCCAACATCCGCGGCGGCGGCGAATACGGTCCGGGCTGGCACACCCAGGCCACCCGGGCCGGCCGGCATAAGGTCGCCGAGGACTTCGCCGCGGTCGCGCGCGATCTCGTCGCGCGCGGCATCACCACGGCAGCGCAGTTGGGTGCTCAGGGCGGCAGCAACGGCGGGCTGCTCATGGGCATCATGCTGACGCAGTACCCCGAGCTGTTCGGCGCGCTGGTGTGTCAGGTGCCGCTGCTGGACATGAAACGCTTCCATCTGCTGCTGGCCGGGGCGTCCTGGGTCGCCGAATACGGCGCCCCCGACGACCCCGAGGAGTGGGCGTTCATCTCGCGCTACTCGCCCTACCAGAACATCCGCACCGACTCGACCTGCCCGCCGGTACTCATCACGACCTCCACCCGCGACGATCGGGTGCACCCCGGTCACGCCCGGAAAATGACCGCCGCCCTCGACGAGGCAGGTCACCCGGTCTGGTACTACGAGAACATCGAGGGCGGACACGCCGGCGCCGCCGACAACGCCCAGACCGCGTTCAAGGCCGCGCTCGGCTATGCGTTCCTGCACCGGATGCTCTTCCCCCGGCGCTAGCCAGACTCGCCAGCAGCGAGACCAGCACCGCGACGATCACCAGTCCGGCTCCCGCGATCAGCGTGACGGTCAGCCACCGGTGTGCGCTGTCGGCGGCGGTCGCGACCATGGCGTCGACGATGCGGCGCATATCCTCCGAGGCCGGCCCCAGCGCTCCGCTCACGCGGCTCCTCGCCGATGCCAGTCCCGCCCACCCGGCCGCGCCGACGAGCAGAGCCGAAACACCCAGCGCGGCAAGGGCTTTGCCCCGGCTGGATGCCAGCGACACGGTCAGCAGCGCGCCCACGGCGGTGAGCACGGCCAGTGCCACGCTGATCCACGGGGACCAGACCGCCACGGTGCGCAGCGCCTCGGGGCGGATCCAGGTCGGGGAGTTCTCGGCGATCGGCACCGGCAGCGTGGTGGGCAGCGACACGTCCCCGGCGCCCGTGTCGCGCAGCGTCTGGACGAACGCGGGGTCGGAGAGCAGGGGTGCGAAGTCGATGGCCGGGCCGTCGGGTGTTTGCGCCGCCGCGGCGCCCTCGAACAGCCATCGGTGAGCGAGCGCGTTGGCCGCGGCGAACTGCCTGGGGAACGAGGGGCTCGCGGTGTAGGCGGCGGCCACGCCGGCCACCACCGCCGGGTCAGCGGTGTAACCGAGTCGGCCGGCCTGGGCACTGAGTTCCTGCGCCACGGCCGACTGCAGTTCGGGAACGGCCGCGGCGGTTCGGGACAGCGCGGCATACCCCCCGCGATCGACGAGGTTCTGCTGGGCCCAGACCGCCGCAATCCCGACAGCCAGCAGGACCGTGGTCAGCAGCCACGTCACCCCCGCCGCCAGCGCCCGCGCCGTCGATGTGCCGGTCAGGGCGCGATCCCTCGAACGTAAGCCGCCTGCCCGAGATGCTGGGCGCAGTCGTCGAGGATGCTGACCAGCCGCACACTCGCGGTCACCGGCGGATCCCAGTTCTCATCGACGACGCGGGCAAGCTCCTCCTCGGTGACACTAGCCAGATACTCGAGCGTCATCCGGTGCACCGCGTGGTAGTAGCCGGCCAGCAACGCGGCGGGCGCGCGAACCTTGCCTGCCTCCCCGGGGCTGTGACCGTAGCCGTGGGAGTCACGCGGCAGGTCCAGGGCGAAGCGGTCCACCCAGCCGCCGCGAAACCATGTCTGCTCGATCCCCGCCACGGCGGCCACCTGGGCATCCTGGATCCGGGCACTGTGCCAGACGAGCCAGGCGATGCTGTTGGCGGTTGGCGTGGGCCGGTAGCACGAGACGGCGTCGGTCAGCCCCTCGGTGAGGTCGTCGACGTGCTCGATGACCCTGGTGAAGGAATCGCGCAGGATTTCCCGGGCAGCGTCCGTCACCCCTGCGACGCTACGGGACGTAACCTCAATTCATGAGTTACGACCTGGTCATCCGCAACGGCACCATCGTCGACGGACTCGGCGGCGAGCCCTCTCGCGGCGACGTCGCCGTCTGTGACGGAGTCATCGTCGCCGTCGGGGCGATCGACGGGCCCGGTGACCGCGAGATCGACGCCGAGGGCTTGCTCGTCACCCCCGGCTTCGTCGATCTGCACACCCACTACGACGGCCAGGCGATCTGGTCGCAGCGCATGACGCCGTCCTCGTCGCACGGCGTGACCACCGCGCTGATGGGAAACTGCGGGGTCGGTTTCGCGCCGTGCCGTCCGGCCGACCACGACGTGCTGGTGGACGTGATGGCCGGTGTGGAAGACATCCCCGGGGTGGTGATGACCGACGGGTTGGCGTGGGACTGGGAAACCTTCCCGCAGTTCCTCGACGCCCTGGAGACGCGGCAGCGGGACATCGACGTGGCCGCCTACCTGCCGCACTCGCCGCTGCGCGTCTACGTGATGGGTCAGCGGGGGGCGGACCGCGAACCGGCGACCGCGTCGGACCTGGACCTGATGCGCAAGCTGGCGGCCGAGGCCATCGAGGCCGGGGCGCTGGGGGTGTCGTCGTCGCGCTTCGCGTTCCACAAAACCGGCAGCGGCGCGCCGATTCCCACCTACGGGGCCGCCTACGAGGAGATCGCCGCGATCGCCGCGGGAGTGGCCGACGCCGGGGGTGGGCTGCTGCAGTTCATCCCCGACATCGCCGCCGGTGGTTACGAAGGTGTGCTGCAGGAGGTGTTCGAAGCCGCCACCGATGCCGGGCTGGCCGTGACCTTCACCCTGACCACCGGTAACTCCGGCGAGCCGATCTGGCCGGGGGCGCTGACCATGGTGGAGAAGTTCACCTCGGCGGGTGCGGACATCACCGCGCAGGTGTTCGCCCGCCCGATCGGGCTGGTAGTCGGCCTGGAGCTGACCGCGCATCCGTTCGTGCTCAACCCGAGCTACCAGCAGATCGCGGAGCTGCCGCTGGCCGAGCGGGTGGCGCAGTTGCGCCGGCCCGAGACGCGGGCCCGGATCCTGGCCGAGCAGCCCGGCGAGGGCCACCCGTTCCTGCACCTGGCCCGGTCCTGGGAGTGGATGTTCCCGCTCGGCGATCCCGCCGACTACGAGCCGGCCCCCGAGCAGAGCATCCTGGCGAGGGCCCGCGCCCGCGGGGTCAGCCCGGCCGAGGAAGCCTACGACCGGCTGCTCGATGACGACGGGCGGGCCATCATGCTGGTGGCGTTAGCCAACTTCGAGAACAACTCGCTGGACACCGTCGGGCAGTTGATGCGCCGTGACGACGTGGTGCTGGGCCTCGGCGACGGTGGTGCGCACTACGGGATGATCTGCGACGCAAGCTATCCCACGTTCGTGCTCGCGCACTGGGCGCGTGACCGCGCCTCGGGACGGCTCAGCGTCGCCGAGGCGGTGCGTCTGCTGACGTCCGTGCCGGCCCGGGTGGCCGGACTGGCCGACCGCGGCCGGATCGCCGTCGGCTACAAGGCCGATCTCAACGTCATCGACCACGCGGGGCTGACCCTGCACAAGCCGGTGATCACCTACGACCTGCCCGCCGGCGGGCGCCGGCTCGACCAGACCGCCGAGGGCTACGTCGCGACGATCGTCTCCGGGCAGGTCATCGCCGAGAACGGGGTGCCGACGTCGGCCCGGCCCGGCCGGCTGATCCGGGGCCGCCGGCCGGCACCCGCGCGGTAGCGCCGATCGGGCATCCGGCGGCGCGTAGCTTGCCGGCGACCCGATCCACGATCACCCCGGGGCGGTTCATCATCTGCGCACTGACCCGGACGACCACCCAGCCCGCCGCTTCCAGCAGAGCGATGCGTTCGATGTCCCAGGCCCGCTGGGAGGCATCCGCCCAGTGCTGCACACCGTCGTACTCGACCGCCACTTTCCACTTCCGCCAACCCATGTCGATCCGGATCCGCAGTTCCGGGAAGCGGATCTGGCACTCCGGCGCGGGCAGGCCTCCTCTGATCAGGATCAACCGCAACCGGCTCTCCTGCGGCGACTCGGCCGCCGGGTCGATCAGATCCAGCACCGCGCGCAGCTCTCGAACACCCCGGACCGCGTGCCAGAGGTCCGCGACGGCACGAACGTCGGCGACCGTGGTGGCGGTGGCGCGCAGGAGAGCGTCGAGGATCGGCACCGCCTCGTCGACCGACCGCCGGCGGCCGATGTCGAACGCCGTCCGGGCAGGCTTCGTCACGACGACACCCGCGCATAGGCACAATTCGTCGTCACGCACGCGATAGCTGTGCGCGATCATGCCGGGTTGAGCGTGGCGGTCGGATTTCAGAATCTCCGCCGGCGCCGCGCAATCCAGCCACTTCGTGCCCAGTACCGCGGCCGCCGAGATGCCGACGAGTGGCGCACCGGTCGCCATCCAGGCCGCACGGGCGCGGATCGCGGCCGTCAATTCAGCACCATTGCGCAGATACACCCCGCGGTACAGGCGGCGGTAGCGAAGCCGAACATCCTGGCGGGACAGTTCGCCGCGGCGGCGCAATTCGTCCATGGCGCAGAGGTTGCCCCCAGAATCCGTCCCGCGTGTGCACCGAGAGTGGGGGCTCTGGACGGATCTGGGACTGGGGACGACCAAAAGCCCCACTCTGGGCACCACAGTCTTCAGACTCACGACACGGAAATGCCCGGCCCCCAGGGGAGCCGGGCATTTCCGGTTAGTGCTTGGACGTCGGTGACGGGACCTAGAAGTCCATGCCGCCCATGCCGCCGGTCGGGTCAGCCGGAGCGGCCGCTTTCTCCGGCTTGTCGGCGACGACCGCCTCGGTGGTGAGGAACAGCCCCGCGATGGACGCCGCATTCTGCAGCGCCGAACGGGTGACCTTCACCGGGTCGGCGACGCCGGCTTTCAGCAGGTCCTCGTACTCGTTGGTCGCGGCGTTGAGGCCGGTTCCGGAAGGCGAGTTGCGGACCTTCTCGGCGACCACACCGGGCTCTAAGCCGGCGTTGAAGGCGATCTGCTTGAGCGGCGCCTCCAGTGCGACCTTGACGATGTTGACGCCGGTGGCCTCATCACCGCTGAGCTTGAGCTCGTCGAGCGCCGGCGCCGACTGCAGCAGCGCGACGCCGCCTCCGGCGACGATGCCCTCCTCGACGGCGGCTTTGGCGTTGCGCACCGCGTCCTCGATGCGGTGCTTGCGCTCCTTGAGCTCGACCTCGGTGGCGGCTCCGGCCTTGATCACCGCAACGCCGCCGGCCAGCTTGGCGAGGCGCTCCTGCAGCTTCTCGCGGTCGTAGTCGGAGTCGCTCTTCTCGATCTCGCTGCGGATCTGGGCGACCCGTCCGGCGATGGCCTCGGAGTCACCGGCGCCCTCGACGATGGTGGTCTCGTCTTTGGTGACCACGACCTTGCGGGCGCGGCCGAGCAGCGACACGTCGGCGGTCTCCAGCGAGAGCCCGACCTCCTCGGAGATGACCTGGCCGCCGGTGAGGATGGCCATGTCCTGCAGCATCGCCTTGCGGCGGTCACCGAAGCCCGGGGCCTTGACGGCGACGGACTTGAAGGTGCCGCGGATCTTGTTGACCACCAGGGTGCTTAGCGCCTCGCCCTCGACGTCCTCGGCGATGATCAGCAGCGGCTTGCCGGACTGAATGACCTTCTCCAGCAGCGGAAGCAGGTCCTTGACCGTCGACACCTTGGAGCTGACCAGCAGGATATAGGGATCCTCGAGGACGGCCTCCTGACGCTCGGCGTCGGTGACGAAGTAGCCGGAGATGTAGCCCTTGTCGAAGCGCATACCCTCGGTGAGCTCCAACTGCAGGCCGAAGGTGTTGGACTCCTCGACGGTGATGACGCCCTCGTTGCCGACCTTGTCCATGGCCTCGGCGATCAGGTCGCCGATGGTCTGGTCACCGGCGGAGATGCCCGCGGTGGCAGCGATCTGCTCCTTGGTCTCAACCTCCTTGGCCGACTTCAGCAGCGTCTCGGTGATCTTGTCGACGGCCTTCTCGATGCCGCGCTTGAGACCCAGCGGGTTGGCGCCCGCCGCGACGTTGCGCAGGCCCTCGCGCACCAGCGCCTGGGCGAGCACGGTCGCCGTGGTGGTGCCGTCGCCGGCGACGTCGTCGGTCTTCTTGGCGACCTCCTTGACGAGCTCGGCCCCGATCTTCTCGTAGGGGTCCTCGAGCTCGATCTCCTTGGCGATGGAGACGCCGTCGTTGGTAATGGTGGGCGCGCCCCACTTCTTCTCCAGGACGACGTTGCGACCCTTGGGGCCGAGCGTGACCCGCACGGCATCGGCGAGGCTGTTCAGGCCCCGTTCGAGGCTGCGCCGAGCCTCTTCGTCGTACGCAATAATCTTGGACATTGCGGTGTGATTCCTCCGTAAGGGGGTGACACGTTCTTGCGGCCGGACGCAGTGCCCGCGACGGACGACCGAAGCTGTCTCCTTCGGTCTCACCGTCCCGACCTAGCACTCACACGTCGCGAGTGCCAACCCCTTTTTTAGCACTCGTCGGTGCCGAGTGCAAGGCAGTTCACCCCGGGCGGACACCAAGGCGGCACGCGCTTTACGTATGTTCTAGGACATGACATGGACAGCGAAGGACGTTCCGGACCAAAACGGCCGGTTAGCCGTCGTCACCGGGTCGAATACCGGCCTGGGCTATGACACCGCCAGGGTGCTGGCGGCCCGGGGGGCCAAGGTGGTGATGGCGGTCCGCGACACCGCCAAGGGCGAGCAAGCCGCCGGCCGCATCCGGGCCGGCGCCCCGAAGGCCGAAATCAGCGTGCACAAACTCGACCTCGGTTCGCTGGACTCGGTGCGGTCGGCGGCCACCGAGCTCGCGGCCGCCTATCCCAGCATCGACCTGCTGATCAACAACGCCGGAGTGATGTACCCGCCCAAGCAGACCACCGCCGACGGCTTCGAGCTGCAGTTCGGCACCAACCACCTCGGCCACTTCGCGCTGACCGGGCTTCTGCTCAAGAACCTGCTCGCCGTGCAGGGATCGCGGGTGGTGGTGGTCGCCAGCATCGCCCACAACATCCGCGCCAAGATCGACTTCGACGACCTGCAGTGGGAGCGCCGCCGCTACGAGCGGGTCGCGGCCTACGGCCAGTCCAAACTGGCCAACCTCATGTTCACCTACGAACTGCAGCGCCGGCTGGCGGCCGCGCAGGCGAAGACCATCGCGGTGGCCGCGCACCCCGGCGTCGCCGCCACCGAGCTCGCCCGCCACGTCCCGGGGGCCAGCCTGCCGGGAGTCAGATGGCTGGGCGGCCGACTGCTGAACACCTCCGAGTTGGGCGCGCTGCCGACGCTGCGGGCCGCCACCGACCCGGCGGTGCGCGGCGGTCAGTACTGGGGCCCGGACGGGTTCCGGGAACTGCGCGGCCATCCGGTTCTGGTCACCTCCAGTGAGCAGTCCCACGACCAGGCGATCCAGCAGCGGCTGTGGAAGGTCTCCGAGGAACTGACCGGCGTCACCTACCCGGTGTGATGCCGGGCTCCCGCGGGGTCTTCCGCAGCGTCGCCGACCATCAGCGCGTCGTCGCCGACCTGATCCGGGCGCGCCCGGCGCAGACCGTCGCCGTCGCCGATGCGCTCGGCCTGGTTCTGGCCGCCGACGTGGTCGCACCGCTGGCGCTGCCGGTGTTCGACAACTCCGCGATGGACGGCTACGCGGTGCGCGCCGAGGACGTCGCGGGCGCCGACGCCGACTCGCCGGTGAAACTCCCTGTCGCCGAGGACATCCCGGCGGGACGGACCGATCTGCTGACACTGGCGCCGGGCACCGCGCACCGGATCATGACCGGCGCGATGATGCCGCGGGGCGCGACGGCGGTGGTGCCGGTGGAGCGCACCGACGCCGGGACGGCCGAGGTCGCGATCTCTGCGGCAGCCGCACCGGGCCAGCATGTCCGGCGCCGTGGCGAGGACGTCGACGCGGGCAGCACGGTACTGCGGGCCGGGGAGGTCCTCACCCCTGCCGCGCTGGGCCTGGCGGCGGCACTGGGCGTCGCCGCGCTGCCGGTGATCCCCCGCCAGCGCGTGCTGGTGGTGTCCACCGGTTCGGAACTGGTCGCGCCGGGGACACCGCTGCTGCCCGGGCAGATCTACGAGTCCAACGCCGTCATGCTGGCGGCGGCGGTGCGCGACGCCGGCGCCGAGGTGGCCGGGGTGGCCGCCAGCGGCGATGACGTCGGGCAGTTCACCGCGGTACTGCAGGGCTACACCGGCCGGGCCGATGTGGTCATCACCTCCGGCGGCGTCAGCGCCGGGGCCTACGAGGTCGTCAAGGATGCCTTCACCGACGGCTCGGTCGAGTTCGTCAAAGTCGCGATGCAACCCGGCATGCCCCAGGGTGCGGGCCGGACCCGATCCGGTGGCCCGCTGATCGCGCTGCCCGGCAACCCGGTCAGCGCGCTGGTGTCCTTCGAGGTGTTCCTCCGCCCCGCCCTGCGCGCGGCGATGGGACTGCCGCGAACGCACCGGCAGCTCCGGTCGGCGGTGCTGACCGAGGCTTTGACGTCACCGGCCGGCAAGCGGCAGTTCCGCCGCGGGGTGTACGAGCCCGCGGCGGGGCGGGTCAACGCCTACGGCCCGCCCGCATCGCATCATCTGCGCTGGCTTGCCTCGGCCAACTGCCTGCTCGAGATTCCCGAGGACGTCACCGAATTGGCGGCCGGTGCGCGAGTGGACGTATGGGACCTGTCCTGACTCTAGAATCGTCGCGATGGCCAGACGCCCCCGCCCGGCGGACGACTCCGTGACGTCCGGCCCCCTCCCCGGCGCGCAGCGGATCCTCGCGCTGGTGCGCTCCTCGGTGCCGCCCGTGCATCCGGCCGGCTACCCCTTCATCGCGGCCGGCCTCGCGGCCGCGGCCCTGGGTCGGCGCCACCGCTGGCTGCGGCGCGCCGGACTGGCCGCGGCCGGGGCGAACGCCGCGTTCTTCCGCCACCCTCCCCGCACGCCCCCGACCCGCCCCGGGGTGGTGGTCGCTCCCGCCGACGGCGCGGTGTGCCTCGTCGACACCGCGCCCGCCCCGGCGGAGCTGGGTCTCGGCGACGAGCCGATGCCCCGGGTCAGCATCTTCCTGTCCCTGCTCGACGCGCACGTGCAGCGCGCCCCGGTCGGCGGCGAGGTGGTCGCGGTGGCCCACCGCCCCGGCCGCTTCCACTCGGCAGACCTGCCGGAGGCCAGCGCCGAGAACGAGCGCAACAGCGTGGTGTTCCGCACTCCGGACGCGCGGGAGGTGATCGCGGTGCAGATCGCCGGTCTGCTCGCCCGCCGCATCGTGTGTGACGTGCGGCCGGGCGACAAGGTCGACATCGGCGACACCTACGGGCTGGTCCGGTTCGGCTCCCGGCTGGACACCTACTTCCCCGCCGGTTCGGAGATCCTCGTCGAACCCGGCCAGCGGGCACTGGCCGGCGAGACGGTCCTGGCACGGCTGCCGTGATCAAGCCCCGGCCCCGCAAGAGTCCGATCAACCGGCGGATGCTGCCGAGCGCGATGACCGTGCTCGCCATCTGCCTGGGTCTGACGTCGGTGAAGTTCGCCCTGGACGACCGGCCGACCGAGGCGATGGCGCTGCTGGCGGCGGCGGCGATCCTCGACGCCCTCGACGGCCGGATCGCCCGGGTGCTCAAAGCCACCTCGCGGATGGGTGAGGAGATCGACTCGCTCGCCGACGCGGTCAACTTCGGGGTGGCTCCGGCCTTCATCGTCTACGCGCTGCTGCTGCCGCAATCCCGGGTGGGCTGGATCGTGGTGCTGCTCTACGCGGTGTGCATCGTGCTGCGGCTGGCCCGCTACAACGCCCTGCTGGGGGCCGACCTGCCCGCCTACACCAAGGACTACTTCATCGGGATGCCCGCACCGGCCGGGGCGATCGGCGCGATCGGCCCGCTGGCGGTCAAGATGCAGTTCCCCGGGCCCTGGTGGGACACCCAGGCGGCCCGGATCGTGGTGATCCTCTGGATGGTCGGGGTTTCGCTGCTGGTGGTCAGCCGCATCCCGATGCGCAAGATCCACACCTTCTCGGTGTCGCCGAACATGGTCGCCCCGATGCTGGCGCTGCTCGCGATCGCCGCCGCCGCCGCGTTCGTGTTCCCCTATCTGCTGATCCTGGCGATCATCGGGGCCTACGTCCTGCACGTGCCGTTCGCGGTGCGAAGCCAGCGCTGGGCGGCCGCGCATCCGGAGTCCTGGAACGACAATTCGCGGCAGCGCCGGGCCGCGCGGCGCGCCACCCGCCGCGCCCAGCATCCCGGCCGGCGGTCGGTCGCCCGGCTGGGATTGCGTAAGCCGGGGGACTGACGCCCGTGCCCCCCTCTCCGCTGACGCTCACCCTGACCGCGCGGCTGAACACCGCCGCGCTGGACTCCCGTCGCGGTGTGGTGCGCCTGCACCCGGAGGCCCTCGCCGCACTCGGTATCCGGGAGTGGGATGCCGTCGCGCTCACCGGTTCGCGCGCCACGGCGGCGGTCGCGGGGCTGGCGCCGGCCGGCACACCGGCGGGCACCGCGCTGCTCGACGATGTCACGCTCTCCAACGCCGGACTGCGCGAGGACGCCACCGTCCTGATCGCCCCGGTGACGGTGTACGGCGCGCGCTCGGTCACCCTGCGCGGTTCGGCGCTGGCAAGCCGTTCGGTCTCGTCGGCGACGCTGCGCGAGGCGCTGCTGGGCAAGGTGATGACCGTCGGCGACACGGTGTCGCTGCTGCCGCGCGATCTGGGCCCGGGCACCTCCACCTCCGCGGCCAGCTCAGCGCTGGCGGCGGCGGTGGGGATCACCTGGACGTCCGAACTGTTGACCGTCACCGGCACCGATCCGGCCGGGCCGGTCTCGGTGCAACCCAATTCCTCGGTCAGCTGGGGCGACGGTCCCCCGCCGAGCGGATCGACGGCCGCGGTGAGTCCGCCCACCCACTGGCCCGAGGAACCACCGGTCAGCATCGACGACCTCAAGGGTCAGCACGTGCAGGCCGGCCGGCTCACCGAGTGGCTGAAGCTGGCGCTCGACGAGCCGGGCCTGCTGGAGAAACTGGGCGCCAAGCCGAATCTCGGCGTGCTCGTCACCGGGCCGGCCGGGGTCGGCAAAGCGACGCTGGTGCGGGCCGTCTGCGCGGGCCGGCGACTGGTCGATCTGGACGGCCCCGACACCGGGGCGCTGGCCGCCGAGGACCGGCTTCGGGCCGTCACCCGGGCGGTCGCCGACGTCGTCGGCGGCGGCGGGGTGCTGCTGGTCACCGACATCGACGCGCTGCTGCCCACCCCTGCCGAACCGGTGGCGACGATGATCCTCGGCGAACTGCGCACCGCCGTCGCATCCCCCGGAGTCGCACTGGTGGCGACCACCCAGGAACCCGAGGCGGTGGATCCGCGGTTGCGTGCCCCGGACCTCTGCGACCGCGAACTCGGACTGACCCTGCCCGACGGCGCCACTCGCAAGGCCCTGCTGGAGGTGCTGCTGCGCGAGGTGCCCGCCGCGGATCTGAACCTCGCCGAAATCGCCGAACGCACACCCGGATTCGTCCGGGCCGACCTCGCCGCCCTGGTCCGGGAGGCCGCGCTGCGGGCCGCGGCACGAGCCAGCGAGGACGGTAAGCCGCCGGCACTGACCCAGCAGGATTTCACCGGCGCGCTGACGGTGATCCGGCCACTGTCGAGGTCGGGCACCGAGGAGGTTGCGGTCGGCTCAATCACCCTTGACGACGTCGGCGACATGGCCGAGACCAAGCAGGCACTCACCGAGGCCGTGCTGTGGCCGCTGCGGCACCCGGACACCTTCGCCCGACTCGGCGTCGACCCGCCGCGCGGCGTGCTGCTGTACGGACCACCCGGCTGCGGCAAGACCTTTGTGGTGCGGGCCCTGGCCAGCTCCGGGCGACTGAGCGTGCACGCCGTCAAGGGAGCCGAGCTGATGGACAAGTGGGTCGGTTCCTCGGAGAAGGCGGTGCGCGAATTGTTCCGCCGGGCAAGGGATTCGGCACCCTCGCTGGTTTTTCTCGATGAGGTGGACGCACTGGCGCCGCGGCGCGGCCAGAGCTTCGATTCCGGAGTGACCGACCGGGTGGTCGCCGCTCTGCTCACCGAGCTGGACGGCATCGAGCCGCTGCGCGATGTGGTGGTTCTCGGTGCCACCAACCGGCCCGATCTGATCGACCCGGCTCTGCTGCGGCCCGGCCGTCTGGAGCGACTGGTCTTCGTCGAGCCGCCGGACGCGGAGGCCCGCCGCGAGATTCTCACGACCGCCGCGAAGTCCGTGCCGCTCAGCGCCGAGGTCGACCTGTCCGCGCTGGCGGCCGACCTGGACGGCTACAGCGCGGCGGACTGCGTGGCTCTGCTGCGTGAGGCGGCACTGACCGCGATGCGCCGCTCGATCGACGCCGCCGACGTCACCGCCGCCGATGTGACGGCGGCCCGTCAGACCGTGCGACCCTCGCTGGACCGGGAGCAGGTGGCGTCGCTGCGCGCCTTCGCCGCCGAACGCTGAGGGCTCACTCCTCGGAGAGCTGGAACTCGACCATCGCGGCAACGGTGTCGATCGCCTCGCACACCGCGTCGACGCGCTCGGCCAGCGTCGGCGCCGCCAGCACCGCGTAGCGGTCGGCCTGGCCCATCGGAACCCTCGCTGCCAGCGCGAACAGGTGCAGCGACGGGTCGTCGGCGGTCTCGGCGTCGACGGCCAGGGCATCGGCTCGCAGTCGACCGCCGGCCGCCTCGGCGACCCGCCCGTAGAGGGCCAGGATGCGATCGACCACACCTCCGATCTGCTCGGGTCCGACCGGCGGACCGTCCTCATCCGGCCAGGCCCGGATCAGCGCGCGGGGGTAGGGGTCATCGGGAAGCCACTGCTGCACCCGGATTCGCCCACCGACCGTCGCGACCAGTTGGTAGAGGCCGTCGCCGAGGTCGGCGCACTCGGTGATGCGCGCCAGCGCGCCGACGTCGCTGCGGACGTCGCCGCCGCCGACCTCACTGCCCTGACTGATCAGCACCACCCCGAAAACGGGCTCCGGCGCGGCCAGGCAGTCCCCGACGAGCAGCGAGTAGCGCGGCTCGAAGATCCGCAGCGGCAGGGTCTCGCCGGGCAGCATGGCCGACTGCAGCGGGAACATCGGCCGCGCTTCGGCTGCGGTCTGCGCTGCCATGGTCTACCTGATACCCCCGGTGATGACGTCTCGCACCGGCGCGCTGGGGTCGGCGAAGGTGCACAGCGCCGCGGCGACCCCGACCCAGATCTGCGGGTTCGCCGCGACGAGCTGATTGCCGTCGGCGGCGATCGCGCCGATCACTTCGCGGCGCTCGGGTTCCCGCATGCCCATGTACTGCCGGCAGGTCGTGGACAGCAGCTCGCCGGTCGCGACCGATCGGCCCGCCTCACCGGGAGTCGCCACCGGGGTGCCGGGGATGGCCCTGCTGCAGCCGCCGGCACCCAGCGCGGCGAGCACGAGAAGCGCGGCAACCGCGCGGCGCGTCACGGACATGGACCCTCCTAGATTTCCAGCTCGCCAACCAGAGCATCCACCACCGCGCGCAGATCGCCACTTCGGGCCGCCACCGCGCGCTGGCGCTGGTAGGACGCGCCGCAGCGAGGGATGTCGGCGACGGCGGCGAGTTCGTTCGCGCAACCGAGTGACTCGGCGACCGGGGCGAGCCGATCGAGCAGATCGTCAAGATCCTCGGTGACCAGTCGCTCGTTGCTGTCCGCGTCGAGAATGATGATCGCGTCCAGCCCGTACCGCGACGCGCGCCACTTGTTCTCCTGGACGTGCCAGGGCGGCATGACCGGCAGGTCCTCCCCGGCGTCGAGGCGCCGGTCCAGGTCCACGATCAGGCAGTGCGTCAGCGCCACCAGTGCCGCGAGCTCGCGCAGGTTGGACACCCCGTCGCAGACGCGCACTTCGACGGTACCGAGATGCGGTGCGGGCCTGATGTCCCAGCGGATTTCGTTGACGTGGTCGATGATGCCGGTCGTCTTCTGGTCGTGGACGAAGCCCTCGAACTCACGCCAGGTCTGGAACTGAAAAGGCAGGCCCGCCGTGGGCAGCTGCTGGAACATCATCGCCCGGTTACTGGCGTAGCCGGTGTCCTGCCCCGCCCAGAACGGCGAGGACGCCGACAGCGCCAACAGGTGCGGGTAGTGGTTGAGCAGAGACGAGATGATCGGCATCACCTTGTGCGCCGAGGAGACGCCGACGTGGACGTGCACGCCCCAGATCAGCATCTGGCGGCCCCACCACTGGGTGCGTTTGATCAACTCGGCGTACCGCGGGGCATCGGTGAGCTGTTGGGCAGACCACTGCGCGAAGGGGTGGGTTCCGGCGCAGAAAAGTTCCATCCCGCGGCTGCGCACGACCTCGCGCACCGCCACGAGGGTGGAGCGCAGGTCGGCCATCGCCTCTGCCACGGTGTCGCACACTCCGGTGACCAGCTCGACGGTGTTGCGCAGCAGCTCCTTGTGTACGTGGGGTGTTCCCCCGATCTCGGCGATGACCGCGGCGGCCTCGTTGCTCAGGTCGCGGGTCTCGGCGTCGACGAGTGCGAACTCCCACTCCACACCGAGCGTGGGGCGCGGTGATCCGGAGAAGTCGATCCGCCCGGCCGGGCGGCTAACGATCACCCGATGACACCGCAGCCGACCCGTTTACCGGCGTCGCCGGTGGCCAGGGTGATCTCGTCGGGCGGCGGGGCGCCGTTGATCTGCTGGTAGCGGTCGGGCGGAATGTTGGCGAAATTGTCCGCGCCCTCATGGATGATGATCGCGGTCCCCGCGCCGCCGGTGAGGTCCTCGCGGGTGAAGGCGGACGTGGTGGTCACCAGCAATGCGGAACCGTCGGGGCGCACCTGCAGCGGGCTGAGGTCGCCGGCGTGCCCGGGATGGCCGGGGGCGCCGCCGCCCTGGAAGTGGCCGCCCGCGGAGAGGAAGTCCCCGGGGGCCCCGCCGGTCGGCGCCACGGAATTGGCCTCGCACTTGCCGACGGCGTGGATGTGCATGCCGTGGATGCCGGGGCTGAGCCGGCCGGGTGCGGTGGTCTGCACGGTCACGGTGGCCACACCACCGGTGAACTCGATGGTGGCGGCCGCGATCTGGCTGCCGTCGGCGGCGTTGATCTGCACGGTGAGGGTGTCCGCGGGTTCGGCGGCGGCGGGTTCGGCCGCGCCGCCGCGGGCCTCGGAAAGCGCCGGCGTCGGCGCTGAACCGGTCCAGACCGGTGGGGTGGTGCCGGGTTCGGAGGCGACCGGTTCGGAGGGTGAGCAGCCGCTCAGTCCGGCGGCGAGGAGGGCGGCGGGCAGGGCCGCGAAGAGCATCGGAAACGAGGGCGAAGACATGCCCGTGAGCCTATCCCGTCACGAGCACGATCACGCCCGGCGGTTGTTCGGCGATTCCCGGCGGGCGCGGCTGCACCGGAGCCCCGATCACCTGGCCGACCGCCTCGGCCGCGGCCTGCTCCCCGTCGGCGGCGCCGAAGTACACCGTCGTCGCCGTCACCCCCGCCGCCTGGGCCGCGTCGGCCACCTCCACCGCCCCGGCTCCCCCGGCCGCGGCGCTTCCCACCGACTCGGTGACGTTCCAGCCCGCCTCGCGCAACCTGTCGGAGATCCGGCCGGGCGCCGCCTCATCGCCGGAGATGCCGTAGACCCGCACGTCGGCCCGTGGCGCCGGGGTCGTCGTCGTGGTGGCCATGTTCGGCGGGGCGCCGCCCGAGCCGGTGTTGTCGCTGCCCGAGTTCATCGCCTGAAAACCCACCAGCAGGAAAATCAGCCCGAAGAACAGCAGCACCATCACCATGGCCCGCAGCGGCAACCCGGTCGAATCGGGGACGCGCTCGCTCATCCGGCTCACCGTAACCGGGCGATCAGGGAACCTCGAAGCCCAGCCGGCGGGCGGCCCGGGCCTTCTGCCGGCTGGCCCTCAGCCGGCGGAGCCGCTTGACCAGCATCGGGTCGGCCACCAGCGCCTCGGGCCGGTCCACGAGGGCGTTGAGCACCTGGTAGTACCGCGTCGCCGACATCGCGAAGAGCTCCTTGATGGCCTCCTCTTTGGCCCCGGCGTACTTCCACCACTGCCGTTCGAAGGCGAGGATGTCGAATTCGCGACGGGTCAGCCCATCGGGTAACTCGGCGTCGTCAAGCGGGCGTTCGACCCGTGCCATGGCGCCGTCCATTCGATCCGTGGACCCTTTCCCGCTTCGACACACCTGCATATCGAGCTCGCTGCCGAGCCGGATGGCCCGCCGGACAGGCCGCGATATCGCGCTGCACCCGACATTGAATCACGCCGGAATCGGATGGGACGGCACCCAACCCCGCGCGTCGGCTCGGTTCAGCGTGGCGATAGCTTGCCGATCATGGCAGTGCGCCCCATCGTGATCCTCGGCGATCCCGTCCTGCACACCCCGACGAGCCCGGTGCCGATCGGGCCGGACGGCTCGCTTCCGCCCGAGTTGAGCGGGTTGATCACCGACATGTTCGACACGATGAGCGCTGCCAACGGGGTGGGGCTGGCCGCCAACCAGATCGGGGTCGGCGTGCGCGTCTTCGTCTACGACTGCTCGGCCGAACGCGGTAAGACGACTCGCCGGCGGGGCGTGGTGGTCAATCCGGTGCTGACGACCTCGGAGATACCCGAGACGATGCCCGACCCGGAAACCGACGACGAGGGGTGCCTGTCGGTTCCGGGCGAGTCGTTCCCCTGCGGACGCGCACAGTGGGCCCAAGTCACCGGGGTGGACGCCGAAGGCGCCGCCGTGACGCTGGAGGGCACCGGGCTCTTCGCCCGGATGCTGCAACACGAGACGGGTCATCTCGACGGAGAGCTCTACGTGGACCGGCTGATCGGCCGGCACGCCCGGGCGGCGCGGCGGGCGATCAAGGGACACGGGTGGGGGGTGCCCGGACTGTCGTGGCTGCCGGGGACGGTGGCCGATCCCTTCGGACACCCGACGTGACCGTGGCCGGCAGCCTCCGGGTGGCCACCTGGAATGTGAACTCGATCCGCACCCGGGTGCAGCGCGTGGTCGACTGGCTGGCCCGCGCCGAGGTCGATGTGCTGGCGATGCAGGAGACCAAGTGCTCCGACGCACAGTTCCCGGCGATGGACTTCCTGGCCGCGGGCTACGAGGTGGCGCACTGCGGACACGACCAGTGGAACGGGGTGGCCATCGCCTCACGGGTTGGTCTGGAGGACGTGCAGTGCGACTTCGACGGTCAACCCGGGTGGAGCCGGGGCGATGAGCCCGCCCGCCCGGAGGCCCGCGCACTGGGCGCCACGTGTGCCGGAGTCCGGGTGTGGAGTCTGTATGTGCCCAACGGCAGGGGACTCGACGATCCGCACTACCGCTACAAGCTGGATTGGCTTGCCGCACTGCGGCACACCGCACACGCCTGGTTGGACCGCGATCCGCAAGCCGCGATCGCCCTGGCCGGCGACTGGAATGTGGCACCGACCGACGACGACGTGTGGGACATCGATGTCTTCCGCGGCAGCACCCACGTCAGCGGTCCGGAACGGGAGGCCTTCGGATCGATCGAGACGGCGTTCGCCGATGTGGTCCGGCCCTTCACTCCCGGGCCGGGGGTCTACACCTACTGGGACTACACCCAGCTGCGCTTCGCCAAGCGGGAGGGGATGCGGATCGATCACATCCTGGCCTCACCGGCGTTGGCCAGCCGCGTCGTGCACGCCGAGATCGTGCGCGACGAACGCAAGGGTGGTAAGACCAGGATCGGCTCGCCGAGTGATCACGCCCCGGTCCTGATCGACGTCGAGGCCTGACCGGTACCGCCGGGAGGATTCGTGGAATTTCTGCCGCTGACCCCGCCGGGCCGCACGCCGCCACGGGTGCTGACGATCGCCGGGTCGGACTCCGGCGGCAGCGCGGGTATCGAAGCGGATCTGCGCACCTTCACGCTGCTGGGCGTGCACCCGTTGGTCGCGGTGACGGTGGTGACGGTGCAGGACTCGCTGGGTGTCAAAGCTTTCCATCACGTCCCGGCACACGTTGTCCGCGATCAGATCGAGGCGGTGGCCAACGACATCGGCATCCAGGCCGCCAAGACCGGCATGCTGGTGTCCGCGGAGATCATCGACACCGTCGCCGACACCTGGCGTGCCCTGATCAGGGGCGCAGCGGACGCTGTGCCGCTCGTCGTCGACCCGGTCTGCGCGTCCGCGCGCGGGGAGGCGCTGCTGCCCCCGCCGGCTCTGGCGGCACTGCGCGAGCGGCTTTTCCCGCTGGCCGACATCATCACTCCGAATCTCGACGAGGTGCGTCTGCTGGTGGGGATCGACGTCGTCGATCCGGCGAGCCAGCGCGACGCGGCCCGCGCGCTGCACGACCTCGGGCCCCGCTGGGCGCTGGTCAAGGGCGGTCATCTGCGATCGGCTCCGCGCAGTCCCGACCTGCTCTACGACGGGGAGACGTTCCACGAGTTCGACGCGCCGCGGGCGGACACCACCGACGACCACGGGGCGGGCGACACCCTGGCCGCGGCCATCGCCTGTGCGCTGGCCCACGACTATCCGATGCCCGATGCGGTGGCCTTCGGCAAGGCCTGGGTCACCGAGTGTCTGCGCGCGGCCTATCCCCTGGGAGCCGGCCGCGGGGGCGTCTCGGCGCTGTTCCGGCTGCGGTGAACCTCGAGGCGATCGCCGGGGTCGCGCACCGGCCCACCGGACGGCCGGCCGGGACGGTGATGCTCACCCACGGCGCCGGCAGCGACCGGGATTCGGAGATCCTGGTCCGGGTGTGCGACGCGTGGGCGCAGTGCGGCTGGCTGGCGATCCGCTACAACCTGCCCTACCGGCGGCGGCGCCCCAAGGGTCCGCCGTCGGGCACAGCCGCCGACCTGGCCGGTGTCGAGGCGGCCCTCGCGATGGCGCGGGAGGCGGTCGACGGACCGGTGATCGCCGGCGGGCATTCCTACGGCGGCCGGCTGACGTCGATGGCGGTCGCGGCCGGCCATGAGGTGCTCGCGCTGACACTGTTCTCCTATCCGCTGCACCCGCCGGGCAGGCCGCAGCAGCAGCGCACCGCGCACTTCGCGGCGATCTCGGCACCCACGGTGTTCACCCACGGCACATCCGACCCGTTCGGGACAACGGCCGAGCTGCGCGCTGCGGCGGCACTGATCCCCGCACCCACCGCGATCGTCGAGGTGACCGGCGCCCGACACGATCTCGGCTCCGCGGACCGCACCGGGATCGCGGCAGTCGCGACCCGGGCCGTTGACGCCGCGCTGCGCCTCGGCGGGTCGGGTTGACTCAGGTACGGTCGGAGCATGAGCGAGCAGCGCTTCGACGCGATCGTCGTCGGTGCGGGCTTCGGGGGTATCGGCGCCGCGGTCGAACTCAAGCGACTCGGCATCGACGACTTCGTCATCCTCGACCGGCTGGACGATCTCGGCGGGACCTGGCACGTCAACCACTACCCCGGTCTGGCCTGCGATGTGCCGACCACCACCTACTCCTACTTCTTCGAACCGAACCCCGACTGGTCGCGACTGTTCTCCAGCGGGGAGGAGATCAAGCGCTACGCCGACCACGTGGCCGAGAAGTACGACGTCCGCCGTCACATCCGGTTCAACACGACCGTGGAGGGCGCGTACTGGGACTCCGAGGCGCTGCTGTGGCGGGTCGCGCTGGCCGACGGCTCCACGCTGAGCGCGCGGTACCTGATCACCGCCACCGGATTCCTGTCCCAGCCGCACACCCCGGAGATCCCCGGTATCCACAGCTTCGAGGGAAAGGTCATCCACACCGCGGCCTGGGACGACGACTACGACCCGACGGGTAGGCGTATCGCGCTGATCGGCACCGGCGCGACCGCCGTCCAGCTGATCCCCGAGCTGGCGAAAAGGGCCGGTGAGCTGACCGTCTATCAGCGCACACCGATCTTCGTGGTCCCCAAACTCGACTTCCGCTTCCCGAAGCCCATCAGGCGGCTGTTCGCCCGGGTGCCGCTCTCCCAGCGCGCGGTCCGCACCGTCACCGACGCGATCTACGAGTTCTTCAACTACGTCGTGCTGCATCACCGCACCACGCTGTTCCGCCGACTCAACATCGGCGCGGCCGACGTGTCCAAGATGTACCGCTATCTGGTGGTCCGTGACCCCGAACTGCGCCGCGAACTCACCCCCTCCTACGACTTCGGCTGCAAGCGGCCGACATTCTCCAACAGCTACTACCGCGCCTTCACCAAACCGAATGTGCACCTGCAGGCATCCGGGATCGAGCACATCGAGCCGCACGCGATCGTCGCCGCCGACGGCACCCGCACCGACATCGACACCCTGGTACTGGCGACCGGGTTCGATCTGTGGGAGGCCAACATCCCGGCGATCGAGGTCATCGGCCGCGGCGGCCGCAACCTCGGCAAGTGGTGGCGGGAGAACCGCTTCCAGGCCTACCAGGGGGTGTCGATCCCGTACTTCCCCAACTACTTCAGTCTCGCCAGCCCGTATGCGTTCATCGGGTTGAACTTCTTCAACGCCATGGAGTACCAGATGCGCATCATCGATCGCGTTCTGGGCGAGGTGAAGCGCCGCGGCGCGACGACATTCGAGGTCACCGAGGAGGCCAACGCGCGCTTCCTGGACGAGATGACCGACCGGGTCGGCGATACGGTGTTCGACCTCGGCCACTGCGCCGAGGCGCGGTCCTACTATTTCAATCCGCACGGCGAAGCGACTCTGCTGCGCCCGACGACCGCTAAAGAGGCGATCCGGCGGGCCACCGAGTTCCCGCTCAGCGACTACCGCTTCAGCTGAGGAAAGGATTCCGATGTCACGGATCACGGTCGCCGGCGCGGCGCTGGCCGCCACCGGACTGGCGCACTTCGCCAAACCGGAGCTGTTCGAGCCGATCACCGCTCCGGTTTTCCCGGACAACACCCGCCGGCACATCTACCTCAACGGTGGCATCGAGACGGCGCTGGGGGTCGGGCTGGTCGTGCCGCAGACGCGCAAAATCGCGGTCGCGGGCGCCCTGGGCTATCTCGGCTATCTGGCATTGGCCGCCGTGCGCAGCCGGGGCTGATGCTGCGGCGCCGGCTCGGCACAGCCGACGCCGTCGTCATCGGACTCGGCGCGATGCTCGGCGCCGGGGTCTTCGTCGTCTTCGCGCCGGCTGCGGCTGCCGCCGGCTGGGGACTGCTCGCGGGCCTGGCCGTCGCCGGAGCGGTCGCCTACTGCAACGCCGTCTCCTCCGCGCGGCTGGCTTCCCGCTACCCGCGATCCGGCGGGGCGTACGTCTCCGGGCGCGCGCGCCTGGGCGACTTCTGGGGTTTCCTGGCCGGCTGGAGCTTCGTGGTCGGAAAGACCGCCTCCTGCGCGGCGATGGCCCTGACCGTCGGGTTCTACCTGTGGCCGCGCGGCGCGCACGCGCTCGCCGTGGCCGCCGTGATCGCGCTGACGGCGGTGAACTACCGCGGTATCGGGAAGTCGGCCTTCCTGACCCGGCTGATCGTGGCCGCCGTGCTGGCCGTGCTGGCGCTGACGGTCACGGTGGTCGCCGGCTCCGGACGCGCCGAGTTCAGGTTCTCGATGACCGGCGGCACCGCCGCACAGGTGCTGCAGGCGGCCGGCTTGCTGTTCTTCGCCTTCGCCGGATACGCGCGCATCACCACCCTCGGGGAGGAAGTGCGCGACCCGGCCCGGACCATCCCGCGCGCCGTGGTCCTCGCACTGGGCATCACCCTGGCGGTCTACGCGGCCGTCGCACTGAGCCTGCTGGGCATTCTCGGACCCGCGGAACTGAGTACCGCGACCGCTCCGCTGGCCGATGCGGTCCGCGCCGCCGGGGCTCCCCGTCTCGAGGTGGTGGTGCGCGCGGCCGCCGTGATCGCCGCGGCGGGCTCGCTGCTGTCGCTGATGCTGGGGGTGTCGCGCACCTCGCTGGCGATGGCACGCGACGGCCACCTGCCTCGGGCGCTGTCGGCGGTTCATCCCCGCTTCGGGGTACCGCACCGGGCCGAGCTGGCGGTGGCCGCGGCGGTCGCCGGTGTTGCGGCCGTTGCCGACGTGCGCGGCGCGATCGGGTTCTCCTCGTTCGCCGTCCTGGTCTATTACGCGATCGCCAACGCGGCGGCCTGGACCCTGGGACGGCGCGCGATCCCGGTGGCCGGCCTGGTCGGCTGCCTGGTGATCGCGGTGTTCCTGCCGCTCGGTTCGGTGATCAGCGGCGTGGCGGTGCTCACCGCCGGTGCCGGGTTCTACGCGGTGCGCCGGCTGCGGTAGGCCTCGACCGCGGTGGGCAGCGTCATGAAGATCCTGTCCTCGCCGATCTTGTCCAACAATCCGGCCGCTGAGAGTGCTGTGCGCAGCGGCAGTTTGACCCGGGCCATGGCGAAGACGATGCCCCGCCGGGTGAGATCCTCGCGGAGTTGCTCCAGGGCGTCCATGGCGGTGAGGTCGGTATCGACCATGGCCTCGGCGTTGAGCACGAACCAGGCCACCGGGTCCGGGTTGTGCTCGACGGCCCCGATCGCGTGCCGGTAGAAGTCCTCGGCGTTGGCGAAGAACAGCGGTGCGTCGTAGCGATAGACGAGCAGACCGGGCACCAGATGCGCCGCCGGGTAATCCTCGATATCATGCATTCCCGCCACCCCCGGGACGAATCCCAGGACGCTGCCGTGCGGCCGGGCCACCCGCCGCAGCAGATCCGCGATGGACAGGCCGACCGCGGCGAGCACCCCGCCGAGCACTCCGAGTCCGAGCACACCCAGCGTGGTGAGCAGGGACAGGATCAGTTCGCTGCTCCGGAAGCGGGCCAGCCGGCGATACTCTGCGGCGTCGATCAGCCGCAGCGCGGCGTAGACGACCAGAGCCGCCAACGCGGCAGTCGGAAAGGTAGCCAGCAGTCCGTGCGCGGTGACGAGGACTACCAGCAGAAAAACCAGGGCCACAAGGGAATACAGCTGAGTGCGCGCACCGACAAGAATGCCCAGCGCGGTCCGGCTGGCACTGGAGCTGACCGCGAAACCCTGACTGAGACCCGCACCGAGGTTGCACACGCCCAGAGCCCGCAGTTCGGCATTGGCGTCGATGGTCCCGCCGTGGCGAGCGGCGAAGATCCGCGCGGTGAGCACCGTGTCCGAGAACGCCACGACCGCCACCCCGACGGCAGCCGCGGCCAGTGCGTCCATATCCCGCAGCGCGACTCCGGTCAGCCCGAAGTCGGGCAGCCCGCCGGGTACCTCTCCGATCACCTCCAGACCGAATCGCTCTAGGGAGAACACGGCGACCACCGCGGAGGCGACCAGGACGGCGATGAGCGGTCCGGGTGCACGCGGTACCAGCCGGGCCATCAGTATCAGCGCCAGCAGCACCGCCCCGGCGAACGCCAGGGTCGGCAGGTGCACCTGCGTTAACACCCCGACAAGCGAGGCCACCTGGCCGAAGAAACCGTCACCGGAAACCGCTGTGCCGGTGAGCTTCCCGAGTTGACTTGAGATCATGATCAGCGCCACCCCGGTCATGAAGCCGATCAGCACCGGCCGGGACAGCAGGTCCGCCAGGAACCCCAGCCGCAGCAGTCCGCCGGCGAAGCAGAACACACCCACCAGGACGGCGACCATCGCTGCCATCGCCGCGTAGCGGCCGGGATCTCCGCCGGCCAGCGGCGCCAGGGCCGTCGCCGTCATCAGTGCCACCGTCGCCTCGGGACCGGCGGAGAGCTGGCGTGAGGAGCCCACCAACGCGTAGATCGCCAGCGGCAGCAGCGCCGCCCACAGGCCGGCCACCGGGGGCAGGCCCGCCACCGTGGCGTACGCCATCACCTGCGGCACCAGATAGGCGGCCACGGTCAGCCCGGCCAGCACGTCGCCGCGCAGCCACCCGCGGCGGTACCCCCGGAACTGCGCCAGGCCGGGGGCCAGCGCCGCCCAGTCGACGCGCACGGTCACGGCTCGGCGATCACGTGGCGGGTACGGTCCGCCCGCAGCGGGATCCCGTTGCGCCCGTCGAGAGTCTGCGCGTAAACCCCGACGGCGAAGGCCACCCCGCCGCCGTTGATGGCCAGGGCGTCCCGGTCGACGTTGTCGAGACGGTCGGTGTCCTTGTGATAGTTCGGGTCGAACGGCGCATCCGCGGTCCCGCCCCACAACTCGGCCTGGGCCGCCGTCTTGTTCTCCTCGGCCCCGGTGAACAGACCGCCCGCGGGAATGCCGGCACGGGTGAAAGCTTCGTAGTCCGACCGGCCGTCGAAGGAGGTGTCCTCAGCCGCCTTACCCGCAGACTTCAGGTATCCGACCAGGGTGCGTTCGATGCCGGGCGAGCCCTCCGGCACCCGGGGCGGGCTCTCGCCCGTTTCGACGGCGGTGGACTGGTCGCCGTCGTAGGTGAAGTAGCCGGGATTGGGCGAACCGATCATGTCGAAATTGAGATACAGCGCGATGTCCTTGAGTCGCTCGACATCGAGGGTCTCGAGGTACTCGCGCGAGCCGACGAGGCCGATCTCCTCTGCCCCCCACAGCGCAAACCGCACCGCATGCTTAACCGCGGGAGCGCTGCCGAGTTGCACCGCCGTCTCGAGCACCGCGGCCACACCCGATCCGTTGTCGTTGATGCCCGGCCCGTCGGGGACGCTGTCCAGATGGGCGCCGACCATCACCACGTCCGCGGTGGATCCGGTCGCGGTCTGCGCGATCACGTTGCGGGCCTTGATGTTCTCCACCCGGGCATCCAGGGCCACGGTCGCCGGACCCGGGTTCTTCCGCAACCTCGCTCCGTCCGCTTTGCTCACGCTGATCACCGGGATGCCACCGGTGGCATCCGCACCGAGGGTGCCGCCCATCTTCTCCTCATCGACGTTGTTGGCGACCACCAGCGCCACGGCACCGAGCTTGGCGACGACGTCCTGCTTCTGGACGAACGGACAGATGCCGCGGTCGACGAGCACGACCGCACCCCGCACCGGTACACCCTCGTAGTCCGCGGACGCGCAGCCGGGCGACTCGTCGGCGGGCGCGACCACCAGTGGGCCGCTCACCCCGCCGGCCGGCGTACCGGCGCTGAACTCCAGCGCGTCGGCGTCGACTGCGGCGCCGCCCACGGTCAGTGACGGTTGCTCGGCTTCGAAGACCCGGGTCTCGAACTCCGGGGTCTGGACCTCGAAACCGGCCGCCCGCAGCACCCCGGCGACGTAGTCGACACTGGCCTCGTACCCGGGGGTGCCGACCGCTCGGTTGCCGTCGTTGGCGTCGGCGATGTCCTGCAGCGCGGCCAGGTGGGCCACCATCGCGTCGGTGGTGACCCGCTGGCGCAGTCCCTCGGCGAACCGTGCCGCATCGACATCCCCGACGACGAGGCTCTCCGGGAGCGCCCGTGGTTCGGCCGTTCGGACGCAGCCCGCCCCGCCAGCGGCGGCGAGCACGACCAGGCCCACGAGGACGGCGCGGGCCGGGCGCCGGAACCGGCTGAAAGATCGGCGTGCCACCGTGTTCAGGTTAGCTGCCGATCGGGGGTGCACCACGCGAACGCCCGCCCGGCGATCACGACGGTGTGCGGCAGCCGGCAGTCGTGCGGCGGGGCGGGCTCGCTGGTGCGCAGCAGCTCCCAGCTCTGCGCGAACGCCGGGTGCAGCGGCAGGTCGCAGACCATGTGCTCGGGCACCCAGCGAAGTTCCGCACTCTCCCGGTTGGCCACGGTGACCAGCAACTCGCCGGCGTCGGCGATCACCGTGGTGTAGCTCCAGTACGCGCCACCGGGACCGGTGATCTCGGCGGTGACGACGCTGCCGCGCACGACGATCTCCTCGGCGCTCAGCCCGGCCTCCTCGTAGGCCTCCCGGACCGCAGCGTGCTCGGCCTGTTCGTGGCTGTCCCGCGCGCCGCCGGGCAGGCCCCAGGTCCCGCCCTGATGGCTCCACAGGGCGCGGTGCTGCAGCAGCACCGCCGGTGTGCCGTCATGCCAGGGCGCCCGCAGCAGCAGGCCGGCAGCGCCGTGCCTGCCCCAGTGGCGGCTGCCCCGATCGGAGATCACCCACCCGTCGCCGTCGCCCCGCACGGGCTTCAGGATAGGCGCGCCGGGGCGGTCGGACCCGACTGCTCTTAGAATTCGCTTATCGGCGACTAGGCTGGCCTGTGCGAAGGGAGTGAGGTCGGCACAAGGTGACCGTTGAGCTGGCGCATCCCTCGACTGAACCGTTGGCGCAACGGTCGCCGAGCCTGCCCGCGCACCCCCGCTGGTGGTTCGCCAAGACCACGCCCGGGCGCATCCTGACCATCGGGGTGATCCTGGCGATGCTGGGCGTGCTGACCGCGTTCGCCACCGCCACCACGATCAACGAGCGTCAGCGGCAGCTGACCAACGTGCTGGACAACACCGAGCCGCTGGCCTTCGCGGCCGGACAGCTCTACACCAAGCTGTCGGTCGCCGATGCCGCCGCGGCCACCGCGTTCATCGCCGGGGCCGAACCCCGGCCGGTCCGCCAGCGCTACGAGCAGGCGATCACCGACGCGTCCGTGGCGGTGACCCGGGCCTCCAGCGACCTGACCGACCCGCCGCTGGTGGAGTTGCTCGGCCGGATCAACGCCCAACTCGCCGTCTACACCGGACTGATCGAGATCGCGCGGACCAACAACCGCCTCGGCAACCCGGTCGGATCGTCCTATCTGTCGGAGGCCTCGGCGCTGATGCAGCAGAAGATCCTGCCCGACGCTCAGCGACTCTACGAGCAGACCTCAGCACGGGTGGATGCCGAGACCACGGCGTCGGCGACGATCCCCGCCCCGGCGATCATCGTGGTGGCCACCGCGCTGTTGTTCGGCGCGTTCGCCCACCGCTGGCTGGCGGTACGTACCAAACGCCGGATCAACATCGGGCTGATCGCCGGCGGGACGGCGATCATGGTCATGATCGTCTGGGTGGGAACCGCCCTGGCGATCTCGACCTCCGGCACCCGGGCGGCCAAGAAAACCGCCGCCGACTCGCTGCGGACCGTCACCGGCCTGGCCATCACCGCGCAGCAGGCCCGCGCCGACGAAACGCTGTCGCTCATCCGCCGCGACGACGAGGACGCCCGCAAGCGCTCCTACTACCAGCGGGTCGACTCGATGCGCGCCGACCTGAAGGAGTATCTGGCGAAGGACAATGCCATCGCCTCGGCCCAACTCGCCGGTGCCGACGCTCTGCTGGTGAAGTGGCAGCAGACCGACGAGCGGATCAACTCCCTCATCGCGGTCGGCGACTATCAGGCGGCGACCCAGGTGGCGCTCGGTGAGGGCGAGGACGACGCGACACCGTCCTTCGACCGGCTCAATGAGGCGCTGGCGAGCGGCATTCAGGAGAGTCGCAAGCAACTGCGCAACGACATCCTCTCCGCTCGGCGGGTGCTGTCGGGCACCACGGTCGGTGGAGCGATGCTCTCGATCAGTGCCGCACTGGCGGTCGGGCTGGGTCTGTGGCCCCGGATGAGCGAGTACCGATGAGCGGGCGAGCGCTCGTGGCCTGCTTTGCGCTGGCCGCGACGCTCGCCGGGTGCGCCGTGAGCGAGGACCCGCCACTGCTGCCGACTCCCACGCTGGCACCGCCCACCCCGGCCGGTTTGACCGAATTACCGGCCGAACCGGTCCCGCCGCCGGGGTCCGGCGACGAAGACTGCGACCGCACCGCCAGCCTGCGTCCGTTCGACGACCCGGCGCAGGCGGATGCGGCGGTGGCCTCCATCCGGGCCCGCGGCCGACTGCTGGTGGGCCTTGACATCGGCAGCAACCTCTTCTCGTTCCGCGATCCGATCACCGGACGGATCACCGGTTTCGACGTCGACATCGCCGGGGAGGTGGCCAGAGACATCTTCGGTGATCCGGCAGCCGTGGAGTACCGGATCCTGTCCTCCGCCGATCGCGTCGCCGCGCTGCAGGACAACACCGTCGATATCGTCGTCAAGACGATGACGATCACCTGCGAGCGCCGCCGCGAGATCAATTTCTCCTCGGTGTATTTCACCGCGTTCCAGCGGATCCTGGCCCCGCGTAACTCCGCCATCGCCGAACCGGCCGACCTGTCCGGAAAGCGGGTGTGCGTCGCGCAGGGCACGACGTCGCTGACCAGGGTGCGGCAGATAGAGCCGCCCGCAGTTGTCGTGGCCGTGAATACCTGGGCCGACTGCCTGGTCGCGCTGCAGCAGAGCGAGGTCGACGCGGTGAGCACCGACGACGCGATTCTTGCCGGACTGGTCGCCCAGGACCCCTACCTGACCATCGTCGGACCGAGCATGGCCGAGCAGCCCTACGGAATCGGTATCAACCTGGACCGGACCGATCTGGTGCGCTTCGTCAACGGCACGCTGGAGCGCATTCGCACCGACGGAACATGGAACACCCTCTACCGCCGGTGGCTCACCGTCCTGGGACCCGCACCCGAACCGCCCGTCGCGAGGTACGTGGACTCATGAGCACTTCGGATTCGACCGACGCCGACGTCGGCACACAGCGAGCCGCCGTGGAGGACATGTTCGAGTCCGGCGCCGACTCGGTCTCGACCATGCGGCCGATGTCGACCCAGGCGGTCTTCCGGCCCGGTGACGGCACCGAACCGGGTGCCGTCGCCAGCGAGCCGATCGAGATCAGCGAGCACCCGACCTCCGCCGTGCCCGGCCCCTCGCCGACCCGACGGCTCGGCGGCGGCCTCGTCGAGACCCCGCGGGTACCCGAAATCGATCCGCTGACCGCACTCATGGTCAATCCCGTCGTCGCCGAGTCCAAGCGGTTCTGCTGGAACTGCAGCCGTCCGGTCGGACGGACAACCCCAGAACGCAGCGGCGAGTCAGAAGGCTTCTGCCCACACTGCGGCAGCGCGTACTCGTTCCTGCCGCAGCTGAGTCCGGGCGATGTCGTTGCTGACCAGTACGAGATCAAGGGCTGCCTGGCACACGGCGGGCTGGGCTGGGTCTATCTGGCCGAGGACCACAACGTCAACGAAAGGCCGGTGGTCCTCAAGGGCCTGGTGCACTCCGGAGACGCCGAGGCCCAGTCCATGGCGATGACCGAGCGGCAATTCCTGGCCGAGGTGGCCCACCCCTCGATCGTGAAGATCTTCAATTTCGTCGAACACCGCGACTCACGCAAGGAACCGATCGGTTACATCGTGATGGAGTATGTCGGCGGGAAGTCGCTGAAACCCGAGAGGGGGGAACGACTTCCGGTCGACGTCGCGATCGCCTACATGCTTGAGATCCTGCCGGCGCTGGGCTACCTGCATTCGATCGGCCTGTGTTACAACGATCTCAAGCCGGAGAACATCATGGTGACCGAGGAGGAGCTCAAGCTCATCGACCTCGGTGCGGTCTCGCGCATCAACTCCTTCGGCTATCTCTACGGGACTCCGGGTTACCAAGCGCCGGAGATCGTGCGCACCGGTCCGACGGTTGCGACCGACATCTACACCGTGGGACGCACCCTGGCGGCGCTGACACTGCAGCTGCGCACACGCAAGGGACGCTACGTCGACGGGCTGCCCGAGGACGACCCGGTATTGGCCACATACGACTCATTCGGTCGCCTGCTGCGCCGGGCGATCGACCCCGATCCGCGCCGTCGCTTCGTCAGCGCCGAGGAGATGTCGGCCCAGCTCCTCGGAGTGTTGCGCGAAGTGGTGGCA
>NZ_JBJTCF010000069.1:0-5815 GCF_046091765.1 Mycobacterium sp.
CTTGCGCAACCCTGCCACTAATCTGGCGGACATGGCAGAGACGCCGCAGATGTACAACAGCGTGTGGCAGCTGCGGGCGGACTCCTGGTGTCGCCTGGAGGATGCCGCCGACAAGCTTGCCCGGACATCCGCGGCGGGCAGGCCCACCGACGGCCAGTACGGGGTCTGCGAGGCTTTGCTGGAAGAGCTTGCGCCGCTGGAGCCCTACTGGGCCTACCCGGGCGACGCGCAGTTCGCCAAGCTCGGCCGGATGTTCGCGGCCGGTGACTACGGCAAGTTCGCGCAGGCCGTCACCTTCATCAACCACTCGCTGACCCGCGGGTGGTACCGGACCGGCACCTCCGAGGGCGCCGGCATCGACGACGAAGAGTTCCCCGGGATCGACCCCAACCGGCTTGACGTGCCGCAGATGGGCAAACGCGAGCCGCTGTACTTCGAGGTCCTGGTAGTCGAGGACATCTCCGAGTCCCAGGAGCGCATCCTGCGCCGCGAGGTGCACAGCTGGCGCCGCGCCGACGGCGAATTCGTCTACGAGATCGTGGTCGTGCGCAATGCCGTGGAGGCGCTCATCGCGGCCCGGCTGAACGTGAACATCCAAGCGGTCGTCATCGGGCGCCGGTTCGGCTCGCACTCCACACGGGATCTCTCGGCGCTGGCCGATTTCGTCGACTCCGGTATCGCCGATGGACTCGCCGAGGACAAGACCTCCGATGAGCGCGCGGAGGTCCTTGCCGCGGCGCTGACCCGGCTGCGACCAGAGCTCGACCTCTACCTGACGACCGAGGTCGACGTGGAGAATGTCGCCGGCCGGCTCGGCAAGTACTTCCAGCGGGTGTTCCACATCCGAGACGGCCTGCTCGAACTGCACCTCAGTGTCGTGCGCGGGGTCGCGGCACGCTACCGCACCCCCTTCTTCAGCGCGCTCAAGCAATACAGCCAGCGCCCGACCGGCGTCTTCCACGCCCTGCCGATCTCGCAGGGCAAGTCGATCGTGAACTCGCACTGGATCAAGGACATGGTCGACTTCTACGGACTCGACGTCTTCATGGCCGAGACCTCGGCGACCTGCGGGGGACTGGACTCCCTGCTGGAGCCGACGGGGCCGCTGCGCGAAGCCCAACAGCTGGCCGCCGAGGCTTTCGGATCACGGCAGACCTACTTCGTCACCAACGGAACATCGACGGCGAACAAAATCGTCACCCAGTCCCTGGTCGCCCCGGGCGACATCGTGCTGCTGGATCGCAACTGCCATCAGTCGCACCATTACGGGATGATGCTCGGCGGCGCCAACGTCGTCTACCTTGAGGCCTATCCGCTCAATGACTACACCATGTACGGCGCGGTGCCGCTGCGGGGGATCAAGGCGCAACTGCTGGAACTGAAGCGCGCCGGCAAGCTCGATCGCGTCAAGATGATCGCGCTGACCAATTGCACCTTCGACGGGATCGTCTACGACGTCCAGCGCGTGATGGAGGAATGCCTGGCGATCAAACCTGATCTGGTCTTCCTCTGGGACGAGGCGTGGTTCGCCTTCGCGCGTTTCCACCCCATCACCCGCACCCGCACCGCCATGGAGGCGGCCCGTCGCATTCGCGACCGGCTGCAGGACGCCGGCTACGCCGCGACCTGCGAGCAGCAACTGGCCCGCGATGCCGCGAATCCGCCCTCCGATGAGGAGTTGTTGGACCGTCGGCTTACGCCGGATCCGGCCAAGGCCCGCGTGCGGGTCTACGCGACGCAGTCGACGCACAAGACGCTGACCTCGCTGCGGCAGGGCTCGATGATCCACGTCTTCGACCAGGACTTCGAGCAGAAGGTCTCCGAACCGTTCCACGAGGCCTACATGGCGCACACCTCGACCTCGCCGAACTACCAGATCCTGGCATCACTCGATCTCGGGCGCCGGCAGGTCGCGCTGGAGGGTTTCGAGCTGGTGGCCCGGCAGATCGAGCACGCCATGCAATTGCGCAACGCCATCGACAACCACCCGCTGCTGAGTAAGTACATGTGCTGCCTGCGCACCTTGGACATGATCCCCGAGGATTTCCGGGACAGTCACATCGGTCAGCCGCTGCGCTCGGGACTGCGCAGCATGGCGAAGGTCTGGGAGGTGGACGAGTTCGTCCTGGATCCATCCAGGATCACCCTGTCGATCGGTCGCACCGGCTACAACGGTGACGAGTTCAAGCGCGTTCAGTTGATGGATCGCCATGGTGTGCAGATCAACAAGACTTCGCGCAACACTGTGCTGTTCATGACCAACATCGGCACCACACGCAGTTCGGTGGCCTTCCTGGTCGAGGTTTTGGTCAAGATCGCCAGTGAGCTCGAGGAACACATCACCGAGATGGGCCTGAGCGAACGCGGACGCTTCGAGGACAAAGTCCGCCGGCTGACCACCAACACCGCACCGCTGCCCGATTTCAGCGGTTTCCACCCGGTTTTCCGTGACTTCTCGGGTTCGGTCGAGACGCCCGAGGGTGATGTCCGCCGAGCGTTCTATCTGTCCTACGACGACGCGAACTGTGAGTACCTCTCCGCCGAGCAGATCGAGGAGAAGTTGGACGCCGGTGTCGACGTGGTATCGGCCACTTTTGTCACGCCCTATCCGCCCGGTTTTCCGGTTCTGGTTCCCGGCCAGGTGTTCAGCCGGCAGATACTGGACTTCGTCCGTCAGTTGGACACCCCGGAAATCCACGGCTTCCGGCCGGATTTCGGTTATCGCGTGTACACCGAGAAGGCGATCGAGATGTCCGGTGCTCCCTCTTCGGGCCAGCGTGGATGAGCCGGTAGCCTGAGGCTGCCCGACATCCGACCAGTGTGAGGAGCGGCTGTGCCCGATGAGGACCTGGCCGTCGCCCATGCCGAGATCACGGTCGCCGCGGACGAGCGCGCTGTCGAACCCGTTGTCAAACCCACTGTCAAACCCACTGTCAAACCCACTGCCGAACCCACTGTCGAACTCGCTGCCGAGGACGCCCCGTCACGACACCTGCGACCACCTGCGGCCCTCGTGGTACCGATCGTCGGCCTGGTGTTGGTGACGATCCTGGTCGGGCTGTGCGGTTGGCTGGGGTTCAAGGTCTACCAGGCCCGCCAGACCGAACGGCTACACGCGTTGCTCGTGCAGGTCGGTAAGCAGGGGGCGGTGAATCTGACCACGATCGACTATCAGAATGCCGAGGCCGACGTGCAGCGGATTCTGGACTCCTCGACCGGGCAGTTCCGGGACGAGTTCGACCAGCGCGCGAAAGCTTTTATCGAGGTCGTGAAAAAAGCACAGTCCACGTCGACGGGCACGGTCACCGAGGCAGGTCTGGAGTCGGTCGACGGCGAGGAGGGCCGTGTGTTGGTGGCGGTCACGGTGAAAACCGTGAACCGGGGCGTTCCCGATGAACAGTCGCGGTACTGGCGGATGCGCATGACGGTGACCAGGGAGGGGGAGAGCGCCAAAGTGGCGAGGGTGGATTTCGTGCCATGACAGAAGACCAAACAGAAGACCAAACAGAAGACCGAATAGAAGACGAAATAGCGCGCATCACAAGAGATCTGCCGCCTGCCGCCGACCAACCGGAGGGCCCGGTCGATCGGCGGCGCCTCGTTGCCTTCGGGGTGCTGCCGGTGCTGGTGGTGGTACTCGGTGGGGCCGCGAGTTACCTGCAGTGGGACTTGTCCGCACGGCACGGCGCGCAGACGGCCGCCGATGAGTCGGTGGCCGCCGCGCGTGATGCGGCCGTGGCGATCTTGAGCTACCGCGCCGACAGCGTCGAGCAGGACCTGACCGCTGCGCGCAGCCGGCTCACCGGCGACTTCCTGGAGGCCTACAACCAGCTGGTGAGCACGGTGGTCATTCCGGGCGCCAAGCAGAAGAAGATCTCCGCGGCCGCGAAGGTGCCGGCCGCGGCGTCGGTCTCCGCCGACCGGAGCCGGGCGGTGGCGCTGTTGTTCATCGACCAGACGATCACCGTCGCCGCTGACGCCCCCACCACCACCGCCTCCAGCGTGCGGGTCACCCTGGAAAAAGCGGGCGACCGGTGGCTGGTGTCCGGCTTCGACCCGGTCTAAGAGAATCCCGATGAATCGGCAACTGCGCACGGGGAGAAGGGGCCGGCGCATCCTGTCGTGACTCAGCTGGTGCGGCCGGGGTCGCCCCACAGCGATCCGTCGGCCGCGGCCACCACCGCGTTGTAGCGATACGCGGTGCTCAGTGACTCGTCCATGCGGTGCAGTTTGGCGAAGTCTCCCCACGACGCTGCTCCGGGCTGGCCGGTGAATTGGAAGTCCATGAACGCATCCATGCCGACGGCGTCGAGTCGGGTGAGGTAGTCGCGGTAGATCTCACCCATCCGCGGATCATTGCTTGCCGCGTAGAAAGCGTTCTGGTAAGGCCCGTTTCGGCCATCGAGGTGCGCGCCACCCTCGTAGGCGACGAGCTGGACAGGTCGTCCCAGTCGGGCTGACCAGTCCGCTGCCAGTTGCTCGTGGTCGCGCGTCCACTGCACCGAGGTTTCCACATTGGTGCGGGTGTCGGCGATCACCCGATCAACAGTCGTCGCGGAGGTGTAGCCGGCCCGCTGCTCGTCGGTCGGCGTGATGTAGGGAGCGATGGCGATCGCGTCGAATGAGCCGCCCATGTTCTCCAGCACCTGATTGGTGACCCAACTGACCGCCGCCCACCCGGCTGCCACCCGAACCAGTTCCAGATCGGACTGGCCGGCGAACACATCTGACCAGATGTCCAGGTCGCGCTTCGCTTCCCGGCCGGCGACGATCCACTGCCCGAAGTCGGGATCCAGTCCGGCCGCCCGAGCCTGATCGGCGACCCATGCGGAGCCTTCGAAGCCCCAGCCGAAATTCCAGATCTCGTTGGACCACTCGACGTAGACCGCACGGTGGGGCTCCAGATGATCGCGCACGTAGGTGGCGAAGTTGCGTACGAACGTGTCATCGGCCCGGTGGGGCATGTTGAACCAGGGGTCGGCGTCGAGTTCGTTGGCCAACTCGACCAGGTATTCCACCGCGACTCCGTTGACGGTCGGTTCGCTCGGCGTTCCCCCCGGGCCCGAGCCCTGCCGGATGTCGTCGGCATCGCGGCGCTGCGACCACGTCGCGATGTCGGAGGTGTTGGTCTCCTGCATCGCCATGAAACGCAACGTCCCGAACGGTGCCAGCCGCTCCAGGAAAAGCGGGTGGAAGGGGGAGAAGGCGGCCCCCGGCTGCCAACGTTGCCCCACGAAGCTCTGCCCGTTGTAGTCGGGCATCCAGACGTTGAAGTCCCGCACCGGATCGCCCGGAGCGGTCTCCTCGATGCGCAGGTAGATGCCGCTATCGGAGGGTGTCACCTGTAGGTCGGCGAAGTTGCGTCCGGAAGCGGTGCGCCCGGTCGCCGTGACCTGAGCGTCGAAGCCGAAGCTCACCACGCCGGTGCCGTCCCACTCGGCGTGATAGGTGCCGCCCGCGTAGCCGCCGCCGAGCCCGTTGAACATCAGCGTGCCGGCGAACTGCCGCATCGCGACGCCGTTGCGCGTCCAGGTCTTCAACGAGCGCACGTTGCCGTCGGAGTCCAGGTCCAGGGTGGGCGCATCGGCGGCCTCCCAGGACAGCCCGAACGTCTGCGGGTTGAACGCCTGGGAGATCCACGGCCGCGATGCTGTGAAGGCATCGGTGAAGGTCCACGCCGGTGACCAGTCGACCACGTTTTCCAGGTTCATGCCCACGGCCATGTGCCCGGTGCCGGGCCCGCCGGTGGTGACGGAGCTGACCCTCACGGTGACGGTGGAGGTGCTGGTGTCGCCGCGCGGTCCGAGCCGTCCGA
>NZ_JBJTCF010000070.1:0-12020 GCF_046091765.1 Mycobacterium sp.
TTGATGGCCGGCGTCAGTGCCCGAGCCGGCCGCGGCCCAGGCGCAGCAGGAGCATCGCCAGGTCCTTGCCGTCCTGGCCGAGCTCGCTGTAGCGCTCGATGACCTTCATTTCGCGGCTGTGCACCAGCCGGGTGCCACCGGAGGCCATCCGCACCTTGCCGATCTGCTGGGAGACCTCGGTGCGGCGCCGGACCGCGGCGAGGATCTCGGCGTCGAGGCGGTCGATCTCGGCGCGCAGGGCGTCGATGCCGGACTCGGTGAGTTCGTCGGTGTTCATCTCGTCGTTCTCCTCGGGGGGTTCTGGTCTCATCCGGTCCGGGCCTCAACGAAAGAACGAGCCCCGGATCCGGCTGCGGACCGCGGGGCTGACAAATTGAGCAGCTAAGCCTCCACGGGCACCGTGAACCGGTACCCGTCGAAAAATCGCTGCATCTGCACGTCGAAGAGTGTGCCATCCCGTGGCGTGCCTACGCAAAGGGCGGTCGCCCGGCGGCGGTAGGTTGAGAGGCGATGACCGTGCACCTGCCCGAGGCTCCCGGCGGCGCCGCCGAACTGCTCGACGGGCTCAACCCGCAGCAGCGCCGGGCGGTGCTGCACGAGGGCTCCCCGCTGCTGATTGTGGCCGGGGCGGGCTCGGGCAAGACCGCGGTGCTGACCCGCCGGATCGCCCACCTGCTGGCCGCCCGCGACGTCGGCACCGGGCAGATCCTGGCGATCACCTTCACCAACAAGGCCGCCGCCGAGATGCGCGAGCGGGTGGCCGCGCTGGTCGGCCCGCGCGCGGCGAACATGTGGGTGTCGACGTTTCACTCCACCTGCGTGCGGATCCTGCGCAACCAGGCCTCACTGCTGGCGGGGCTGAACTCCAACTTCTCCATCTATGACGCCGACGACTCCCGCCGGCTGCTGCTGATGATCGGCCGCGACATGGGCATCGACGTCAAGCGGTACACGCCGCGGCTGCTGGCCAATGCGATCTCCACCCTCAAAAACGAACTGACCACCCCCGCGCAGGCCGCCGGGGCCCTGGAACCCGACGGCGACGACTTGGCCCGGATCGTCGCCGAGGTCTACGCCGAGTACCAGCGGCGGCTGCGCGCGGCCAACGCACTGGACTTCGACGACCTGATCGGGGAGACCGTCGCGCTGTTGCAAGCCCACCCGCAGATCGCGCAGTACTACCGGCGCCGGTTCCGTCACGTGCTGGTCGACGAATACCAGGACACCAACCACGCCCAGTACGTCCTGGTCCGCGAACTGGTCGGGACAGCGGCGTCCGACACCGACGCCGTGCCGCCGTCGGAGCTGTGCGTGGTCGGTGACGCCGATCAGTCGATCTACGCCTTCCGCGGCGCGACGATCCGCAACATCGAGGACTTCGAGCGCGACTTCCCCAGTGCCACCACGATCCTGCTGGAGCAGAACTACCGCTCCACCCAGACCATCCTGTCGGCGGCGAACGCGGTGATCGCCCGCAACACCGGCCGGCGGGAGAAGAAGCTGTGGACCGACGCCGGTGACGGCGAGCTGATCGTCGGCTACGTCGCCGACAACGAGCACGACGAGGCGCGCTTCGTCGCCGCGGAGATCGACGAACTCGCCGACCGCGCGCACCGCTACGACGACGTCGCGGTGTTCTACCGCACCAACAACTCCTCCCGGGCGCTGGAGGAGGTCTTCATCCGCGCCGGCATCCCCTACAAGGTGGTCGGCGGGGTCCGATTCTATGAGCGCCGGGAGATCCGCGACGTCGTCGCCTACCTGCGGGTGCTGGACAACCCCGGCGATACCGTGAGCCTGCGCCGGATCCTGAACACCCCGCGGCGGGGCATCGGCGACCGCGCGGAGGCGTGCGTGGCGGTCTACGCCGAGACCACCGGGTGCTCCTTCGCCGAGGCGCTGGCCGCCGCGGCGGCGGGTACGGTGCCGATGCTCAACACCCGCTCGGAGAAAGCGATCGCCGGCTTCGTCGACCTGCTCGAGGACCTGCGGGGCCGGGCCGCGGACGAGCTGGGCGACCTGGTCGAGGCGGTGCTCGAGCGCACCGGCTACCGCACCGAGCTGGAGAACTCCAACGACCCCCAGGATCTTGCCCGGCTGGACAACCTGAACGAGTTGGTCAGCGTCGCACACGAATTCAGCATCGACCGGGCTAATGCCGCTGCTGCCACTGCCGCCGCCACTTCGGCTCCCGGGGAGACCGACGAAGCCGACGCCCCGGCCGGTGTGCTGGCGGAGTTCCTCGAGCGGGTCTCGCTGGTCGCCGACTCCGACGAGATTCCGGAGAACGACGCCGGGGTGGTCACCCTGATGACGCTGCACACCGCCAAGGGCCTGGAGTTCCCGGTGGTGTTCGTCACCGGCTGGGAGGACGGCATGTTCCCGCACATGCGGGCGCTGGGCGACCCGACCGAACTGAGCGAGGAGCGGCGGCTGGCCTACGTCGGGATCACCCGCGCACGACAGCGGCTCTATCTCACCCGGGCCAAGGTGCGCTCGTCGTGGGGACAGCCGATGCTCAACCCCGAGTCGCGCTTCCTCGCCGAGATCCCCCAGCACCTCATCGACTGGCGGCGAACCGACCCCGGACCCGCCGCGGGCCGGTTCGGACCGTCACGGCCGGCGGTCCGGCCCACGGGCAAGCAGCGCCCGCTGCTGGTGCTGCACCCCGGAGACCGGGTCAACCACGACAAGTACGGCCTGGGCCGGGTCGAGGAAGTGTCCGGTAGCGGCGAGTCGGCGATGTCACTGATCGACTTCGGCAGCGCCGGGCGGGTCAAGCTGATGCACAACCACGCGCCGCTGCAGAAGCTCTAGTAGGACCTCAGCCGGTGTAGGGACCCACCGAGACGCCGCGGGCGGCCAGCCACGGAACCGGGTCGGTGGCGTTCGAGCCGCCGAGGAGCACCGAGAAGTGCAGATGCGGTCCGGTGGAGTTGCCGCGGTTGCCGATGGTGGCGATCTCGTCACCGGCGAACACCCGCTGGCCGACCTGGACCTGCCAGGAGTTGATGTGTCCGTAGCGGGTGACCGTGCCGTCGGCGTGCTGGAGCAGAACCCACGCGCCGTAGCCGGAGTTGGTGGGACCGGCCTCCTTCACGATCCCGTCGGCGGCCGCGTAGACCGGGGTGCCGACCGGGCCGGCCAGGTCGATGCCGTCGTGCAGGGCGCCCCAGCGGTAGCCGAAGCCGGAGGTGAACAGGGCCTTGGTGGGCAGGACGACCAGCGGCCGCTGCAGCAGGGCCTCGCGCTCGGCGCGCTCGGCGGCGTAGGCCGCCGCGCGGGCGAGTTCCTCGGCATGCACCGCGGCGTTCGCGGCGGGCTTGACGGCGATCAGCTGGACTCCGCGCGGCGGGGCCGGCGCGGTCAGCGAGGTCTTCTCAGCGGCGAGCACGGTGCGGGTGGTGACCGGCTGGTGGGCGGCGACCATCGTGTACGCCGCGGCGGCGGCCGCGCCGGCGGCCATCGCGGCGATCAGCGCGCGCCCCTTGGCGGCGCTGGTGGGCTGGCGGCGGTGCTGCGGGGTGCGCGGCAGGATGTCGGTGATCTCGGTGCTGCTGAACAGCGGGCGATCGCCGCCCGCGCACGACTCGACGCCGGTGTTCGTGTTCTGGTCGATCTCGTCAGTCGCGTCGAGCGGATGGGGAACCGTCGGTAACTGCGTCAAAACCAAATCCTTGCGTCGTGACCAAAGCGTTATCTAGACCGGGAAAAGGTAACCAAATTGAGACCTGAGTGGCAACTCGTACCGAAATTCGGCCCGGGATTGTGACGTGGATCACCGCTATCGGCCGGGCCGGGCCGGTCGCGGGCGGGATGTATAAAGTCACCCCCGACACAGACTCCGCCTGAAAGGCAGCCATGGACCTTTTCGAGTACCAGGCCAAGGAACTGTTCGCCAAGCACAACGTGCCCACCACGCCGGGCCGGGTGACGGAGTCGGCCCAGGACGCCAGGGCCATCGCCGCCGAGATCGGCCGGCCGGTGATGGTCAAGGCCCAGGTCAAGACCGGCGGGCGCGGCAAAGCCGGCGGGGTGAAGTACGCGGCGACCCCCGAGGACGCCTTCACCCACGCCACCGCCATCCTGGGCCTGGACATCAAGGGCCACATCGTGCGCAAGCTGCTGGTGTCCGAGGCCAGCGACATCGCCGAGGAGTACTACCTCTCCTTCCTGCTCGACCGGGCCAACCGCCGGTATTTGGCGATGTGCTCGGTGGAGGGCGGCATGGACATCGAGGAGGTCGCGGCCACCAAGCCCGACCGGCTGGCCAGGGTCCCGGTCGACCCGGTGAAAGGCGTGGACGTCGCCTTCGCCCGCTCCATCGCCGAGCAGGGCCACCTGCCCGCCGAGGTGCTCGACGCCGCGGCGGTGACGATCGCCAAGCTCTGGGAGGTCTTCGTCGCCGAGGACGCCACCCTGGTCGAGGTCAACCCGCTGGTGCGCACGCCCGATGACCAGATCCTGGCGCTGGACGGAAAGGTCACCCTCGACGGCAACGCCGACTTCCGCCACCCCGACCACGCGCAGTTCGAGGACCGCGCGGCCACCGACCCGCTGGAGCTGAAGGCCAAGCAGCACGACCTCAACTACGTCAAGCTCGACGGCGAGGTGGGGGTGATCGGCAACGGCGCCGGGCTGGTGATGTCCACCCTGGACGTGGTCGCCTACGCCGGCGAGCGGCACGGCGGGGTCAAGCCGGCCAACTTCCTTGACATCGGCGGCGGCGCCTCGGCAGAGGTGATGGCCGCCGGTCTGGACGTGATCCTGGGCGACGCTCAGGTCAAGAGCGTGTTCGTCAACGTCTTCGGCGGGATCACCGCCTGCGACGCGGTGGCCAACGGCATCGTCGCGGCGCTGCAGATGCTCGGCAAAGAGGCCAACAAGCCGCTGGTCGTCCGCCTTGACGGCAACAACGTCGACGAGGGCCGGCGCATCCTGGCCGAGGCCAACCATCCCCTGGTGACCCTCGCCGAAACCATGGACGAGGGCGCCGACAAAGCCGCCGCACTCGCCTTCGCCGCCGGAAAGAAGGCCTAGCCGTGTCGATCTTCCTCAACAAGGACTCCCGGGTGATCGTGCAGGGCATCACCGGCGGCGAGGCGACCAAGCACACCGCGCTGATGCTCAAGGCCGGCACCCAGGTGCTCGGCGGGGTCAACGCGCGCAAGGCCGGCACGACGGTGTCGCACACGGGCAAGACCGGTGCCGCCGTCGAACTGCCGGTGTTCGGCTCGGTCGCCGAGGCGATGGACAAGACCGGCGCCGACGTGTCGATCGCGTTCGTGCCCCCGCAGTTCGCCAAGGACGCCGTCATCGAGGCGATCGACGCCGGGATCGGCCTGCTGGTGGTGATCACCGAGGGAATCCCGGTGCAGGACACCGCCTATGCGTGGGCCTACAACGTCGCCAAGGGCGAGAAGACCCGCATCATCGGGCCGAACTGCCCAGGCATCATCACCCCCGATGAGGCACTCGTCGGCATCACCCCGGCCACCATCACCGGCAAGGGACCGATCGGGCTGGTGTCCAAGTCGGGCACGCTGACCTATCAGATGATGTACGAACTGCGCGACATCGGCTTCTCCACCGCGATCGGCATCGGCGGCGACCCGGTCATCGGCACCACCCACATCGACGCGATCGCCGCCTTCGAGTCCGACCCGGAGACCGAGTTGATCGTGATGATCGGCGAGATCGGCGGCGACGCCGAGGAACGCGCGGCCGACTACATCAAGGCCAACGTCCGCAAGCCCGTCGTGGGCTACGTCGCCGGGTTCACCGCACCGGAGGGCAAGACGATGGGCCACGCCGGCGCGATCGTGTCGGGCTCGTCGGGAACGGCGGCGGCCAAGAAGGAGGCCCTGGAGGCCGCCGGGGTGCGGGTCGGCAGGACCCCGTCGGCGGCCGCCGCGCTGGCCCGGGAAATCCTGACCGGCGCGTGACGACGCGGTGAGTGCGCGCACGCCGGTGCTCGTCGGCGTCGGCCAGTTCACCGAACGCCTCGAGGACCCCGACTACCGCGGATGCTCGTCGGTGGAACTGGCCACCGCCGCCGCGCGCGCCGCTCTGGAGGACACCGGCGCCGACCCGGCCCGGGTGGCCGAGGCGATCGACACCGTGGTGGGGCTGCGGCAGTTCGAGATCTCCGCTCGCACCCCCACGCCGCTGGGCGCGTCGAACAACTACCCGCGCTCGGTGGCGGGACGGATCGGCGCGGCGCCGCGCCGCGCGGTGCTCGAACCGATCGGGGGACAGGGCCCGCAGCACGCGGTCACCGAGTTCGCCGCCGCGATCGCGGCCGGGGACGCCGACGTGGTGCTGGTGCTCGGCTCGGAGAACGGGTCCACGCTGCGCTACTTCGCCGACCGTCCGGACAAGCCCGACCACTCCGAGACCGTCGCCGGCCAGCTCGAGGACCGCGGCTACGGCTACGAGGGCCTCTTCGACGACTACACCGTCGCCCACGGCATGATCGGCGCGCCCGCGCAGTACGGGCTGCTGGAGAACGCCCGCCGCGGCCGGGTCGGGCTGGGCGTGAGCGACTACCGCCGGGCGATGGCGGAGCTGTTCGCCCCGTTCACCGCCGTCGCCGCGGCCAACCCGTACGCGTCGGCCCCGCGGCGGCGGTCGGTCGAGGAGCTCCTCACCGTCGGCCCGGGCAACCGGATGATCTGCGATCCCTACCCGCGGCTGCTGGTGGCCCGCGATCAGGTGAACCAGGGCGCGGCGGTGCTGCTGATGTCCGAGCAGTCCGCCCGCCGCCTCGGCGTGCCGCGCGAGCGGTGGGTGTATCTGCGCGGCCACGCCGACGTGGTCGACCAGTCGCTGCTCGACCGCGCCGACCTGAGCTACAACTCGGCGTCGATCCTGGCCGTCGACGAGGCGCTGCGGATGGCCGGGGTGGGCGCGGACGGCGTCGCGACCTTCGACATCTACAGCTGCTTTCCGGTGGCGGTGTTCAACTTCTGCGACGGCACCGGGGTGGCCGGTGATGACCCGCGCGGACTGACCCTGACCGGCGGGCTGCCCTACTTCGGCGGTCCGGGCAACAGCTATTCGCTGCACGCCATCGCCGAGACCGTGCAGCGAATGCGCAGCAGCCCAGGCGATTTCGGTCTCGTCGCGGCCAACGGCGGTGTGCTCAGCAAGTACTCGGTGGGGGTGTACTGCACGGATGCGGCCGAGTGGTCGCCGCACGACAGTGCCCACCTGAGCGCGCAGGTCGCCGCGCGCCCCAAGGTCGCGGTGACCCGCCGCGCCGAGGGTGCGGCGACGGTGGAGACGTACACGGTGCGCTACGACTGGCCGGTGCGCACCGGTTTGATCGTCGGGCGCCTGGACGCCGACGGCAGCCGCTTCCTGGCGCTGAGCGAGGACCCCGACCTGGTCGGGCTGCTCAGCGGGGGAGAGCCGCTGGGGGCGCGGATCACCGTGCGCCACGTCGACGCCGGCAACCGCGCGGTGGCCGCCTAACGCAATGCGGCCAGCTTGCCGGCCAGCCGCTCGACGTAGGCGGCGACGTCGTCGGCCGAGCGGTCGGGCAGGCCGAAGAGAACCTCGGTCACCCCGATCTCCCGCCAGTGCTCGAGCTTCTCGGGCACCGGCTTGAAGTCCAGCGCGACGATCTGCGGCGCGCCGTCGCGCCCGGCGGCCGCCCAGGTGTCCTGCAGCATCCGCACCGGCTCGTCGATGACGAAGTCGCGCGGCGTGGTGATCCAGCCGTCGGCGGACCGGGCGATCCAGGCGAAGGTCTTCTCGGTGCCGGCCGCCCCGACGAGCACCGGGATGTGCGGCTGCACCGGCTTGGGCCAGGCCCAGCTGGGCCCGAAGCTGACGTACTCGCCCTCGTAGGCGGCCTCCTCGGCGGTCCACAATTCGCGCATCGCCTCGATGTACTCGCGCAGCATCGTGCGCCGCCGGCCGGGCGGCACGTTGTGGTCGGCCAGTTCGTCGGTGTTCCAGCCGAACCCGACCCCCAGCCGGACCCGCCCGCCGGACAGATGGTCGAGGGTGGCGATGGTTTTGGCCAGGCTGATCGGGTCGTGCTCGACCGGCAGCGCCACCGCGGTGGCCAGCCGCACCCGCGAGGTCAGCGAGCACGCCGTGGCCAGGCTGACCCACGGGTCCAGGGTGCGCAGGTAGCGGTCGTCGGGCAGCGACTCGTCGCCGGTGCCGGGGTGGGCGGCCTCGCGCTTGACCGGGATGTGGGTGTGCTCGGGGACATAGAAGGTGGCGAACCCGTGGTCCTCGGCGAGGGTGGCCGCCGCGGCCGGGGTGATGCCGCGGTCGCTGGTGAACAGGACGAGGCCGTATTCCATGCCCAGAATTAGAACGTGTTCTATTGCCGCGGGCAAGCGCGCCGGTGCGGCGCGGCCGTCGCGCTCGGCGGCGGCGCGGCTTTGGTGCGCTAGCGTAGGTCCGGACGTCAGGTCCGGCACCGTGAGGAGAGACCATGACTTACCCGGGGACGTACCCGAGCGCCACCCCGTCCGGCCCGGGTTATCCGACCCCGCCACAGCCCGGCGGTTACGGTGCTCCGTTCGCCCCGGGTTTCCCGCCCTCCCCGAACCGGCCCTCCAAGACCCCCGCGCTGCTGACCGCCGCCGTGGCGGTCCTGGGCATCGCCGCCTACCTGGCCAGCTTCGGTCCGCTGCTGAGCATCAACACCGACATCGGGCCGTTCGGCGGGGCGGAGTTCACCGCCAGCGGCCTGAGCTACTGGACGGTGGCGGCGCTGCTGGCCGCGTTGCTGGCCGCGGTCGCGCTGCTGCCCAGGGCCAAGTCCTACACCACGGTGACGGCGGTGGCCGCCGTGCTGGGCGTGCTGCTGGTCATCGGCCAGATGGTCAACCGGCCCACCGGCTTCGCCATCGGCTGGGCGCTGTGGCTGGTGCTGGCCTTCACGGTGCTGCAGGCGATCGCCGCGGTCGGGGCGCTGCTGCTGGAGACCGGCGTGATCACCCCGCCCGCACCGCGCCCGCAGTTCGGGCAGTACGGCCCGCCGCCGGGGTACTACTACCCGCCGGGCCAGCCGGGCCAGCCGGGTCAGCCGGGCGGCTATCCCTACGGTGGCCCGGTTCGGTTCGACTCAGGCTTCGACTCCGGAGACGGCCCGTCCACCCCGCCCACCGGGTTCCCCGCCGCCGAGAACCGGCCCACGCCATCCCCGTCGCCGTCCCCGCAGCCCGAGCCGGAGGCGCGTCACCGGTCGGGTTCCGAACCCTCCTGATCGACGGTCATTTCCCGCCCACCCCGGATGGAGGACAGGTCCCGAACGGCACCCGGCGCGCCGCAGCCGCGTGACCTGGTTCGGGTCGCCTTCGGGCCATCACTGGTCGCCCTCGTCGTCATCGCGGCGCTCACGCTGCTGCAACTGGTCGTCGCCGACAGCGACCTGACCGGGACGCTGGGTGCGGTGGCCAGCATGTGGCTGGCCGTGCACCTGGTGCCGGTGACGATCGCCGGCCAGCAGATCGGGGTGCTGCCGCTGGTGCCGGTGGCGGCGATGGTCTGGGCCACCGCCCGCGACACCGCGCGGATCACACCCGCGCAGGGGTCGTGGCTGGTGATCCGCTGGATCGTGGCCTCGGCGGTGGGTGGTCCGCTGCTCATCGCGGCCATCGCGCTGGCGGTCGTCCACGACGCGGCGTCGGTCATCACCGACCTGCAGACCCCCGCCGCGCTGGGGGCGTTCGCCGCGGTGGCCGCCGTGCACGGGCTGGGCGCGCTGTTCGGCGTGGGGTCGCGGGTCGGCCGGCGGGTGCTCACCCGCGCGGGCCTTCCGGTCTGGGTGACCGACGCGATCCGCCCGGCGCTGGTCGGGGTGGCCGCACTGCTGGTGCTCTCGGCGGCGGTGGTGGCCGCGTCGCTGGTCGTGCACTGGGGCACCATGCACGAACTGTTCGGCATCACCGACTCGTTCTTCGGCCAGCTGAGCCTGACCGCGCTGTCCCTGCTGTATCTCCCCAATGTCGTGATCGGCGCGGCGGCGATCGCGGTGGGCTCCAGCGCGCACATCGGGTTCGCCACCTTCAGCGCGTTCACCGTGTTCGGCGGGGACATCCCCGCGCTGCCGATCCTGGCCGCGGCCCCCACCCCGCCGCTGGGGCCGGTGTGGGTGGCGCTGCTGATCGTCGGGGCCTCGGCCGCCGTGGCGATCGGCCAGCAGTGCGCCCGCAGACCGCTGCCCAGGCGCGCCGCGTTCGCCAAGCTGGCGGTGGCGTCGCTGCTGGCCGCGGTCATCATGGCCGTGCTGGGCTGGGCCGCCGGGGGCCGGCTGGGCAACTTCGGCCGGGTCGGGGTCGACCAGGCCACCTTCGGCCCGGCGGTCTTCCTGTGGTTCTTCGTCATCGGCGCGCTGACGGTGGTGATGGCCGGCGGCATCACCACCAAGCCCGCGACCAAGCCAGCCGCCGAGCCGGCCGCCGAGCCCGAGCCGGCTGATCCCGAACCGGAGCCCGACTCCGACAGCGACGCCACCGCCGCCCTCGCGGTCGAACGTGACGACGACGTCACCTCCGGCGAGCAGGAGCCTGAGCCCCCGCCTGAGCCCGCCCCACCGCCGGTGGTCACCCCCGTGGTCACCCCGGCGCCCGACGCCGAGGACGTCGAGGACCTGATGTTCGTCGACGAGGACCGCGACGTCGAAGTCGACCCCCGTTAGGCTCGACGCCGTGCCCGAGCCGATCCGCGTGCCGCCCTGCGCGCCGGCCCGGCTGGTGGTGCTGGCCTCGGGAACCGGGTCGCTGCTGCAGGCGCTGCTCGACGCCGCGGTCGGGGACTACCCGGCCCGGGTGGTCGCCGTCGGCGCCGACCGTGACTGCCACGCGGCCGAGATCGCCGCCGCCGCGAACCTGCCGGCCTTCACCGTGCGGCTGGCCGAGCACCCCGACCGGGCGTCCTGGGACGCCGCGATCACCGACGCGACCGCGGCCCACACCCCCGATCTGGTGGTGTCGGCGGGCTTCATGAAAATCCTTGGCCCGCAGTTCCTCTCCCGCTTCGCCGGCCGGGTGGTCAACACCCACCCGGCGCTACTGCCGGCGTTCCCGGGGGCGCACGCGGTGCCCGATGCGCTGGACTACGGTGTGAAGGTCACCGGTGCCACCGTGCACCTGGTCGACGCCGGCGTCGATAGCGGCCCGATTCTGGCCCAGCGGGCCGTCGACGTGCACGACGGCGACGACGAGCAGGCCCTGCACGAACGGATCAAGGTCGTCGAGCGGCGGCTTCTGGTGGACGTGCTCGCCGAGCTGGTCACCCGCGGTGTGACCTGGACGGGAAGAAAGGCGACCCTAGGATGAGACCAGCATGACCGCACGGACCCTGATCGGGCGCAGGCCCATCCGCCGCGCCCTGATCAGCGTGTACGACAAGAGCGGGCTGATCCCGTTCGCCCGCGGACTGCACGAGGCCGGGGTGGCCATCGTCTCCACCGGCTCGACCGCCAAAGTCATTGCCGACAAAGGCATTCCGGTCACCCCGGTGGAGTTCGTCACCGGATTCCCCGAGGTGCTCGACGGCCGGGTCAAGACCCTGCACCCGATGATCCACGCGGGTCTGCTGGCCGACACCCGCAACCCCGAGCACCTCGCCGCGCTGGAGCGGCTCAAGGTCGAGCCGTTCGACCTGTTGGTGGCCAACCTCTACCCGTTCAGTGAGACGGTGGACTCCGGTGCGGAGATCGACGAGTGCGTCGAGCAGATCGACATCGGCGGTCCGTCGATGGTGCGCGCGGCGGCCAAGAACCACGCGAGCGTGGCGGTGGTGGTCGAGCCGCTGGGCTATGACGGCGTGCTCGCCGCCGTGCGCGGCGGCGGTTTCACCCTGGAGGAGCGAAAGAAGCTGGCGGCGTTGGCGTTCCGGCACACGGCCGAATACGACCTCGCGGTGGCCGGCTGGATGGGGTCGGTGCTCGCACCCGAGCACGGTGATGCGCCGGACTTCCTGCCGCCCTGGTTCGGACGCAGCTGGCGGCGCTCGTCGCTGCTGCGCTACGGCGAGAACCCGCACCAGCG
>NZ_JBJTCF010000071.1:0-62392 GCF_046091765.1 Mycobacterium sp.
GGTGATTCCCAAACCTCCCCGCCGGGCTCGGCACCCGCGGGCGGGCAGGGATCGCGCCGCGGGGCGGCTTGCCGCGGCCTCCCCGCTCCCGCAGACGCCGCCGCCGCATCTGCCACCGGCGTCCGAGCGCGGGAAGGGCATCCACTACTGCCCTAGCTAGGGCCCTAGCTAGTGCCCTAGCTAGGGCCTTCAGACGTGCGGTGCCCCCACTAGGACTCGAACCTAGGACCTGCGGATTAAAAGTCCGTAGCTCTACCAACTGAGCTATAGGGGCGCGGGAGATCAGGATACTGCGTGCCCGCCGCCCGCCCGCGGGTGCCGAGCCCGGCGGGGAGGTTTGGGAATCACCCGCGGGGTGCCCTAAGCTGGGAGGGCTTCGGCACAGTGCAGACAGCCGAGTGCCCTCGTCAGATTCGGCTCAGGCCCCCTTCGTCTAGCGGCCTAGGACGCCGCCCTTTCAAGGCGGTAGCGCGGGTTCGAATCCCGTAGGGGGTACGCTCGGCGTGCAACGTGGCGTTGCTCAGCAAGGCCCTGTGGCGCAGTCGGTTAGCGCGCCGCCCTGTCACGGCGGAGGTCGCGGGTTCAAGTCCCGTCAGGGTCGCGAGGCACCGGTGTGCCTTCCGGCCAGGTAGCTCAGTTGGTACGAGCGTCCGCCTGAAAAGCGGAAGGTCGCCGGTTCGATCCCGGCCCTGGCCACTTCGTGCAGAGGGACGTTCGGCCACCGAAATCTTGTCAGACCATCGCACTAGTGTTCGATTTATGGAGATCCTGTCCGCGCTTGATGATCTGGACGCCGCGTTGGGCAAGCTGGCCGGCCTGCCGGTGGAGGCCTTGGACGGCGTGCAGGTGTTGGCGGTGCTGGACCGTGTGGAGCGTTTGCGCCGCCGCCTGCCGGCGGTCGAGCACGCGCTGATCGCCCAGGCGCGCTGCCAGGCCGCGCCGAGGGATTTGGGGGCGAAGTCATGGCGGTCGGTGCTGTCCCAGCGATTGGGGATCAGCGGGGCCGATGCCGGGCGGCGGCTGGCCGAGGCCGCTGATCTGGGGCCGCGGCGGGCACTCGGCGGGGAGCCGGTGGAACCGGTGCTGGCCGCTACCGCCGCCGCCCAGGCCCGCGGTGAGATCGGCGCCGAGCATGTGGGGGTGATCCGGGACTTCCTGCATCATCTGCCCGCCGAGGTCGACGCCGGTACGCGGCAGGCCGCCGAGACCGAGTTGGCCGGTCTGGCCGGGGGCCTGACACCGGAGGGGCTGCGTCAGGTGGCCCGCACGCTGGTGGAGTATCTGGATCCTGACGGCACCCTCGACGACGAGCGCGATCATGCCCGCAAGCGGGGGTTGAGCGTGGGCCCGCAGGGTCTGGACGGGATGAGCCGGCTGTCCGGGTGGCTGACCCCCGCGCTGCGGGCGGCCCTCGAGGCACTGCTGGCCAAGATGGCCGCCCCGGGCCAGTGCCTGCCCGCGGACACCGAGCCCGCCGCCGACGTCCGCACTGTGGCTCAGCGTCAGCACGACGCGCTGGCGGCGATCTGCGGGCAGGTCCTGTCCTCGGGAACCCTCGGGCGCCATCAGGGGTTGCCCGTGACGATCGTGGCCACCACCACCCTGGCGGAGTTGACCGCCGCGGCGGGGAAGGCCCACACCGGCGGGGGCACCCGGCTGCCGATCCCGACCTTGATCCGGATGGCCGCCGCCGGATGCGTGCACCCCTACCTGGGGTTGTTTGAGAACCCGAAGAAGATGCGCCTGTACTACGGGCGACGGCGGCGCACCGCCAGCGCCGGCCAACGCCTGGCCCTGCACACCCTGGACAGGGGGTGCAGCAAACCCGGCTGCGACGCCCCACCGAACCGCTCCGAGGTCCATCACGCCGAAGCGGACTGGCAACACGGCGGCCGCACCGACATCGACCAGCTCACCCTGGCCTGCGGCTGCGACAACCGGCTGGTCGACACCACCCCCACCGGCTGGACCACCCGAAAACGCCCCCGCGACAACCGCACCGAATGGATCCCCCCACCAGCGCTGGACCGCGGCCAACCAAGGGTCAACCTCTTTCACCACCCCGAAGACATCCTGCGACCCGACGACGAATGACGAGGCACTGGAACGTGTGAACCATTTGGGGCAAGGTGGGCTGGTGAGCAGCCTCGCGCGCACCCCGGGCCTGAGCGAGGTGCAGACCGACATCCTGGCCGCCGTGCGCCGCTTCGTCGACACCGAGATCATCCCCCATGCGCGCGATCTCGAGCACGCCGACGCCTACCCGCAGGCGATCGTCGACCGGATGCGCGAGATGGGGCTCTTCGGGCTGATGATCCCCGCCGAGTACGGCGGGCTGGGGGAGTCGCTGCTGACTTACGCGCTGTGCGTCGAGGAACTGGCGCGCGGCTGGATGAGCATCTCAGGGGTGATCAACACCCACTTCATCGTGGCCTATCTGATCGAGCAGCACGGCACCGAGGAGCAGAAGCGAAGACTGCTGCCCGCGATGGCCACCGGGGAGGTCCGCGGCGCGTTCTCGATGTCCGAACCCGGACTGGGATCCGACGTGGCGGCGATCCGCACCCGCGCCGTGCGCAACCCCGACAACAGCTACACCATCGACGGTTCGAAGATGTGGCTGACCAACGGGGCCAGCTCGACCCTGGTGGCGGTGCTGGTGCGCACCGACCTGGGTGCCGAGCAGCCCCACCGCAACCTCACCGCGTTCCTGGTCGAGAAGCCCACCGGCTTCGGCGAAGTCGCCCCCGGGCTGACCATCCCCGGCAAGATCGACAAGCTCGGCTACAAGGGCATCGACACCACGGAGTTGGTCTTCGACGGCTACGTCGCGGCCGCCGAGACCGTTCTCGGCGGTGACCCCGGGCGGGGGTTCGCGCAGATGATGGATGGCATCGAGGTCGGGCGGGTCAACGTCGCCGCCCGCGCCTGCGGGGTGGCGCTGCGGGCGTTCGAACTGGCGGTGCGCTACGCCCAGCAGCGCTCGACATTCGGCAAGCCGATCGCCGAGCATCAGGCGGTGGCGTTCAGCCTCGCCGAGATGGCGACCAAGGTCGAGGCGGCACACCTGATGATGGTCAGCGCCGCCCGGCTCAAGGATTCCGGGGAGCGCAACGACCTCGCCGCCGGCATGGCCAAACTGCTGGCGTCGGAGTTCTGCTCGGAAGTCGTCCAGTCCAGCTTCCGGATCCACGGCGGCTACGGCTATTCCGCCGAATACGAGATCGAACGGCTGATGCGCGACGCGCCCTTCCTGCTGATCGGCGAGGGCACCAGCGAGATCCAGAAACTGATCATCAGCCGCCGGTTGCTCGACGAGTACCGGATCTGATGGCTTCCCGCATCCTCGACGAACTGGGGTTCTACCTGCTCGCCGGTGCCGGCGGCGACGGACCCGCCGCGCTGGTGGACGAAGCCCGTCTCGGCGAGGAATTGGGATTCGGCACGGCCTTCGTCTCCGAACGCTGGAACATCAAGGAGTCGGCGTCGCTGACCGGGGCAGCATGCGCGGTCACCACCCGCATGCAGATCGCCACGGCCGCAACCAATCACAACACCCGGCACCCGTTGATCACCGGCTCGTGGGCGACCACCCTGCACCGGCTTTCCGCGGGGCGCTTCACGCTGGGCATCGGGCGCGGCATCGCCGCGGTTTACGCCGCATTCGGGGTGCCGGCGGTGACCACCGCGCAGATGGAGGACTTCGCCCAGGTGATGCGCCGGCTGTGGCGCGGAGAGGTGATCGTCAACCATGACGGACCCATCGGGAGCTACCCGATCCTGGTGCTCGATCCCGACTTCGACGAGGACATCCGGCTGGCACTGGTGGCGTTCGGGCCCAGGACGCTGGAACTGGGCGGGCGGCTCTTCGACGACGTCATCCTGCACACCTACTTCACGCCGGAGACCCTCGCCCGCTGTGTCCGCACGGTCAAGGAGTCGGCTGAGCGGGCGGGCCGCGATCCGGGCCGCGTGCGGGTCTGGTCGTGCCTGGCCACCGTCGGCGACCACCTGCCCGAAGAGCTGCGGCTGAAGAAAACCGTCGCGCGGCTGGCCACCTACCTGCAGGGCTACGGCGACCTCATGGTGAGCACCAACGACTGGGATCCGGCTGTGCTGCAACGGTTCCGGGCCGATCCGATCGTCTGTTCCATCGGCGGAGGCATCGACCACAAGGCGTCGGCCGATCAGATCGAGCACATCGCCACCCTCATTCCCGAGGAGTGGCTGAGCCCGGCGGCCACCGGTCCGGCCCGGCAGTGCGTGCAACGGATCCGCGCCGAGTTCGGCTACGGCGCCGATGCGGTGATTCTGCACGGCGCCACACCCCGGGAGCTCGAGCCGATCGTCGCCCAGTACCGGCAAACCGTCCCGGAAACCCTGCCCGGCTCGTAATCTCGCGTCATGGCTATCAGCGATACCCGGGACATCGTCATCGAGGCCACCCCGGAGGAGATCTTCGACGTCCTCGCCGACGTCACGACTGCGCACACGTGGTCTCCGCAGTACCAGAGCGCCGAGATTATCGACACCTACGACAACGGCAGGCCCAAGACGGTCAAGATGAAGGTCAAGGCTGCCGGGCTGACCGACGAGCAGGTCGTCGAGTACACCTGGGGCGAGAACACCGTCAGCTGGACGCTGCTGAAAGCCGGCCAGCTGCGTTCCCAGGAGGCGAGCTACACCCTGACCCCGGACGGCGCCAAGACCAAGGTGCGTTTCGCCATCACCGTCGACCCCTCGGTGCCGCTGCCGGGCTTCATCCTCAAGCGGGCCATGAAGGGCGCGATGGAGACCGCGACCGACGGTCTGCGCAAGCAGGTGCTCAAGGTCAAAGGCGGCTAGCCGCCGGCCAGCACGCCCAGCCGGCTGATCGCCTCGTCGAGGGTGTCGTCGCGCTTGCAGAAAGCGAAGCGCACCAGGTGATTCCATGCCAGTGGGGCGTTGCTGTCGCAGAACGCGGACATCGGGATGGCCGCGACTCCTGCCCGGTGCGGCAGCTCGTCGCAGAAGGCGGTGCTGTCGGTGTATCCCAGCGGTCGGGGGTCGGCGCACAGAAAATACGTGCCCGCACTGTCGTGGACGGCGAAACCGATGTCGCTCAGCGCGGCCGCGAGGCGGTCCCGCTTGGCTTGCAGCGAGTCACGCAGACCGGTCACCCAGGAGTCCTCGTTGTCCAGCGCATAGGCGACGGCGGGCTGGAACGGACCGCCGGCCACGTAGCTGAGGTACTGCTTGGCCGTGCGCACCCCCGCGACGAGCTCGGCCGGTCCGCAGGCCCAGCCGATCTTCCAGCCGGTGCAGTTGAACATCTTGGCGGCGCTGGAGATCGTGACGGTGCGCTCGGCCATGCCCGGAAAGGTGGCCGGCGGCAGATGGCGGCGGCCGTCGAAGGTCAGGTGCTCGTAGACCTCGTCGGAGATCACCAGCAGGTCGGCCTCGACAGCCACCGCGGCCAGGTCGCGCACCTCGCGTTCACAGAGCACCATGCCGGTCGGGTTGTGCGGGGAGTTGACGATGATCGCCCGGGTGCGGGGCGTGATCGCCGCGCGCACGGCGTCGACGTCGAGGCTGAAGCCGTGCCCGTCAGGCACCAGCGGGACCGCCACCCGGGTCGCGCCGGCCATCGCGATGACGGGGCCGTAGGTGTCGAAGAACGGTTCGATGACCAGAACTTCCGAGCCCGGCTCGACCAGGCCGATCACCGCAGCCGCGATCGCCTCGCTGGCCCCCACGGTGACCAGCACCTGGGTGTCGGGGTCGAAGTCCATGCCGTAGCGGCGGCGTCGCTGGGCGGCGATCGCCGTGCGCAGCGGTGCGATGCCGGGTCCGGGCGGGTACTGATTGAAACCGTCGGTGATCGCCTGCCGCGCCGCCTCCAGCATTGCGGGGGGCCCGTCCTCGTCGGGGAAGCCCTGGCCGAGGTTGACCGCGCCCAACCGGGCAGCCAGTGCCGACGTCTTGGCGAAGACGTTGACTGTGTAGGGCCGCAGACGCTCGACCGTCATGGCACCCGAGCGTAGATCCCCGGGGTCGAGGCGGGGTGCCGACCCAACCAACAGGTTGGCCGGGGCCGTTGCCGGCCGGCCGTGGCAGCGGTCTAGGCTCATCGGTGCCGGAAACCCACCAAACCGAGGAACCGCCATGTCCGAAGAAGCTTTCATCTACGAGGCCATCCGCACTCCGCGCGGCAAAGGCAAGAACGGCGCCCTGACCGAGGTCAAGCCGCTCAATCTGGTCACCGGTCTGATCGACGAACTGCGCAGCCGCCACGGCGGCCTGGACGAGAACATGATCAGCGACGTCGTGCTGGGGTGCGTCTCGCCGGTGGGCGATCAGGGCGGCGACATCGCCCGCACCGCCGTCATCGCCGCGGGGATGCCCGACACCGTCGGCGGCGTGCAACTCAACCGGTTCTGCGCGTCCGGCCTGGAGGCGGTCAACACCGCCGCCCAGAAGGTCCGCTCCGGCTGGGACGATCTGGTGGTCGCCGGGGGTGTGGAGTCGATGAGCCGGGTCCCGATGGGTTCTGACGGCGGGGCGATGATGTCCGATCCGGCCACCAACTACGACGCCTACATCGTCCCGCAGGGCATCGGCGCCGACCTGATCGCCACCCTGGAGGGCTTCGACCGCGACGACGTCGACAACTACGCGCTGCAGTCCCAGCAGCGGGCGGCGGACGCGTGGTCGGGCGGCTACTTCGCCAAATCGGTGGTCCCGGTGCGCGACCAGAACGGTCTGCTGATCCTCGACCACGACGAGCACATGCGCCCCGACACCACCAAGGAAGGCCTGGGCAAGCTCAAGCCCGCCTTTGAGGGCCTGGCCGCGATGGCCGGCTTCGACGACGTCGCGATGCAGAAGTACCACTGGATCGAGAAGATCAACCACGTCCACACCGGCGGCAACAGCTCGGGCATCGTCGACGGCGCCGCCCTGGTGCTGATCGGTAACGAAAGGGCCGGCAAGGCGTGCGGGCTGACCCCGCGCGCCCGGGTGGTGGCCACCGCGACCAGCGGCGCGGACCCCACGATCATGCTCGTCGGGCCCACCCCGGCCACCGAGAAGGCGCTGGCCCGTGCCGGGCTGACCGTCGACGACATCGACCTGTTCGAGCTCAACGAGGCCTTCGCCTCGGTGGTGCTGAAGTTCCAGAAGGATCTGAACATCCCGAACGAGAAGCTCAACGTCAACGGCGGCGCCATCGCGATGGGCCACCCGCTGGGAGCCACCGGCGCGATGATCACCGGCACCATGGTCGACGAACTGGAACGCCGCGGCGCCAAGCGCGCGCTGATCACGCTGTGCATCGGTGGCGGCATGGGCGTGGCCACCATCATCGAGAGGGTTTAGGGAAAAACCATGGCCGAGAACACCATCAAGTGGGACAAGGACGCCGACGGCATCGTCACCCTGACCCTGGACGACCCCACCGGGTCGGCCAACGTGATGAACGAGCACTACCAGGAGTCCATGCGCAAGGCCGTCGAGCGCCTGGCCGCGGAGAAGGACTCGATCACCGGCGTGGTGATCACCAGCGCCAAGAAGACCTTCTTCGCCGGCGGTGATCTCAACGGCATCATCCAGATCACCCCGGAGCACGCCGGAGAGGCTTTCGACACGGTCGAGGGTGTCAAGCGTGATCTGCGGGCTCTGGAGACGTTGGGTGTCCCGGTCGTCGCGGCCATCAACGGTGCCGCGCTCGGCGGCGGCCTGGAGATCGCGCTGGCCTGCCACCACCGTATTGCCGCGGACGTCAAGGGCAGCCTGATCGGCCTGCCCGAGGTGAGCCTGGGCCTGCTGCCCGGCGGCGGCGGGGTCACCCGCACCGTGCGGATGCTCGGGATCCAGAACGCCTTCGTCAACGTTCTCAGCCAGGGCACCCGGTTCAACCCCAAGAAGGCCAAGGAAACCGGCCTGGTCGACGAACTCGTCGCAACCGTGGAAGAAGTCGTCCCCGCCGCCAAGGCGTGGATCAAGGCGAATCCGGACAAGCACACCCAACCGTGGGACGCCCAGGGCTACAAGATGCCCGGCGGCACCCCGGCCAGCCCCGCGCTCGCCGCGATCCTGCCGTCGTTCCCGTCGCTGCTGCGCAAGCAGATCAAAGGCGCGAACATGCCCGCGCCGCGGGCGATCCTGGCCGCCGCGGTCGAGGGTGCCCAGGTGGACTTCGACACCGCCAGCCGCATCGAGAGCCGCTACTTCACCGAACTGGCCACCGGTCACGTCGCCAAGAACATGATCCAGGCGTTCTTCTTCGACATGCAGGCCATCAACGCGGGCGGCTCCCGCCCCGAAGGCATCGGCAAGACCCCGATCACCAAGATCGGCGTACTGGGTGCGGGCATGATGGGCGCGGGCATCGCCTACGTATCGGCCAAGGCCGGTTTCGACGTGGTGCTCAAGGACGTCACCCTTGAAGCCGCGCAGAAGGGCAAGGGCTACTCCGAGAAGCTCGAAGCCAAGGCGCTCGAGCGCGGCCGCACCACCGAGGAGAAGAGCAAGACTCTGCTCGGCCGGATCACCCCGACCGCCGACCCCAAGGACTTCGCCGGGGTGGACTTCGTGATCGAGGCGGTCTTCGAGAGCCAGGAGCTCAAGCACAAGGTGTTCGGTGAGATCGAGGACATCGTCGAGCCCAACGCGATCCTCGGCTCCAACACGTCCACGCTGCCCATCACCGGTCTGGCGTCCGGGGTCAAGCGGCAGGAGGACTTCATCGGCATCCACTTCTTCTCACCGGTGGACAAGATGCCGCTGGTCGAGATCATCAAGGGCGAGAAGACCTCCGATGAGGCGCTGGCTCGGGTTTTCGACTACACGCTGGCCATCGGCAAGACTCCGATCGTGGTCAACGACAGCCGCGGCTTCTACACCAGCCGGGTGATCGGCACCTTCATCAACGAGGCGCTGGCGATGCTCGGTGAGGGTGTGGAGCCCGCCTCGATCGAGCACGCCGGTTCCCAGGCCGGCTATCCGGCTCCGCCGCTGCAGCTCTCCGATGAACTGAACATGGAGCTGATGCACAAGATCGCCGTCGCTTCCCGCAAGGGCATCGAGGACGCCGGCGGCACCTACACCGCGCACCCGGCCGAGGCGGTGGTGGAGAAGATGATCGAGATCGGCCGCCCGTCAAGGCTTTCCGGTGCCGGCTTCTACGAGTACGTCGACGGCAAGCGGACCCAGCTGTGGCCGGGCCTGCGGGAGACCTTCACCTCGGGCAGCTCCAAGCCGCCGCTGCAGGACATGATCGACCGGATGCTCTTCGCCGAGGCCCTGGAAACCCAGAAGTGCTTCGACGAGGGTGTCATCACCACGACGGCCGACGCCAACATCGGCTCGATCATGGGTATCGGGTTCCCGCCGTGGACCGGTGGCGCGGCGCAGTTCATCACCGGCTATCCGGGCGGCAAGGCCGCCTTTGTGGCCCGGGCCAAGGAGCTGGCTGAGCGCTACGGTGCGCGGTTCACGCCGCCGGCGTCACTCGAGGGGTAGCGCCGTACGGCCGCGTTGCCAGGAATCCGCGGCGTTCGTTGCTAACTTGAGGTTCTCGACCGAAGGGAATCTCATGCACGCCGCCGCTCGCCCATGGGCCGCTGCCGGTGTGGCGCTGGTCGCGGCGGGAGCGATCGCCGTCGGCCCGGCGCCGTCCGCCGAACCTCTCCCGCGGACCGTGGCGGGGGCGGCGATCGAACTTTCCGCGTTGCCGAGCTGGCTGCAGTGGGTGTCCACCGGAACGACTGTGCTCAACGCGCAGATCGCCGCGATCGCCAATGTGATTCAGAACGAGATCGACGAGCCGGTGCCGATCCTCAGCACCATCGCGCGCAACCTGATCGTCGACGCCCAGGATGTGGGCGGAGCCGGCGTGACAGCCGCGCAGGTGGTGATCAGCGGTCTGGTCAGCGCACCGAATCTTCTGCTCAACGCCGCCTTCGACGCGATCGCCAACCCGCTGGCGATTCCCGCCATCCTCGCGGGCCTGGTCTCCAACGTCGTCTCCGTCGCGACGTCGGCGATCACCCCGGTCACCGCCGCGCTCAGCACGCTGGTCTCGACCACCCTCACGCGGGCGATCGGTGTGGCCAACGCGGTCATCGCCAACCTCGGTTCGATCGGTGGCGCGCTGATCGGGGTCCCGGTCGCCATCGGCAACGCACTTGTCGGCGCTGCGGTGTCCGTCGCCGGGTCCGTGCTCACCCTCAACCCCTTCAACGTGATCAGCGCGGCCGGTGATGCCGTGGTCAACGTCGAGGCGGTGTCGGTCAACTCGGTCGCGACGGTGTTCGGCGCGGTCGGCAAGCTTCGCGCCGACGTCCGCGCCGCGGTGGCCTTCCCACTGCCGGCCGCGGCACTGCCCGCAGCTCCGCGCGCGGCCAGGGCGCCGTCCGGTGCTCCGGCGCGGTCGCGCGCGGCGTCCGCCGTCCGGTCGAAGGCGGCTGCGGCAGCCGGGCACTCGCGCCCCGACGGTGCTGAGTCGAAACCGTCCGCCCAGCGGGCGTCGCGCCGATAGCCGCTTCCCTACACTCGGGGCATGCGCTTCGGACTGTTCGTTCCCCAGGGCTGGCGACTCGACCTGGCCGGGATTCCGGTTGATCAGCACTGGGCGGTGATGCGCGGGCTCGCCGATTACGCCGACCAGAGCTCGTGGGACTCGCTGTGGGTCTACGACCACTTCCACACCGTGCCGATACCCACCGACGAAGCCACCCACGAGGCATGGACCCTGATGGCCGCCTTTGCGGCGAGCACCTCGCGGATCAAGCTCGGTCAGATGTGCACGGCGATGAGCTACCGCAATCCGGTCTACCTGGCCAAGGTGGCCGCCACCACCGACGTGATCTCCGGCGGCCGGGTGCAGATGGGAATCGGCGCGGGGTGGTACGAACACGAGTGGCGCGCCTACGGGTACGGCTTTCCGTCGGCCGGTGAGCGACTGGCCCGCCTCGACGAGGGCGTGCAGATCATGCGGGACGCCTGGCGCGACGGCCGGGTGAGTTTCGCCGGCAAGCACTACCAGGTCGATGGCGCGATCGTCGCGCCGAAACCGCTGCAGCAAAACGGGATTCCGCTGTGGATCGCCGGCGGCGGGGAGAAGGTGACGCTGAAGATCGCCGCGAAGTATGCGCAGTACACCAACTTCAGCGCCGACCTCGACGAGTTCGCCCACAAGTCCGACGTCCTCGCCGGTCACTGCCGCGACGTCGGAACCGACTACAAGGCGATCACCCGCTCGGCCAATGTCAATGTCATCATCGGCGAGAGCGAGCCGGACTTCGACCGGCGGTGCGCGGTGATCCGCGACCGCATCGCAGGCATCTGCGGTGATGCCGCCGCCGAGGCCATGATGGCCGTGAACGACAACCCCTACTCGGCCACCGGGACACCCGAGCGGGTGATCGAGCGCATGGCGAAGCTGCGCGAGCTGGGGTGCGACTACCTGATCTGCTACTTCCCCGAGGCCGCCTACGACCGCTCGGGTGTCGAGTTGTTCGAACGGGAGGTCATTCCCGCCCTCGGTGGCTCGTCGGCCTAGAGGGTCCTAGTCGGCCGCCGGCATCCGGTTCCAGTGCGGAAGCAGGATGAGCATCGAGACGAAGGCCGCGCCGGCGAACCCGTAGAACAGTGCCGCCGTCCCGAGGTAGCCGGGCAGCAGGCCGCCGAGGATCGCCCCGACCGAACCGCATCCATTGATCAGACCGGCTGCGGTGCCCGCGTGTTTGGAGGTCCCGAAGTCGACCGCCGCGACGCAGGAGACCATGGAATCCGCCCCGTAGACGCTGAGACCGACGACCGCCAGGACGGCGATCATCACCAGGGTGCTGCGGGTCGCCGTCAGCGGCACGAACAGAGCGAGTGCGGCGACCAGGATCGCCAGGCTCAGCACGGTGGCCGGTACCCGGCGAGCCCGGAACACCTTGTCCGAGATGCGGCCGAAGATTATCGGGGCGAGGATGCCCGCGACCCCGAAGGCGATCGGGATCAGGGTGGCCTCGAGGTTGCTCGCGTCGGGCAGCCGCTCGGCGACGATGACCGGGCCCCACAGCAGGATGGCGTAGCGGGCCGGCTTGAGCAGGAAGTACGCGGCGCCCAGGGAGCGGACCATCGGTTCGCGAAGGGTGGTCACCAGCGTCGACCACCACGACCGCGTCGGCTCGGCGATCGCCTCGGCTTCCGGCGTGTGATCCAGCGGGGCGATGATCCCGCTGGACTCCTCGTCGGCGTGGTACTCCTCGATGGGCGGAAGCCCGACATCGGTCGGCCGGTTTCGCTGGAACAGCACGACGAGCCCCAGCACCACGAGAACGACCGCCGCGCCGGAGAAGAACGCCACCCGCCAGCTGTCGAAGACGCTGTAGGCGACCCAGCCCAGAAACGGTGCCGCAACCAGTCCGCCGAAGGCGTAGTTGGTGCTCCAGAATCCGAGAACCCGGCCGCGCTCGCCGATCGAGAAGAACTGCGCCATGTTGTCCAGGGTGGAGGCCCACCCGGTGGACTGCGCCAGCCCCTGCACGATCATCAGCGGGATCAGGAACACCAGGGCCGGAAGAAGGCCCATGAACAAGGTGGCCACCACGGAGATCGCCAAGCCGCCGAGCAGGACCACCCGGGGGCCGTACCGGTCGGCGACCTGACCCCAGACGAACTGCCCGAGCGCATAGGCGGTCAGATAGACGGCGTCGAGTTGGCCCAGTACCCGACTGTTGAGGCTGACGCTGAGGACGGGGTCGTCGAGGATTCCCAGCTTCGCGACCGAGAAGCTCTGACGGGTGAAATACAAACCGGCATAGGCGATCCAGGTGATGGCGAAAATCCGGATCCGCCACCGCCGGTAGTGGGCACCGGTGTCGGACTGCGAGAGGCTCAGCGGGCCGGACATAACAGTTAGATCGCCGGGCCGAGCAGGTCGTCGGCGTCTCGGATGATGTAGCCGTAGCCCTGTTCGGCCAGGAAGCGCTGCCGGTGCGCGGCGTAGTCGGTGTCCAGACTGTCGCGGGCGACCACCGAGTAGAAGACCGCACCGCCGCCGTCGTGTTTGGGTCGCAGCAGCCGGCCGAGGCGCTGGGCCTCCTCCTGGCGGGATCCGAAGGTGCCCGAGACCTGCACGGCCACCGAGGCTTCCGGCAGGTCGATGGAGAAGTTCGCGACCTTCGACACCACCAGGGTTTTGACCTCGCCGCGCCGGAAGGCGTCGAAGAGGGCCTCGCGCTCGGAGTTCCTGGTGGATCCCTGGATGACGGGGGCGTCGAGTTCGGCACCGAGTTCGTCGAGCTGGTCGAGGTAGGCACCGATCACCAGGGTCGGTTCGCCGGGGTGGCGGGCCAGGATCGACTTGACCACGGCGATTTTGGACCGCGCGGTCGAGCACAGCCGGTAGCGCTCGTCGGGCTCGGCGACCGCGTACTGCATCCGCTCGTTGTCGGTCATCGTCACCCGAACCTCGATGCACTCGGCCGGGGCGATCCAGCCCTGCGCCTCGATGTCCTTCCAGGGCGCGTCGTAGCGTTTGGGCCCGATCAGGCTGAACACGTCGCCCTCCCGGCCGTCCTCGCGGATCAGCGTCGCGGTCAGGCCCAGGCGCCGCCGGGACTGCAGATCAGCGGTCATCCGGAACACCGGCGCGGGAAGCAGGTGTACTTCGTCGTAGATGATCAGGCCCCAGTCGCGACTGTCGAACAACTCCAGATGCCGATACTCACCCTTGGTACGCCGGGTGATCACCTGATAGGTGGCGATGGTCACCGGCCGGATCTCCTTGCGTTCACCGGAGTACTCGCCGATTTCGTTCTCGGTCAGCGTCGTTCGCGCCAGCAACTCGCGCTTCCACTGCCGGCCGGCCACGGTGTTGGTGACGAGGATGAGCGTGGTCGCACCGGCCTTGGCCATCGCGGCGGCGCCGACGATCGTCTTGCCCGCGCCGCACGGCAGCACCACGACTCCCGAGCCGCCCGCCCAGAACGAGTCGGCGGCCATCTGCTGGTAGTCGCGCAGTTCCCAGCCGTCCTGGACGAGTCCGATCGGGTGCGCCTCCCCGTCGACGTAACCGGCCAGATCCTCGGCGGGCCAACCGATTTTGAGCAGCATCTGCTTGACCCGCCCGCGCTCGCTGGGGTGGACGACCACGGTGTCGGGGTCCACGCGCGCACCGAGCATCGGGGCGATCTTCTTGTGACGCAGAACCTCTTCGAGGACTGCGCGGTCCAGGCTGACCAGGATCAGCCCGTGGGCGGGACTCTTGACCAGTTGCAGCCGGCCGTAGCGGGCCATCGTGTCGACGATGTCGACCAGCAGCGGCTGCGGTACCGCGTAGCGCGAGAAGGTGACCAGGGCGTCGACGACCTGTTCGGCGTCGTGTCCGGCTGCCCGGGCGTTCCACAGGGCCAGCGGGGTGACCCGGTAGGTGTGCACGTGTTCGGGGGCGCGCTCCAGTTCGGCGAACGGGGCGATCGCGGCGCGGGCGGCGTCGGCCTGCTCGTGGTCGACCTCGAGCAGGACCGTTTTGTCGGATTGCACGATCAGCGGTCCGTCGGTCATGTCCGTCATTATCCGTCGTCGGCCGACATCACCGAGGTCACCCGGTGCACGGCGAACTCGCGCAGCCTGCCCTGCGCGGGGTCGAAGGCCATCAGGTGGCCGCCGTGCACCGAGATCGGGGTCACCACCCGCTGGGTGGCCACCCCGGCCGCGTCGACGTACCCCATCAGCACCTCCCGGCCGCGTATCGCGGCCCGGTGCAGCAGGTCCATCGCCACCGCCGGGTCAAGCCGCATGCCGCCCAGCGGCATCGCCTCGACCCGGCGCAGCGTCGCGACCACCGCCGCCAGGGTCTCCGGACTCGGCCTGGCCGGTGGCCGGAACGGCCGTCGGCTGGGTGGGCCCGCCACCCGGGTGATGCGCCGCCGCAGGTCGACGATCGCCCCGGCGGCGTCCTCGGCGGCCGGCGCGAAACCGGCCTCCCGCAGCGCGGCGAGGACCTCGGCGATCGGCGCCTGGGAGACGGCCACGGTCGGCGCCAGCAGACGCACCCCCAGAGCGCTGACCGCCGGCGCGGCCGCCGCGCTGGCCAGCAGGGCCGCGTCGTCGCAGCGCAGGAAGCAGCAGGCCAATCCCACCCGAAGCTGTCCGTGCCGGCGGGCGACGTCGTTGATCAGATAGGTCAATCCCTGGGGCACCGGCGTCGTGGAGTTCGTCTCGAAGAACGCACACAGCGCCTCGGCGGTGCGTCCGGAGTCCAACGCGTGGCGCACGGAATTCTCGCTGACCCGATAGACCATCGCGGCGCCGGCCGACTCGACCGTGGCCACCAGCGACAGTTCCTCGGCGAGTTCGCGGTTGAGTGGTCCGGGCACCACCACGGTGAGGTCGGCCTGCACCAGGAAGTGGTCGATCGGTGCGGGCAGGATCGCCGCCATGGCCGCGATCGCCTCCTGCTCGCCGTCGGCAATCCAGGCGCGCGCCGGGGTACTCAACGCCCCGCGGCCGGTCAGCCCGAGCGTGTGGGCTTCGTCGAGCAGATGCCCGACCGGCTCGGGCTGCAGCCGGGCCGCCCAGCGCGGCCGGCGCCACCTCAGCGCCCGCGAGGCGCTGCCGGCATCGACGCCCGAACCCGGCGGCAGGTCGGCCAGGAACTCCAGCAGCAGCCTGCGGTCCACCGGGGCAGCCGTCGAGTACAGCGAAACCGACAGCGCCGCAAAGGGTTTGCCGTCGGGTCCGCGGGTGCCGATGAGACCCGGCCGGCACGGCAGTGTCAGCCATGCGGTGGCCAGCTGAAGCCAGCGGTTCGCGGCCGAGGCGTCCAGATACCGGTCGGCGGCCAGCGTCGGCGCCCAGTAGTTGGAATCTCCGCGCGGCCCCGAATCGGGAATTCCGTTGGCGATCAGACCCGCGGCTGCGGTGAGTTCCAGGATCAGGCCCAGGCGCTGCTCGTCGATCCCGGTGACCTTTCCGAGCCGCTTGGCTTCCCGCACCCCCAATCCGCCGCTGCGCAGCTCGGGTACGGGCGCGAGCGACAGGCTCTCCAGCACGACCTCGACCTCGCGCAGGAAGTCGGTGATCGCGCCGGCCGCCGAGGCGTCGGCGTCAGCGACCGTGGTCTGCCCGACCACCGGGTCCGGCGCAGCCAGCTCGCACGGCCCGGTTTCCTCGCCGCGCAGCACCTGGGCGACATCGCGCGGCAGGACCACGGTGTCCGGCGCCTCGCCGTCGATGCGGCGCAGCAGGCTCGCGCTGAGCAGTCGTTGCACCGGCCGGTCGGCCGCGGTGCCCGGGGCCGCGTCGCGGGTCCGGCCGATCAGCGGCCCGACGAGCCGGCGGAGCAGATCGCGCTCGGGGTCGCCCAGCGCGGCCAGTGCCGCCGAGATCTCCGCCGCCGTCCGGCACTCGTCGGCAGTGACAGCCTGGCCCGGGTACCACGGCAGGGCCGCGGCGGCCTCGGCCGAGATGCTCACCGTGTCCTGGCCCCAGACCAGCGCGCGGTCGCGCAGGTCCTCAAGCGCCTCGGACACGGCCCGGTCGGGCGCACGCGGACCGAGTACGGCGGCCACCCCGGCGGCGGGCACCGCGGTGCGGCCGGCGCCCAGGACCAGCAGCGCGTCCAGCACGGCCAGCCGCAGGAAGTCCAGCTCGTCGGCGGCGGCGATAACCGACTGGCGGGTCACCGCGCGCGCCGCCAGCGCACTGATACTGGCCGGCGCCGGCTGGGCCAGATCGGGCCGGAGTTCCAGCAGGCGGATCAGGCTCGCGTCGGGCAGCTCAGCCAGCCACGCGCCCAGGGACCCTACGGACTTGGTCATTGCCGACCAGCCTAAATCAGCCGGCATAGGGGCGAGTTCGCCGGACAAGTGTCAGAATGACCCGGTGGCGAAGACGCATAGAACCCGGTACGTCGACAACGGATGGCCGACCCGGGATCCCGAAGATCATCCGGTGAGCGAGCTCGCCGCCGACCGGGTGGGTGCGCTCTCACCGTTCGGCGACATCGAGTTTCCGGTACCCGCCGGGGATCTGCCGTACGTGCACCCGGTCACCGTCGTCAACCGGTGACCAGCGGGCCGCAGCGCCGGCTGTCGCACGTCGACGACGCGGGCGCTGCGCGCATGGTCGACGTCAGCGGCAAGTCCGCCACCCCGCGCAGCGCGACCGCCGCCGCGACCGTGCACACCACCGCGGAGGTGATCGCGTTGGTGGCGACCGGGGGGCTGCCCAAGGGCGACGCCCTGGCCACCGCGCGGGTTGCCGGGGTGCTGGCCGCCAAGCGCACACCCGAACTGATCCCGCTCTGCCACCAACTGGCGCTGACCGGAGTCGATGTCGACTTCGAGATCGGCACCAGCGCCGTCGAATTGACGGCGACCGCGCACGCGACCGACCGCACCGGAGTCGAGATGGAGGCGCTGACCGCCGTCACGGTCGCGGCGCTGACCATCTACGACATGATCAAGGCCGTCGATCCCGCCGCGCGAGTCGACGGCATTCGGGTGTTGCGCAAGGACGGCGGCAAGACCGGGGTCTGGACCCGCGAGCGGTGAAGCGTTCCGGGCGGGTCGTGGTCGCCTCCACGCGGGCGGCCGCCGGGGTGTACGACGACCGGTGCGGCCCGATCATCGTCGAATGGCTGACCCGCCGCGGTTTCGACGTCACCGACCCGGTGGTGGTGGCCGACGGCGAGGCGGTCGAGCAGGCACTGCGCGCCGCGATCGGCGAGCGGGTCGACGTCGTGATCAGTACGGGGGGCACCGGCATCTCGCCGACCGACGCCACCCCCGAGGCGACCCTCGCGGTCATCGACTATCAGGTGCCCGGACTGGCTGACGCGATTCGCCGTTCGGGTCTGCCGGCCCTTCCCACCTCGGTGCTGTCCCGCGGGGTGTGCGGCGTGGCCGCCCGGACCCTGGTGGTCAACCTGCCCGGCTCGCCCGGCGGCGTGCGCGACGGGCTGGATGTGCTGGCCGACGTCATCGACCACGCTCTGGACCAGCTCGCCGGAACCGACCACCGATGACACGGATCGTGCGGGCCGCGGTCACCGAGGGGCCCGTCTCGGTGACCGAGCACGAGGAACTCGTCAGCCATGCCGCCGCCGGCGCGGTGGTCGGATTCGCCGGGGTGGTCCGCGACCACGACGCCGGTCGTCAGGTGGTCGGCCTGGAGTATTCCGCCCACCCGTCGGCCGGTGAGACGCTCTTCGAACTGCTGGCCGAAGTCGCCGCGGCGACGCCCGGGGTCCGGGCCATCGCCGCAAGCCACCGCATCGGGGCGCTGTCGGTCGGCGATGCCGCGCTGGTGGTCGCGGTGTCCGCCGAGCACCGCGACGCGGCGTTCGCCACCTGCGCCCGGGTGGTCGACACCGTCAAGGCGAAGCTGCCGGTGTGGAAGCACCAGTTCTTCGCCGACGGCACCGACGAGTGGGTGAACTCGGCCTAACCGGTCGCCGCGGTCGGGTCGTCGGCCTCGGTGGCGACTTCCGGTGACCACGCGGTCGTGATGACCGCGTCAGGCGCCTCCTCGGGCGCCGTCTCCGGCTCCGGTGCGGTCTCGGGTGCCGGCGGCGCTTCGGGTGCCGGTGGCGCCTCGGGTGCCGGTGGCGCCTCGGGTGCATCCAGCGCTTCAGCCGGCGCGACGGTGTCGTCCGGATTTCCCGCCGTCTCGGTGGTCACCTCTTCGGCTTCGGGCTTCACCTCACGCAGCGTCGGACCGGACAGTCCGGTTCCGCAGACCGGCCAGGCGCCCCGGCCCTGTGTGGCCAGCACCCGCTCGGCGATGGCGATCTGTTCCTCGCGGGTGGCCAGGTTGGCGCTCGGCGCGAACTCGCCGCCACCGTGTCCGGACCAGGTTCCCGGCGCGAACTGCAGACCGCCGTGGTAGCCGTTGCCGGTGTTGATCGCCCAGTTTCCACCGGATTCGCAACGGGCGACGCGGTCCCACTCGGAGTCGGGTGCGGCGTGCGCGGCCGAGGCGGCGAAGGCGAGACCGCCAACGCCGAGGAGGGCGCCGGCGACGGTGTTCCTGGCGATGGCGGCGGGTGCGTGCTTACGCGGTTTGCGGTGACGTCCCATGTCGGTTCCTCTCTAAAGATTGCGCCTGCGCCTGCGGAGCTCCGCCCCATCCCGGGCGCGCGGTTCTCCCCGCCCCAGGGATGGGCTCGGCGCGTGAGAAGCGGGGAAGACCCGCCGCGAGGGGGCGGGCTATGTAAATACGGTAGCTGCCCTCGCCCGCTCGGTCGTGTCACCCGCCGCCTGGCGTTTCGCCCGGCGATCCGGTTCAGCCGTGCGCTAGTGGCCGGCGACGTGCCTGCTAGGACCGGCCGGTGACGGCCTTGCAGCCACCGTGCGACCCGGCCGTGATGTAAGCCAGATCACGCTCATCCGCCGGCGAACGGCGGCAGGATGTCGAGGGTCTGATGCGCTCTCAGCACAGTCGACAGGTCGCGAACCGCCACCCCGTCGCACAGGTAGGAACACTTCCGCAGTACGAGCGCCAATTCGTCACTGCGGCAACATAGTTCACGTACCGCATCAGCAATGGAAGCGTTCGGCCCCAGGTGCAACACGGCCGTGTCGGACCCCGCCGCGGAGCGGGCCGCAGCAAAGAATCGCACAGTCAGAGGCGTCACCGGTTCGCACGCTGTGACATCAGTCATAGTCAGCCGCCGATCGCGCTCATCGGCCGCCGGGGCTGCACGAAGTCGGGATTGTTGATGCCGTGCCCGGCGGCCTTGCGCCACATCGCCGACCGCCACGCCAGTTCGAGTTGGTCATCGTCGGCGCCGCCGCGCAGCAGGCTGCGCAAGTCGGTCTCCTGGGTGGCGAAAAGACAATTGCGCACCTGGCCGTCCGCGGTCAGCCGGGTCCGGTCACAGGCTGAGCAGAACTCGTCGGACACCGACGCGATGATGCCCACGGTCCCCGGTCCGCCGTTGACGAGCCACAGCCGCGCCGGCGCCGACCCACGCGGCGCGGGGTCGGCGGTCAATTCGAAGTGGCGGCGCAATGCGGCGAGGGTGTCCTCGGCGCTGACGGTGGCGTCGCGGCGCCAGTTGTGTCCGGCATCCAGCGGCATCTGCTCGATGATGCGCAGTTGGTATCCGTAGCGCGTACAGAACCGCAGCAGCTCGACTGCGTCCTCGGCGCCGCAGGTGGGGTCGAGGACGGCGTTGACCTTGACCGGTTGCAGCCCGGCAGCCGCCGCGCCGGACAGGCCCTCGAGTACGTCGGCCAGCCGGTCGCGACGGGTGATCGCGGTGAAGCGATCGGCATTCAGAGTGTCCAGGGAGACATTGACCCGGTCCAGTCCGGCCGCGGCCAAGCCCGCAGCGCGGTTCGCCAAGCCAACGCCGTTGGTGGTCAGCGCGATCTCCGGGCGGGGACGCAGCGCGGCCACCGCCGCCACCACAGAGTCGAGGTCGCGGTAGAGCAGCGGCTCGCCGCCGGTGAACCGAACGGCGGTGATACCCAGGCGGGTGACGGCCAACCGGATCAGCCGGGACACCTCGTCGGCGGTGAGCAGGTCGCGGGTGGCTAGCCAGTCCACCCCGTCGGCCGGCATGCAGTAGGTGCAGCGCAGGTTGCAGCGATCGGTCAGCGAGACGCGCAGGTCGGTGGCGACCCTCCCGAACGTGTCGACCAGCGGACCGTCGATCGGCATCTCGGCGGGTTGCGTAAGAGGCTCGGCGCACGGCCCCGGCAGGCCCAGATCGGTGAGCGTCACGTCGGTAGCCGCATCCGGTCGGCCTCGTCGACGGGGACGATCTCCTTGCCCAGCGGCATCAGCGAAACCGGGATCAGTTTGAGATTCGCCAGCGCCAGCGGGATGCCGACGATGGTGATCGCCATCGCGACCGCCGAGACGACGTGGCCGATCGCCAGCCACAGCCCGCACAGCACCAGCCAGATCACGTTGCCGACCAGGGCGCCGGTGCGCGGACCGGGCTTGTCCACGATCGTGCGGCCGAAGGGCCACAGCGCGAACAGCGCGATCCGTGCCGCGGCGAAACCGAACGGGATGGTGATGATGAGCACGAAGCACACCAGGGCGGCCAGCAGGTAGCCGAGGCACAGCCACAGACCGCCGAACAGCAGCCAGATGACGTTCAGAACCAGGCGCATGAGACCTCCGCCAAGTCAGCCTAACCAACGCGGCGTTGAGTAGGATCGCCGTCGTCATAGTGGATGACCCAGTAGACGACCGACAAGCGGGTGAGACCAGTGCCAACCGGCAAGGTGAAGTGGTACGACGCCGAGAAGGGCTTCGGCTTCCTGTCCCAGGAGGAGGGGGAGGACGTCTACGTCCGCGCCTCGGCGCTGCCCGACGGGGTGGAGGATCTCAAGGCCGGCCAGCGCGTCGAGTTCGGCGTGGCCACCGGGCGCCGCGGCCCGCAGGCGCTCAGCCTCAAGCTCATCGACCCGCCGCCGACGCTGTCGCGCCCGCGTCGCGAGCCCGCCGGCGAGCACAAGCACACCCCTGACGAGTTGCACGGCATGGTCGAGGACATGATCACCCTCCTGGAGGGCGCGGTGCAGCCCGAACTGCGGCGCGGGCGTTACCCGGACAAGAAGGTCTCCCGGCGGGTGTCGGAGGTGGTGCGGGCGGTCGCCCGCGAGCTCGATTCCTGAGGGCCCCTGGCGGCGAGCGTCGAGTTGGTGACGCCGATTCGCTGGATTTCCGCCACTAACTCGACGTTCGTCAGACGTGCGCGCCGGCTGCCCGCAGGGCGGCGCGAACCCGCGCGATCACGACGCCGGGCCGGTTGCGCAGGAGGTGCGCGCTCACCCGCACGACCCGCCAACCCAGCGCCTCGAGTTCGGCCAGGCGGTCGATGTCGCGGGTGCGCTGGGCCGGATCCGTCCAGTGCTGGGCGCCGTCGAACTCCACCGCGACCAGCCACTGGTCCCATCCCATGTCCAGGCGTGCCACGAAGCGCTGCCCGTCGAACACCTTGATCTGGGTCCTCGGCGGGGGCAGGCCGCAACCCCGCACCAGCAGACGCGTGCGGGTCTCGTAGGGCGATTCCGAGCCGGCGTCCATCAGCCGCACCGCGCGCCGCAGCGTCACGATGCCGCGGGTGCCGGGATGGCGAGCGATCACGGCCTCGATGTCGCAGGCCCGAACGGCGGTAGCCCTGGCCAGGGCGTCAAGGTGAATGACTGCCGCCGTGAGGCTCCCGCGTCGCCCGATGTCGTATGCGGTGCGGGCCGCCGTGGTGGCCGGAATTCCGCCGAGCAGCACTTTCTCGTCCGGCGTCAGCGCGTCGCTGTGCAGCAGGATGCCCGCGGTCTTGTCCCGGCCACGGCGGTTGAGTTCGGCGGGTGCCCGCTCGTCGATCCACTTCATCCCGTGCAGCGCCGCCGCAGACAGGCCGGCGACCGTCGCCTGCCGCCCCGACCACAGCCATGCGGCAACTGCGCGGGTAACCGGCGTCAGCGGCTGGCCGCTACTGATGTAGACGTTTCGATGCAGCGCCTCGAACCGGGTCCGCAGCTGATGGCGCGTCACGGCCCGGGCGGTGAGGGCTTCGCTGGCCAGGAACGGGGTATCCACGCCGACACCGTGACCGCGCCGACCGACACGATCGGGTGCCGGGCGCCCAGCGTCGACTTGTTGTGCACAGATCGCGGATTTTTCCGCAACAACTCGACGCTCAGCCGACGAACACCAGCTGCACCGACCATTCGGCGTGCGGGACGTCGAACACCTCGCCGCGTTCGTCCTGGACCAGGGTCAGCAGCTGCACGGCGATGCCGGCAAGCCGGCCGCGCTGGGGGTCGACGGTGGGAATCGTCACCGCCAGGGCGGTATCGGGCCGGTAGGCCGTAGTGGTGGAGTTGGTTTCGTCCTCGTAGACCTTCAGCAGCCGCCAGGGCGCGTCGGCGATGGCCGAGGGCACCGAGAGCTGCACCGGGTGGCTTCCGTCGACCCTCAGCACGCCGCGCTCCCCGGGGTTCTCGCAGTCGCGCAGGTCGACGACGTTGCAGTACACGTAGGGCCCAACCCGAACCGCCGTGCCGCGCGAGTAGACGCTGATCTGCGGCAGGTGATCCCCGCCGCCGCGGGTCAGAAGCCAGGCGCCGACGCCCGCCCCGGCCGAGGCCAGGACCACCGCCGCGGTCGCCGTCCAGGTGATCCAGGTCGCCGTGCGCCTCACCGGCGCGGCACCGCGGAGCGGCTCTCCGGTTCGGCCAGTACGGGCCGGTTGCCGCCGAAGCCGGGGATCAGTGAACCCCCGCGGAAGCTGACCACCGTCTGGGCCAGCCCGAGGATCAGCAGTGCGCTGACCGCGGTGAACCCCACCCACAGTTCGGTGTAGACCAGCACGCCCAGCGCCCCGCCGAGCACCCAGCACAGCTGCAGTGCCGACTCTGAGCGGCCGAACGCCGAGGCCCGCGACTGCTCGGGCAGATCGTCCTGCAGTAGGGCGTCCAGCGAGGCCTTCGCGATCGCGCTCGCGGCCGAGGTGATCAGCGCCGCCACGGCCAGGACCACGAGGCTGCCGGTCACCGCCGTCACCAGGGCCGCGACGGTGACCGCGACCGCGGCGCGGACGACGAGCACCGCCGGCCGGCCCAGCTCCAGCTTCGCGGCGGCGTAGTTGCCGCCGAAGTTGCCGATCCCGGCGGCGGCCCCGACCATCCCGAGCATGCCCAGTTGCACCCACCCGCTGGCGTCGTGGGACTTGGCGACGAACGCGGGGTAGAGGAACAGGAACCCGACCATCACCTTGATGGTGCAGTTGCCCCACAGCGCGGTGATGATGTTGCGGCCCAGGGGCTGTCGGGGGGAGCGCGGTGGTCCGCGGCCGGTGTCCTGCGGCTCGGTCTCGCCGTCCAGCCAGTCCCAGGCGCCCGCGCGCCGGCCGTGATAGGTCAGGGTGGCCGGGACCTCACCCTCGGTGACCTCCACCCAGCGCGGGATTCGCATCGTCAGCGATGCTCCGGCCAGCGTGACGAACACGACGATGAACAGCGCGCCGGGCAGTTCGAAGAGCGTGGTGGAGACGTACTCCACCCCGGCGGTAATGCCGCCGCCGATGACCGTCCCGCCGATCAGCCCGAACGTGGTCAGCCGTGAGTTGACCCGCACCAGGTCGATCGTCGGCGGCATCACCCGGGGGGTGACCGCGCTGCGCAGCACCGAGAAGGACTTGGACAGCACCATCATTCCCAGCGCGCAGGGGTAGAGCACCCAGGACGGAAAGCTGCCGGTCGCTCCGTCGTAGTTCATGATCAGCACCACGGCCAGCACGGTGCGCAACAGGAACGACATCGCCAGCGCCGCGCGCCGGCCGTGCTGCAGCCGGTCCAGCGCCGGTCCGATCAGCGGGGCGACCACCGCGAAGGGCGCGATCGTGATCAGCAGGTAGAGCGCGACGCGCCCCTTGCTCTCGCCGGTGGCCGCGGCGAAGAACAAGGTGTTGGCCAGCGCCACGGCCATCGCCGAGTCCACGGCGAAGTTGGCGACCACCGGCCAGGTCAGGGCGGTCAGGCCGGACTTGTCCGCACCGTCGGCGGTGGCGGCGCGCTGCACCATCGAGTACATCCGCGAACCCATCTCGCGGCTGCGCATGGCCGCGGCCTGGGTGAGTCTGACCCGTTCGGCCTCCTCGCCGTGATCGGTGAACGAGGGCTCGCCACGCCCGCGGTCGGGGTCCAGCGGCGGCAGGTAGCGATTCGAGCTGGGCGCGCCGCCGCGGTGGCCGGTGTCGTCGCTGGGGTAGTTCGCCAGGCCCGGATGATCGCCGGGTACCGATCCGGCTCCCGGGGGCATCCGCCGCTTCGACACGGTGTCGATTCTCCCCCATTCGCCAGGACTAAGCGGTGCACCGGGCCGGTGTGGTCGCGCGGGTGCTGCGTGGGGCAGGATGGGGCGATGCACACCGGGGTTGACGAGTCGGTTGGCGCCGTCCTGCGCGGCGCGGCGGAGCTGGCCCGCGGGGCCGTTATCGAGTCCAGCGGCGACACCGTCGGCGACTACCTCGGCGTCGAAATCGACGACCCGGCCGCCGCGACCCACCGGTTCGAGGCCGTGCTGCCCGGCTACCGCGGCTGGCAGTGGGCGGTGGTGGTCGCGGCCTGTCCCGGGGCCGAGCGCGCCACCGTCAGCGAGGTCGTCCTGCTGCCCGGCCCGACCGCGCTGCTGGCCCCGTCGTGGGTGCCGTGGGAGGAGCGGGTCAAACCCGGTGACCTGGGTCCCGGCGACCTGCTGGCGCCCGCTGCTGATGACCCGCGGCTGGTGCCGGGCTTCGTGGCGACCGGCGACCCGCTCATCGACGACACCGCGGTGCAGATCGGTCTGGGCCGCCGCCAGGTGCTCAGCGCCTTCGGGCGCGACGACGCCGCGCAGCGCTGGCACGACGGCGACTTCGGTCCGGGCTCGGCGATGTCAGGCGCGACCAAGCGGGTCTGCCGGGATTGCGGGTTCATGGTTCCGCTCGCCGGCGCCCTCGGGCTGATGTTCGGGGTGTGCTGCAACGAGATGTCTGCCGACGGCCGCGTTGTCGACTTCGCCTACGGCTGCGGCGCGCACTCCGACACCCCGCCGCCGCCCGCGGGTCAGGGATCGCCGGCGTTCGAGCCCTACGACGACGGCGTGCTTGAGGTGGTCGACAACGAGCCCGCGGGGGATTAGCGGGCTTCGGCGGCGGCCTTGATCCGGGCCAGCGAGAGGTTCATCCCCTCCTCGAGTTCCTGCTCGAAGGAGGGCACCCCGCCCAGCACCGTGTTGGTCACCGTGGTCGAGAGCGCGGTGATCCCGTCGGGGGCATGCCGGCTCTCCGTGAGCCGGGTGCCGGTGGCCGTCGGTTCGAGTTCGTAACTCCACACCGTCTTGTTGATGTCGACCCGGAACGCCAGCTTGCGCTCCGGGATGACCTCGGTGATCGTCGAGGTGGTCGGCCAGAACAACAGGTTGCGCCGGTTGAGGTTGACGGTGCGGGTGCCCGGACGCAGCGGCCCGAGCGGTCTCATCACCCGGCACTGCGGACTCCACTGCCGCATCAGCCGTAAGTCCGAAACCAGACCCCAGACCTTGCTCACCGGCGCGTCGATGTCGATGTGCGCCTGAATCAATGGTTTTGCCATGCGGTGTCCTCCGATCAGTCGATGTCCAGTCCAGTTTGCGCCCCCCGCGTCCCGCGGCGGGCGGCCGCGCGCTGCCAGAGGTAGATCGATGTGCCCAGCACCCCCACGCCCAGCCCGGCCAGGGTGACCGGCCGCCAGGTGTGCAACCCGGGAACCGAGAACGCCGCCACGGCGGCCAGCAGCCACAGCAGCGCGCCGACCGCGATCACCGGACGCGGGTTGAGCAGTGCGGCGGGCAGCTGCGGTGCCTCGGGTTGGGGCGGCGGATCGGGGACGGCCATCGGGCACAACGGTAATTGATCGCGGCGTGCCGTAGTTTGGCGCCGTGACAGACGTCATCGACATCACCGACCCCGCCGACGCGCGAGTCGACGATTTCCGCGACCTCAACAGCGTCGACCGCCGCCCCGACCTGCCGACCGGGAAGGGTCTGGTGATCGCCGAGGGTGTCCTGGTGGTCCAGCGGATGCTGGCGTCGCGGTTCGTGCCGCACGCCTTCCTCGGCACCGAGCGGCGGCTGACCGAACTCGGCCCGGATCTGGTTAGGGCGGGCGCCCCGTTCTTCCGGGCCTCGGCGGAGGTGATGGCCGAGGTGGTGGGCTTCCATCTCAATCGCGGTGTGCTCGCGGCCGCCCGCCGGCCGCCCGAGCCGACCCCCGTCGAGATCCTCGACGGGGCGCGCACGATAGCGGTACTGGAGGGCGTGAACGACCACGAGAATCTCGGCTCCCTTTTCCGCAACGCCGCCGGGCTCGGCGTGGACGCGGTGCTCTTCGGGGCGGGCTGTGCCGACCCGCTCTACCGCAGAGCCGTGCGGGTCTCGATGGGACACGCGTTGCGATTGCCCTACGCCCATGTCACCCGGTGGCCACAGGATCTTGAAGTGTTGCGCGACAACGGGTTTCGTCTGCTGGCGATGACACCTGATCGGCAGGCCCGGGTACTGGGTGACGTACTCGTCGATCTCGCGGATTACCGGGTGGCGATACTGGTCGGTGCGGAGGGGCCGGGCCTGACCGCGGCCGCAATGCGGGCCGCCGATGTTCGGGTCCGCATCCCGATGTCGGGCGGCACCGACTCGCTCAACGTCGCCACCGCGGCCGGGCTGGCGTTCTATGAAAGGCTTCGGTGCGGATTCGGGTCGGCAGGGGCGGACGTATGGATGAGCTGAGTCAGCGCGAACCCACCCCGTGGGGGACCGGGTTGACGGTCGCGGGATTCGTGGCCGCGGTCACCGCCGTCGCGGTCACGGTCCTGGGCATCGGCGTCAACCGGGTGAACCCGCTGCTGACGGTCGGACTGAATCTGGTGGCCGTCGGCGGGTTGGCACCCACGCTGTGGACTTGGCGGCGCGTCCCGGTGCGCCGGTGGTTCGTGCTGGGGCTGGCGGTCGGGGTGGCGCTCGGATGGATTCTGCTGCTGGCGGTGACCCTCAGATCAACCCGATAGCGCCGAGGCGCACCAGCGGTGCGGCTCAGCGCTCGCCGCTGGTGCGGATTCCGAGCAGAACGTCCTCCCAGGCCGGAACGACGGGCTTGCCGTTGCCGCGTTTGGCGGGGACCGGGTGCGGCGTCGGCGCCGGGTCGGCGACCTCGGCGGCGGGGGCCTGCGGTGCGGACTGCGGTTCGGCGAACTCCAGCTGCGCCACCACCGCGACCGGGCGAAGCGGACGTTCGAACTCCGGGTCGATCAGCTCGCTGGCGGCTTCGTCGACGGCGGTGACCGTCCCGCCGTGCGCGCCCGGGGTGAACCGGAAGTGCGCGACGTTCTCCGACCTTCCGGTCTGCCACTCCATCCGGACGGTCCAGCGTCCGTCGTCGCCACGCCAGGCATCCCAGGTGGTGGCGTCAGCGCTCTGGCCCCGGGCGCCCAGGGCCGCGGTGATGGTCTCCAGCAAAGTCTCCACCGCGGGCCCGTCGGCGAGCACCGGGTGGGCGGCGGTGGCCAGTTCGGCCGCGCGCTGGCGTTCCAGCAGCACGGGACTGGCGAAGCGCTCGACCTTGGAAATGTCCATCCCGGACGCCTCGGAGACTTCCTCGACGGATGCACCGGCTCGGATGCGGGCCTGAATGTCGCGGGGACGCAGCACGGCTCTGACTTCCTCTCGGGGGGTCTGGCCCAGGCGCGTCCGGTCGCCGCGGATCGCGGCGCGCAGCCGGTCGTCCACCCGGACCAGGAATTTGTCGGCCGGGTCGCCACCTTCGCAGATGATGTTCGCGCCGTCGACATCGAGCCCGATGAGCGTGAGTTCGCGCATGCCGACCTCCTTCGGTCGGACTCTAACCCAGCCTGATCTCGGATAACGAAAAGGACACGCCCGTGGGATCAGAGCCGTTCGACGACCCAATCCACGCACCGGGTCAGTGCGGTGACGTCGTCGGGGTCGATCGCGGGGAACATGGCAACCCGCAACTGGTTGCGGCCGAGTTTGCGGTACGGCTCGGTGTCGACGATGCCGTTGGCCCGCAGCACCTTGGCGACGGCGGCCGCGTCGACGTCGTCGGCGAAGTCGATGGTGCCCACCACCTGGGAGCGCAGCGCGGGATCGGCCACGAACGGGGTCGCGAACGCGGCGGCCTCGGCCCAGGCGTAGAGCCGTCCGGAGGAGTCCGCGGTGCGCTTGACCGCCCAGTCCAGGCCGCCGTTGGCCAGCATCCAGTCGATCTGCTCGGCCATCAGAGCCAGGGTGGCGATGGCGGGGGTGTTGTAGGTCTGGTTCTTGAGGCTGTTGTCCACCGCGATCGGCAGCGACAGGAAGTCGGGCACCCAGCGCCCGGCAGCGTCGATCTTCTCGATCCGGGCCAGGGCGGCCGGGGAGAGGATGGCCAGCCACAGGCCGCCGTCGCTGGCGAAGTTCTTCTGCGGTGCGAAGTAGTAGGCGTCGCAGTCGGCGAGGTCGACCGGGAGCCCGCCGGCACCGGAGGTGGCGTCGATGAGGACCAGCGCGTCACCGGACCCCTGCGGGCGGCGCACCCCGACCGCGACGCCGGTGGAGGTCTCGTTGTGCGCCCAGGCGATGGCGTCCGCCGAGGGGTCCGACCGCGGATCAGGAGCGCTGCCCGGGTCGGCCTTGATGACGATCGGATCGCCGACGAAGGGGTTGGCGGCCACCGCGGCGGCGAACTTCGCACTGAACTCCCCGTAGGTCAGGTGCAGCGATGTGGAGTCGATCAGGCCGAAGGCGGCAGCGTCCCAGAAGGCCGTCGCGCCGCCGTTGCCCAGCACGACCTGGTAGCCGTCCGGGGCGCGGAAGAGCTCGGCGAGGCCCTCGCGCACCCGGCCCACCAGGTTCTTGACCGGAGCCTGCCGGTGCGAGGTGCCGAACAGGCCGGCGGCAGTGGTGGTCAGCGCGGCCAGCTGTTCGGGCCGCACCTTCGACGGTCCGCAACCGAAACGGCCGTCGGCGGGCTTGAGGTCGGCGGGGATCGTCAACTCAGTCGGATCAGGCATGCCCACAGCGTAGGAGCCGCGGGCCCGGACGGTGAAATCGCGTGCTCAGCAAATCACCGGGCCGGACGGGGCGGGGCCGGACCGTTACCCGCCGGGCATGGACAGCGCGGCACACGCTCCGGTATCGTTTGGACAAAGGACGCCCATTTGTAAAGAAGGGGTTCGACATGGCGAGGACGCGGCTGATCCGGCGCTGGCGGCGCAACATGGAGGTCCGTGACGACGACGCGTACGTGGGGTTGCTGACCACCCTGTCGGAGGGTTCGGTCCGGCGGAATTTCAATCCCTACCTCGACATCGACTGGGAGTCCCCGGAGATGGCCGTGAACCCCGGCGACGAGCGCTGGATCCTTCCCGAGTCGGACCCCCTGGGCCGCCACCCCTGGTACCGGGCGCAGCCGGTGGAGCAGCGCATCGAGATCGGGCGCTGGCGGCAGGCCAACGTGGCCAAGGTCGGACTGCAATTCGAGTCGATGCTCATCCGCGGACTGCTGAATTACGCGTTCTGGGTGCCCAACGGTTCGCCGGAATACCGGTACTGCCTGCACGAGTCGGTCGAGGAGTGCAACCACACCCTGATGTTTCAGGAGATGGTCAACCGCATCGGGGCCGACGTTCCGGGCCTGCCGCGACTGCTGCGCTGGCTCTCCCCGCTGGTCCCGCTGTTCGCCGGGCCGCTGCCGGTGCCGTTCTTCTTCGGAGTGCTCGCCGGCGAGGAACCGATCGACCACACCCAGAAGGACATGCTGCGCGAGGGCCGCTCGTTGCATCCGATCATGGCCAACGTGATCGCCATCCACGTCGCCGAGGAGGCCCGTCACATCTCCTTCGCCCACGAGTACCTACGTAAGCGGTTGCCCCACTTGAGCTCTCGGCAGCGGTTCTGGCTCTCGCTGCACGTTCCGGTCATGATGAGGGTGTTGTGCCAGGCCATCATCGTGCCGCCGCGCAGTTTCTTCCGCCGGTATGCGATCCCGGCCGCGGTCCGCAGAGAGTTGTTCTTCGGCTCGCCGGAATCGCGCCGGATGCTGCAGGACATGTTCGCCGACGTTCGCATGCTCTGCTATGACACCGGGCTGATGAGTACGCCGGCGAAGCTGATGTGGCGGGTCTGCAAGATCGACGGACCACCCAGTCGGTTCCGCAGCCAGCCGCAACGCCGCCACGTGGACAGCGTCGCCTAAACCGCCATGCCGCACGTGATCACGCGGTCCTGCTGCGGTGATGGTTCGTGTGTGTACGCCTGCCCGGTGAACTGCATTCATCCCAGTCCTGACGAGCCGGGGTTCGCGACCGCGGAGATGCTGCACATCGATCCCGCCGCATGCGTGGACTGCGCGGCGTGCGTATCGGCCTGTCCGGTGGGAGCGATCGTCGCCGACAACGCGCTGCTGCCCGAGCAGCGCGCCTTCGCCGCGGTGAACGCCGCGTTCTATCCCGAGCGTGCGCCGGGTTCGCGCCTGCCGCCCGCCACCACGCTGGCCGCGGTGCCGCCCGCCCCCCGGGTGCGCCGCAGCAAGGCTCCGCTGACGGTGGCGGTCGTGGGATCGGGCCCGGCCGGGATGTACGCCGCCGACGAGCTGCTGACCCAGCGCGGGGTGCGGGTCAACGTCTTCGACCGGCTGCCCACCCCCTACGGCCTGGTGCGCGGCGGCGTCGCCCCGGACCACCAGGACACCCGGGGCATCACCCGGCTGTTCGACCGGATCAGCCGGACCCGGGGGTTCCGGTTCTACCTCAACGTCGAGGTGGGCCGGCACGTGTCGCACGATGAGCTGTTGGCCCACCACCACGCCGTGCTCTACGCCGCGGGCGCGTCGCGGGGTCGCCCCCTGGAGATCCCCGGCAGCGCGCTGCCGGGCTGTGCGACCGCGATGCAGGCCGTCGCCTGGATCAACGGCCATCCCGACCTCACCGACGTCCCCGTCGCCCTCGACCACGAGCGGGTGGTGGTCGTCGGCAACGGCAACGTCGCCCTCGACGTCGCCCGCCTGCTCACGGCCGATCCGGAAGCGCTTGCGCGCACCGACATCTCGACTACCGCGCTGGATGTGCTGGGTGGATCCGCGGTGCGCGAAGTCGTGGTCGCGGCCCGGCGGGGTCCCGCGCAGTCGGCCTTCACCCTGCCCCAGCTGATCGGGCTGACCGCCACCGCCGACGTCGTGATCGGGGCAGAGGACCGCGCCTCGGCCGTCGATGAACTGACCCGGGCGCCCGATCGGCACACCGCGATGAAGCTGGAGATCCTCGCGGCGTTGCCCGCCGCGGAGGACCTTTCCGCGGCCGGCGCCACCCGGGCGCGCGTGCGGCTCGCCTATCACCTGACTCCGCGGCGGATCCTCGGCGACGAGCGGGTGCGGGCAGTGGAGTTCCAGCGCGCCGGTGACGGCCGGGTGTGCGTGCTGCAGACCGGACTGGTGCTGGCGGCTGTCGGCCAGCGCGCCGGTGAGCTGCCCGGGTTGCCGTTCGACGCCGCGGCCGCGGTGGTGCCCAACCGGGACGGGCGCGTCATCGACCCGGCCACCGGACGGCCGGTGGCCGGGGTCTACGTCGCGGGCTGGATCAAGCGGGGTCCGAGCGGGTTCATCGGCACCAATAAGTCGTGCGCGATGCAGACTGTGAACGCTCTGGTCGACGACTTCAACACCGGGGTCCTGCGCGATCCGGTGTCTGCGCCCGCCGCGTGGGACGGCCTGGTGCGCTCGCGCCAGCCCGATCTCGTCGACGACGAGGGCTGGCGGGCCGTCGACGCCGCCGAACGCGCCCGCGGTCAGGCGCTGGGCCGCCCGCGGGTGAAGTTCGCCTCGCGTCGGGACTTGCTCGCCGTCGCCGGCCGCCGCGGCGTAGGTTGAGAGCGTGACTGCACGTGATCCCCATCGCCTGGCGGCGATGCGGGTGGAGTACGGCTCGGTGGAGAAGGACGGCAGCACCGACCTCGACACCGACTGGCTGGCCGAGGGCTGGGTTGCGTTGCTGCACAGCTGGATCGACGACGCGGCCGCGGCCGGGATCGCCGAGCCCAACGCGATGGTGCTGGCCACCGTCCACTCCGGCAACCCGGTCACCCGGACGGTGCTGTGCAAAAGCGTCGATGCCCAGGGTGTGACGTTCTACACCAACTACGACTCCGCCAAGGGCGCCGATCTCGCGCAGACCCCGTACGCCTCGGTCACCTTCCCGTGGTACGCGCTGGGGCGTCAGGCGCACGTTCGCGGCCCGGTCGCGAAGGTCAGCGCCGAGGAGACCGCGCAGTACTGGGCACGCCGGCCGCGGGGGTCCCAGCTGGGCGCCTGGGCGTCGGCTCAGTCGCATCCGATCGGTTCCCGAGCCGAGCTGATCGAAAAACTGGAGGAGGTTACCCAGCGATTCGCCGCGCACGAGCAGATCCCCGTTCCGCCGCACTGGGGCGGGTACCGCATCACCCCGCAGATCATCGAGTTCTGGCAGGGCAGGGAGAACCGGATTCACAACCGCATCCGGGTCACCCCGGACCCGGCCGGTCAGGATCACATCGAGCGACTGCAGCCTTGAGGTTGCCCAGCGAAGCGCCGCGTCTACGATCTGACGTCGTGCGCCCGGCGACTTCACAGACAACCTCGGGGCTGCGCGAACGCAAGAAGCAGCGGACGCGCGCCACGATCGTCGACGTCGCGGCCCGGTTGTGCGGCGAGCGAGGTTTCGAGCAGACCACCGTCGAGCAGATCGCCGAGGCGGCCGACATCTCCCCGCGCACCTTCAGCCGCTACTTCCCCAACAAGGAAGCGGTGATCGGGGCGCTGATCGAGGAGACCTCCCAGAACGTCGCCGACGCCCTGGCCCGCCAGCCGCACGACATCACCGAGCACGAGGCCCTGGTGCGCGCCCACGTCGAGGTGTTCCGGGCCGCCGAACGGGGCGCGCCCGGGGCGATGGCCTTCGACCGGGTGCGGGGTTTCCTGCAGATCGTCAACAGCTCACCCATGCTGTCCCTGGCGGCGTTCACGTTCCGTCCGGACGGGCCGACCCGGGCGGTGATCGAGGCGATGGCGCGCCGGATGGGGGTCTCGGTGCACCACCCGGCGGTGCGGATCCTGTTCGACACCTGGGCGGTGCTAATGGCCTCCGCCTGCGGCACGCCGGGCGCCGAAGCCAGCGATCCGGGCACGGTCAGCGACCGCATCGAAGCCGCCTACGAGGTCTTCACCCGCCTGTGGCACCCCTGGCACCTGCCCGCCCGGACCCCGCTAGGCGGGTCGGGGCAGTAGCGACTACGGTCGAACCGTGCGCGCAGAAGCGTGACCGGAGTGCGGGGCCAGCGGCCTCGCACGCTCGAGAAGGGGCAGATGTGGCCGAGAACGACGACACCGCGACTCTCCGCTATCCGGGCGGGGAGATCGACCTGGAGATCGTCCACGCGACCGAGGGTTCCGACGGGATCGCCCTGGGCCCGCTGCTGGCCAAGACCGGCTACACCACCTTCGACGCCGGTTTCGTCAACACCGCGTCCACGAAGAGCGCGATCACCTACATCGACGGCGACGCCGGCATCCTGCGCTACCGCGGCTATCCGATCGAGCAGCTCGCCGAGAAGTCGAACTTCCTGGAGGTCAGTTACCTCCTGATCTACGGCGAGCTGCCGACCGCCGATGAGCTGGCGACGTTCACCACCAAGATCGAGCGGCACACCCTGCTGCACGAGGACCTCAAGCGGTTCTTCGACGGATTCCCCCGCAACGCCCACCCCATGCCGGTGGTCTCCAGCGCGGTCAACGCGCTCAGCGCCTACTACCAGGACTCGCTGGATCCGCTCGACCACGACCAGGTCGAGTTGTCCACGATCCGGCTGCTGGCCAAGCTGCCGACGATCGCCGCCTACGCCTACAAGAAGTCCGTCGGCCAGCCGTTCCTCTACCCCGACAACCCGCAGACCCTGGTGGAGAACTTCCTGCGCATGACCTTCGGCTTCCCCGCCGAGCCCTACAAGCCGGACCCCGAGATCATCCGGGCCCTGGACCTGCTGCTGATCCTGCACGCCGACCACGAACAGAACTGCTCGACCTCGACGGTGCGGCTGGTCGGCTCCTCGCAGGCGAACCTGTTCACCTCGATCTCCGGTGGGATCAACGCGCTGTGGGGCCCGCTGCACGGCGGGGCCAACCAGTCGGTGCTGGAGATGCTGGAGAGCATCCGAAGCGCCGACGGCGACGTTCACGATTTCGTGCGTAAGGTCAAGAACCGCGAGGACGGCGTGAAGCTGATGGGCTTCGGCCATCGCGTCTACAAGAACTACGACCCCCGCGCGCGCATCGTCAAGGAGCAGGCCGACAAGATCCTGGGCAAGCTCGGCGGCGACGACGAACTGCTCGACATCGCCAAGACCCTCGAAGAGGTCGCGCTGACCGACGATTACTTCGTCGAGCGCAAGCTCTACCCCAACGTCGACTTCTACACCGGGGTGATCTATCGCGCGATGGGATTCCCGACGCGGATGTTCACCGTGCTGTTCGCGCTGGGCCGGCTTCCCGGCTGGATCGCGCACTGGCGGGAAATGCACACCGAGCCCAACAAGATCGGCCGCCCGCGCCAGATCTACACCGGCTACGGTGAGCGCGACTTCGTGTCCATCGACACCCGCTAGCCCCGGCCCGCGAGGCTGGCCAGGACGGCCATCGCGGCGCTGTGCCCGCCGATGCCCGACACCCCGCCGCCGCGGCGGGATGCGGAGCCGCACACCAGGATCCGCTCGTGTCCGGTGGCCACACCCCACCGCTGCGCCGGTGTCGCCAGCGGTTCGTCGTCCTCGGCGAAGGGCCACTGCAGCCCGCCGTGAAAGATGTTGCCCGCCGTCAGGCCCAGGGCGTGCTCGAGGTCGACGGTGGTCTTGGTCTCGATGCAGGGCCTGCCGTGGGCGTCGGACATCACCACGTCCCCGATCGGCTCGTCCAGCACGCTGTCCAGCGACGCCAGCACGGCCGCTGTCAGCCGGTCGCGCACCTGCTCGGGTGGCCCGCCCTGCAGCGCGTGCGGCACCTGCAGGGCGAAGACGGTCAGCGTCGCCGCGCCCGCCTCGCGCAATTCGGGCGACAGGATGCTGGGATCGGTCAGCGAGTGGCAGTAGATCTCGCACGGCAGCGGATCGGGAAGCGCGCCGTCCGCGGCAGCGCAGTAGGCCGCGTCCAGTTGCGACCAGGTCTCGTTGACGTGGAAGGTGCCACCGAAGGCCTGCTCGGGTGTCACAGCGGGGTCGCGTAGCCGGGGGAGCCGTCGCACCATCAGGTTGACCTTCACCTGGCAGCCGTCGCTGGCCGGCGGCGCCGGCTCGCCCAGCAACCCGGCCAGCACGGTCGGGGTGACCCCGGCGAGCACGAACCGGGCCCGGATCAGCCGTTCGTCGTCCCCGCAGCGGTAGCGCACCTCGCCGTCCGGGGTCAGGCCGACCACCTGCGCTCCGGTGCGGATCTGGGCACCGTGGGCCCGGGCCGCCGCCGCCAAGGCGGCGGTGACCGCGCCCATGCCGCCGACCGGGAGGTCCCACCGGCCGTCTCCGCCGCCGAGCACGTGATAGAGCAGGCACACGTTCTGCTGCAGCGACGCCTCGTCGAGTCGGGCGAAGGTGCCGATCAGCGCGTCGGTGGCGATGACCCCGCGGACCAGGTCGGAGGCCACCGCCGCGGTGATCGCGTGGCCGACCGGGTTCTCGATCAGCGCATCCCAGCCCGCGGCCGCGCCCCGCGCCCCGCCGGCCAGCACGTGCCGGCGGGCGTCGGTCCGGGTGCGCAGCGGCTCCAGCAGGGTCGGCCACAGCGGTTCGGTGACCGCGCGGCACCGCCGGTAGAAGTCGGCGAAGCCCGGGGCGTCGCCGGCCGCACCGACCTCGGCGAACGTGGCCTGCGGCCCGATCAGCAGTCCGCGCCGTGCGCCCGCGGCGGGGTCGGGGGTGTAGGACGCGTAGCGCCGCGGGGCCAGGCGCACCGCGGCCCCGAGATCGTCGAGAATCCGGCGCGGCAGCAGGCTCACCAGATAGGAGTACCGGGACAGCCGGGCGTCCACGCCGTCGAAGGCGTGCGCGGAGACCGCGGCGCCGCCGACCTCCTCGAGGCACTCGAGCAGCTGCACCGTCAGCCCGGCCCGGGCCAGGTAGCCGGCCGCCACCAGTCCGTTGTGCCCGCCACCGATCACCACCGCGTCGATCTGAGCGCTCATCGTCTTGCAGTCTGCCAAACCAGAAAAAAAATGCTGGGGCTGTCATAGGTTGCACCCGACCGCGCAAATGACGCCCCGGGGGCAGGAGGAGGGAACCGATGACGGGTTCCGGCGACGCCGAGGTGAGCGCCACGGCGACCCAGTGGCGGACCGAATCGCGCTTTTACCGGCGTTCGCCGGGCTGGGGTTGGCTGCTGGGTCTGTTGCTGATCCCGCTGCTGTTCGGCTGGCTGGGTTGGGGAGCCCTCAAGCCGAAGGTGGACCTGGGCGTTCCGAGCATCAACGCCACAGCGCCCGACATGCCCAGCGTCACGCTGCCGTCGCTGAACTTCTCCCCGTTGTCGATCCTGCGGTCCCCGAACGGCTTCACCCTCTCCGGGATCCTGCCGGACGTCTCCGTGCGGGACTCCCTGCTGGCCGCGCTGAAGTCCGCACTGGGTCCGGGGGTCACCCTGATCGACAAGATCGACATCGCAGCCGGTGCGGTCGCACCCGACTTCGGCGGACTCGCTGCGCTGCTCAAGGCCGCCGCCGACATCCCGGACTTCCGTTTCACCGTCGAGGGCGGCACCCTGACCCTGACCGGAACCGCTCCGTCGGAGGAGGTCAAAGCCGGCGTCGAGGCCGCGGCCAAGGCCGGCTGGCCGGATCTTCAGGTGATCAACAACATCACGATCGTCGGGGCGGCGCCCTCGTGCGACAACCTGCAGGCGACCATCGACGCCGACCTCGCCGCCCCGGTCAAGTTCGAGACCGGCAGCGACCGGCTGACCGCCGACGGACAACAGCAACTCGCGGTGGTCGTCCCATCGGTGAAGGCCTGCACGGGCGTCAAGCTGCTGGTGATCGGACATACCGACAACACCGGAACCGATGCGATCAACAAACCGCTCAGCGAGAACCGGGCCAAGACGGTGGCCGCCTACCTGGTGTCGCAGGGCATCCCGGCCGATTCGGTCACCAGCGAGGGTGTCGGTGCTTCCGAGCCGATTGCCAGCAACGACACCGAGGCCGGGCGGGCTCAGAACCGGCGCACCGAGATCAAGGTCAACTAGGTCGACGAGGGAGCATCGAGATGGGGTTTTGGGGACAGTGGTTGTGGTACCTGCTGGCCTTTCTGGCCGGCTCGGCGGTGGCCTGGGTGATCACCGTGGTGACCGTCCACCGGACCAGTCGGGAAGAGGCGATCGCCGACCTTCCCGGCTCGCGTGAGATCGGAGCCCGGTGATGAAAGATGTGAACTGGTGGCTGATGACGCTGGCCTTCCTGCTGGGCCTACTGCTCACCTTCGCCATGATGATCCGCCGCGTCACCCGGGAAGTACCGGTCACAGCCACGGTCTCGGCGACCCTGGCCGGTGCGGCCGGGACGCTCGAGAGCGTTCTGGAGAAGGAGCCGTACGGTCCCGGCTCGGTACGACTGGTCGCCGCCGCGACGGAACCCGGTTTCACGATCAAGGGCAACGAGGACTCGATGCTCTATCACACGACCGACAGTCCCTGGTACAAGCAGACCATCGCCGAGGTCTGGTTCGCCGACGAGGATTCGGCAACCCGGGCCGGCTTCACCCGCTGGGATGCCGGCAGGGGCGGCAAGGGTGCTGCGGCCTTGGTCGCCTCGATCGAGGAGGTGCCGGCCGGCCCGTACGGCAGGGGCTCGGCCGCACCGGGTGCTGACGGCGCCGGCCCCGCAGGCTGGCCGATCAAGGGCAACGTCGACTCGATGCTCTACCACCCGCCGGACAGCCCCGCCTACACCGAGACGATCGCCGAGGTGTGGTTCTTCGACGAGGAGACCGCGAAGGCCGCCGGTTTCGACAAGTGGGACAAGAACTTCCGCTGAGCCGTTACTGGGTGCGCATCACGAAGCCGACACCGCGCACGGTGTGCAGCAGCCGCGGTGCGCCGCCGGCCTCGAGCTTGCGGCGCAGGTAGCCGATGAAGACGTCGACCACGTTGGTGTCGGCGGCGAAGTCGTAGCCCCACACCAGTTCCAGCAACTGCGCGCGGCTGAGCACCGCCGTCTTGTGCTCGGCCAGCACGGCGAGCAGGTCGAACTCGCGCTTGGTCAGGTCGACGTCGACACCGTTGACCCGGGCCCGGCGGCCGGGGATGTCGACCTCCAGCGGCCCCACCTGGATGGTCTCCGAGGAGAACGTCGCCACCGATCCGCGCCGGCGCAGCAGGGCCTTGACCCTCGCCACCAGCTCGGCCAGCACGAAAGGCTTGACCAGGTAGTCGTCGGCGCCCGCTTCCAGGCCGGCCACCCGGTCATCGACCGAACTGCGCGCGGAGAGCACACACACCGGCACGTCGTTGTCCATCGCCCGCAGGGCGGTGACCACGCTCACCCCGTCGAGCACCGGCATGTTGATGTCCAGGACGATCGCGTCCGGGCGGGTCTCGGTGGCACTGCGCAGGGCCTCGGCGCCATCGGAGGCGGTGGCCACCTCGAATCCGGAAAGCCGCAGGCCCCGCTCCAGCGACGCCAGGACGTCGGGGTCGTCGTCGACGACCAGAACGCGCGGGGAGGCCGATCCGCTGTCCATGAACCCATCTTGCCGGATCGCTGCGCCGGCCGGTGGGAGGCATGGCCGTGACATGATCGGGCAGACAGCTGGCGGAGGAAGAATTCCCATGATGGCGACCAGTGCGCAGGTTCGGGCCGCGTCCGATCTGCTGCGTCTGCTGCCCTACCTGCTGCCCTACCGGACCCGCTGGGTGGCGATGGTCGTTGTCGCGATGGTCAGCCTGGTGGCCACCCTGGCGATCCCGCTGATGACCAGGGCTGTCATCGACGGGCCGGTGCGCCATCGCGACCCGGACGGTCTGTGGCTGGCCGGCGGTGTCGCCGTCGCATTCGGTGTGGCCGAGGCGACGCTGTGGTTCGTCCGCCGCTGGCTGGTGGCGCGCGCGACCATGGGAGTCGAAGCCGACATCCGCAAGGACCTCTACGCTCGTCTGCAGGTCCTGCCGATGTCCTTTCACGGGCGCTGGCAGTCCGGCCAACTGCTCTCGCGAATCATGAATGACCTCAGCGCGATTCGCCGGTTTCTGTCCTTCGGTTTGATCTTCCTGGTACTCAACGGCCTGCAGATCGTCGTGGTCACCGCACTGCTGCTCGCGATGTACTGGCCACTGGGTGTGATCGTGCTGCTGTCGGTGGTGCCGGTGACGATCACCGTCCTGCACTTCGAGCGCGCCTTCACCGAGTTGTCGCGCCAGTCCCAGGATCAGGCCGGTGAGATCGCCACTCACGTCGAGGAGTCCGCTCTCGGACTGCGCGCGGTGAAGTCGTTCGGTCGCGAGGACTACGTCTACGCGCGTTTCGACGCGCAGGCCACCCGGTTGTTCGGCACGCAGCTGCGCAAGGTCGCGGTCTCGGCGAAGTTCTGGACCCTGCTGGAAGCCATCCCGAGCGTGACGGTGATCCTCGTGCTCGGCCTGGGTGCCTACGCCGCCGGGCGTGATCTGGTCAGCCTCGGCACGTTGGTCGCGTTCATCACGATGATGCTCTCGCTGGTGTGGCCGATCGCCTCGCTGGGTTTTCTGCTGTCGATGACGCAGGAGTCGATGACCGCGGCCAACCGGATCGCCGAGATCTTCGACGCGCCGACGGAAATCACCGACGGGCCCTCCGGTGCGCACCCCGGGGGCGGCCGGCTGGAACTGCACGACGTCGGATTCCGCTTCGCCGACGCCCCGCCGGATCAGTGGGCGCTGCGTCACGTGTCGATCACCCTCGAACCGGGCCAGACCCTGGCCGTGGTGGGCCCGACCGGTGCGGGCAAGTCGACGCTCACCGCATTGCTGCCGCGGCTCTACGACGTCACCGAGGGCCGGATCCTCATCGACGGCATCGACATCCGAGACCTGTCCCGATCCGCCCTGCGACGGGTCGTCGCGGTCGCATTCGAGGATCCCATCCTCTTTTCGATGTCGGTGATCGAGAACCTGACTCTCGGCCGCTCCGCAGAAGACCCGGCCGACGACGCGGAGATCGCCGAGGCCATCGAGGTGGCCGCCGCGCAGTTCGTCTACGACCTGCCCTTCGGTCTGCAGACCCGCATCGGTGAGCAGGGTATGAGTCTGTCCGGAGGTCAGCGCCAGCGGCTGGCGCTGGCGCGCGCGATCCTGGCCGCACCCGACATCCTGGTACTCGACGACACGCTTTCGGCGCTGGACGTGCACACCGAAGCCGTGGTTACGGCCGCACTGCGGCGGGTGCTGCGCGGGGTCACCGGAATCGTCGTCGCCCATCGCGCGTCCACCGTCCTGCTCGCGGACAAGGTCGCGCTGCTGGACGTCGTCGACGGTGCCGGGACCATCGTCGCGGTCGGAACCCACGACGAACTGCTGGCAACGGTGCCGCGCTACCGGTATCTGCTGGCCGCCGATGACGAGATCGACGACGGATGTGAGCCCCGCCCGGACTGGGAGGGCGACGACGATCGCGCCCGGGCGGGGCGGGTCTACGCCGAGGAGCGCGAACAGCAGGCGGCCGCCAGGCTGCCCGTGGATTACGTCATCGTCGAGGGCGGTCCGGGATGACGGCGGCATGGCGGGGTCGCCTCGACGAGGAGCCCGACGACCTTCCCGCGGGGGAACTGGCCCCGCGGGCGCGTGAGGCACGTGCGCTGCTTGCCTCGCTGCTACGGCCCTACCTGCTGACGTTGAGCATGCTCATCGCGGTGGTGATCGCCGAAAACGTTGCCCGGCTGGGGGTTCCACTCCTGGTGAAGCGCGGCATCGATGAGGCCATCCCGCCGCTGCTCGATAACGGCTCGGCCGGCGAGCTCATCGTCGTCGTGTCGGTGCTGTGCGTGCTGGTGGTCGTGCAGGCGGTCAGCAGACTGGTTTTCCTCAATGTCTCGGGCCGAATCGGCCAGCAGGTGCTGCTGGAGCTTCGGCGACGTCTTTTCCGGCACTTTCTGCGCCTCGACGTCGCCTTCCACGATCGCTACACCTCGGGCCGGGTGGTCAGCCGCTCGACCAACGACATCGAGGCCATCCAGGACCTGCTCGAAACCGGCTTCGGTGACCTGATCACCGCGGTGCTCACGCTGGCCGGCACCGCGGTGCTGCTGGTGACGCTCGACGTCCGGCTGGGACTGATGTGCCTGGCCGCCTTCCCGGTGCTGGTCGCGCTGGTGTGGTGGTTCGGCGGCGAGTCGGCCAAGACCTACCGGCGGGTCCGGGAGAGCGCGGCCCTGGTGATCGTCCAGTTCGTCGAGACCATGACCGGCATCAAGGCGGTGCAGGCCTACCGGCGGGAGCCGCGCAACCAGGAAATCTTCGACGGCGTCGCCGACTCCTACCGCGCGGACAACGAGCGCGCGTTCAAGCTGCTGGCCGTGTTCATGCCCGCGGTCAAACTCGTCGGCAACCTCACCACCGGTCTGGTGCTGCTCTACGGCGGCTACCGGGTGCTCAACGACGAGATGACCATCGGCACGCTGACGGCCTTCCTGCTCTACCTTCGGATGTTCTTCGAGCCGATGCAGGAGATCTCGGAGTTCTTCAACTCCTTCCAGTCGGCGTCCTCGGCGCTGGAGAAGATCGCCGGCGTGCTGGCCCAGCGGCCCGCGATCGCCGACCCGGCCGAACCGGTCACCCTCGCCGGCGTCCGCGGCGAAATGACCCTGCACGAGGTGAGCTTCGGGTACCTGCCCGGCCAGCCGGTGCTCTCGGGGATGTCGCTTCAGATACCGGCCGGGCAGACCGTCGCCCTGGTCGGCGCCACCGGCTCGGGCAAGACGACGATCGCCAAGCTGATCGCCCGCTTCTACGACCCGCAGTCGGGGTCGGTGACCCTCGACGGCGTCGACCTGCGGCACCTCGCCCAGGCCGACCTGCGTCACCACGTGGTGATGGTGACCCAGGAGAACTTCCTGTTCTCCGGCACGGTCGCCGACAACATCCGGTTCGGCCGGCCGCAGGCCACCGACGCGCAGGTGCGGGCCGCCGCGGCCGCCGTCGGCGCCGACGACTTCATCTCCGCGCTGCCCGACGGCTATGACACCGACGTGGCCAAACGGGGCGGCCGGCTCAGTGCCGGCCAGCGCCAACTGGTCGCCTTCGCCCGGGCGTTTCTCGCCGACCCGGCGGTGCTGATCCTCGACGAGGCGACGTCCTCGCTGGACGTGCCCAGTGAACGTCTGGTCCAGCGCGCGCTGCGCACCGTGCTGGCCGACCGCACCGCGCTGATCATCGCCCACCGGCTGTCCACCGTCGAGATCGCCGACCGGGTGCTGGTGCTCGACGGCGGGCGCGTCCTGGAGGACGGGACGCCCGCGGACCTCATCGGGTCTCAGGGCCGCTACGCCGCCCTGCACCGGGCCTGGCTCGATTCGCTGGCCTGACCCGGCCCGGCGCTGGGGGAGAATCGGTGGCATGGCGCGTTTCGCGGACCGGTCCGACGCGGGCCGGCAGTTGGCCGAACGGCTGCGCGGCTGCCCGGGCAGTCAGTGGGGGTCCGACGTGCTGGTGCTGGCGCTGCCGCGCGGTGGCGTGCCGGTGGCCTACGAGGTCGCCGCGAGCCTGCGCGCCCCGCTCGACGTCCTGGTGGTCCGCAAACTCGGCGTGCCCTCCCACCCGGAACTGGCGTTCGGCGCGATCGGCGAGGACGGGGTGCGGGTGCTCAACGATTCGGTGCTGCGCCGGTCGGGGTTGAGTCCCGCCGACGCGGCGGCGGTGCAGGCCGCCGAAAGCGGGGAGCTGCAGCGGCGGGTCCGCCGCTACCGCGGCGACCGGCCCGGCCTGGCGCTGGCCGGCCGGACCGTGCTGATCATCGACGACGGTTTCGCCACCGGCGCGACCGCCAGGGCCGCCGCGCTGGTGGCCCGGGCCAGGGGGGCGAAGCGGGTGGTGCTGGCCGCCCCGATCGGCTCCGCGGAGACCGTCGCCGAACTGCGCGAGGTGGCCGACGAGGTGATGTGCCTGACCATGCCGGGCGGTTTCTCCGCCGTCGGTCAGGGCTACCGCGACTTCGGCCAGACTTCCGACGAACAGGTGTGCGCGCTGCTCTCGGCGGCCCCGGGGGAGGGAATCAGGGGCGGTTGAGCCACAGAATCGCGACGCTCAGCACCAGCACCGACAGCGCGGGGGCGAACTTGGACGCCGGGTCTTTGGCCTTGGCGTGCATGGCCAGCGCGCCGACCATCAGCCCCGCGACGATCAGCGCCGGCACCACGACGAGCTTGGGGACCCAGATGCCGATGATCAGCAGCACGCCGGAAACGATCTTCAGCCCGCCCACCAGATAGAAGGTCCACTCGGGCAGTCCGTAGACGGCGAACTCCTCCTTGAGCGACTGCGCCGTACCTCCCCGGTAGGCGGTCGCCGACCGGGCCCGCACCAGCCAGACGTTGAGGAGACCGAGCCCCACGATCACTTGAAGTACGCTGGATATCGCGTGAGTTGACATGGGGCGCCCCTGCTGCCGGATGATGTCGCTGCTGAGTTGTGTCGTCAAGGACGACGATAACCGATCGGAACGGTGTGGGCGCGGTCTACGAGGTACTGAAAGTAGTCTCCATTCTCGCGTTTCTCTTCTACGGCTTGCACGTTCTGTTCACCGATGCGATGGCCCAGGAGTTCCAGCGCTACGGGCTGGCCCGGTTCCGCAAACTCACCGGGATCGTGGAGGTGCTCGGTGCGCTCGGGCTGATCGCCGGCTACTTCGTGCCGGCCCTGGTGGTGCTGGCCGCCGGTGGGCTGGCGCTGCTGATGGCGCTGGGCGTCGGGGTCCGCTTCCGCTCCGGTGACTCGGTGGGCCAGGCCCTGCAGGCCCTGTCCATGTTCGCGGTGAATCTGTTCATCTGCGTCTACGCGCTCAGGTCGCTCCTCGGCTGAGCGCCTTCGGCACCGGCGGGCCGCGTCGGCCCGGCCAGTAGTCTGGGGACCCATGATCGGAATCGAGCGGGTCGGCGACGTGGCGACCATCGAGTTGCAGCGGCCCGAGCGGCGTAACGCGCTGAACTCCGAACTGGTCGACGCGTTGCGCGAGGCGGTGCAGAAAGCCGCGGCCGACCAGGTCCGGGCGATCGTGCTGACCGGGGCGGGCAGCGTGTTCTGCGCGGGGGCGGACCTCTCCGGTGACGTGTTCGCCGCGGACTTCCCGGACAAGGCGATCGCGCTGAACAAGGCCATCGACGCCGTACCGGTTCCGGTGATCGGCGCCATCAACGGCGCGGCGATCGGAGCGGGCGTGCAGCTGGCCATGGTCTGCGACCTTCGGGTGGTCGCCCCCGGCGCCTACTTCCAGTTCCCGATCGCCCGATACGGGCTGGCCCTGGACAACTGGAGCGTGCGCCGGCTGGCGTCGCTGGCCGGTCACGGCCGCGCCCGGGCGATGCTGCTGGCCGCCGAGAAGCTCGACGCCGACACCGCGCTGATGACGGGGATGGCCAACCGGCTCGGAACGCTGGCCGACGCCCAGGCCTGGGCCGCGGAGATCGCCGGGCTCGCGCCGCTGTCGCTGCAGCACTCCAAGCGGGTCCTCAACGACGACGGGGCCTACGAGGATCAGACCGAGGTGCACAAGGATCTTTTCGAGCGGGCATGGTCCAGTCACGACGTGATCGAGGCCCAGGTCGCCCGGATTGAGAAGCGCGCCGCGAGGTTCCAGGGAGCCTGAGCCGTGCCCGGTCTGCCCGACCTTCCCGCGCTGCTGCCCAGCGGAAGGGCCGCCGTGCGGCTCGTGGCCGGAACCGCATCGCTGGCCGCCGGGGGGTGGGTGCTGCAGGCATTGCGCGACACCCCCGCGGCGCTGGGCGCCGGCCCGGCCGCGATCAGGGCCGTCACCGAGGGGTCGCCGAACTGTCGCGACGGCGTCTTCAGCAACCTCGAGCCCGCCTCGGCGATCCGCCTCGACACCGAGGAGAACCGCCTGATCCTCTTCGAGATCTTCTCCAGCCGCAGCCGGAGCCTGCCCAACGCGGACATCCCGATGGCGGACTTCACCGCGAATCCGGCCGCCCCGCTGTCGGTCAGTTGGCTCGGGCACGCCACCGCGCTGGTGACGATCGACGGCCACCGGATCCTCACCGATCCGGTCTGGAGTGAGCGGTGCTCGCCGTCGCGCTCGATCGGCCCCCGGCGGCTGCACCCGGCACCGGTGTCGATGGAGTCACTGCCGGCCCTCGACGCGGTGGTGATCAGCCACGACCACCACGACCACCTCGACATGCCCAGCGTGCGAACGCTGGCGCGCACCCAGCGTGCGCAGTTCGTCACCCCGCTGGGGGTCGGGGCGCACCTGCGCGCGTGGGGGGTGCCGGCCACCCGGATCGTCGAGTTGGACTGGGGTGCCAGCACGCAGGTCGGCGATCTCACCCTGACCTGCACCCCGGCCCGGCACTACTCCGGCCGCTTCCTGTCGCGCAACACCACGCTGTGGGCGTCGTGGGCGATCCGCGGGCCGCACCACCGCGCCTACTTCGGCGGGGACAGCGGGTACACCGGCAGCTTCGCCGACATCGGCGCGCAGCACGGACCGTTCGACCTGACGCTGCTGCCGATCGGGGCGTACAACAAAGCCTGGCCGGACATCCACCTGAACCCCGAGGAGGCCGTGCGGGCGCACACCGATCTCAACGCGGGAGCCACCGGCGTGCTGGTCCCGATCCACTGGGGCACCTTCCGGCTGGCTCCGCATCCCTGGGCCGAGCCGGCCGACCGGCTGGTCGCCGCGGCTGCCGACGCCGGGGTAGGTATCGGGATACCGCGACCCGGAGGTCTGGTGGACGCCGCCGCGGCGCAGGATGTCGAGCACTGGTGGCATCGGGTATGACGGCGCTGAGCCGACGGACCGTGGTCCTGGCGCTCGTGTTGTCAATTGCCGGCTGCTCCGCCACCGCTACCAAACCGGCACCGCCGCTGGCTGATTCACCGCGACGTGCACCGGCGATGCCGCTACCGGGGGATGCGGTCGTCGACGCGGTGGCCAAACTCGACGGTCTGGCCGAGCAGCTGATGCGGTCGTCGGGTATCCCCGGGATGGCGGTCGGCGTGGTCCACCACGGAAAAACTGTGTACGCCAAGGGTTTCGGAGTCCGCGACACCCGCACCGGGCAGAAGATCGACGCCGACACGGTTTTCCAGCTCGCGTCGCTGTCCAAACCGCTGTCGGCCAGCGTCGTCGCCCAGCAGGTGGGTGCCGGCACGATCCGCTGGGATACGCCGATCGTCGAGGCGCTGGAGTGGTTCGCGCTCTCCGACCCGGTGGCCACCAGGCTGGTGACCGTCGGTGATCTCTTCGCCCACCGCTCTGGTCTGCCCGAGCACGCGGGCGACCTGCTCGAGGACCTCGGCTATGACCGGCGCACGATCCTGCAGCGGCTGCGACTGCTCCCGCTGGGTCCGTTCCGGGCGTCCTACGCCTACACCAACTTCGGGGTCACCGCCGCCGCCGAGGCGGTGGCCGCCGCGGCGGGCCGGGACTGGGCGCAACTCTGTGACGAGGTGCTCTATCGGCCGCTGGGGATGGCGTCGACCAGTTCGCGATTCGCCGACTTCCTGTCTCGCCCCAACCGGGCCGTCGGACACATCCGGGTTCCCGGTGAGGCGGGCGCCGGCTACCGGCCGCCGCGCGACCCGCGCGACCCCGATCCGCAGGCGCCGGCCGGCGGGGTCAGCTCGTCGGTCAACGACCTGACGCGCTGGCTGGCGATGATGCTCGCCGACGGGCGCGACAACAACGGCACCCCACTTCTGGACCCGAAGGCGCTGCTGCCCGCGCTGACTCCGCAGATGGTGTCCAGCCCGCCCGAGGAGCCCGCCGAGCGTTCGGGTTTCTACGGCTACGGCTTCAACGTCGACACGTCGGCCGCCGGCCGCGTGCAGTTCAGCCACTCCGGGGCGTTCCTGCTGGGTGCGGCGACCAACTTCGTGATCATCCCCGACGCGGACGTGGCGATTGTGGCGCTCACCAACGCCGCGCCGTCCGGTGTGCCCGAAGCGCTCACCGCCCAGTTCGCCGACCTGGTGGAGTTCGGCGAGATCCGCGCGGACTGGCCCGCGCTCTACCGTGACGCCTTCGCCGAGATCGACCGGCCGGTCGGTGACCTGGTCGGAACCCCCGCCCCGGCGCAACCGGCACCGGCCCGCCCGCTACCTGCCTACGTCGGCAGCTACGCCAACGACTATTTCGGTCCCGCCACCGTGACCGCGAACGGGGGCCGGCTCACGCTGTCGCTGGGTGCCCGTCCTCAGACCTTCGAGTTGACCCACCGCGACGGGGATGTCTTCACCTTCGCCCTGGGTTCGGAGAACGCCCCGCCCGGAAGCGTTTCCGCGGCGACTTTCCGCGGCGACACCCTCACACTGGAGTACTTCGATACCGACGGCATGGGAACCTTCACCCGATGACTCTCGCCGCAGGTCTCTCCGATGCCGACGTCGCCACCCGCATCGCCCAGGGCCAGACCAACGACGTGCCGACCCGCGCCTCGCGCAGCGTCGCCGACATCGTGCGGGCCAACGTCTTCACCCGGATCAACGCCATCCTCGGGGTGTTGTTCGCCATCGTGCTGTCCACCGGGTCGCTGATCAACGGACTGTTCGGGCTGCTCATCATCGCCAACAGCGGTATCGGCATCATTCAGGAGTTGCGCGCCAAGAAGACGCTGGACAACCTGGCGATCATCGGCCAGGCCCGGCCCACCGTGCGGCGGCAGTCCGGCACCGTCGACCTCGCGCCCAATGAGGTGGTGCTCGACGACGTGATCGAGATCGGGCCCGGCGATCAGATCGTCGTCGACGGCGAGGTGCTCGAGGCCGGCGCGCTGGAGGTCGACGAATCCCTGCTGACCGGCGAGGCCGACCCGATCGCCAAGGGTCCCGCCGACCCGGTGATGTCGGGCAGCTTCGTCGTCGCCGGGACGGGCGCCTACCGAGCCACCAAGGTCGGCCGCGAAGCCTATGCCGCCCGGCTGGCCGAGGAGGCCAGCAAGTTCACCCTGGTCAAGTCCGAACTGCGCAGCGGCATCAACAAGATCCTTCAGTTCATCACCTACCTCCTGCTGCCGACCGGGCTGCTGATCATCTACACCCAGCTGTTCTTGACCAACGTCGGGTGGCGCGAGTCGGTGCTGCGGATGGTCGGCGCCCTGGTGCCGATGGTGCCCGAGGGCCTGGTGCTGATGACCTCCCTCGCGTTCGCCGTCGGCGTGATCCGGCTCGGCCGGCGCAAGTGTCTGGTTCAGGAACTGCCCGCGATCGAGGGCCTGGCCCGAGTGGACGTGGTTTGCGCCGACAAGACCGGCACCCTCACCGAGAATGGGATGCGCCTGGCGCAGATCGCCGAACTGGGAGCCCCGCGCTCCGGTGAGCGGCCCGCCAGCGTGCTGGCGGCACTGGCCGCCGACGACGCCCGGCCCAACGCCAGCATGCAGGCCATCGCCGAGGCCTACCCCGCCCCGCCGGACTGGTCGGCGACGGCCAGCGCGCCGTTCAAGTCCGCCACCAAGTGGAGCGGGGCGTCCTTCGGGGAGCACGGCAACTGGGTGATCGGCGCCCCCGACGTGCTGCTCGACCCGGACTCGGCGGCAGCCGAGCAGGCCGAGCAGATCGGTGCGCGCGGACTGCGGGTGCTGCTGCTGGGATCCTGCGAACGTCCGGTCGACAGTCCCGACGCACCCGGCCGGGTCACCCCGGCGGCCCTGGTCGTCCTCGAGCAGCGCATCCGCCCCGACGCCCGCGACACCCTGGAGTACTTCGCCTCCCAGAACGTCTCGATCAAGGTGATCTCCGGGGACAACGCGGTGTCGGTCGGTGCGGTGGCGGACTCACTCGGGCTGCACGGGGAGACCCTCGACGCCCGTCGGCTTCCCGAAGATCCCGGTGCGCTGGCTGACACCATGGAGTCCTGCACCACCTTCGGGCGGGTGCGCCCCGACCAGAAGCGCGCGATGGTGCATGCGCTGCAGGAGCGCGAACACACCGTGGCCATGACCGGCGACGGGGTCAACGACGTGCTCGCGCTCAAGGACGCCGACATCGGTGTGGCGATGGGCTCCGGGAGCCCCGCCTCGCGCGCGGTCGCCCAGATCGTGTTGCTGGACAACAGGTTCGCCACCCTGCCCTACGTCGTCGGCGAGGGCCGGCGGGTGATCGGCAACATCGAACGGGTCTCCAACCTGTTCTTGACCAAGACGGTCTACTCGGTGCTGCTGGCACTGGCGGTCGGGGTGGCCGGCGTGGGCGCCAAGCTGCTGGGCACCGATCCGCTGGTCTACCCGTTCCAGCCGATCCACGTCACCATCGCGGCCTGGTTCACCATCGGTATCCCGGCTTTCGTGCTCTCGCTGGCACCCAACAACGAGCGGGCCCGGTCGGGTTTCGTGCGCCGGGTGATGACCTCGGCGCTGCCGTGCGGTGCGGTGATCGGCGCGGCCACCTTCGCCTCCTACCTGATCGCCTACCGGGGCAGCGACGCCGACACCGTCGAGCAGAACCAGGCCTCCACCGCCGCGCTGATCACCCTGCTGATCGGTGCGCTGTGGGTGCTGGCCGTGGTGGCCCGGCCCTACCAGTGGTGGCGCGTGGGTCTGGTCGCGGTCTCGGCGGTGGCCTACGTGATCATTTTCAGCCTGCCGCTGGCCCGGCGGACCTTCCTGCTCGATCCGTCCAACCCCGCGCTGACCTCCGCGGCCGTCGCACTCGGGGTGGCGGCGGCCGTCCTCATCGAGGCGGTGTGGTGGATCGGCGGGCGGGTGTTGGGCGAACCCCGGAATCTGTGGCGCACCGGGCCGTAAGGTTGGCCACGAGCTTCCCCCACGACCGGCGGGACACCGACAGAAAGGCCCCCAACATGTCGTTCCTCGACAAGGCCAAGGACGCCATCAGTGAGAACGTCGACAAGGTCGAAGCGGCGATCGACAAGGCCGGCGACCTCATCGACGAGAAGACCGGCGGCAAGCTCTCCGAGGCGGTCGACAAGGTCCAGGAAGCCGCCCACTCCGCGGTCGACAAAGTCCAGGGTGCGGCGAACGCCGCAGCGGACAAGGTTGATCCCCAGCAGTAGCGGTGGCAAAAGTCTCGGTTTCGGTGGACGTTCCGCTACCGCCCGAGGAGGCCTGGCAGCACGCCGCTGATCTGTCCCGCTACCGGGAGTGGCTGACCATCCACCGGGTGTGGCGCTCCACGCTGCCCGAAACCCTGGACAAGGGCAGTGTGGTGGAGTCCATCGTCGAGGTCAAAGGCATGCCCAGCCGGATCAGGTGGACCATCGTGCATTTCAAGCCGCCCGAGGCGATGACGCTCGACGGGGTGGGGGCCGGCGGGGTCAAGGTCAAACTGGTCGGCAAGGTCCGGCCCGCCACCGGCGACGCGTCGGCGTCGGTGGTCTCGATGGACGTCCACCTCGGCGGGCCCGCCCTGTTCGGGCCGATCGGGATGGTGGTCGCCGCGGCACTGCGCGGCGACATCCGCGCATCGCTGGACCGGTTCGTCACCGTGTTCGGCCCGGGCTGAGCCGACCGTAGACTGCCGCGATGGCCAGACGCTACGAGTTCGGGATCGACTTCGACAAGGTCGACGCGATCGACTTCCACACCCACGTCGAAATCGACGGCAGGGGTCAGTGCGCCTACGACGCCGGGCTCGCCGAGGCCACCCGGCGCTACTTCAAGCTCAGCGCCGAGGCGCTGATGCCGATCGACGAGCTCGCCGAGAACTACCGCCGCCACAACGTCGCGGCGGTGGTCTTCACCGTCGACGCGCAGACCGCCTCCGGGCACCCGCCCAACTCCGTCGACGAACTGGTGGCCGGGGCCGCACGCAACAACGACATCTTGATCCCGTTCGGCAGTGTCGACCCGTGGACGGGTGACGCGGCCGTGCAACGGGTGCGCGAGCTGGTCGAGCGCCGCGGCGTGCGCGGGTTCAAATTCCATCCGAGCCTGCAGGCCTTCGAGCCCAACGACCGCCGGTTCTACCCGATCTACGAGGCGATCGAGGCCGCGGGTGTGCCCGCGCTTTTCCACACCGGCCAGACCGGTCTGGGTTCGGATCTGCCCGGCGGCTACGGGATCAAGCTGCGCTATTCGGACCCCATGCTGCTCGACGACGTCGCGGCCGACTTTCCGGATCTGACGATCGTGATGGCCCATCCGGCGGTGCCGTGGGTGGACGCGCAGATCGCCATCGCCTCGCACAAGGCGAACTGTTACATCGACCTGTCCGGCTGGGCGCCGAAATACTTTCCGCCGCAGCTGGTTCGCGCGGTCGGGCGACACCTGAGCACCAAGGCCCTCTTCGGCACCGACCACCCGTACATCACCCTGGAGCGGTGGCGCCGCGAGTTCGACGCGCTGGGGATCAGCCCCGACGTGGTGCCGCTGATCCTCAAGGACAACGCGCTGCGGGTCCTCGGCGTCGCCGACAACTAGCCGCCTGGCCCGGGAGCGGGCCGCACCGAGCCGGCGCGCTGCCCGCGGCGCAGGGTCTCCAGCAGTTCGTTATAGGGCCCGACCAGGTAGGCGGTGTCGCCGGCCCGCAACCGGACGTCGCGCCCCGGGGGGATCGCGGTGATCGTCCCGCCGCTTTCGATCGCGATCAGCCGGGTCTGGGTGGACAGTGTGGTCGCCGTGACGCCGTCCAGTTCGCTTCCGGGCTGCACCCGGACCCCGCCGACCATGAACGAGTTCTGGCCTACCGAGAATGTGCCGAGGACTTCCAGGCCCATCGCCGCGCCGATGAACCACGGCGTGGCGAGATCGACGGTCGAGCGAACGTGTTCGAACCCGAAGCGGTGCCCCACGGCCTTGCCGAGCGTGCGGTCGTAGATCCGCAGGACGATCGGGCCGCGCCCGGAGCCGCCCTCGGAGCGGGACCCGATCATCTCGCGCAGCACGATGCCGGTCTCGATATTGACCATGTCGTCCTCGGTCAGCACGGCGATCGCGCGGGCACGTTCGGCCCCGGCCGCCGCCAGCGTGGCGCGCAGCGTCGCGTCGCCGAGGATGACCGGCACGTTGAGTTCGGCCGCCGAGGACAGATAGCGGCCGGCCTCGTCGCGCTCGATGGCCACCACGTCATAACCGGACTCCTTGAGCAGACCGGCCACCCGGTAACCGAACGAGCCGACCCCGACGATGACGAAGTGGTCGCGCAGGTGGCTCACTCGCTGGCGATTGGCCGCCTGGCTGATGCGCCGGGACAGCAGCACGTCGGCGATGAACGCCACCAGGATGGCGTTGGTCGCAACTCCGCTGAGCATCATCACCACGCCCCACAGTCGCAACCACACCGGCTGCTCGGTGAAGCTGAAATCGCCGTAGCCGACCGTGGTCAGGGTCTCGGTGGCGAAGGAGAGCGCGTCCATCAGGCTGAAACCGGAGTCCCGGTAGGCCAGCTTCAGGATGACCGCCGAGCCGATCAGCAGGGTGGCCGCCACCGCCAGCGCGCGGTAGAACATCGGGTTGACGTCGTCGTGGAAGGCGCGCGCGGCGTCGATCACGCGAACCGGCCACGGTCGTCGCGGCGAGGCGCCGGTGGAGTCGGCGGCGGAAAGGTCGGCCCTGACGCCCGGCTGTGCGGCCCCGTCCGTCTGACCGATCATCGCGGTCCAGTCGCCGGGGTAGAGCGGATCGCCGGGCGCGGGGCAGGCGATGACCTCACCGGGAGTGGGCGACAGGTCGCCGCGGATCACGGCCACCGGGATCAGCTGTCCGGAGAGTTCCCCCACGGTGCCCGCCCGGGGGGCCGACACCCCGGAGACCAGGAAGTCCAGCGACCCGACCCGGATGGTGTGCGCCGTGCGGCCCAGCAGTGCCTCGACGACCGACGGTGCGGCGAGGTCGGCGACGTCGAGCACCGCGCCGGCCTCGTTGCCGTCGTTCATCGCCTGGCGCAGCACGGAGTTGCCCAGCCGGGCGACCACCCGGACGTTCGGGTTGGCACGGCGGGCCAGCAGTGCGACTTCCAGGTTCAGCGAGTCGTCGGGGGACACGCAGATCACCGCCCGGGCGGTCGCCACTCCGGCGGCCGCCAGGTCGGCCGGGGTGCGCAGCGTCACCACGGTCAGTTCGGCGTCGTTGAGGACGTCGATGATCCGCCGGGCCAGCGCATCGTCACCGCACACGATCATGTGACCGAGGACCTGAGCGCGCATGGGAAAACGGTACGTGGGCGATCAGCCGGTTAGGGTTTTATTCCATGGCACGGCTGCGTCCGGGGTGGTTGGTCGTGCTGTGGTCGGCCGCTCTGGGGGTCAGCGCCTGGCTGCCCTGGCTGACCACCTCGGTCGGCGGGGGCGGGCGGGCCAGCGCCATCGGCGGGGCGCTGGGCAGCATCGTGCTGCCGGCGCGCTTCGGTCCGGGCCAGCTGATCGTGCTGCTGTCCTCGGTGCTGATCGTGCTCGGCGCGATGGCCGCCCGCGGGTTGTCGCCGCGGCTCTCGGCGGTCGCCGCGCTGCTCGTCTCGATCCTGGTCGTGGTCTTGACCTGGTGGTACTACCACGCCAACGTGCGTCCGCCGGTGGCCGCCGGGTACGGGTTGTATCTCGGCGCGCTGTTCGCGGTGGCCGCCGTGATCTGCTCGGTGTGGGCGGTGCTCGTCGCGGTCCTGCGGTCCCGGGGGACCGGGGTTGACGGCCGGTAGGCTGTGGCGGGTTTGAGAAGGGAAGCTGACGTGCGCAGACCGACACCGTCCGGAACCGTTCGGGCCGCCGTACTTCTGGCGGTTGCGGTGATGCTGGCCGGGTGTTTCAACCAGGGACAGCCCAGCGCCGACAAGTGCGAGACGGTTTCGGCGCCGCTGAGTGACGTCCCGACCCGGACCGACCAGGAACCCAAGATGCGCATCCCGGTACCCCCGGGCTGGGAGCGCACCACCCAGCGCGACAACGAGTCGATCCGCTTTGCCATCCGCAACCCCGCCCTGGCCGTCGACGACTTCACTCCCACCGCCGTGGTCACCCTGCAGCAGATCAGCACCCGGGCCGGAAAGCCCGAAAAGATCCTCGAAGAGCAGAACAAAGGGCTCACCGCGAAGTTGAAGCTGACCGACATGAAGACCACGCCGACCACGGTGTGCGGGGCGCCGGCGCTGTCGAGTTCCTACGTCGCACCGGAGGTCGTGCTGGGGCCCAAGCTCCCCAAGATCCCACCGCGCACCGCGACCTCGCTGGGCACGGTGTACCGGGCGGGGGACATCTACTACGTGGCGACGCTGACCGTGCAGGCCATCAAACCGGACAACCCGACCTACCAGCAGGACTCGGCGTCCATCCTCAAGGGCTTCCAGCTGTTGCCGCCGAAGTGAGTCCGGCCTAGAGGCCGACGGCGGCGGCTGCGGAGTCGGTCTCCCGCCAGCGGCGCAGTTCGGAGCCCGCGACCCAGGTCGAGTGGGTGCCGCTGGAAATCCGTTCCGGCAGCGCGAGCTTGCACACCGGTCCGTCGTCGAGCCGGGCGGCGTCGAAGACCAGGCAGTAGGAGGCGTCGGCGTTCATGTCGGTGGTCAGCGTGACCAGATACCCGTCATCCTCGCCGCGGCTGTTGACCCGGGGCGCCATCGCGGTCTCGCTGCCGTAGACCCCGTCGGCGAACCGGTAGTGCTGCTCGGTTCCGGTCATGGCGTCGTGGCGCACCAGGCCGTCGAAGAGGAACCAGCCCGGCTTGCCGGTCGCGGCGTAGGAGTAGCGGTAGGACTCGCCGGTCCGGGCGGCGTTGATCATCCCGAATTCGGAGATGGTGTCGCTCAGCGGTTGCTCGGTGACGGCTCCGGTGACCAGGTTGAGCCGCCAGCGGTGCAGGCGGGCCTGCATCCGGTCGAGCGCGAGGAACCGGAACGCGCGCTGCCACTTGTCGCCGACACCGGTGTCGGCCGGTTCGGGGTCGCCCTGGAAGAACCCGTCGAGCACGATCTCGTCGCCCTCTTCGTAGGCGTTGACGAAGTGCAGCACGAAGGTGGGCTCGGCCTCGAACCAGCGGATGTCGCGCGGGCCGTCACCGCGGCGGGGGACCACCGCGAAACGGGACGGCATGTCACGGTGGAACTTGGGGACGTGCAGGCCGCGCTCGAGCAGTTCGGGCTCCCAGAACAGCGGAAAGTCGTTGAGGATCACGTAGTTGCGGGTGAAGGCCATGTCGTGCGGCAGCCGCGGGCCCGGCAGCGGGACGTCGACGTAGTCCACCAGTTCGTTGTCGGCGTTGACCACCCCGTAGTGCAGGTAGGGCGCGCTCTTGCTGTAGTTGAAGAACAGCAACTCGCCGGTGCGTTCGTCGACCTTCGGATGCGCCGAGACGCCCCACTCGAACGGGAAGCCCCCGTTCCAGGTCTCCTTGCCCAGCGTGTCCGCCGTGTAGGGATCCACCCGGTAGAGGTCGCCGCACTGGTAGAAGCTGGTCAGTGCGATGCCGCGGTGCACCACCACATCGGTGCTCGAGGCGTCCTTGAGCAGGGTGCGCGCCCCCCAGCCGTGGTCGGTCTTGGCCAGCGCGGGCGATTCGGCCAGACCGGGCCACAGTGTCTGGCCGGCGTGCTGTTCGGTCTCGAAGGCCTCGGTGCGGATGAACCTGTTGCGGTAGAAGGCGGTGCCGTCGCGGAAGCCGACGACGTGCAGCATGCCGTCGCCGTCGAACGGGTGATAGGACTTCAGTGCCGGATGCAGCGGGTTCTCGGTGTTGCGCAGATAGATCCCGTCGAGGTCGGCGGGGATCTCGCCCTGCACGGCGATGAGGTCGTCGGCGCGCCACTCGGCGGTCTGCGGCCGCCACGGGCCGGTCCGGTACGGGTGGTCGTCGTCCTCGGGCAGCGTGGACAGGAACTTGCCGACGATCTCAGTATTCATCAGACCCCGCGTTCATCAGGCGGCGTCCTCCGCGGACCCGATCACGAAGCTGACCGTGGTGGCGGTGCTGCCGCCGAAGTTCAGCGTGCCGAAGCGCCGCGCCCCGCCGACCTGGTATTCCCCGGCCAGGTCACTGACCTGCTTGGCGGCGTCGAGCATCATCCGCACGCCCGAGGCGCCGACCGGGTGGCCGCCGCCGATCAGGCCGCCGGAGGGATTGATCGGCAACCGGCCGCCGAGTTCGATGTCCCCGCCCTCGATCGCCTTCCACGACTCACCCGGTCCGGTCAGCCCGATGTGGTCGATCGCCACGTACTCGCTGGGGGTGAAGCAGTCGTGCACCTCGAAACCGTCGATGTCGTCCAGACCCACCCGGGCGCGGCCGAATGCGTCGTGCACGGCCGCGCGCACGTGCGGCAGCACGTACGGGTTGGCGGCGTCACGGTCGAGTTTCTGGCGCAGCCCCAGCCCGACGGTGCGATGCCCCCAGCCCTCGATGCGCCCGATCGGGCGCACGCCGGGATGCTCGCGCAGGAACTCGTCGCCCACCAGGACCACGCCCGCGCCGCCGTCGGTCATCTGGCTGCAGTCGAAGCGGCGGATCCGGCCCTCGACGGGCGGGTTGACGATGTCGTCGTCGCCGACGGCACTCAGGTCGGGCACCCGCCAGTCGCGGGTCTGGGCGTTGGGGTTGCGCCGCGCGTTGGCGAGGTTGATCGCAGCGATCGCGCGCAGGTGTGCGTCGTCGATGCCGAACCGGCGGTCGTACTCGTCGGCGACTTCGGCGAACATCGACGGCCACAGGAACGTCGCCCCCTCGCCTTCGTGGCCGGTCCAGGCCGCGGCTCCCAGGTGCGCGGCGGCGACGTCGCCGGGAACCGTCTTCTCCAGCTCGAGTCCCACCACCAGCGCGGTGCGGTAGTTGCCGGCCCGCAGATCGGCCATCGCGGCCAGCGCGGCAACGCTGCCCGATGCGCAGGCCGCCTCGTGGCGGGTGGCCGGGGTGTCCCAGAGCTCGGAGTGCACGGTGGCCGGCATGGCGCCGAGGTGGCCCTGGCGGGCGAACATCTCGCCGAACGCATTACCGACATGCACGACGTCGATGTCGGCGGCGTCGATCATCGACTCCGCCAGGGTGCGGTCGACGACCTCGAGGGTCAGTTCGGCGAAATCACCCCCCTCCCGGGTGAGGTTGCGCGCGAAGTCGCTCTGATACCCCCCCAGGATCCAGACGTTGCCGGTCACACCGGTGATGATACGGCGTTCGGCGCGGGTAGGGTCGGTGCGGCCAGCACGCTGAATTCCAGGGAGCCGACCATGAGATTGCAGATCACCGACCGGATCGGACTCGCGTTCGGGGCGCTCGCGCTGACCGCGATGGCGGCCACGGCGGCCACGGCCTGCGGTGCGAAAACCGAACGCGGGCCCGCTTCGCCGTCGACCCCGTCACCGACCGTAAAGGGCTCGGTGCTCACGCCCGCACCGGAGCTGCCGACCACCACCGAGCCGCGAGGGTGAACGGGTAGGTTTCGGCTGTGGGGCAACACGCGGCGCGGGCGGTGGACATCGCCGGCTGGACGCAGCGTTTCGACCTGTTGTCGGACCCCAACCGGCTGGAGATCCTGCTCAGCCTGCACCGCACCCCGGGCATCTGCGTGGGGGAGTTGGCCGCCGCGGTGGGCCGCTCGGAGAATGCGGTGTCACAGGCGCTGCGTGTGCTGCGCCAGCAGGGCTGGGTCACCTCCACCCGGGTCGGCCGCCAGGTCAACTACGAACTCGCCGACCCGACCGTGCACGACCTGTTGCATTGGATCGGCGCCGGCCACTGAGTCGGAAGAGCATCGGCGGCATCTGATTATCTGAACATCTAGACAGATGGCGAAGGCCGGACTTAGCCTGCTCGGGTGAGCTCGACGACGCTGGCCATGCACATGAGCGACGGCCTCGTCACCGCCCCGACGTCGATCGTCTTCGGTGTGATCGCCGCCGCCGGTCTGGCGGTGTGCGCGCGGCGGGCGCGCACCGAACTCGACGAGCGCACGGTGCCCCTGGCCGGCCTGGTGGCGTCGTTCATCTTCGCCGCACAGATGGTCAACTTCCCGGTCCTGCCCGGCGTCAGCGGTCACCTGCTCGGCGGTGCGCTCGCCGCGATTCTGGTGGGCCCGTTCACCGGTGCGCTGTGCATCGCGATCGTCCTGGTGGTGCAGTCGCTGCTGTTCGCCGACGGCGGGGTCAGCGCGCTGGGCACCAACATCACCAACATGGCGCTGATCGGGGTGGCGGCGGCGTACGTCAGCGCGTGCGCCGTCGCGGCGCTGCTCCGGCGGGGGAGCGCACGGCTCGCGGTCCCGCAGCTCGGTGTGGTCGCCTTCCTCTCCGCCGTGATCGGAACGGTCGCCGCCGCGGCGGGTTTCGTCATCGAGTACGCGATCGGTGGCGCGGGGACCGCGTCACTTGCCGCGGTGACGGGCTTCCTGTTGGGAACGCATGTGCTGATCGGTGTCGGCGAAGGCGTCATCACCGCCGTGACGGTGCTCGCGGTGGCGCGCGCCCGGCCGGATCTGGTCTATCTGCTGCGCACCCGGCCCCTTCCCGCGCAGGTCACCGCGTGAGCGCCCGGCCTGACTGCGCATCCGGCTGGAGGTTCCGGCTGGTCTTCCTGCTCGCCATCCTCGCCGTCGCCGGCGGTCTGTCCGCGCTGGCCAGTTCCAGTCCCGACGGCCTGGACTCGGCCACGCTGCGGGGATGTGCGGTCGCCGACGTGGATGGCGCCGAGCACCTGACCGGGCAGTGCCTCGCGCAGAGCGCACGCGACCATGACCTCGCCGCGTCCCCGCTCGCCGACTACTCGATCGGCGGTGTCGAGAGCAGCGGCGGGCTGGCCGGCGTGATCGGAGCACTGATCACCCTGGCCGCCGCCGGTGCGGTCTTCTGGCTGATCGCGCGAACGCGGCCCGCAGCGCCCACTGACAGCGGAGCCTGAGTGTGGGCGGCGCCCACGCACACCCGCTGTACCGCGACGGCCGCTCCGTCGTGCATCGGCTGCCCGCCGAAGTCAAGATCGTCGCCCTGGTGGTGTTCGTGCTCGCGGTCGTCGCCACCCCGCGGGAGCTGCTGTGGCCCTTCGGGATCTACGCGCTGATCCTGCTGGTGCTGTGGCGGGTCGCGGGGATCCCGCTGTCGTGGATGCTGCCGCGGATGGCCATCGAGATACCGTTCGTGATCCTCGCGGTGCTACTGCCCTTCGCCGAGGGCGGCGAGCGCGTCGAGGTCGCCGGGATTTCGCTGTCGGTGGCTGGCCTCCACGCGGCGTGGGCAATCGTGGCGAAGGGCACCCTGGGTGTGGCCGCGTCGCTGACCTTCGCGGCCACCACGTCGGCGCGTCAGCTGCCGCTGGCGCTCTCCCGGCTCGGGATGCCGGCCATGGTCACCTCGGTGCTGGTGCTGATGATCCGCTACATCGACGTACTGAGCGCCGAGGTGAGCCGGATGCGCATCGCGCGACTGTCGCGCGGAGACTCCGCGCGCACCCTGCACCAGGCGGGGGCGACCGCGAAAAGCGTTGGGGCGCTGTTCCTGCGGTCCTACGAGCGCGGTGAGCGTGTCTACGCCGCGATGCTCTCCCGCGGATACGACGGCACGGTACCGGCAATGGTGCTCGGCCCCGGTGGCGCGGCCCAGGCCTCGGCACGGCAGTGGGTGCTGGCCCTGCTGCCCGCGGCGGCTGCCGTCGTCGTGGTGCTCGCCGCGTGGGTGCTGCGATGACACCGGCCGTGCGGGTCGCGGCTCTGCGGCACGTCTACCCCGATGGTCACCGCGGTCTCGACGGCGTCGAACTGACGATTCGAGCCGGCGAGCGGGTGGCGGTGCTCGGCCCCAACGGAGCGGGCAAGACGACGCTGATGCTGCATCTCAACGGTGTGCTCAGCCCGACGTCGGGTTCGGTGAGGATCGGCGGGACGGTGGTCGACCGGGCGAGCCTGCGCGCGATCCGCCAGCGGGTCGGGCTGGTCTTCCAGGATCCCGACGATCAGCTGTTCATGCCGACCGTCGCCCAGGACGTCGCCTTCGGCCCGGCCAACTTCGGGGTGCGCGGCGAGGAACTCGCCCAGCGGGTCGGTGCGGCGCTGCGGGCGGTCGCGCTGAGCGATCAGGCCGAGCGCAGCCCCGCGCACCTCTCCGCCGGCGAGCGCCGCCGGGCCGCGCTGGCCACCGTGCTGGCCTGCCGGCCCGACGTGCTGGTCCTCGACGAGCCGTCGGCCAACCTCGATCCGGCGGCCCGTCGCGACCTGGCCGAGACCCTGATCGCGCTGGACACCACCCTGCTGATCGTCACGCACGACCTGCCCTTCGCCGCTCAGCTGTGCGAGCGCGCGGTGGTGATGGATGCCGGGACGGTGGTCGCCGACGGCGACATCGGGTCGGTGCTCGCCGATTCGGCGCTGCTGGCCCGCCACCGCCTGGAACTGCCCTGGGGATTCGACCTGTCGGTCGTCCGTCCCGGCTGACCGCCACCGCCGGTCTGACGGAACCGGCCAGGTGAATCACGAATGTGTGATAGGAGTCACTGGTCTTCGATGGGTCGGGCGGGGTCCGAGCGGGGGTTCTTGTTGGCCGCCGACGGTGTCGCGGTAGGAGGTCAGGGAATGTGCGCGGATAACTCGGCCGGCCGGCAGTCCGCCGGCCCGGGGCGGCACCGCCGCACCGCCGCCCCGGTGGTCCTGACCCTGCCTCCGGCTGCCCGCGCGACTTCTTACGTCGGTCGGGTCGGGGCCCTGGCGGTCGCCCTCGGGGTGGGTACGGCCATCCTCGGCACAGCGGCGGTGGCTGCCGCGGACACCGACACCGGCCCGGCCGCCGAGTCGGCCGCCCAGGAGTCGACCGACTCGGGGAACGCGGGCAACGCCGTCGACAAGTCCCAGGCCCGCCGCAGCGGACGGACCCGCGATGCGGCGGCGGCGCCTGAGGCTGCGGCGAGCACGGCGGCCGCGGGGACGGCCGACAGCCGCGCGGCGACGCCCGCACGCCGACCCGCGGGTTTGCGCCCCACGGGTGTTCAACCGCGCGACCCCGGCATCCCCACCGCATCCCTCCCGCAATCCCCGGCCAGGGTTCCCCAACTGACCTCCCCAGTGATCGACGTCGGTGCCCCGCCGGTGCCGACCGCACTGGCCGACCTAGTCGCCGCCGATAACGCCGCGGCGGCCGAGAGCCCGGCGGGCCCGCAGGTCGCCGCCACGGCGGCCGCGGCGCCGGCGCCGGTGATGACGGCGTTCAATCCGTTGGCCGGCCCCGCTGACGAGGTGGTCGCGGTCGTCGAGACGGTCGCCCCGCCGGCCGGGACGCCGGCGATGGTCGCGGCGCCGCCCGCCGGGACGGCGACATCTCCGGAAGGTGACCTCTCAGAGGACCAGGTCCTCGGCGTGGCACTCAACGCCTTGGCGGCCACGGTCGGTGCCGGCGTCACCACGCCTTCCGGGGGGGGCCGGCGTGAGGCGGGCATCTCCGCGGCCGGGGCCGCCAAGACCTCGGGCACGGCATTCAATCTGGGCTTCGGCAATGTCGGCAGTTCCAACTTCGGCAATGGCAACGTCGGCGACTGGAACTTCGGTTCCGGTAACGCGGGGAATCGCAACGTCGGGTTTGGCAATCTGGGCAATTTCAATGTTGGACTGGGTAATTCCGGTGACGGCAACTGGGGCTTCGGGAACACGGGCAGTGGGAACATCGGGTTCGGCAACACCGGAACGGGCAATATCGGGTTCGGGTTGACCGGGGATAACCAGTTCGGGTTCGGGGGGTGGAACTCCGGGACGGGCAATACGGGGTTGTTCAACTCGGGGTCGAACAACAAGGGGTTCTTCAACTCCGGTGCCGGGAACTTCGGT
>NZ_JBJTCF010000072.1:0-10512 GCF_046091765.1 Mycobacterium sp.
GGGCCTTCGGGCGGGTCTCGCCGCGCCGGGCGCCGGCCTTTGCCGACGGCCCCCCGGCCACTCCCGCACCGGCGGACGCGCTGCTGCTCGGTGTTCTCACGGGCACCGGCTGGCTGCCCGGCGGCCCGGCGGCGGCCGCGGTGGCCGCCCCCGCCTCGGCGACGAACCCCCGCCAGAGCGCCACGCCGGTCACGGTGGTCGGCACCACGACGGTCGGCGCACCTCCGCCGGATCCGGCGCTGCCCGGCTACACCAACGGCGTGACCGGCGTGCAGATCGGCCACTCCACCCTGGACATCCCCTGCGGGCCCAACGGCTACGTCGCCCCCGCCGACTGGTACTTCCCGACCAAGGCCGACGGCACCGTCGACGCCCAGGGCGTGATCTGGCTGCAGCACGGCTTCGGCGCCTGGAACTCGCTGTACTCCGGGCTGGCCACCCAGCTGTCCCAGCAGACCAACAGCATCGTGGTCGCCCCCACCCTCAGCTCGCTGCCGAGCCTGTTCTGCCCGGGCTGCTTTTTGTCCGGCACCGAGATGCAGCAGGCCGTCGCCGACCTGTTCCTCGGGGACCGGTCGGCGCTGAACGCCAGCGCGGCCGCGGCGGGCTACTCGGGCACGCTGCCGGAGGACTTCATCTTCTCGGGGCATTCGGCCGGCGGCGGTCTGGCCACCGCGGCGGCGGCGGACACCGTCGAGAACGGAGCGGCGGCGGGCGATCTGCTCGGCGTGGTGATGTTCGACGGCGTCTCCACCGGCACCTCCGACGGCAGCTTCACCACCCAGGTCAATGAGTTGACCGGCGTGCCGATCTACCAGATCGCCGCCCCGGCGCAGGCCTGGAACGCCTTCGGCACCACCACCAACCAACTGGTCAGCGCCCGGCCCGGCCAGTTCGACGGGGTGGTGCTGTCCGGCGGCTCGCACGTCGACTCGATGCTCGGCGTCAACCCCCTGATCGACTTCGTCCTGCAACTGGTCACCCGGCCGGTCCCGGCCGGCAACACCACCGCCGTCTACACGCTGAGCACCGGGTGGATCAACGACCTCTACGCCGGTGCCACCCCGCAGGACCCGGAGTACGGCTTCTACGCCGGCTCCAACCAGCCGATCATCATGGGCCCGACGTCGGCGATCGCGCTGCCCACCCCGATCGCCAACCAGCTCTACTTCGGCGAGGCGGTCCTGGCGGCGCTGCTGCGCCCGCTCGGCATCACCATCCCGACCGACATCCCGCCGCAGCTGCCCAACGGCGTCGCCGCCGTCACGGTCCCGCCGCTGAGCAACGGCGTCACCGGGGTGAAGACCGGTAGTGCGACCCTCGACATCCCGTGCGGCGACACCGGCTACGCCGCGCCGGCCACCTGGTACTTCCCGACCCAGGCCGACGGCACCGTGGCCGCCAACGGGATGATCTGGCTGCAGCACGGCTTCCTGGGCTTCAACGCGTGGTACTCCGACATGGCCCTGGCGCTGGCGAGGGAGACCAACAGCATCGTGGTCGCCCCGGACATCTTCTGGTTCGACACCCCGCTGTGCCCGGGCTGCTACCTGGGCAGCCCGGCCATCCGCGAAGCCGCCGCCGAGATGTTCCAGGGCGACCGCACGGCGCTGAACATCAGCGCCAACGCCGCCGGCCTGCAGGGCCCGCTGCCGGCGGCCTTCCTGCTCACCGGGCACTCCGCCGGGGGTAACTTCGCCACCGCGGTGGGCGGGCTGCTCACCGCCACCCCTGAGGTCGACAACCTGATCGGCGTGGTGATGTTCGACGGGGTGTCCCGCTCCCCGCTGTTCGACGCCTCACTGGCCGCGCTGTCCGCGGCCGATATCCCGGACTACCAGATCGCCGCGCCCCCGCAGCGGTGGAACGCCTACGGCGTGGCCACCGAGCTGATGACGCAGCTCTATCCGAACCGGTTCAACGGCGTGCAGATCGACAACGGCAGCCACTCCGACGTGATCGCGGGCAACAGCCTGTTCGCCGACCTGGCCGAGATCGCCAGCGACTTCATTGTCAAGCCGTCCCCGCCGGGCGCCAAGGCCGCGGTGCGCACCCTGGCCACCGGGTGGGTCAACGACATCTACGCGGGCAACACGCCGTACGGGCCGGCCGCGCCCGAGGTCCCGCTCTACGGGGTGTACGGGCCGGGCTACGCCGTGCCGTTCCCCTACAACCCCGCCGGCTACAACCTGCCGTTCGTGATGGGCGAGGCCGGGGTGACCACGCTGCCCGCACCCCCGCCGGTGAACATCAACGACTACTCCGGCAAGTGGTACGAGCAGGGCAGCGCGCGGCAGTTCTTCTCCATCGGTCTGGTGAACACCACCGCGACCTACACGCCCCTGCCCAACGGCTCGGTCAAGGTGGAGAACTTCGGTCAGTACTTCGGGCCCAACGGCCCGGCGGTCAACATCGTGGGTTCGGCGGTGCCGGTGAACGTGGCCAACACCCGGCTCAACGTCGGCTTCCCCGGCTTCTTCGGCGGCGAGCCAGACGCCTCCGAGCCGGGTAACTACTGGATCCTCGACTACGCGCCCGACTACAGCTGGGCGATCGTCGGCGACCCGCAGGGCACCAGCGGCTACATCCTGACCCGCGACCAGTTCATCCCCGAGGCGGAGTACAACCGGCTGGTGGCCCGGGCCTACCAGCTGGGAGTCAACCGGGTGATCATCCCGACCCCGCAGTACCCCTCCTGAGCCCCTGAGCGAGGGAAAAACGGCGCGTTTCCCTTGACGGAACGCCCGTGACGGTTCACCCTAGTGACCAGCATGCGTGTCGCGAGCCACGCCGACGGCCAGCGCCGTCCGGTCCGGACATGCGGATTTGATGCTGCCGTCGTTCTGCGGTATCGTTGAACGTTGCGCTGGCTCCCTCCCGCTCCCAACCCGCACCTCGACACCGTGGTCATGTGCTGTTCCCCGGGCTCGGACGCTTTTGCTGTACCGCGCCCCGGGTAGGTCTCCCGGGCGGGCCAGCCAGTGGGCAACGCAGATCAGCGGCTGGAAGGACGTATCTTGGCACGCTCTCGGCAGAGCAACGCGACACCGACCACCCCCCAATCCGTCCCAGGAGCGCCTCACCGAATTTCTTTTGCCAAGCTGCGCGAACCCCTCGAGGTTCCCGGGCTGCTCGACGTCCAGACCGACTCGTTCGCCTGGCTGATCGGTTCGGAGCACTGGCGCCGAAAGGCTCGCGAGGCCGGCGAGACCCAGCCCAAGGGCGGCCTGGAGGAAGTGCTCGAGGAGCTGTCGCCGATCGAGGACTTCTCCGGCAACCTCTCGCTGACCTTCACCGACCCGCGCTTCGATGAGGTCAAGGCGCCGGTGGACGAGTGCAAAGACAAGGACATGACCTACGCGGCGCCGTTGTTCGTCACCGCCGAGTTCATGAACGCCGAGAGCGGCGAGATCAAGAGCCAGACCGTCTTCATGGGCGACTTCCCGATGATGACCGAAAAGGGCACCTTCATCATCAACGGAACCGAACGCGTGGTCGTCAGCCAGCTGGTCCGTTCGCCCGGGGTGTACTTCGAGAAGTCCAAGGACAAGACCACCGAGAACGATGTCACCAGCGCCAAGGTCATCCCCGCGCGCGGTGCGTGGCTGGAGTTCGACGTCGACAAGCGCGACACCGTCGGCGTGCGCATCGACCGCAAGCGTCGCCAGCCGGTCACGGTGCTGCTCAAGGCGCTGGGCTGGACCAGCGAGCAGATCCGGGAGCGGTTCGGGTTCTCCGAGATCATGATGTCGACGCTGGAGAAGGACAACACCGCCGGCACCGACGAGGCGCTGCTGGAAATCTACCGCAAGCTGCGCCCGGGCGAGCCGCCCACCAAAGAGTCCGCGCAGACCATGCTGGAGAACCTGTTCTTCAAGGAGAAGCGCTACGACCTCGCGAGGGTGGGCCGCTACAAGCTCAACAAGAAGCTGGGACTCGACTCCGGACGTCCCACCGGTGCGAAGACCCTCACCCTCGACGACATCGCCGCGACCATCGAGTACCTGGTCCGGCTGCACACCCTGCCCGAGGGGCAGAACACCACCATGACCGCACCGGGCGGCGTCGAGGTTCCCGTCGAGGTCGACGACATCGACCACTTCGGCTACCGCCGGCTGCGCACCGTGGGCTAGCTGATCCAGAACCAGATCCGGGTCGGGTTGTCCCGGATGGAGCGGGTCGTGCGCGAGCGCATGACCACCCAGGATGTCGAGGCGATCACCCCGCAGACTCTGATCAACATCCGCCCGGTGGTGGCCGCGATCAAGGAGTTCTTCGGCACCAGCCAGCTCTCGCAGTTCATGGACCAGAACAACCCGCTGTCCGGGCTGACCCACAAGCGCCGACTGTCGGCGCTGGGCCCCGGCGGGCTGTCGCGCGAGCGGGCCGGTCTGGAGGTGCGCGACGTGCACTCCAGCCACTACGGCCGGATGTGTCCGATCGAGACCCCCGAGGGTCCCAACATCGGACTGATCGGCTCGCTGAGCGTCTACGCGCGGGTCAATCCCTTCGGCTTCATCGAGACGCCCTATCGCAAGGTCGTCGGCGGTGTGGTCACCGACGAGATCGACTTCCTCACCGCCGATGAGGAAGACCGCCACGTGGTGGCGCAGGCGAACTCGCCGATCGACTCGAAGACCAACAAGTTCCTCGAGCCGCGTGTTCTGGTGCGCCGCAAAAGTGGCGAGGTCGAGTACGTCAGCGCCACCGAGGTGGACTACATGGACGTCTCGCCGCGCCAGATGGTCTCGGTGGCCACCGCGATGATTCCGTTCCTCGAGCACGACGACGCCAACCGCGCCCTGATGGGCGCCAACATGCAGCGCCAGGCGGTGCCGCTGGTACGCAGCGAGGCACCACTGGTCGGCACCGGTATGGAACTGCGCGCGGCCATCGACGCCGGTGACGTCGTCGTCGCCGACAAGGCCGGCGTGGTCGAGGAGGTCTCGGCCGACTACATCACCGTGATGGCCGATGACGGCACCCGGCACAGCTACCGGATGCGCAAGTTCAACCGGTCCAACCACGGAACCTGCGCCAACCAAAGGCCGATCGTCGATGCGGGCGCGCGCGTCGAGACCGGCCAGGTGATCGCCGACGGGCCCTGTACCGACGACGGCGAGATGGCCCTGGGACGCAACCTGCTGGTGGCGGTCATGCCCTGGGAGGGGCACAACTACGAGGACGCGATCATCGTCTCCAGCCGCCTCGTCGAAGAGGACGTGCTGACCTCGATTCACATCGAGGAGCACGAGATCGACGCCCGCGACACCAAGCTGGGGGCGGAGGAGATCACCCGCGACATCCCGAACGTCTCCGACGAAGTGCTTGCCGATCTCGACGAGCGCGGAATCGTGCGCATCGGCGCGGAGGTCCGTGACGGCGACATCCTGGTCGGCAAGGTCACCCCGAAGGGCGAGACCGAGCTGACCCCCGAGGAGCGCCTGCTGCGCGCGATCTTCGGGGAGAAGGCCCGCGAAGTCCGCGACACCTCGCTGAAGGTGCCGCACGGCGAGTCCGGCAAGGTGATCGGCATCCGCGTCTTCTCCCGCGAGGACGACGACGAGCTGTCCGCCGGCGTCAACGAACTGGTGCGGGTCTACGTGGCCCAGAAGCGCAAGATCTCCGACGGCGACAAGCTCGCCGGCCGGCACGGCAACAAGGGCGTCATCGGCAAGATCCTGCCCGTCGAGGACATGCCGTTCCTGCCCGACGGCACCCCGGTGGACGTCATCCTCAACACCCACGGCGTGCCCCGACGGATGAACATCGGCCAGATCCTGGAAACCCACCTCGGCTGGGTCGCCAAGACCGGCTGGAACGTTGAGCACAACGGTTCGGGCAAGCCGGACTGGGCGGCGAACCTTCCCGACGAGCTGCTGTCGGCCGAGCCGAACACCATCGTCTCCACGCCGGTGTTCGACGGTGCCCGGGAGGAGGAGTTGCAGGGTCTGCTCTCCTCGACACTGCCCAACCGGGACGGCCAGGTGATGGTCAACCCCGACGGCAAGGCATCGCTCTACGACGGGCGCAGCGGCGAGCCGTTCCCGTACCCGGTGACCGTCGGCTACATGTACATCCTCAAGCTGCACCACCTCGTGGACGACAAGATCCACGCCCGCTCCACCGGTCCGTACTCGATGATCACCCAGCAGCCGCTGGGCGGTAAGGCGCAGTTCGGCGGTCAGCGCTTCGGTGAGATGGAGTGCTGGGCGATGCAGGCCTACGGTGCGGCCTACACGCTGCAGGAGCTGCTGACCATCAAGTCCGACGACACCGTCGGGCGGGTCAAGGTGTACGAGGCGATCGTCAAGGGCGAGAACATTCCCGAGCCCGGCATCCCGGAGTCGTTCAAGGTGCTGCTCAAGGAGCTGCAGTCGCTGTGCCTCAACGTCGAGGTGCTCTCCAGCGACGGCGCGGCCATCGAGATGCGCGACACCGACGACGACGACCTCGAACGTGCGGCGGCCAACCTCGGGATCAACCTGTCCCGCAACGAGTCCGCGTCCGTCGAGGACTTCGCCTGAGTCTTGTCTGGTAACCGGTTTTCTAGTCCCGCAAGGGGAAAGGGAGTTACGTGTTAGACGTCAACTTCTTCGATGAGCTCCGCATCGGCCTGGCCACCGCCGAGGACATCCGGCAGTGGTCCTACGGCGAGGTGAAGAAGCCGGAGACGATCAACTACCGCACGCTCAAGCCCGAGAAGGACGGCTTGTTCTGCGAGAAGATCTTCGGGCCCACCCGCGACTGGGAATGCTACTGCGGCAAGTACAAGCGGGTGCGCTTCAAGGGCATCATCTGCGAGCGCTGCGGCGTGGAGGTGACGCGCGCCAAGGTGCGCCGCGAGCGGATGGGCCACATCGAGCTGGCCGCCCCGGTCACCCACATCTGGTACTTCAAGGGCGTGCCGTCGCGGCTGGGCTACCTGCTGGACCTGGCGCCCAAGGATCTCGAGAAGATCATCTACTTCGCCGCCTACGTCATCACCGCCGTGGACGAGGAGATGCGCCACAACGAGCTCTCCACCCTGGAAGCCGAGATGACGGTGGAGCGCAAGGGTGTGGAGGATCAGCGCGACCTCGACCTGGAGGCCCGCGCCCAGAAGCTGGAGTCCGACCTGGCCGAGCTGGAGGCCGAGGGTGCCAAGTCCGACGCCAAGCGCAAGGTCAAGGACGCCGGTGAGCGCGAGATGCGCCAGATCCGCGACCGGGCCCGCCGCGAGCTGGAACGGCTCGAGGAAATCTGGAGCACCTTCACCAAGCTGGCGACCAAGCAGCTGATCGTGGACGAGAACCTCTACCGCGAGCTGGTGGACCGCTACGGGGAGTACTTCCAGGGTTCGATGGGCGCCGAGGCGATCCAGAAGCTGATCGAGAACTTCGACATCGACGCCGAGGCCGAGTCACTGCGCGAGGTGATCCGCAGCGGCAAGGGCCAGAAGAAGATCCGTGCGCTCAAGCGGCTCAAGGTCGTGGCGGCCTTCCAGCAGTCGGGCAACTCGCCGATGGGCATGGTCCTCGACGCGGTTCCGGTGATCCCGCCGGAGCTGCGCCCGATGGTGCAGCTCGACGGTGGCCGGTTCGCCACCTCCGATCTCAACGACCTCTACCGCCGGGTGATCAACCGCAACAACCGGCTCAAGCGGCTCATCGACCTCGGTGCGCCCGAGATCATCGTCAACAACGAGAAGCGCATGCTTCAGGAGTCCGTCGACGCGCTGTTCGACAACGGCCGCCGCGGCCGGCCGGTCACCGGACCGGGCAACCGGCCGCTGAAGTCACTGTCGGATCTGCTCAAGGGCAAGCAGGGCCGGTTCCGTCAGAACCTGCTCGGCAAGCGGGTGGACTACTCCGGCCGCTCGGTCATCGTCGTCGGCCCGCAGCTCAAGCTGCACCAGTGCGGTCTGCCCAAACTGATGGCGCTGGAGCTGTTCAAGCCGTTCGTGATGAAGCGGCTGGTCGACCTGAGCCACGCGCAGAACATCAAGAGCGCCAAGCGGATGGTCGAGCGCCAGCGTCCGCAGGTGTGGGACGTCCTCGAGGAAGTCATCGCCGAGCATCCGGTGCTGCTCAACCGCGCACCCACGCTGCACCGGTTGGGAATCCAGGCCTTCGAGCCGATGCTGGTGGAGGGCAAGGCCATTCAGCTGCACCCGCTGGTCTGCGAGGCGTTCAACGCCGACTTCGACGGCGACCAGATGGCCGTGCACCTGCCGCTCTCCGCCGAGGCTCAGGCCGAGGCCCGCGTCCTGATGCTCTCGAGCAACAACATCCTGTCGCCGGCCTCGGGCAAGCCGCTGGCCATGCCGCGTCTGGACATGGTGACCGGGCTGTACTACTTGACCACCGAAATCCCGGGGGACAGGGGCGAGTACACCCCGGCGGCCAAGGACCGTCCCGAGACCGGCGTGTACAGCTCGCCGGCCGAGGCCATCATGGCGATGGACCGCGGCGCGCTGAGCCCGCGCGCGCAGATCAAGGTGCGTCTGACACAGCTGCGCCCGCCGCACGAAGTCGAGACCGAGCTGTTCGGCGAGAACGGCTGGCGGCCGGGCAACGCCTGGACCACCGAGACCACGCTGGGCCGGGTGCTGTTCAACGAGCTGCTGCCGCAGGGCTATGCGTTCGTCAACGAGCAGATGCACAAGAAGGTCCAGGCGCGCATCATCAACGATCTCGCCGAGCGCTACCCGATGATCGTGGTCGCCCAGACCGTCGACAAGCTCAAGGACACCGGTTTCTACTGGGCCACCCGAAGCGGGGTGACCGTGTCGATGGCCGACGTGCTGGTGCTGCCGGAAAAGCAGGAGATCCTGGCGCGCTACGAGCAGGATGCCGACGGTATCGAGAAGAAGTACCAGCGCGGCGCGCTGAACCGCCAGGAGCGCAATGACGCGCTGGTGGAGCTGTGGAAGAAGGCCACCGAGGAGGTGGGCGACGCGCTGCGCGAGCACTACCCGGACGACAACCCGATCATGACGATCGTGGAGTCCGGGGCGACCGGCAACTTCACCCAGACCCGCACGCTGGCCGGCATGAAGGGTCTGGTGACCAATCCGAAGGGCGAGTTCATCCCGCGCCCGATCAAGTCCAGCTTCCGCGAAGGCCTGACGGTGCTGGAGTACTTCATCAACACCCACGGCGCCCGCAAGGGCCTGGCCGACACCGCGCTGCGCACCGCCGACTCGGGTTACCTGACCCGTCGCCTGGTGGACGTGTCCCAGGACGTGATCGTGCGCGAGCACGACTGCGGCACCGAGCGCGGCATCACCGTCGACCTCGCCGAGCGTGCCGCGGACGGAACCCTGATCCGGGACCCGTTCGTCGAAACCTCCGCCTACGCCCGCACACTGGCCGCCGACGCCATCGACGCCGGGGGCACCGTGATCGTCGAGCGCGGGCACGACCTGGGCGACCCGGCCATCGACGCCGTGCTGCAGGCCGGCATCAGCTCGGTGAAGGTGCGCTCGGTGCTCACCTGCGCCAGCGCCGCCGGGGTGTGCGCGATGTGCTACGGCCGCTCGATGGCCACCGGCAAGCTGGTCGACATCGGCGAGGCCGTCGGCATCGTGGCCGCGCAGTCCATCGGCGAGCCGGGCACCCAGCTCACCATGCGCACCTTCCACCAGGGCGGTGTGGCCGGTGAGGACATCGTCGGCGGTCTGCCCCGCGTCCAGGAACTGTTCGAGGCCCGCGTTCCGCGTAACCGTGCCCCGATCGCCGACGTCTCCGGCCGGGTTCGCCTGGAGGAGAGCGAGAAGTTCTACAAGATCACCATCGTCCCCGACGACGGCAGTGAAGAGGTGGTCTACGACAAGCTCTCCAAGACCAAGCGGTTGCGGGTGTTCAAACACGACGACGGCACCGAGCGTCTGCTCGCCGACGGCGACCACGTCGAGGTCGGCCAGCAGCTCACCGAGGGTTCGGCCGACCCGCACGAGGTGCTGCGGGTGGAGGGACCGCGCCGGGTGCAGATCCACCTGGTCCGCGAGGTCCAGCAGGTCTACCGGGCCCAGGGCGTGTCGATCCACGACAAGCACATCGAGGTCATCGTCCGGCAGATGCTGCGCCGGGTGACGATCATCGACTCCGGCTCCACGGAGTTCCTGCCCGGCTCGCTGACCGAGCGCGCCGAGTTCGAGGCGGAGAACCGCCGGGTCGTCGCCGAGGGCGGCGAGCCCGCGGCCGGCCGGCCGGTGCTGATGGGCATCACCAAGGCCAGCCTGGCCACCGACTCGTGGCTGAGCGCGGCGTCGTTCCAGGAGACCACCCGGGTGCTGACGGATGCGGCGATCAACTGCCGCAGCGACAAGCTCAACGGTCTCAAGGAGAACGTCATCATCGGCAAGCTGATCCCGGCCGGCACCGGCATCAACCGGTACCGCAACATCCAGGTCGAGCCCACCGAGGCGGCCCGGGCGGCGGCCTACACCATTCCGAGCTACGAGGACCACTACTACAGCCCGGACTTCGGTCAGCCCACCGGCGCGGCGGTGCCGCTCGACGACTACGG
>NZ_JBJTCF010000073.1:0-17952 GCF_046091765.1 Mycobacterium sp.
AGATACCGGCCAGCACCCGCCCCGGTCGTGATCCCGATCCCGATCCCGGTGCCCGTCTTCGCCCCGCTGCCGGCTGCCCCTCCGGCCGCTTCTCCCGCCGCACTGCCGACGCCCGTGCGCAGCGCCACCGCGACACCCTCGAGTGCTCCGGTATCCGCTCCGGTAACGACGACGGCGACGACGGCATCGGAGATCTCGGAGACATCTCCGGCGACCGTGCCCAGCGCTTCGACACCCACCGCGACCCCCGAGGCGCCCGCCCAGGCTCCCGCCACGCTGATACTGCCCAGCGAACCGATACTGCCCAGCGAATCCGTCACCCCCGAGAGCTGACCCCGCGGCGCGGGTACGGTCAGCAGGTGGACCTTGCCAGGGCGCTGATCGACGAAAACGCGGCCTTCGCGGACGTCCTGCGCGACGCGGACCTGTCCGCGCCCGTGCCGACCTGCCCGGAGTGGAACCTCGAGCAGCTGATGCGCCATCTCGGCCGTGGTGACCGCTGGTGCGCCCAGATCGTCGCCGAACGCTCCGGTGATGTCATCGACCCCAAGACCGTCCCGGGTGGCAAGCCCCCGGCCGAGCGTGACGGCCAGATCGCCTGGTTGCACGACGGCGTACGCGCGCTGCTGGCCGCGGTCGAGAAGTCCGGGCCCGACACGATGGTGTGGACGTTCCTCGGGCCCCGTCCAGCCACCTGGTGGATCCGGCGTCGACTGCACGAGACCGTGGTGCACCGCGCCGACGCCGCGCTGGCAACCGGAGCCGCATTCGACCTCGACCCGGCCCTGGCCGCCGACTGCCTGACCGAGTACCTGGAGCGGACGGTGATCCGGGCCGACGCCGAAGGGCCGGCCGGGGGAGACCGGCCGCTGGGAGACGGCCAGTCGGTACACCTGCACGCCACCGATCCGGGCCTCGGCGAGGCCGGCGAATGGACGATCCTGGGCCGACCCGTCGGCATCGCCTTCGACCACGAACACGGGCGGGCGTCCGCCGCACTGCGCGGTCCGGCCCGCGATCTGCTGCTCGCGACGGTGCGCCGTGCCGATGCCGCCGAACTCGGTCTGGAGATCTTCGGTGACCGGGCGGTGTGGGAGACCTGGTTGGCCCGGACCCCGTTCTAGCCCGGTACGTTGAGCGGTCATGAGCACTTCGGAGATCGCCACCGTCCTGGCCTGGCATGACGCGCTGAGTAACGGAGACACCGACACCCTGCTCGCACTCTCCAGCGAGGACATCGAGATCGGTGATGCCCACGGCGCCGCACAGGGCCACGCGGCGCTGCGGGAGTGGGCCGGACGCACGGCCGCCACGATCGAGGTCGGTGACATCTACTACCACGACGGGGTGGTCGTGGTGGGGGAGCGGATCACCACCAAGGACGGCGAGGTGGGCACCGCAGCCTCCGCGTTCCGCGTCGTGCGCGATCACGTCACTGCGGCTTTCCGTCACGACGACCTCGCCGCCGCTTTGGCGGCCACCGAGCTGACCGAGGAAGACCTGCAGGCCTGATGCGGGGAATCATCCTGGCCGGCGGAACCGGCAGTCGTCTGCACCCGATCACCCAGGGTGCGAGCAAGCAATTGCTACCGGTCTACGACAAGCCGCTGATCTTCTACCCGCTGTCGACGCTGATGATGGCCGGAATCCGCGACATCCTGGTGATCACCACACCGCAGGACCTGGCCGCCTTCGAGCGACTGCTCGGGGACGGGTCGCACTTCGGAGTCAGCCTCAGCTATGCCGTGCAGGACCGGCCCGAAGGTCTCGCCCAGGCGTTCCTGATCGGCGCCGACCACATCGGTAACGGACCGGTGGCACTGATCCTCGGCGACAACATCTTCTACGGCCCCGGTGTCGGCACCAGTCTCAAGCGCTTCCGTGACGTCGACGGCGGGTCGATTTTCGCCTACTGGGTCGCCAACCCCTCCGACTACGGCGTGGTCGAATTCGCCTCCGACGGAACGGCTTTGGCGGTGGAGGAGAAGCCTGATACTCCCAAGTCGAATTACGCCGTCCCCGGTCTGTACTTCTATGACAACGACGTTGTCGAGATCGCCCGTTCGCTGCGGCCCTCCCCGCGGGGCGAACTGGAGATCACCGACGTCAACCTCGCCTACCTCGATCAGGGCAGGCTGCGGGTTGAGGTGCTGACCCGCGGGACGGCCTGGCTGGACACCGGCACCTTCGACGCGCTGTTGGAGGCGGGCAGTTTCGTGCGGACCATCGAGGCCCGCCAGGGACTGAAAGTCTCCTGCCCGGAAGAGATCGCGTGGCGGTTGGGCTTCATCAGCGACGAACAGCTCGCCGCCCGCGGGCACACGCTTCTCAAGTCGGGGTACGGCCAGTATCTGCTGGAGATCCTCCAGCGGCGTTAGGGGATGCCAGCGCTGCTGCTACTGCCGTGGTGAGCGGTACCGCCAGCGCGAGGGCGATGCCCCCGACCGCCGAGCGGACCACCTCGATCGCCACGCTTTCGGTTGTGAGCACGTCGGTGAGCCTTCGGTCGGCGACGCTGAACAGCAGCAGCAGTGGCAGCGAACTGCCGGCGTAGGCCAGCACCAGGGTGTAGACGGTGCTGGCGATATGGTCGCTGCCGACCCGCATTGCCCGCCGGAAGACTTGCCTGCGCGTGCCGTGCCCAAGGTGGGCCAGTTCGAAGACCGCCGACGCCTGCGTGATGGTCACATCGTTGAGCACACCGAGTGAACCGATGATGAAGCCGGCCAGCAGCAGACCCTTGATCGACACGTTGCCCAGGTAGGCTGCGACTTCGTTGTTCTGGTCCTGCGATAGTCCCGTCAGATGTGTGAATTCAATTGCCGCCCAGGACAGTCCGGCGGCCAGCAGCATCGAGGTAAGGGTTCCGAGGAGGGCGGCGCTGGTACGCAGACTGACGCCGTGGGCCAGGTAGATCACCGCGTAGAGAATGGCCGAGGAGGCGACCAGCGCAACCGGTACCGCGGGTGCCCCGTCACGCAGTGCCGGCAGCAGGAAGACCACCAGCACGGCGAACGCGATCACGATCCCGGCGAGTGCGCGCAGGCCGCGCCAGCGCGCGACACCCACGATGACGACCGCGAAGATGACCGCGACAAGCGCCAGCGGCCAGCCGCGTTCGAAGTCGTAGAACCCGTAGCTGGTGGCACCCTGCTGGTTGACCTGGCGGAACACGCGGATCGTGTCACCGGCCATCAGCTCGGGCTGGCCGGGACCGCGGGAGAACTCGAGCAGCGTGCCGGCTCCGGTGTTGGGTCCGCTGTCGATTGTCACCACGCTCTGCAGGCAGGACCCACTGCCGGGAACGCCCGGCACCGGTGCGGCCGTGAGGACCTGGCCCGCCGACGGGCTGCCGCAGTCACCCAGCGCGGTGGACACGACCCGGCCGCGTTCGGTGGTGACCGATCCGCCCTCGGCGTTCTGGAACGGCAGCGGGATGTCTGCTTTGTTCCCGGACGGCCACAGTGTCACGGCCCCGACTATTACCGCCAGCGCGATCATCACCAGTGCTACGACGACGCTGCGCGCGGCCAGCGGCCCCAGGGGCGGAGGTCCGGCGACGGACTGGTGCGAGTGCGACACCCTACTGGCGGTAGCTCGCCAGGAAGTTCCCCAGCCGTTCGATCGCGTGGGCCAGTTCGCGCGCCCACGGCAGCGTCACCAGGCGCAGATGGTCCGGGGCGGGCCAGTTGAAGCCGGTGCCCTGGTTGATCAGGATCTTCTCCTCAAGCAGTAGATCCAGCACGAGTTTCTCGTCGTCGACGATGTCATGGACCTCGGGGTCGAGCCGGGGGAAGACGTACAGCGCGCCCCGCGGCTTGACGCAGGAGACGCCGGGTATCTCGTTGAGTTTGTCCCAGGCGAGATCACGTTGTTCGAGCAGGCGTCCGCCCGGAAGCACCAGATCATCGATGCTCTGATGACCGCCCAGAGCGACCTGAATCGCGTGCTGCGCGGGAACATTCGGGCACAGCCGCATATTGGCTAGCAGCCGGATGCCCTCGATGAAGCTGGTCGCGTTCTCGGTCGGACCGGTGATCACCAGCCAGCCCGAGCGGTAGCCGGCCACCCGGTAGGCCTTGGACAGCCCGTTGAACGTCAGGCAGAGCAGATCGGGTGCCACCGACGCGAGGCTCACGTGCGTGGCGTCGTCGTAGAGAATCTTGTCGTAGATCTCGTCGGCGAGCAGCAGCAGCTGGTGCTTGCGTGCGACCTCGGCGATCTTCACCAGCACCTCTCGGCTGTACACCGCGCCGGTCGGGTTGTTCGGGTTGATGACTACCAGCGCCTTGGTCCTCGGGGTGATCTTGGACTCCAGGTCGGCGATATCGGGCTGCCAGCCGTTGGTCTCGTCGCACAGGTAGTGCACCGGGGTGCCGCCGGCCAGGGAGGCGGACGCCGTCCACAGCGGATAGTCGGGTGCCGGGATGAGCACCTGATCGCCGTTGTCGAGCAGCGCCAGCAATGTCATCGTGATCAGCTCGGAGACGCCGTTGCCCAGATACACCGAGTCCACGTCGAAGCGTGGGAAACCCTCGACCAGTTCGTAGCGGGTGACCACGGCCCGTCGTGCGCTGAGGATGCCCCGGGAGTCGGAGTAGCCCTGAGCCTGGGGCAGCGCCTGGATCATGTCGCGCATGATCACGTCGGGGGCTTCGAACCCGAACGGAGCCGGGTTGCCGATGTTCAGCTTGAGGATGCGGTGGCCCTCGGACTCTAGGCGGGCGGCGTGGTCGTGCACCGGACCGCGGATCTCGTAGAGCACGTCCTGCAGCTTGGTCGACTGGGTGAACGTCCTGACCCGTCGATGCTGGCTGGCCTGCTGCCACGGTAGCTGGTGGGTGGTCACGTCCTCGATTGTCCCACGAGGGTCCACTGCTTTTCAGGGGCCTATCTCGGACTCGGTATCGAATCGGTATCGAAGCCCTGGGACATCGGAGTTTTGCTGCGGGCAATCGCGGGGTGACTCCGACACTTTCCCCGGGGCTGTTCACCCAGCGGAACACAGGAGGCGCACATGGACCGGTCGAGCACACCGAAGACAGTGATGGCCGGTGTAGTAGCCGGTGTGGTAGCCGGTATGGCTCTGGCGGTGCTGCCCCTGGCCGGGCCTGCCCACGCCGACCCGTCCCCGCTGAACGGCCGGTACACCGTCGTCGGCGGCTCCGATGAGTTCTACGTGACCGCCACCTCGTCGTGCCCGACCGCCGCCGAGGGCTGCACCGCCAGCCTGGTCAGCAACCGCGGGTGGACCAGCGTCGCCACCCTGTCGGGCGGCCGCTGGACCTACAGCGTGACCGTGCCGGACGGCGTGGTGTGCGCGGACGGCAACTATGCCGACATTTTCATCCGGTACTCCGTCGATGCGAGCACCCTGGCAGGCACCGTCACCGCCGATTCCAACGGCGAATGCGTAGGCGGTCAGGTGACCGAGGCACCCATCCAGCTCACCAAGCTGGGCTGAGCCTGGGTTGATGACCGAAGAGCGTTAGTCGCGTTTCCCCGGGGGTCGGGCGCCTTTGGCGATGCCCAGCCCCTTGACCGGCGGGGCGGGAGCAGCAGGTGTGTCGCCGTTGCCGCCATCGGTCTCGACTGAGGGTTGCTTGGCCCCGGGCCGTTTGGCGCCGGGAGCGATGCCCAGGCCCCTGACCGGCTTGGCGGGTTCGGGTGGGCTGACCGGCGCGGCCGGTGCCGCCGGTGCGGCCGGTGCGGATTCGGCTTTCGGGGCGCCCGGCCGCTTGGCTCCGGCGGCGATGCCCAGGCCCTTGACCGCCGGGGCCGCAGCCGCCGGTGCCGCCGCAGCCGCCGGTGCCGCCGGCGTGGCGGGTGCGGCGGGTGCCGGTGCTGGGGGAGCCGTGGGTGCCGTAGGAGCCGTGGGTGCCGGGGCTGCGGGCGCGCTCGCGGCCGCCAGACTGGCCGCCGCGCCCTTCTCCGGCAGCGTGATGCTGCTGCGGTCCAGCGACCCCAGCAGCAGTTGAGCCACGTCGACGACCTCGACCTCGTCGGACTTACCGCGGTCGCCCACGCCGTCGGAGAGCATCACCCGGCAGAACGGGCAGCCGGTGGCGATCGTCGAGGGATCGAGGGTCAGCGCTTCGTCGACCCGTTCGTGGTTGACCCGCTTGCCCAGGTGCTCCTCCATCCACATCCGCGCGCCCCCGGCGCCGCAGCAGAACCCGCGGTCGGCGTGGCGGGGCATCTCGGTGAGGGTGGCACCGGCGGCGCCGATCAGCTCCCGAGGCGCGTCGTAGACCTTGTTGTGCCGGCCCAGGTAGCACGGGTCGTGATAGGTGATCGTGCTGCTGCCGTTGCCGTTGAGCCCCTGGACGGGGATGAGTTTCTTGTCCCGGACCAGCCGGTTGAGCAGCTGGGTGTGATGCAGCACGGTGTAGTTGCCGCCCACCTGGGGGTACTCGCGGCCGAGCGTGTTGAAGCAGTGCGGGCAGGTGACGACCACCTTGCGGTCGACCCGCTCGATTCCCTCGAAGAGGTCGTTGATGGTGGCGACGTTCTGCGCGGCGAGCTGCTGGAAGAGGAACTCGTTACCCGACCGTCGGGCCGAGTCGCCGGTGCAGGTCTCGCCGTCGCCGAGCACCAGGAACTTCACCCCGGCCGCCGAGAGCAACTCGGCCACCGCCTTGGTGGTCTTCTTGGCACGGTCGTCCAGCGCCCCGGCGCAGCCCACCCAGAACAGGTACTCGAAGCCGGCGAACGAGTCGACGTCGCGGCCGTAGACCGGGACGTCGAAGTCGACCTCGTCGGTCCAGGTGAGTCGCTCCTTGGCGTTCTGACCCCAGGGGTTGCCCTTGGCCTCCAGGTTCTTGTAGAGCCCGCCGAGCTCGCCGGGGAATTCCGACTCCACCATCACCTGGTAGCGGCGCATGTCGACGATGTGGTCGATGTGTTCGATGTCCACCGGGCACTGCTCGACGCAGGCGCCGCAGCTCGTGCACGACCAGAGCACGTCGGGGTCGATCACGCCGAGTTGCTCGGCGGTGCCGACCAGGGGCCGGGTCGCCTGCAGCGGCGAGTCGGCGGGCACCCGGCCGAAGCCGGACTCCGGAACGTGGTGCTCCTCATCGTGTTTGAGTTCCAGGCCGCCCTCGGTGTTCTCGGCGTCGTTCGGCGTGCCGAAGATGTAGGGCGCCTTGGCGAACAGGTGGTCGCGAAGGTCCATGATGATGAGCTTGGGCGACAGCGGCTTTCCGGTGTTCCACGCCGGACACTGCGACTGGCAACGACCGCACTCGGTGCAGGTGGTCAGATCGAGATAGCCCTTCCAGGTGAAGTCCTCGATCTTGCCGCGACCGAACACCGCGTCTTCGGCGGGATCTTCGAAGTCGATGTAGCTGCCCTTGGACTCCATCGGCAGCAGTGGACCCAGAGCGTTCGGCAGCCGTTTGAAGGTGACGTTGAGCGGCGCCAGGCCGATGTGCAGATGCTTGGAGTGCAGCACGATCAGCGAGAACACCAGCATGACGCCGATATGCAGCAGAAGTGCGACGGTCTCGATGATCTCGTTGGTGTGAGTGCCCAGCGGACGCAGCAGCGCGCCCAGCCCATGGGAGAAGAACGCCGCTCCGCCGTAGGGCAGATTGCCGGCGGCGACGGCCGCACCGCGGAACAGTGCGTAGGTCCAGATGACGTTGAAGATCATGAACAGGATCAGCCAGGCGCCGCCGGTGTGCGAACCGTAGAAACGCGAAGAGCGGCCGTACTCCTTGGGCTCCGAGCGCAGCCGGATGATCGCGAACACGATGATGCCCAGTAGGACGGCGACGGCGAAGAAGTCCTGCAGGAAGCCCAAAATCCCCCATCTTCCGATGAGCGGGATATGGAATTTGGGGTCGAACAGCACGCCGTAGGCCTCGAGGTACACGCTGGCCAGGACGAAGAAGCCCCACATCGTGAAGAAGTGCGCAATGCCGGGGATCGACCACTTCAGCAGCTTGGTCTGACCGAACACCTCGCGAATCTGGTTGCCGATCCGCTCCCCGAGGTGATTCTTACGTCCCCGTTCGTCGGCTGTCGGCTGGCCCGAGCTGATGAGCTTGGTCAGGTACAGGACCCGCTTGAGAGCGAACAACCCGACGATGGCCGTCATGGCCAGGCCTATGACGAGCCGGATGACTGTCTGTGTTTCCACCGCGGCACCCTCAGTAAGTAGTTGCGTCCGGTGGTAGTCGCTTCGAGAACTACCCGACAACAACTACCCGAGAACATAGTCGCATCCCGGCGTGGAATCCTCAGCCCTCGGGGACCTGTTCGGGCTCCGGCTCGGGCGGCGCCGGCTTCAGGGTCGGCAGGGTCTGACCGGTGAGGATCTCCTCGGCCGTCGTCGGCAGGGTCACGCCGGTGAGGATCGACGTCGTGGTGGGCGGCGGCACGACGGTCGTCGGCGTGGTCGTCGTGGTCCGTGTGGTCGTCGTGGTGGTGGTCGTCGGTGTCGTGGTGGTCGTGGTGGTGGTCGGCGTCGTGGTGGTCGTCGTCGTCGTAGTCGTTGTGGTGGTGGTCGGTGTCGTGGTGGTCGTGGTGGTGGTCGGCGCCGTGGTGGCCGTCGTGGTGGTGGGCACTGTCGTCACCGACGAGGTGACGGTCGTCGTCGGCCTGCCGTCGGCACCGGTGGTGGTGATGGTCACCCGGGTGGTCGTGGTGGTCGGCGTGCTGGTGGTGCCGGTGAGGGTCAGCGCCAAGCCGCCGACGGCGACCGCGGCGACCGCCGCGGCAATACCGAACAGCAGCGGTGGCCGGCGGTACCAGGGCAGCGGCGCCGCCACCGCCAGTTCGGTCTCGTCCTCGATCCGCGTCGTCGGGCGCGAATCCGTCGCCGCTGTGTAGGGCGCCGGTTCCGCGCCCGCCTCGTCGTCCTGGGACCAGGCCAGCGCTCGGTAGGTCGAGGAGGCGGGTGCCTCGGGAGCCGCTGCTGCCGCCTCGGCTCCGCTCGCCCACGCCGTCGGAGCCAGGCCGGTCGGTGCGTCCGCCGCCGCCGCGGCGGCAGTGGTGGGTGCTCCCGGAGCGCTGCCGCGCCCGGCGATCACCGCTGCCCCCGTCGCGGCTGCCAGTCCGGCAAGCGCAGAGGTGATCAACGGGACCCGCAGAGCCTCGGTGAGTCGCCTGCCGATGACCGGAATCGCAGAACCGCCGCCGACAAGGGCGATCGCGGCCAGATCCGAAGCTGCAATCCTGTTGCGTTCCAGGGTATCTGCGAAGGCGTCCAGGAAGCCTGCGAGCGGGTCGGCAATCAGGTCTTCCAGTTCCGAGCGGCTGATCGTCACGTCCGCACGACGGCCGGGCAGGTCGACGGGGATAACGGCAACGGCGTCGGAGGACAGTTGCTCCTTGGCCAGCCGGCACTGTTCGTGCACCGTGTCGAGCGAGCGCTGCGCGGCGGTGCCCGAGGGATCGTCGAAGCCGCTGCCCTCCACCCGGCTCAGCACCAGATTGACCAGCGCCTGATCGATCCGGTCCCCGGCGAGATCGGGTGTGCGCAGCGCCTGCCCGATCGATGTCAGCTCGGCGCCGGCGTCGGCGAGGCTGATGGTGGTGCCCCCGGCCCCGACGTCGCACAGTGCGACCACCCCGCGTGCCGGCAGACCCGGATCGCGCTGCAGCGCGGCCAGGGCGGCCGCGGCGTCGGAGACGATAACCGGTCCCGCCCCGCCGGAGGAGAATCCGGCGCGCAACGCGCCCCGCAGCGCGCCGACGGTGGCCGGCCCCCAGTACGCGGGTGCCGCGACGACCACCGCGGCGGGCGGCTCGCCCGCGGTGGGTGGCGCCACGGCGCGGACAATCGCCGCCAGCGCTGCGGCCACCAGATCCTCGCCGCGGTGTGCCGAGCCGTCCGCGGCGATCAGCGGCGCGGGATCACCGACGCGGTCGACGAAGCCGCGGATCACCAGCCCGGGACGGTTGAGCTCGGGGTTCTCCGAGGGCACACCGAGCTCAGCCGCCCGGTCGGGCCACAGCGTCAGCACGGCATGCCGGGTCAGCGGCTGCGCTCCGACCCGGACTGCGGCGAAGTGCATCGTCCCGATCGAGAGGCCTATTGCATTGCTCACGGGCTTTTCCCTCCTGGCCGGGGCCGAGCGCTGAACTGGGGAATGACTTCGGTGGCGAAGAGTTCCAGGTGGTCGAGGTCGGAGAGGTCCAGAACCTGCAGGTAGACCCGCTGCACGCCAGCCTCGGCAAAGGCCGCGAGCCGGTCGGCGATATCGGCGGGCGTGCCCACCAGAGGGCTGTTGGCCCGCAGCTCGCCGACGTCGCGGCCGATTGCGTCGGCTCGCGCCGCGACCGCGGGCTCGTCCCGACCGGCGCAGACGACGAAGGCCGCGGAGTACACGACGTCGTCGGCGGGCCGGCCTATCTCGGCGAGCGCGCCGCGCACCCGGCCGTACTGCAGCGCGACGAAATCCAACGGCGGAAACGCCAGGTTGAACTCGGCGGCAAACCGCGCGGCCAGTGCCGGGGTGCGCCGGGGACCGCCGCCACCGATGACGATCGGCGGGTGCGGCTGCTGCACGGGCTTGGGGAGCGCCGGTGATCCGGTGATGCGGTAGTGGGTGCCGAGGTAGTCGAACGTCGTTCCGGCCGGGGTGGCCCACATCCCGGTGACGATGTCGAGTTGCTCGGCCAGCCGGTCGAAGCGCTCGCGGGTGGTCGGGAAGGGAATGGCGTAGGCCCGGTGCTCGGCTTCGAACCAGCCGGCCCCGATGCCGAATTCGACCCTTCCTGCGCTCATCGCGTCCACCTGAGCCACCGATATCGCCAGCGGCCCGGGATGACGGAAGGTTGCCGAGGTGACCAGGGTGCCGAGCCGTATCGTGGAGGTTTCCCGGGCGATACCGGCCAGCGTCACCCAGGAGTCGGTCGGCCCGGGTAGCCCGTCACCGCTCATCGCGAGGTAGTGGTCCGAGCGGAAGAAAGCCGAAAACCCAAGTTGCTCAGCCGCTTTGGCCACCGCAAGCTGGTCGAAATACGTCGCTCCCTGCTGGGGTTCGACGAATACCCGGAAATCCACCCGCTCAGCCTAGGCTAGAAGAACTCCACCTGGTCGATGCTGACGTACATGCCGTGGCCGGTGGCGTTGTTGGTGAACAGGGTGCCATCGCTGTCGGCTTCGATGATCCACCCGACCGCGTCGTACACCGCATAGTCGATCGTCGTGGTGGGCATCGCGCCAAGATTGCCGACCACCCATCGGTTGTCTCCGGTTGCCGAGACCTCGACGCCGGTGGCGCTTTCGCCGTCGATGACCGGCGAGTCGGTGAACTGCGACTCGCAGCCGACGGTGTCAGCCGAGATCTGGCACCGGGTCGCCCCGGACTTGGTCTCGATGTACACGTATCCGGCGGTGTTAGGGGGCAGCACCTCGGCCCCGGCGGGCGGCCCCGGCAGCCCGGTCGGCGGGGGGAATTCGGCCCCCGAGCCTCCGCAACCCGGGCAGACTGCCGCGCCGTTGACCGTGGTGGTGCAGCCGGCAACCGCCGCGCTGGCAGCTACCAGCCATACCGCCACCAGACCCGCCCGCGTGGCGTGGGAGATGCGCACCCGATCAGCCTAAGCAGGCGGTGACAGAAGATACGCGAGTGACTCGCGGGGCTTCACCGTACCGTGACGTCGGCGGTGAACGACCAGGAGTCCTGCTCGCCACCGGCCCAGGGCCGGCTGTAGCTCGTGCTCACCGTGGTGGTGCCCGGCGCCATCGCCTGCAGTACCCACACGTCGCTGCCCGGGGCACCCGGGCGGGCGGGAGACGCGGCGATGGTCTCGTGCCCGGTCTGGGTCACGACCCGGGCGTCGCTGATCGTCATCTGCGGCGCCCACTGGTAGCCGGTGGACGGATTCGCGCCGAGGCTCACCTGCAGGGTGTCCCCGACCGCCAGGTCGACACCGCGGCTCACCTGCTTCTGGTTGAGCAGCTCGTCGTAGGAGATCTCGATGGTGGTTGTCTTGGGTCCGGCCGCCGGGGGTTCGGACTCGCCCGCGCAGCCTGCTAACGCCGCGATCGCGAGAAGCACTGCCAGCATCTGCCTCACTGTCGACCCCTCTCGGTTGCGAACTGCCGGGTGCGCCACAGATAGGACAGCAACCGACGGGCGGGAACGGGCACCGGCCAGTCGTCGGCCCGGAAGTAGGCATCCGACCCGCCATCGACGAAAACGACGCTACCGCAGAGAAACTCGGCGGCATCGGAGAGCATGAACACGACCCAGTCGGCGAGCTGCTCGGGGTCGCCGAATCCCCCGACCGGAATCGGAAAGGAGCGGACGACCTTGGCCTCGGCCGGGGTGGACAGCTGCCGGTCCAGCATCGGCGTCCGGATCGCGCCCGGGGCCAGCGCATTGAGCCGGATGCCCGATCCGGCCCATTGCGGTGTCACGGCCTCGCGGCGCACCCAGCGACTGACTGCGATTTTGGATGCGGCATACGCCATCGCGGGCGCGTTGCGACCGAAGAATCGGTAGGCGCGCAGCGCCTTGTCGGTATCGCCCGCCAGCAGCGCACGCACGGCCCGCCGCGGCACCGCGGGCACGGTCGTCGTCGAGTTACTGGAAAACACAACCACTTTCGCTGTTCCGCCGGCGGCCAGCGCCGGTCGCCAGGCGTGCAGCAGGTCCACCACCCCGAAGAAGTTCACCTCGGAGATCAGCCGCTCGGTCCCCGGTGTCGGACCGACTCCGGCGGCGAGGACCGCACCCGCAAGCCTGCCCCCGCACGCTGCGAGCACACCCTCGGCCGCGGCACGTCGACCCGCCCGCGTCGACAGGTCGGCGACGACGTCTGCGTCAGCGATGTCGACACCCACCACGGTGTGGCCCTGCGCACGCAGCTTTCGCAGCGTGGCATTGCCCATGCCCGAAGCCGAGCCGGTGACCGCGTAAATAGCGTCTACACCACGGAAGTGGACACGCCGCCGGGAGTGCTGCCGGTCCAGAACTCGTTCATCGGTGTGGCGTAGCGGTCATTCTTGGTCAGCGGCGGAAGGCGGAGGGCCTCCTCGATCGTCCGCAGCAGGCTGTAGTGGTTGTAGTAATTGGTCGCCAGGAACGGGCCGCTGCGCATCCCGGCGGCCACAGCACCGGGCGAGGGAATCACCACCATCACCACGCGGTTGACCTCGTTGCCGAAGCCCAGGGAGGTGTTGTTGTTGTCCTCGTCGAAAGTGACGAACAGGGCCGACCTTCGCGCCGGGTCGTTCCAGGCGTTGGAGCTCAGGATCACCGGCACCGTCTCGGAGAGAAACTGATCGATTGCCGGGATGTTGTAGGGATTTCCCGTCTCGAGCTGGCTCAGCGCGAACTGCAGTGCCCCCCACGGGAAGTCCACCGGACCTTCCCCGTTGAAGTCCTCGTTCGGGCTGAACCACGCAAAGTTCGGCGCGGTCCTCGAGGAGTTGAGGTCGATCGCCATCTGCTCGAGCGGGAACAGGTGCGCCGCCGCGTACTCCTGATTGTCGCCGATCCCGTAAAAGGCCGGGAAAGGCAGCTGTTCGGTCGAGTAGTCGGCCGTGGAGTTCAGGGGTTGTCCGATCAGCATGCTCTGCGCGTAGCCCCGCCAGGTCTTGCCGGCGTCCTCGATGTTGGACATCAGGGTGGTGTCGGCTTCGATGCACGGACTCTCGCAGTTGTAGGTCAGTCCGAAGTCCTGGCCGCCGGCGATCGGGTAGTAGTTCGGCAGGCTGGGATGGGTCAGGCCGTGGTACTCAGTGGCTGATCCGTAGGCGTTGATCAGGCTGTTGAGGTACGGCGCCAAGGGGCTGCCGACGATGTCCTTGTAGCCCTTGTTCTCCATGTAGACCATGTACACGTGGTCGAGTTCGCCCACGGCCGAGGGCGGCGGTGTGGGCGCCGACGGTTCGGGCAGATCCGCGCCGATGGTGAAGGACAGTTCGTCGGCGAAGGCATTGTTGTAGTCGGCGGCAAGACCGATCAGGACGGGGCTGCGGTCGGTGAGGTTCAGCACGACTTGGGCGTAGCGAGTTCCGACGGGCAGCAGCCCGGTGGTTTCGCGCTCCCGGAAACCGGTTTGGAACAGCCGGTCCAACACCCCGACCGGGCCGATCTGGTCCGCGCCGAGGTAGGTCCGGTTGGCGTCGAGGAAGTTGACCTGAACCGACGCCGACGAGGGGTCTCCGAGGTATCCGCCCAGCCAGCCGGCCAATCGGTAGGGCACCGAACCGAGGTCGATGGCGGGTGCCGCCGGGCTGATGTCGACGACCTGCGTCAGGGTCGCGGTGGCGACGTCGCCGCCGCCGAAGAATTGCGTGCCGCCGTTGGGCGGGCCGCTTTCCGCGGTCGGGAAACCCATGAACGCCGGCAGGTTCGGCATCGCGAAACTGAGGCCGATCGGCCACACGTTGCGCGGCGTTCCGTACCGGATCACCGTCGGCGTCCCGGTCACCGTCCAGCCCGGCGTGGTGACCGAGCTGAATCCCGACAGCGACGGGTCGCCCGCCTCGGCCCCGGGGTTCACCAGAAGATTCGGACTCTGGACCGCGGCCTGTGCGCTGAGCGCTGAGGCGAGCACGGTGCGGGGTGGTTCGGCGGCGGAGGTGGGCGGCGGTAGTGGGGGGTCGGTGGGGGCGATGGTTCCGGCTCCGGTCAGGTACCCGACGAGTTTGGCCAGTGCCTGGGTTGCGCCGACGATGAGGTCCCCGGTGATCTGAACGGCGACCTTGGCCACCTCGGCGAGGGTGCTGACCAGGACGATCTGCTGGTCGGCGAGGGCCTGCAGTTGGCCGACGACGGCGTTGATCGCGATGTCGAGGTAGTAGGGGATGGCTCCGAAGATCGTCCGGACGCTGAGCGCGAGGTTGACCGGGATGTCGGGGTAGCCGAACGCTGCCTTCGCGGCGAGCAGCGCCTGGGTGAGGTCAGCGGGTGTCACGAGGCTCTCGAGGACGGTCGGGTTGCTCTGGATGGGCACGCCGTCGAAGTCCGAGCGCTGCGGTACGCCGAAGAGCTCGAGGATGGTGGGGGTGATGTCGGCGGTCGAGTACGCCAGGTTCTGTCGGCCGTCGTTGGCGTCGTCGCCGGCGATATCGGCGATCACGAAGCAGGCGGTCTCGGCGGGGTTCTGGAAGCCGTGGCCGAAGGGCGACCCCGGCTGCTGGCCGTGGTCGGTGGTGAGGATCACCGTCCAGTCCCCGCCGGTGGCGGTCTCCCACTGGCTGACCGCGTCGAGGATCTGGCCGAGGTCGGTGTCGGCGCGGTGGACGGCCTCGGCGTACTCCGGTGAGGAGGCGCCGTGCTGGTGTGAGGCTTCGTCGACCTGCACCAGGTAGGAGAACAGGAAGTTCGACGTGGTCGGGTTCGTCGCGCTGATCAGCGCGACGGTGTCCGCGGTGACCTCGGCGTCGGTCTTCCACCAGCTCGTGTCGCCCTCGACCTGCGAGACGAAGTTGATGGTGTCGGCGGGATACCCTCCGGCGCCGGCGATGTCGGTGATAAAGCCCCAGTCGGCGACCACCGCGGTGTTGATGGCGGGGTCGTGATACTCCAGCAGGTTGAACACCGTGGGCCAGCTGTCATAGGGCGCCGGGCTGAAGATGTTGTTGATCACGCCGCTCTTGTTGTCCCAGACACCGGCCAGGATGGTCGTCCACGACGGACCCGACAGCGTGGTGTGACCGACCATGCTCGTGGCGCCGGTGACACCCTGATTCATCAACCTCCGGAAGTTCACGTTGGCGGGATCATCGAAGACCGTGTCCAGGTTGACCCCATCCACCCCGATCAGCAGCACCTGCGTGGGCCCCGCAGCCACCTGCGCCACAGCATCACCCGCACTCACCCGACGACGAGACGTGGCGGCCGCACTTGCCGCCGGGACAGCGCTGGCAGGCGGCACCGGAACCGCGGGCACCGGAAGTGGCGGCAGCGACAGGGGTTCCGGCGCGGGGCTGGCCGGGACGGCCGGCGCCGTCGACACGGCTGCGGCGGTGGACGCGATCGGCTCGGGCGCTGCAGACCCGGCCGCGATCTGCTCGGCGGCGCCGTCAGCGGGCACGAGTGCCCCAACCCGCTCCACTCCCCGGCCGGCCGGCGGGACGCGCCGTAGCGCCGCGGCGGTGGGGGCGCTCGGCCGGGCGTTCGCAGGCCGGGAAGAGCGCTCGCCGACGCCAGGATTCGCCGAATTCCCGCCGCCTCGCGGTGCCGGATCGGCTGCAGCTGGCCGGGGTTCGTCCGCGGTTGTGGTCGTTCGGTCGCGGGAGGGACCCCGCGAGCCGCCGCGCGATGAACCCCGTGATGAACTCTGCGCGCTCGCCTTGGCCGAATCCGGCGCCTCGCCGGCTTGCTCGGTGTCGGCGTGAGCGCTTGTCGGCGTGACAAGGGTCGCTCCGGCGCCCGCGCCGGCAAGAACGCCGACTGCCGCGACGCCGATACAGACGCGCTTGACTTTGCTCATGGTTCTCCGATCGTCGGCGCCGGACGCCCCCGGGACTCTGCGGAAACAGCTGCTCTCGACGCGCGGGTGGCGGAACTTCTCGGTGTCCGCTGCGCAGCAGCGCGCATCGCTGTCTTCTTCGGTGCGCCGGATTCGGCGCGCCGTGTGGTCGTGGATTTGTCGCGCGCCTCGGGCCGGCTCGATTCCGGCTTCGTCGGAGGCGTCGCCTCGAGCTGAGGCCTCGACCGCGGCGTGGCTTCGACCGCAGCCGCCGCCCTGGTGTTACCGGGGGTGAACCGGGGCAGGGTTTCCGCGATCGCGAAGCCGAGCGGGCCCACGGCGAATATGCCCAGACCGAGAACTGCGCTGCCGACGATCGCCGCCACGGGAGTATTCAGGCCGCCGATGTCGACGAGTTCGATCAGCAGGCCGCCCATCGCGAGGCTGGCCGGCAGCGTCACCGGGAACGCCAGGTACCACAGCGGCATGGCCGCTGCGCCTATCGCCACCGTCGCGACAGCTTCCAGAATCTGGTCGGGAGTGGGTGCCGAGCTGGAGGTGGCGCTGCTGAGGGCGCTAAGCGCGACGGCCCCTACGTCGATCTGAGTCGCCGTGACGCTAGGCGGTTGTGAGGGAACCGTCACGAGGCCCGCGACAAGCGCCATGCCGCCGACCGCACTCGTCAGGGCACGCGGTGCCGAGCCACGTGTCGAATCGATCACCAAGCCCCCTCGTCGCCCCGCCGCACCGGAGAACATGTTCCAAGCCCAGCTAAGCACACCGACGCACCCGAGTCACTGCTTTCGCTGCGGGAGGGCGTTCGGAAGAATTACCGGCAAATGCTTCCGCTCAGCCGGTAGCCGTGGTTGAATCACAGCAATATCTCAGCTATTGCTCAGGACCCCGCTATGAGTGCAGCAAACGTCATCGGACGGCTCGGGCCGCTGGCCGCCGCCCTCGGTATCGGTGCCGCCCTCGCGGTGGGCACCGCCACCGTTGCTGCCGCCGATCCGGCAGAGTCCGGGGACTCCGCTTCCTCCGCTTCCTCCGCTTCCTCCGCACCCGCACCCGCATCAGCGGCCAAAGCGTCGGCCGCCAGGGGCGCGGGGCGCGGCAGCGGCCGTCCGGTGAGCGAACGGCCCGCCGCAGCGGCGGCCGTCGAGCGCGCACCCCGGGAAACCCAGGCCGAGACTCAGGCCCCGGCCGTGGCCTCCCGCACGGCCGCGCCGTCGGCCGCGCAGTCGTCGGGGTTGCTCGGGCGGCTGACGGTGCTGTTCAACAACCAGACCCCCCGGATGAGCCCCACCCAGACCGCGCAGGGCCCCACCGGGGTGGTCACCGGCGCACTCAACGCCGTCGACCCCGACAGCCCACAGCTGCGCTTCACCGTGACCGCCGAACCCGACCGGGGCACCGCGGCGGTCGCCGCCGACGGCACCTGGACCTACACCCCCGACCCGGCGCTCGCCGCCACCGGGGTCACCGACACCTTCGAGGTCCAGGTCAGCGACGCCCCCAGCGGATTCGCCATCCACGGCCTGCCCGGACTGCTGCACCTGCTCAGCT
>NZ_JBJTCF010000074.1:0-2612 GCF_046091765.1 Mycobacterium sp.
GAGGCGCAGGCGGCCGGTCGGCTCTTCGATCCCGGCTGGGGCTGGCCCGCCGCGGTGTTCGATGCCGAGCACACCGGGCGGATCCCCGGCGTAGTGGTCGCGATCGCGCCGGAGTCGATCCGCGAGGCGCTGGCGGCCCTCGACGACATCGAGGGCGTGGCGGGCGGGCTGTTCCAGCGCGTCCTGATCGACGCCGGTGGGCAGCCCTGCTGGGCGTATCACTGGCCCGGTCCGACGGCGGGCTTCCGGCGGATCGGGGCCTGGCCGCCGACCGGCACTGCGTAGCGCTGCGCGGGCGGCGTGATTTTCGGGTAGTCCGCTACGCACGGCGAACGGGCCCGGCGGACCTACGTTCGGTGACATGGCCCTTCCTCTGCCCCTGGCTGCCGCAGCAGCCGGCACACTGCTCGCCGCAAGCCTGCTCGCCGCGCCGCCCGAACCGGTCGCGGTCCCTCATCCGGTCGCCTACCACGCGGTCGCGCTGCAGGCGGTGGTCAGCACCGACGAGCTGGCGGTGCGCGACGGCCCACCGCGGGCGGCACAGGCCGCGGCGGTCGCCGCGCTGCATCCGGTGGATGCGGCCCTGCAGATCCTGCCCGCGCTGGCCTGGGCGGTGGTGGCGACCCCGATCGCGGTCGTGCTCTTCCCGCTGTGGGCGGCTCAGGGGTTTCCGACCGCCAGCGCGACGGACCCGTCGCGGCCCGACAGCGGCTGCGGGGGTCCCGGCCTGGTCGCCCAGTGCGCACTGCGGGCGCTGCTCTACTACCTGGTTCCCGCGCCCTACGAGCTGCTGGCCACTCGCGTCGCCGACTTCGTCGGATCGCTGCGTCCCGCACCGGCCGCGGCGGCCGCCGCCCGGGTGGCGGTGAGCCGCACCGCCGCGATCCCCGAGGCGAGCGTGCCCGGCCGGCTCGGCCAGGCCCGCCCGGGCGTGCGGACCGCACCGGGCACCCGGTCGGCCCGGACCGCGCAGCCCGCTCGCCCGCAGACACGTTCGGCGAAAGCCGCCGCGGCGAGGCCCGCCGAGCGCGCCGCAGCCGAGCCGCGCTCGGCCCGACGTGTCGGACCCCGCGCCTAGCGTGGGGTTGGGGAGTTCCCGTGTTTTCGTCAGATCTCAGGGATCAGGGGGAGGCGCTCGATGAGTAAGTCGAGTTCGGGCGGCGGCGCCGGCGCGTTCGTCGCGATCATGGTGCTGCTGTGGGTGGTCGTCACGTTCTTCTGGTGGCTCGTCGCCGCGGCCTGCCTGGTGGCGCTGATCTACGGGGTGCGTGCGATCGTGCGCATCGACCGCCGCAACCGGGAGCGCTACGCCGCCTACTGCGCGGCGGTCTGCGCACGCGCCGACCAGCAGCACCGATGGGTGCTGCGCGGGGATGAGCGGGGGATCTACGGTCCCGAGGGTGCGCGGCTGATGCGGGCGATTCGCTGAGCGCAGGCTCAGCCCTGGCTCTGGATCAAACCGATGCAGGTGCCGATCTTCTCCGGGGTGCACGGGATGCCGCGGACCGTCGGTAGTTGATTAACGCCGCCGCCGATGATCGACCCGGTGGTCGACGACACGATCGGCGGGGTCATCTGCGCGCCGGCCGGACCGCTGACGCAGACGCCCTCGAAATGGCTGGGCACCGTGCCGTAGGGGCAGGCCGCGGCCGGTGCGGCGGTCACGCCGAGACCCGCGCCGACGAGCACCAGACATACCCCCGCACCCAGGAAGACCCGCATGGACCCCAGCGTACCGGTCACCGGCGCGGCGGGTTTGACGTGCGGTGACCTCGATAATGAGTGTCAAGGAGCGCGTCTCGGGGTGTGTGCGGCCAATTAGGTGGGAGAGGTCGATGGGGTTTCGGAGTATTCCGGTCGGTGCGGCGGTCGTCGCCGCGGGAATGTCGTTGGCGGGCCCGCTGGTGGGGGTGGCTGCCGCGGATAGCGGTGAGCCGGGCGCTACGTCGGTGTCGGCGGGTGCCGGTGAGGCGCGCGGGGGTGCGCAGCAGGAGAGTCGGCGGGAGTCGCGGGCGGCCCGGGTGGCTCGGGAGGCCTCCAGTGCGCCGCGCGGTGCCGGGGTGGTGCGTGAGCGCGCCGGCAAGCCGGCGCGGGGAGCGGCGCAGGGGTCGGGTGATGCGTCGGGTGATTCAGGGGTCGGGGAGTCCGCGCCGTCCGGGCGCGGGTCTGCCGAGGTCGTCGAGGTGGCCGGGGATCCGGCTGCGCGGGCGGTGACGGCCGTGGTGCCTGCGGGGCAGACCGCCGCCGAACCTGTCGCGGCCGCGTCTGGTGTCGGTGAGTCCGTGGCGTCGACGGGGTTCTACGCACGCGAGAGGGTGACCACGGCGGAGGTGCGCCAGTCGGTGGCGGGGTTGAGCTCGGCGGTGTCGGGTTTCTTTGATGCGGTGTCGCGGCTGGTGTCGGGTCTGCCGGGTGGCCCGTTCTCGGAGCTGGTGGCCGGGGCGTTGCAGTTGGTGCGGCGGGGGTTGTTCAACCAGGCGCCGGCGGTGGCTCCGCGGGTGCTGGTGGGTGAGGTGTTGCGGCCCATGACCGGGCAGGGTTGGGCGTACTCGACGATCCTGGGCGGTGAGGTGGCCGGGTCGCTGGGTGCGACCGATCCCGAGGGTGCGCCG
>NZ_JBJTCF010000075.1:0-9022 GCF_046091765.1 Mycobacterium sp.
GTCCGCCTTTGCCGGCCACCAGGCTGCCGAAGCCGGCGTTTCCGCCGTTTCCGCCGTTTCCGCCGGAGGTGGTTCCGGTCCCCCCCTCTCCGCCGTTTCCGCCTTTTCCGCCCGGTTCGGCACCCCACAGGCCTCCCGTGCCGCCGTTTCCGCCGTTGCCGCCGTTTCCGCCCGCCCCGTTCGGGTTGCTGTACCCACTGCCGCCCTTGCCGCCCGTGTGGGTGGTGTCACCGGGGTCCAGCAGGGGCAGTTGGGCGGCGTCCCCGCCGTTGCCGCCGTTACCGCCGTTCGGATACTTGGCGTTGCCGTCCCCGCCATTGCCCGCAGTGCCGCCGGTGCCGGAGAAGGATAGGAAGTTGAAGCCCAGTCCGGGGACCGAACTGAAGTTGATACCGAGGTCGACTCCGGAGACTCGGCCGATCACGGCGGGAATCAAGTCGAGGCCCCATCCAGCGTCGCCGCCGTCGCCGCCCTTTCCGCCGTTGATGCCGTTTCCGCCGTTCCCGCCGCCGCCTCGAAAGAGGAAGCCACTGGAGTCGAACCCACCGAGGATGCCGCCGTGGCCGCCTTTGCCGCCGTCGAAGGGCTCGCCGGGCTGCGAGCTGTCCAGGGCGCTGCCCCCGTTCCCACCCCGGCCGAAGAGATACGCGTTGCCGCCCGTACCGCCGTTGTAGCCGTTGCCTCCCTTGCCTATGAGCAGCCCGGCGTTACCGCCGTTGCACGGCTCGCCTGCGACGCAGTACGGGGTGACGCCGACGTCGTTGTCGCTGAAGCTGTACCCGTCGCCGATGAGGATGCCACCGTCGGGACGGTCGGGTGTGCCGTTGCCGATGAAGAAGCGCATGAGGTCGTTGATCGGATTCTCGGCGCCGAGATCGGCACCGAAACCGGCACCGATCGCGGCGGCGGTCGCGGCGGCGGTCGGGGACCGTTCCGCACCGAAGCACAGGGTGTCTCCGATCGTGCAGTCGACGTTGGCCAAGCGCACCGGGCGCTCGGCGGCGCCGGGCTCGGAGGCGGAGGTCGTCGCCATTACCGGGCTGAACAACATCGCCCCGGCCAATCCGGTAGTGACCAGCGCGAGAGTTCGTGACGATGGTGACTTGCGGTGTTTGGGCACGAGTATCCCCCGTAACTCAGATGGCGCGTCGGTTCGATGGCGAACGGATGCAACCGTAGCTGACCTGTGCCCGGTTTCCCGGCTCTTCGCTGGCAGTGCTGCCGGCGGGGTGTGAACTCGCCATTCTTGACCCGGATAAACCTGCCCTCGCCACCCGGCGCCCACCCAGGGTCACCGAGCCCCGTTCACGGCCATGGCGCACCGCGGCGCGGTTGGCATCATGCTTGCCCTTCGGGCCGGCCAACGCGGTCACGTCGGCCTCCATCAACGCCGCCATGACCTGCAGACCCGCGCCGACGGCCAACGCCAGCAGTCCCTCCTGCATGTTCTCGGCGATCTCAGCCATCGCCACGCTCACCTGCTCCGGGAATGCGCTCACCGGCACACCCGCAAACCCGTTCTGGCTACTCTTCTTCATGGTGGTCCCCTTCTCGTGTTGGACTGTCTTGGCAGACGCCCGACACCTACCACACGGCAGGTCTCGAGCGGGGGACCGCCACCTCAACTTCCACGAGACCCGGGACAACCTCGGGAAGCCCCTAGCCTCGACTTTCGATGCCAGGGGGTCACCCTCTCGACCGATCCCGCGCGGACACATCGGCGGAATACAGCCTTCCCCCTAGCACGGATTTTCCGCCCGACGAACCGCGCCGTATCGCTTTTCTCCCGGCCTGATCGGTACCTAGCCCGGTGTCACGACGTTGTCACAGTTGTCCCTGAACCTGCTCGACAGCCGTGGACCGAAGTGGACGACTCCTCCAGTTCGCGCCTACCCCATAGACAACCGGAGACCCAGGTGAACAGTTCCAATCGACTTCCCAAGCTGAGAACGCGGGTTCGATTCCCGTCATCGGCTCCACACCTACGGTGGGTCCGCGGCTCTCACCGGTCACTTCGCGTACAGCGACTCCAATTCGTCGGCGAAGCTGGTGACGACGGCCTTGCGGCGCAGCTTCATGCTCGGAGTGAAGTCACCGGCGTCGATCGACAGTTCCCGCTCGATGATCGAGAACTTCTTGATCTGCTCCCAGTTATTGAGCCCGGCGTTCAGCTGGTCGATGTAGCCGCCGATGAGTTCACGGGTCTTCGGGTCACGGGTGATCTCGGCGAACGACTTGCCACCCAGGCCGTTCTTGGCCGCCCAGGCCTTGATCGCATCCGGGTCCAGTCCTACCAGCGCCACCGCGTACGGGCGGCCTTCGCCGTAGACCACCAGTTCACTGACCACCGGGCAGATGCCGCCGAATGCCGCGGCGATCGCCGAAGGCGCGACGTACTTGCCCTGCGAGGTCTTGAACAGATCCTTCTTGCGGTCGGTGATCTTGAGATATCCGTCGGCGTCGAGTTCGCCGATGTCGCCGGTGTGGAACCAACCGTCCGGCTCGAGCACCTCGGTGGTGGCTTCCGGCATTTCGTGGTAGCCGGCCATCACACCCGGGCCACGGAGCAGAACCTCACCGTCCTCGGCGATCTTGACCTCCGTGCCGGGCAAGGGGATACCGACAGTGCCGTACCGGTAACTGTCCATCCGATTCCCCAGCGTTGCAGCGGATGTCTCGGTCAGGCCATAACCCTCGAGGACCGGGATACCGATGGCGTCGAACCACAGGGCGACATCGCGGTCCAGCGGCGCCGCCGCGGTCATCACGAAACGCAGTCGGCCGCCCAGCTTCTCCCGGATTCCGGACAACACCAGCTTGTCGGCCAGCCGTTGCTGCAGCTGGAGAACCGGCGAGGGCGCCTTGCCGGCCTGCCGCGCCCGCGCAACCTGGTGACCGACATCGATCGCCCAGTCGGCCATCGTCTTCTTCAGCCCGGTCATCTCCGAGATCGCCCCTTGCACACCGGCTTTGACCTTCTCCGCGACACGCGGCACCGCACAGAGGAAGGTGGGATGCAAGATGTTGAGGTTCTCGGCCAGCTTGGGCACCCGGCCGTCGATCACGCTCGGGAAGCCGCTCACCAGGGGCATGGATGTCATGACCTTGCCGAACGAGTGCGACAACGGCAGCCAGACGTAGTTCAGGTCGTCAGGGCTGGTGATGCCGAGCTCATGGATGGCCGAAGCGACATAGGTTCCGGCCACGTTGGTCAGCCGCACCCCCTTAGGGTTGCCGGTGGTGCCGGAGGTGTAGATGATGGCGGCGAGGTCCTCTGCGCGGCCGGCCTCGATCCGCTCGTCGACGGCACCGGGAGACTTGTCCAGCAACTCTTTTCCGAGTTGTTCGAGTTCACCGAGGGAAATCACCCAGTCCCCGTCACCGGCGCCGTCGATGACCACGACCTTCACCACATCCGGGATGTCGGCGCGGCGTTCGATCAGTTTGTCGACCTGGCTCTGATCCTCGGCGACCACGAGGCGGCTGCCCGAGTTTGCGACGATGTAGGCCACGTCGGGGGCGATGGTGGTCGGATACACCGTCGTCGTGACGGCACCGGCACACAGCACGCCGTAATCGACGGCAACCCACTCGTAACGCGTCGACGAGAGCAGCGCGACGCGGTCACCGGGGGCGATGCCGAGCGAGATCAAGCCGGCCGCGATGGGCATCACCCGGTCATTGACCTGCTGCCAGGTGACGCTCTCCCAGCCGTCGCCGCGGGGGTAGCGAAATGCTTCCCGATGGGGGGTCTCGGCGACCCGCGTGACGAACATTTTGGCAACGGTCGGCAGTCGCTTGTCGACTCTGGCGATCCGGACCGTCTCCCCGGGTAACACGGAAGTAGTCATAGCGCGAGCTTAAATTGCTTGCCGGGGCCTTCAGCCGGATTCAGCGTCTTCGGTAGAAGATTCCGGTGGCCGCCACCCCCGCACAACACCGGCCGCACTGAGGGTGCGCGATCATCGACACGCCGGAATCCGCCGTGCCCGCGGCCTAGGTCCGCTTGCGGCGCAGGAACAGCATGCCGAGGAAGAGCAGCGCCGCCGACGGCTGCGGGTTGACGGTGTAGCCGATGTCACTCAGGATTCCCAGTTCCATCGCGTCGATCACGCGCACGCCTAAGCCGGGTTCTGCTGCGGCGTTCATCAGCTTCTGATCGGCGTCGACGAAGATGAAGTCGTCGAGATGCGATCCCGAACTGCCGGGCTCCCAGGGGTCGGGGAAGTAGAGAGGGACCAGACCACCATAGGCGTCGACGGCGTTGGGCCCACCGAAATACAACCCTCCGGCACCACCGGTGAGGTTCTCCTCGTAGGCGTTTTTGAAGCGGAAGTCGGTGCCGATCACCGCCGTGCCTTCCTCGTCGACCACGAAGCGGTCGAACTGCGGCCAGTTGCGCCCGGAGTTGTTGCCGGGTTCGTCGATGTAGCCCAGGAACCCGAAGGCGTGCAGTAGCTCGTGAAGCATGGTCGACTTGAAGTCGTACTGGTCGGGTCCGACGGAATCACCGAAGGCCCAGTCGATTCCGAAGTTGACATCGATCTCGCCGTCGGCCGCCGAGTCGTTGGCGTCGACACCGGTGAGCACCTTGTTCTGCACGATCGTGTTGTAGAAGCCAGCCCTGGAGTTGGTCAGATCGCTTCCCGCCGAGGCGAGAGTGTCCGAGTCCGGCAGGCTGTCCGCCGTGATGCTGAAGGTGATCGTGACCGGGGAGTCGACCACCAGATAGGACGCCAGCGTGTCGGCGGCCCACTGCAGGGCCGCCCGTGAGGAGTCCGACCAGTACTGCGATCCGGCGTCGTAGTCGAAGCTGAACGCCAGATTGCCCGTAGCGGGGAACGCTTTCGGGCTCACCGGAACCGCGACCAGCACCTGGGCCGACGCAGTGCCGTCGCTGACGGTGGCGGTGAAGGAATCAGCCCTGTCGGCCTCGGTCGCGGTGGGACTGGCGGCGGCGTCGCGGGCCGCGGCGGTGGGGGTGTAGGTGAACGCCCCACTGGCGGCGTTGATGGCCACCGCGCCCTTGGCCGTCGTCGCCGGGGCACTGTAGGTCAGGGTATTGCCGTCCGGGTCGGTGGCGACGATCTGGCCGCTCACCACCCCGGTCGTCGTGTCCGGTTCGCCGACGATCGGCGTGCCGACCTCGGGCGGCGCATTGGTGGAGCCGGTCGCGACGATGCTGACCGGGACCGCGACGGTCAGGGTGTCGGGCTGGCGCAATCCGACCAGTTGCGCGAACGTGGCGATCAGACCCTGGACCAGTCCGGCGATACCGGTCAGCCGGTAGGCGCTGCCGTTGTCGATGGTGACGCTGAAATCGTCGGTGCCGCCGGCTTGCGCCAGTTCCGCGTCAGGGGTGTAGGTGTATCCGCCGTCCTGCGCCAGTTGCACGCTGCCCCGGGCGGGTGCTTGGGCGACGGCGTAGCTCAGCGGACCGCCGTTGGCGCTGTCGGCGTTGATGTTCCCGGTCACCACTCCGGTGGATGACTGACCCGGATTCTGGGCGGGGCTCGCGGTGGGCGCGCGGTGGAACAGCGTGTACTGGACGAGGTCGCCGAAGGACGGCGCCTGCTGCTGTTGGGCACGCGCCGACGCAGTCCGCGACTTGCCCTGCGCCACGTCTGATTCCGCGCTTCCGGTGGAGCGGTTCGCGGACCGGGTCGGCGCGGGCTGATCGGAGGCGGGCGCGCGACGCGGCGGGGCCTCGGCCGTCCGCTCGGAGGCGCCCGAACGGCTCGAGGCGCTACTCCGCTGGGCGGCCGCCTTGTCCCCCGCGGGACCGGCCTCCCCGGCCGGCGATTCGGGCGCGGCCCAGGCGACGGCCGGGACGGCCCCCACCGCACCCAGACCGATCCCCAGCGCCACCGCTAGGCCGCCTAAGCGACCGACGAAAACCGAAGCAGCCATCCCGCTCTCCCTCCGCTGCCCTCGGCCAGTACCCTACCGCGCCAATCGCCGCATCGTTGCGGCGCGGCAGGGTAACCTCCGCGTTGTGATGCTTGCGAGAGCGCGCCGCGCGGTCACCCGCAGACTGATATTGCTGAGCGCGGCCACAGCGGCGGCCGGTGCGGCCACGCTGACCGGCCCGGCACCGGCGGCCACCGCGGCCGACGTCACCATCGACCCGACGATCACCACCGGCCCGCTGATGGGACTGATCGCCGGGCTGGGCGTGACCAGCGTTCCCATCACGGTGGGCTCCTTGGGGATCGACAATCTCGTGCTGCAGCTGGCCAATACCGCCGCCGATCCGGTCAGCCTCAACGACGCCGTCAACGCGGTGCCGATGAAGACACGCCTGCAGCAGTTGCCGCTGTGCGCGCTGGGCGGCACCGGCCTGGCCGGGAACTGCCGCGTGGTCCCGGTGATCGCCACCGGCCCGGGCGGGGTGGCCATGATCGACGCCTATCGCGCGATGATCGCCAGTGCCCAGGGCAACACCCCGGCGGGCTACACCGAGCTGATCCCCGGGCAGACCAATCTCGGCCTGGTGTTGGTCAGCGACCCGCTGCGGCCGAATGGCGGTCTCTACACGCGCTTCAGGTTCATCGCCGACCTGTTCGGCATCGACACCAGCATCCCGCCGATCGGGCAGCCGACCGGGCAACGTTCCGGGGTGATCCTCAATCCGGCGCTGGTCGACGCGACGTGGGCCTATAACCCTCTCAGCGACTTCCCGGTCACGCTGAACCCCTTCGCACTCCTCAACTCGCTGATGGCCGGACTGCCGACCAACCTGCTCGGCGGGAGCGAGTTGGTGGCCTCCTTCGGCACCGATCCCACGACTGCGACCGGGAACGCCGCGACCAACGCGATCCTGGCCGGATTCGGGGGGACTGTCATCGGCGGTTTCGCCCCCGCGCCCGGCACCGCGGGCTCGACCTCGTGGGTCACCCTGGCACCCGACGACCTACCGATCCTCGAGCCGCTACGGCTGCCGGCGCGAATCCTCAACTACATCGCCAGCCTGGCGGGGGAGGTCGGGCAACTCAAGACGCCGTTCGCCGACGCGCTGCAACCGGCATTCGAGATTCTGGTCAACATCGGCTACCCCGACGTGGTCACCCCCGCCGATATCGCCGCCGACCCGACTACCTACGGCAACTACGCACCCTACGAGCGCACGTTCGGATTGTCGGCGACCAGCACACCGTTCCTGTCGGAGCAACCGCTGACCGTGGGCGAACTGCTGCGGGTGCCCGGGGACGTGGTCGGCGCGCTGGTCACCGGTTTCCAGAACGCCTTCCCGCCGCCGGTGACTCGGGCCCCGCAGCGCGTCACCCAGGCGGCCCGGCCGGCCCAGTCGGCCCGGCCGCCTGCGCGGGCTACGCGGGCCGCGAAATCGGGTTCCGCCACACCGTCGGCCGACGCCCGGACCACAGCGCGCAAGGCCGCCAGCGCGCGCGCCTCGCGCTGACTGGCGCCTAGCGTCCCCGGATCTGGTCGATGAGGTTGTAGCTCATCGGGTCGTCGGGCAGGACCCACGCGAAGCCCTCCAGGAAAATGATGGCCACAACGTTAGCGGCGACGACCCCGATGAAGATCCAGATGATGACTGTCGAGACCGTCCACGGGACACTGCCGCGCGGCGGAGCCTGCGGTATCCCCCGGGGCTCCAGGATCAGCCGGAAACCGCAGTAGACGATGACGATGACGAAGGTGATCAACGCCCAGGTGTAGAGGTGCAGTCCCAGCACCGGTGCCCCGTACCCGGGGTCGCCCGGATTGATGTGCAGCAGGATCTGGCGCACCGACACCTCGGCGCCACCCACCAGGGCGCCGAGCATCCCCATGCCCAGTCCCTGCGAGTACCTCGAGGTGGTCAGGGTTCCCCGCCGGGCCTGCATGACGATGAGCAGCGCACCGGCGGTGGACAGGATCATGCCGTATCGCTGGAGCATGCACAGCGGGCAGGGAAACTCGCCCTCGACGAACTGGATGAAGAAGGCGCTTAGCATCACGAAGCTGTAGGCGAAGATCCAGGCGTGCAGGCCCCAGAAGCTGGTGAAGCCCCAGAAACCATTGCCGCCTGACGCTGGGGCGTCCGGCTCGACGACGTTTACCTCGGCCATCAGAAACTGAGGTCCAGGGTCGATGTCACGTGGAAGCGGAACAGGCCCACCGTGGCAATCAGTCCGACGAACCACAGCGCGATGATCAGGTATCGGTTGGCTCCTCGCCAGATCAACAGGACGATGGCCAACAGCAGGGTCATGATGAGGATGTCCACGAAGATACGGTATGCCCAAGCGACCGCAGCCGCTGTCAAACGCGCCGGGCTAGAAGATGCGCACCCAGTCGATGAGCATCTCGGCGGGGTAGTTGCCCGGACGGGGATCGCCGCCGCCGGATCCGCTGACCGCCAGGTTGAGCACCGGGCGAAGCGTGTAGCCGGGGTCGTTGAACGGCCATTCCGGGATCGAGTTCGCCGGAACCTCGAAGTAGGGCTCCTTGCCCTCGACGTAGTCCTGCCAGAAGTACATTCCCGAGTCGTTCCAGGTCAGCCGCCAGGTGTGCCAGTTGGAGTCGACCGGGTAGGGCTGGGTGGCGAACGAGGTCCCGTCCAGGCGGGCGTGCACGGTGCTGCCCGAGGGCCACTCGCCGTTGCCGTACCACTCCACCAGGTCGACTTCACCGCCGCGCACCGGGTTGTCGTTGAGCACCCACCAGGCCGGCCAGCATCCGGCAGTCAGACAGTTGAGTTTGATCCGCGCCTCGAACGTGCGGTTGATGCCGGTGGCGAAGTTGCCCACCACTTTGCCGCTGACGTACTTGCCGTCCGGTTGCCGGGTGGCGCGGATGACGAGGTTGGAGTTGCCGTCAACGAAGACGTGCTCCCGATCGTCGCGATACTGGCCCATGTTCTCCGGGCGATCCCAGAACACCGGGTTCTTGATCAGCTCCCGCGCCTGCGCGATCTGCCACGCGGCCGGATCCGGCGCCGAACCGGCCGGGCCGTTGAACTCGTCGGTGAAGATGAAGTTGGGCACCGCGGCGGCGGGCGCGGGCGGGACAGCCG
>NZ_JBJTCF010000076.1:0-36011 GCF_046091765.1 Mycobacterium sp.
CCGCACGAAGTCCACGGGCTCGGCGGTCCACACCGCGACGTCGGCCACCATGGCGTTGGTCGGCCGGTCCATCTCCAGCCACAGGGAATCCTGGATCCCCATCGGCACCCAGCGCGGAGGGGCGGGGCGGGCGGCCACACAACACGGGGTCCGCTGTCGGGCAGGCGAGTCGACCCGACCAGGCTGCGGTCACGCGACCGTCATTTTTCGTTGCGAGCCAGGGAGAGGGGCTCGCGGCAGGGGCAGAGACCGGAACACCCGCCGGCCCGTGGAGCCGAACCGGTGGTCCCGGCGGGGATCGAACCAGCCGGGAAACAACATATTCTGGCACTTCTACTCGGTGAGGGCTTTATCGCGGGCCTGGTCCGAAACGAACAAGAGCGCGCCCGACGAACCACCAGGTTCCGCACCACCGGCGCTGGCCGGAGTGGAACCGGCCCGGAAGATTGTCGCGGCGACGGTGGCCTGGCTTCGGGCCGCACCGGCGCCGCGACAACCGCAGGGGCACGCCGATGAGGGCCCCACATCCCCGCCGCCGGGAACTCGCCGTCCACGAAGCGGCCCACACCTTCGTGGGTGTCACACACGGGGCACGGGTGATGTTGGTGAAGTTGAGTCCCTGAGGTGGTTCGGGGCAGACCCGGCTCAGCGGCGAGAGCTTCACTGTCGACAACGCCGGGGTGTACCGCAGCCATATCGCCGCCGCCAGCGCGGTCGCCGAGGCGATGCTCACCCACGGCCCACGCCCGACGCTCCGTCAGATCGAGGCACGGCTGTGCGGCTCGGACCGCGACGAACTGCATACCGAGGCGATGACAACCCTGCGACCAGTACCGGTGCCTGCCGTCGAGGTGATCGCGCTGTTGTCACGATGCTGGTCGGCGGTAGCGGACATCGGCGCTGACCTCTATCTCAGACACATGCTCACCCACGCTCACGTGTGCGCGGCGCTGGAACTGACCGACGAGGGCGGTCCGGGCAGCGTGCAGCTGGCGATGATCCGCAGCGGTTGGATGCCCCCGCACCGAGAATGACCGCTCAGCGGTTATCGTCATCCCGAAGTTCGGGAGGCAGCGGATACTGCCCGTAGATCCCGCGCATGTCGTCGCCCTGAAGGAAGGCGGCGTTCTCGACCTCAGCGTTGATCGCCAGGGCCCTGGCGCGGTCTACCGCCTCCTGCCGCCACCGGCGGCGCTCGAAATACTGAAAAGCCGCATACACCGGCCAGGCGGCCAACATCATCAAGACACCGATAGCTGCCACGGCGAACCGTTCCCCGGCACCCGTGCCGCCATCGGCGGCTCCGAAGACCCCCAGCGCCAAAGGCAGCAGGCCCAGAACCACAAACATCCCGGCTACTACTTTTGCCCCGGTCGCTTTCCGAGTGCCGCCGACTACTTCGGGCTCGGCGAAGTTGTCCGTCCACTGCTGGCCATCCCAGTACCGCCGGCGCTGTGTTCCCTGCGGATCTGGGTACCAACCGGCGGGGTAACCCGACTGCTCCCCCACGAGAGAAAGCGTACCGAGCGCGGCCCCTCGGGGGTCGAAAACGGTGCCGCTATTGCCCGGTTATTGCCCATGGGCCGTAGAAAAGAGTCTGACCTTGTGGTCCCGGCTGGGATCGAACCAGCGACCTTCCGCGTGTGAAGCGGACGCTCTCCCACTGAGCCACGGGACCGGTGCGGCGGGTCTGCCTTGTCGTGTGGCGACCACGCTGGGCACGAAGATTAGCACGCCAGCGCCTTTGCCCCCGAACGCCAGCAACGGGGCCTCGGGGATTTGTGGGCGTCGCGGGGGTCTACTATTGTGGCGAGCGCTACGGGCGGCGATCCCGCCCGCAGCCACGCGGATGTAGCGCAGTTGGTAGCGCATCACCTTGCCAAGGTGAGGGTCGCGGGTTCGAATCCCGTCATCCGCTCGGAGTGGCGTCAGACCCCACGGTGGAGTGGCCGAGTGGTGAGGCAACGGCCTGCAAAGCCGTGCACACGGGTTCGATTCCCGTCTCCACCTCCGATTTCCCGGTCCGGCGCGATTAGCTCAGCGGGAGAGCGCTTCCCTGACACGGAAGAGGTCACTGGTTCAATCCCAGTATCGCGCACCAGCATTGTCGCAGTCTGGAGCCCGTCACTTCTCCTTGTCCGGACTCCGTGGGCGCGCAGCCACCAGAAGTGGGTATTCGCCTGCTTGGTACCTCGAGCAGAGGATGGTTCATGGCGGTTTTCACCAAGCAGGAATTGGCGTACCTGAGCAGCCAGCCGCTGATGCGATTCGCATCGGCCTCCCCGACGGCCATGCCCGATGTTGTCACGGTGGCATTTTCGGTCGAGGGCGATGAGATCGTCACGGCCGGTTTCGACATCGCCGCAACCGTGCGTTACCGCAACATCAAGGCCAATCCCCGCGCAGCCGTCGTGATCGACGACCTCGCTGCCCTGGAGCCCTGGACTCCCCGGGGAGTCAAGATTCGCGGCCGGGCACGGATCGAAGGAGACGATGCCGGACAGCGATTCCGCATCACGCCCGAGGTGATTTGGAGCTGGGGAATCAATGAACCCGCCCCGGGTATTCCGAAAATGGAGAAAAGGGTTGTCGAACCGTGAGAAGTCCCGGAGATCGGCCCGAGTCCGCCACCACGCAGAACCACCCTGTTCTCGCGGTCAGCAGCACCGCCCCGCTGCTAGCGCTGCTCCGTCGGTGAGGGATCGCGCTCCCGGAGGATGAACTCCCGGTCCAAGTGTTCGCCCACCGGGTAGTCGTACTCGCCCACCTTCTCAAAGCCGTAGCGGCCATACAGGCGCTGGGCGCCGAGGTTCTGTGACCAGACGCCGATGTAGAGGGGCCGGTATCCCTGAGCCCGTAGCCAGTCGAGTCCGGTCTGCAGCAATACCGTGCCGAGACCCTGGCCCTGCACGTCGCTGCGGAGATAGAGCTGATGGATCTCCCCTGCCCGCGGCTCCCGGCCGGGCGCCGGCAGTTTGCAGTGCCCCGCGGTCAGGAAACCGACCACCGCGCCGTCCGGCGCAGTCGCCAGCCAGACCGCCATGCCCGGTTGGCTGATCAACTGCGCGTAGTGCTCCGGCGTCTCCTCTGTTGCGAGGTAGCGGGCCATGTTCTCCGGGGTGATGTGGGCGAAGGTCTCCGCGAAGGTTGCCCCGGCGAGAGCGGCCAACTCCGGGGCGTCGGCCGTCCGGGCCCGGCGGATGGCGATGCCTGTCTGGCTGTCCACGGGGTCAATGTAAGTGTTGACGCGACTGGCGCGAAACCCCTGGCGGATCGATGCGTGTCCTTCTTCTCAGGGGACCTGACTCACCGGCCGTGCGCTGCGAAGAACTGGCCACTCACCCACGAGGCGTCGGGAGTCCAGATGTGCCCGCCGCCGTCGACGCGCACAAACTCCACCTCGGTGCCGGCCGCACAGCCGACGGCGGTCATCCGGCTTGTCGGCCCGGCGGCGCCGGCCTCAGCCAGCGGACCGGGGCACTGGTCGATCGCCCGCCACCGCTCGGCCATCACCGGCGCCGCGACGACGTCGCTGGCCCCGCCGCGACCGATCATCGGTCCCCCGGCGTAGGGCACCACCGGGTCGGCGGTGCCGTGAATCTGCAGCACTGAGACCGGTCGAGACGGTGCGCACGCGACCCCCGAGCCCAGTGTCCCGGCGACCGGGGCGATGGCCGCCACCAGATCGGCGCGCTGGCAGGCCAGCCGGGTGGCCATGAACGCACCCGCCGACATGCCGGTGACGAACACCCTGCCCGGCGGGACGCGGAAGTCCCGCACGAGCCGGTCGATCAGAGCGGCCAGGAACCCGACATCGTCGACACCCTGGCGATCGGGCACCGAGGCGCCGCGGCCGTCGGCCCAACTCAGGTCGATGCCGTCGGGGTAGGCCACGACGAACCCGAACTGGTCGGCCACCGCGTTGTAGTTGGTCAGCCCGGCCTGATCGCGACCCGTCATGCCGGCCCCGTGCAGGTTGATCACCAGCCCGGAGGGATTGGTCAGACCGAACGGCACGTGCAGCAGATACGAGCGCTGCACTCCCCCGAACGTCAGCGCACCGGGCGGGTCGGCGGGATTGGCCGACGCCGTCGCACCGCCCGATCCGGCCAGGACGAGGGCGGCGAGCAGAGCCGTCATGCGCGCGATCACGGTCACATTCTGCCCGGCCCTGCCGCTACTATGAGCAGCCAGGCTCCGGCTGCAAGGGATCAGGACGGGAACGGGGGGTGGCTGATCATCCACAATCCTCTTCAGACCCTGCTCGCCGCAGGCGCGGCCATACTCACCCTGTCCGGCGCCCTGACCGCGTGCACCACCTCGGTGGCGGCGCCGGCTGACAGCCCGACGGCGACCACCGAGCCGGTCGCACTGGTCCCGCCGGGCGCGCAGCCCAGGCTGGCCGGCGACCCCGCGCAACTGGCCGACAACCTCGTCGCCGACGAACTGACGCTGCGCGACCCCGCCGCAGCCGAACCCCTCCGGGCGCTGGCCGCGCGCCGCCAGCAGGTGGCCTACCGTGCCATCGGCCGCCACCCCGAGTGGGACGCGGTGATCCGGCCGCGGATCCCGGCGGATCTGGCCGAGGTGTACGACCGCAACGTCGACGCCCGCCGCCAACTCTCCGCGATGGCCCAACCCCGCGACACGCTCCCGGCGTGGCGGATCGTGCCGCCCACCCCCGCCCCGGAGTTGCTGGGCTACTACCGGGAGGCGGAGGCGGCGTCCGGGGTGGGATGGAACTACCTGGCCGCGATCAACCTGATCGAGACGTGTTTCGGACGGATCGCGGGCGTCAGCACCGCCGGCGCCCAGGGTCCCATGCAGTTCATGCCCTCGACGTGGGCGGCGTACGGGGCGGGCGGAGACGTCACCGCACCCCGCGACAGCATCCTGGCGGCGGGTCGCTACCTGGCCGCGAGCGGCTTCAGCACCGACCCCGACGGCGCCATCTTCCGCTACAACAACGCCGGGCAGTACGTTCGCGCGGTCACCGACTACGCCGCGGTGATCGCGGCCGACCCGGCGGCCTTCGCGGCCCTGCACCGCTGGGAGGTGTACTACTACTCCACGGCCGGCGACGTGCTGCTGCCGCTCGGCTACGACCAGTCCGCACGGATCCCGGTCGCCGACTATCTGGCCAGCCACCCGCAGTAGCGGGCCTACCAAAGGCCCGCCTCGGTCCACAGGCAACTGCCGGTCAATTCGATGGTGAACAGGTTGGGCAGCACCTCCAGATCCAGCGGCCGGCCGGGCTCCCCCTCGATGACCACCGGCGGCGCCAGCACCCCGGGTTCGACGACGGTCACCTGGGTGGCCCCGCACCGGGCCTTCTCCTCCCGCGGCGTCGCCGTCCACTGCCCCGAGGTGAGATTCGGATTGCGGAAGCCCTGACCGTGCAGGACGATCGCCGGCCCGTAGCTCAGCCAGGCGTCGTTGGGCGGGAACGGCGTCGCCGCCGACACCCAGGACGGCTCCCGGCAGACCAGGTAGTCCGCCCCGCCGGGGAGCTGGGTCATCACCCCGTCGAGTTCGGCCGAGCACCCGGCGCCGGCCACCGGCGGATCGGCGTCGGCCTGCGCCACCGGCAGACCCGACACCGCCACCACAGCCAGGACCAGCACATATCCGCTTCGTCGTCGCATCACACCGGGATTATCCGAAAATGGGCAGCCGGCGTTTCCGGGCCAGCCGGTCCAGGGTTGCCTGCATCACCCTGCGCACCCGGCCGTCGACCCTGTCGACGTCGCAATCCTCATCCACCTCGATCGGATCGAGCACCTCGGTGACGATCTTCGACGGCAGCGGCATGTTCACCGGGATCAGCACGCTCAGCCCGAACGGGAAGCCGAAGGAGATGGGCAGGATGTCGGTGCGGAACAGCCGGCGCTCAACCCGGTCCAGCCGCAGCGCGCGGGCCAGCCACTGCCCCCGGCTCAGGAAGATCTGCGTTTCCTGGCCGCCGATCGACACCACCGGAACGAGGGGCGCCCCGGCCCGCGCCGCGGCACCGACGTACCCGGTGCGTCCGGCGAAGTCGACGACGTTCTCCCGCAGCGAGGGACGGTAGACGTCTTCGTCACCGCCGGGAAACACCAGAACGGCCGCCTCGGCCGCCAGCGCGGCGGCGGCATTCTCCGGGTTGGCGTGCACGACGCCCAGGTGCGGCAGCAGCCGCGCGGCCGGCCCGTGGAACAGCGAGTCGTGCCCGAGCACGTACAGCGGGCGCCGGTAGCCGAACCGGTGGTAGAAGTCGACGGCGAACACCGCGAAGTCGGGCGTGGCCAGCCCGCCGGAGTGGTTGCCCACCAGCAGACAGCGCCCCGGCGGAATTCGTTCGAGGCCGCGCACCTCCGAGCGGTGATAGACCTTCACGATCGGGCGCAGCAGCCCGACGACGTAGCGGGTCAGCTCCAGGTCCCAGTCGCCGACCTCGCTTTCTCCCACCGCTCGGGCCCGGCGAGGCACCCTAGTCGTAGAGCCTCTCGATGCTCTCGTGGAAGTTGTCCACGACCGTCTTGCGCTTGAGTTTCAAACTCGGCGTCAGATCGCCCGCCTCGACGGTCAGTTCGCGTTCGATGATGGCGAAGCGCTTGACCTGCTCCCAGCGGTTGAGGTGCTTGTTGAGCTGATCGACGTAGCCCGCGACCATCTCGCGGGTCTGCGGATCCCGGGCGATCTCGCTGAAGCCCTTGCCCGCCATGTCGTGCTCGGCCGCCCACTCCCCGATCGCCTCGGGCTCGAGACTCACCAGGGCGACGCAGTACGGTTTGTTCTCGCCGTAGACGATGATGTCACTCGCGTAGGGGCACAGCGCCTTGAAACTCGCTGAGATCGCCGAGGGCGCAACGTATTTGCCCTGTGACGTCTTGAACATGTCCTTCTTGCGGTCGGTGATGCGCAGGAATCCCTCGGCGTCCAACTCGCCGATGTCGCCGGTGTGGAACCAGCCGTCGGCGTCGATCGCCTCGGCGGTGGCTTCGGGCAGCTCGTGATAGCCGTTCATGACCCCCGGACCCCGCAGCAGGATCTCGCCGTCCTCGGCGATCTTGACGTCGGTCTGCGGGAAGGTCCAGCCGACGGTTCCGAAGCGGTAGGCGGTGGGCCGGTTCAGCGAGGATGCCGCGGAGGTCTCGGTCAGGCCGTACCCCTCCAGCAGGATGACGCCGACCGCGTCGAACCACTGCGCGACGTCGCGGTCGAGCGCGGCCGACCCGGAGATGAAGAACCGGATGCGTCCGCCGAAGCGCTCCCGGATCGTTGAGAAGACCAGTTTGTCCGCGATCTTGTACTGCAGTGCCAGCAGCGGCGAGGGGCGCTCGCCGGCCTGGCGGAGCCGCGACACCTGCAGACCGACGTCGACGGCCCAGTCGAAGATCCGCTTCTTGGCGCCGCCCTCCTTGGCGACCGTTTCGTTGACCCGGCCGTGCACCTTCTCGAAGATGCGCGGCACCGCGCCCATGATCGTCGGCCGGATCACCGGGAGGTTCTCGACGATCTTCTCGACCCGCCCGTCGATCACCGTGGGGAAACCGATCACCAGCGGCAGCGCGAGCATCACCTTGCCGAACGCGTGCGCCAGCGGCAGCCACAGGTAGTTCAGGTCCCGTTCGGAGAGCACCCCCAGGGAGTCCAGGGCGGCCGCGGTGTAGGTCCACGAGGCGTGGGTCAGTCGCACCCCCTTGGGCCTTCCGGTGGTGCCCGAGGTGTAGATCAGGGTCGCGAGTTGGTCGGGCCGGATCGCGTCGATGCGGTCGGTGACGACGCTGGGCGTATCGGCGAGCAACTGCTTGCCGAGCTGCTCGAGGTCATCGAGGGTGATCACCCAGTTCCCGTCGCCGACCCCGTCGATGACGACCACTTTCTCCACCGCCGGCAGTTCGGAGCGATGGGCGACGAGCTTGTCGACCTGCAGCTGGTCCTCGGCGATCACGATGCGGCTGCCCGAGTTGGCGACGATGTAGGCGACGTCGGGTCCGTTGGTGGTCGGGTACACCGTGGTGGTGGCCGCCCCGGCCGCCAGGATCCCGAAGTCGACGACGACCCACTCGTAGCGCGTTCCCGACGCCAGGGCCACCCGGTCCTCGGGGTTGATCCCCAGCGAGATCAACCCGGCGGCGACGAGTTCTACCTGGTCACCGACCTGCTGCCAGGTCACGCTGGTCCAGCCGCCGTCGTTGTCGGGGTAGCGGAACGCCTCGGTGTGGGGGGTGGCCGCCACGCGGTCACGGAACATCTGGGGCACCGATGCCGCGCGGCTCTCGATCCTGGAGGTGTCGAGCCGCTCTTGGGATTTATGCAGGCCTGCCATGCCCCGAGTCTATTGAATGCGCGAAGCGCCGGTGCGGGAGAACCCCGAGAACCCCGAGAACCTCAGCGCAGCGGCGGTGGCGGCACTCCGGGGGCGGCCACACACACGCCGGTCACACCGTCCAACAGCGTCCCGGAGGGGCACTGCGGAACGCACTGGAATCCCGGGGTGGTGGCGTCCTCCATCTGCCCGGGCGGGCAGGTCTCCGCCGCAGCGGCCATCGGGGTCCACGCCGGTGCGACCACCGCACAGGGGCCCACGGTCAGCGCGAGCAGCGCCACCCAGCCTCTGGCCCGCATCGGCATTTGCCTCGATCCCTCCGTTTTTCCTGCATCAATCGTAACGTCGACACCGTGGTCTTTTGGGTAGCGACGATGCCTGGCGCGTCGCCGTGACGGCCGGCGACGGGGCCCCGACGCCGGTGCGGATCGCCCCGGCCGAGCCGGCCGACGCGACCGAACTGGCCGGGGTCGCGGCGGCGACGTTCCCCCTGGCCTGCCCGGAGTCGGTGAGCGCCACCGACATCTCCGCCTTCGTGGCCGCCACCCTGAGCGCTGAGTGCTTCCGCGGGTACCTCACCGACCCCGGCCGGCTGGTCCTCACCGCTACGGCGTCCGGCCACATCGTCGGTTACGCCATGCTCGTAGTGGCCGACCCCGCCGACCCCGCCGACTCCGAGGTCGAGCTGTCCAAGATCTACCTACTGCCGGGCCATCACCGCTCGGGCGTCGCGGCCGAACTTCTCACCGCGGGGATCGACTGGGCCGCCGAACGGGGGGCGCGGGCCGTGTGGCTCGGCGTCAACCGCGGCAACCTTCGCGCGCAGCGCTTCTACCGCAAACACGGCTTCGCGGTGAGCGGCACCCGGACCTTCCGGCTCGGCGCGAGCGTGCAGGACGATCTGGTCATGCGGCGTGCGATAGGCGGCGATCGCTAGCCGGGATTGCTCAGCGCCAGCAGCCGGGAGGTCGCCCGCAGGTACTTCTTGCGGTAACCGCCCGCGAGCATCTCGGCCGAGAAGACACTGTCCAGCTTGGCGCCGGAGGCCACCACCGGGATGCCGGCGTCGTAGAGCCGATCGGTCAGCGACACCAGTCGCAGCGCGACGCTCTGGTCCTCCAGCAGGTGCACGCCGGTGAGGTGCACGGCCGAAACCCCTTCGACCAGAGCCAGGTAGCGGGAGGGGTGCATGGTGGCCAGATGAGCGCACAGCGCGTCGAAGTCGTCGAGGGTCGCACCCGGGCATCGCGCGGCCCGGGCCCGCACCTCCTCGTCGGAGAGCGGTTCGGGCGCTGGCGGCAGGCCGCGGTGACGGTAATCGGGACCCTCGATGCGCACGGTGGTGAAGATCGCCGCCAGGGTGTTGATCTCCCGCAGAAAGTCCTGTGCGGCGAAACGGCCTTCGCCGAGTTGTTCGGGCAACGTGTTGGAGGTCGCCGCGACCGAGACGCCGCGCTCGACCAGTTGCGAGAGCAGCCGCGAGATCAGCGTGGTGTTGCCCGGGTCGTCGAGTTCGAACTCGTCGATGCAGACCATCGTGTAGTCACCCAGCAGTTCGATGCATTCGACGAACCCGAACCCACCGGCCAGCTGGGTCAGTTCACCGAACGCCGCGAACGCCCGGGGGTGTTCGGCCGATTCGGGCAGTCTGCGGTACGCCGAGGCCAGCAGGTGGGTCTTGCCGACGCCGAAACCGCCGTCGAGGTACAGCCCGACGCCGGGCAGCGTCTCGCGACCGCCGAAGAGCTTGCGGCGTCCGGCCCGCCGGCGCACAGCCTCGTCGCAGAAGGCCAGACAGGAGGCCACCGCGGCGGCCTGCGTGGGCTCGGCGGGATCGGGCCGGTAGCTGTCGAAACTGACCTCGGTGAACGTCGGCGGCGGCACGAGTTGGGCGATCAGTCGCTCCGGGGACACCGCCGGTCGCCGGTCCACCAGCCGGTCCATCCCGGCACTGTAACTTCCTGACGGTGGAGTTCACACTGCTCGGGTCCGGCGAGGCGGTCGACGAGGAGCGGCTGCGCGAGCTCTACTCCTACCCCGATGCTCACGCCGCCGCCCACGCCGACCCGACTCGCCCCCTGCTGCGGGGCAACGTGATCGCCAGCCTCGACGGCGCGGCCACCACCGCCGGCCTCTCCGGCGGATTGGGCGGTGCGGGCGACCGGAAGCTCTTCGCGCTACTGCGCGAGTTGGCCGACGTGATCGTGGTCGGAGCCGGGACCGCGCGCGCCGAGAACTACGGCGGCGCGCGAATGACGGCCGCCCAGCGGGAACGCCGCCGGCTCCGAGGCCAGCCGGAGGTGCCCCCGATCGCGGTGGTCACCCGTTCCGGCGTGCTCGGACCCGGCCTGCCGGTGCTCGCCGACCGGGAGGCGCCGCCGCTGGTGCTCACCTGCGCCGCCGCCGCCACGGACACCGCGACACGAGTGGGGTCCGCCGTCGAGGTGATCGACTGCTCCGGCGCCGACCCCGAACAGGTCGATCTGAGAGTCGCGCTGACGCGGCTGACCGAACGCGGCCTGGCGCGCGCGCTCACCGAGGGCGGGCCGAGCCTGCTGGGCGCCTTCGCCGAGCGGGGGCTGCTCGACGAGCTCTGCGTGACCGCCGCGCCCATGCTCGTCGGCGGGGACGCCGTGCGCATCCTCGCCGGCGGGGCCGAGACACCGACCCCGATGCGGTGCCGCCACGTGCTCACCGATCCCGAGGGCTACCTGTACCTGCGCTACACCAGCGGCTGAGCGGCGACTTAACGGCGGCTGAACAATGGCGCAGGCCGAACGCCGGGGTGTGCTCGCTACTGTGGTGGGCATGCGTCGCCAGGGCCGGGCCGGTGTTGCGGCCGCGGCGGCGATGGCGATCACGCTCGTCCTGGGCGGATGCGCGCCGTGGCTGGCGGCAAACCCCCGATTCGCGACCGACTCCGCCCGAAACCCCGACGCCGGTCCGGCCACCAGCACGGCGGGCAACGGCCCGCCGGCCCTGGTCGCCCCCAAAAACGACCTGGCATGGAGCGACTGCACCGGACAGGTATTCGGCGACGCGGGAAGCGCACCGATCCCCGGTGTGGTGCTCGAGTGCGCGAACTTCGACGTCGATCTCGACCCGATCAGCGGCGCGACCGGCACCCTGAGCATCGGTGCGGTGCGCGCACGTTCGGTGCAGACTCCGCCCGAGGCGGGTCCGCTGGTCTTCACCACCGGCTCGGATCTGCCGTCCTCGCTGCAGTTGGCGGTCTGGCTCTCGCGGTCGGGAGCCGACGTCCTCAAAGGCCGGCCCATCGTCGCGGTGGACCGGCGCGGGATCGGCCGGTCCAGTGCCATCGAGTGCCGGGACGTCTTCGACCGCAGCCAGATGCTCGAACAGGCCCAGTTCGAGCCGGGCGACGACCCGGTGGCCAACCTTGGCGCCGTCACGACCACGGCGACCACCGGGTGCACCGACACCATCGCCCCGGGGGACTCCGCGTACGACACCGGCCGTGCCGCCGAGGATCTCGAGCGACTGCGCAGCATCTGGGACGTGCCCGCCCTGGCGCTGCTCGGAGTCGGCAACGGTGCCCAGGTGGCTCTGGCCTACGCCGGATCGCACCCGGAGAAGGTCGGGCGCTTGGTGCTCGACTCCCCGGTGTCGCCCGGTGTCGGAGCCGAGGTGGCAGCCGAGGACCAGGTGAAAGGACAGCAGGCCGCCCTCGACGCGTTCGCCGCCCAGTGCGTCGCGGTCAACTGCGCACTCGGACCCGATCCCAAGGCCGCCGTCGACGCGCTGCTGTCCGCGGCCCGCGCCGGCCGCGGCCCCGGCGGAGCGTCGGTGGCCGCGCTGACCAATGCTGTCGTGACCGCCCTGGGCTACCCGACCGGCGATCGCATCGCCAACACGGTCGCGCTGGCCGACACGCTGGCGGCGGCCCGCTCCGGGGACACCAACCGGCTCAACAACCTGATGAACCGGGCCGAGGCGATGCGCGACACCGACGGCCAGTTCGTCAACACCTGCAGCGATGCGCTCAACCGCCCCACCCCCGACCGGGTCCGCGAACTCGTCGTCGCCTGGGGCAAGGTCTATCCGCAATTCGGCACGGTCGCCGCGCTCAATCTGGTGAAGTGCCTCAACTGGCCCAGCGGGACGGCCCCGAAGGATCCCCAGAACCTCAAGATCGAGGTCATGCTGCTCGGCGTCCAGAACGACCCGATCGTCGGCGCGCAAGGCGTGGCCGCCACCCTGGCCGCCATCATCAACGCCGGAGCGGCCAGCAAGCGGGTGATGTGGCAGGGCGTCGGACACGGGGCGAGCGTCTACTCCGGGTGCGCGCTGCCCCCGGTGCTGGGTTACCTCGAATCCGGGAAGACACCACCGACCGACACCTTCTGCCCCGCCTGACATCTGCGGGTGTACGGTGCGGACGTGGCCGCCGTCCTGCCGAACGCGCTCCGTCCACGCACCAGTCCGCCGACGACGTCGGCCGTCCTGCGCTCGGTGCTCTGGCCACTGGCCATCATGTCGATCATCCACCGCAGTTACGTGCTGACCACCAACGGCTACATCACCGACGACTGGGCCCCGGTCTACCGCGCGCTGCACAACTTCCGGGCCGGCATCGACATTTACAACGAACACCTCGAATACGTCGACCCGCACTACCTCTATCCGCCCGGCGGAACCCTGCTGATGGCGCCCTTCGGCTACATGGGCAGCGAATTCGCCTCGCGGAACGTGTTCATCTTCTGCAATACCGTGGCGATGATCATCGCCGCCTGCCTGCTGGTGCGACTGTTCAAGTTTTCGCTGTCCTCGGTGGCCCTGCCCGCGCTGCTGCTGGCCATGTTCTGCACCGAGTCGGTGACCAACACGCTGATCTTCACCAACATCAACGGCTGCATCCTGCTGGCCGAGGTGCTGTTCTTAGGCTGGCTGCTCGACGGCCGGGCGAGCCGACAGTGGCTGGCCGGGGCGGCGATCGGACTTTCGCTGGTGGTCAAACCCGTACTGGCGGTGCTGCTGCTGCTGCCGTTGCTCAACCGGCAGTGGCGCACCCTGGTCGCCGCTGCCGCGGTGCCGGTGGTGTTCAATCTCGCGGCATGGCCGCTGGTGGCCGATCCGATGAACTTCATCGAACGCACCCTGCCCTACATCTTCTCCACCCGCGACTACTTCAACAGTTCAGTGTTGGGCAACGGCGTGTACTACGGCCTGCCGATGTGGCTCATCGCCGCGTTGCGGGTGCTGTTCGTCGCGCTGGCCGCGGCAAGCCTGTGGCTGCTCTACCGCTACTACCACCACCGCGACCCGCTGTTCTGGATGCTGACGTCCTCTGGGGTCCTGCTGATCTCCTCCTGGCTGGCATTGTCGCTGGCGCAGGGCTACTACTCGATGATGCTCTTCCCGTTTTTGATGACGGTTGTGCTGCCCAACTCGGTGCTGCGCAACTGGCCGGCGTGGCTGGCCGCCTACGGATTCCTGACCATGGACCGCTGGCTGATGTGGCGCTTGCCGACGACCGGACGCTTCCTGGAGTACATGAAGATCACCTACGGGTGGTCGCTGATGCTGATCGTCGTGTTCTGCGTGCTGTACTTCCGCTACCTCGACGCGCGGGCCGAAAACCGCCTCGAGGACGGGATCGACCCGGCCTGGATGACGCCGGAGCCCCGCCGCGCTAGCGTTGCGGGATGAGTTCTCTTCCCGAACCGAGACTGAAGCTCAGTGACGCCGAGTGGCGTCAGCGGCTGACCCCGGCTGAGCACCGCGTGCTGCGCCAGGCCGGCACGGAGCCGCCGCACACCGGCGAGTACACCGACACCCAGACCGAGGGCGTCTATCACTGCCGGGCGTGCGGGGCCGAGTTGTTCCACAGCAGCGAGAAGTTCGAATCGCACTGCGGCTGGCCGTCGTTCTTCGACCCGGCCTCCTCCGAGGCGGTGGTGCTGCGCGAGGACAATTCGCTGGGCATGCGCCGGGTCGAGGTGCTGTGCGCCACCTGCCACAGCCACCTCGGACACGTATTCACCGGGGAGGGCTACCCCACCCCCACCGATCAGCGCTACTGCATCAACTCGATCTCGCTGCGGCTGACCCCGTCCTGATCGGGTCCTGGTGGGATCCCGCCGTCGGCCTCAGGGCAGCCGGCTCACCAATTCCTCGACACCGACCAGCGGTCCGGTGAAGAACGGGATCTCCTCCCGGACGTGCAGACGCGCCTCGGTGGCGCGCAGGTCACGCATCAGGTCGACGATGCGGTGCAGTTCGGGTGCCTCGAAGGCCAGGATCCACTCGTAGTCCCCCAGCGCGAAGGCCGGCACGGTGTTGGCCCGGACGTCCTTGTAGGCGCGCGCGGCCATGCCGTGGTCGGCGAGCATTTTGCGGCGCTGCTCGTCGGGCAGCAGATACCAGTCCAGCGATCGCACGAACGGGTAGACGCAAATGTAGTTGCCCGGCTCCTCGCCGGCCAGGAAGGCGGGCACGTGGCTCTTGTTGAACTCCGCCGGCCGGTGCAGCGCGACCGCGCTCCACACCGGTTTGACCGCCCGCCCCAGAGTGGTGGTGCGGCGGAAGTCACTGTAGGTGTGCTGAAGCGACTCGACCCGTTCGGCGTGCGTCCAGATCATGAAGTCGGCGTCCGCGCGCATACCCGCGACGTCGTAGAGGCCCCGGACGACGACTCCGCTGTCCTCCTGCTGTTTGAGGAAGGTGGCCGTCTCGTCGATGACCGCGGCGCGGGATTCCTCGTCGTAGCCCAGCGCTGCGGGCTGCGCGGCGAACACCGAGAACATCACGTACCGGACGGTGGCGTTGAGGGTGTCGTAGTCCAGTTTCGCCATGGAGACTATGGTGCCATGGGCCGCGCGAGCGGGGGCGTCGTGCGGGGTCCCAGCACGGCGGACACCGCCCTGCCCGCCGCCGCCACACACGCCGGGACCCCGATGCCGTCGAGGTAGTTGCCGGCGACGGCCAGGCCCGGCGGCAGCGAGGACCGGATCTCGGCGACGATCGCCGCGTGACCGGGCCCGTACTGCGGCAGCGCGTCGATCCAGCGGTGCACCAGCACCCCGGTCGGTTCCACCGCGATGCCGAATACGGTGCTCAGATCCTGCTCGGCCCATGCCGCCAACTCGGCGTCGGCGGCGGTTCGGGCGAGATCATCGCCGAAGCGCCCGAACGACATCCGCACCAGCTCGGCCGGCCCGCGTGCGCCCCACTTACGCGTGGTCAGCGTGATGGCCTTGGCGTGCAGGTCCTCCCCGGTGGCCACCAGCACCCCGGACTGCGGCGGGAGCGGGGTGCCGGCGGGCAACGCCATGGCGAGCACGACGGACGAGGCGTGCGGGATACCCCCCGCCACCGCAGCGGCCTGCGGCGCGATGGGCGCGAGCAGTCCGGCCGCCTGCGGCGCGGGGAGGGCGATCACCACCGCCTCCGCGGCCCAGGCGCGGCCGGCGGCGTCGGTCAGCGTCCAGCCGGCCGAATCCGCCGCGAGGTCGCGCACCGCGGTCTGCTCCCACTGCGGGCGCGCGCCGTCGGCCAGCGCGTCGAGCAGCACCCGGTATCCGCCCTCGATCGCGCCGAACACCGGTCCGCGTGCGGTGTGCGGGATGACCGTGCGCACCGCGTCGGTGAGGCTGCCGGCGCCGGCGTCCAACGCGGCCGCGACGGCGGGAACCGCCGAGCGCAAGCCGATGGTGTCCGCCGAGCCCGCGTACACCCCGGAAAGCAGCGGGTCAACGCATCGGCGCACCACCTGCTCGCCGAACCGGTCGGCCACGATGGCTCCGGTGGCCGGGTCGGCGCCGGTCTCCCAGCGCAGCGGCCGGTCGGGTTCCTGCTCGATGCGCGCGATCGTCGCGGCGTCGACCAGGCCGGCCACCGAGCGCGCGTTCGCCGGGATACCGGCGACGGAGTCCGGCGGCATCGGATGCAGCCGGCCTCCGCTGTAGAGGGTGGGCCGCACCCCGGTGGTGCTGATCTGCCGATCGGCCAGCCCGAGCTCGGCCAGCAGCGCAGGCACTTCGGGCCGGCGCGCGACGAACGCCTCGGCGCCGACGTCCACCGGCTGGCCTGCCAGCTGTTCGGTTCGCAGCACGCCACCCAGCCGGTCGGCGGGGTCGAACAGCACGATCGTGGCGTGCGGGCCGACTGCGGTGCGGATGCGGTAGGCGGCGACCAGTCCCGAGATGCCGCCGCCGACAACGCAATACGTCGGACTCACAGCGAATGCACCAGCGCCACCAGATCAGTGAGCAGTGCCGGGTCGGTCGCCGGGAGCACGCCGTGGCCGAGGTTGAAGATGTGCCCGGCCGCGCCGGCGTCGACCGCCCGCCGACCGTCGTCGACGACCGCCCGCGCCGCCTTCTCCACCACCGGCCAGCCGGCCAGCAGCACCACCGGGTCGAGATTGCCCTGCAGTGCCCGTCCCGGGTCGACCCGCGCCGCCGCGTCGGCCAGCGAGGTCCGCCAGTCCACGCCGACCACGGTCGCACCGGCCTGGGACATCGCACCCAGCAGCTCGGCCGTACCGACTCCGAAGTGCGTCATCGGCACCGCGTAGTCGGCGAGCGCGGCGAACACCCGCGCGCTGTGCGGCAGCACGTAGCTGCGGTAGTCGGCCAGCGAGAGGGTGCCCGCCCACGAGTCGAAGAGCTGGATCGCGTCCACCCCCGCGTCCAGTTGGACCCGCAGGAAGTCGATGGTCAGGGTGGTGAGCACGTCCATCAGCGCGTGCCAGGCCGAGGAATCCGCCAGCATCATGGTCTTGGTCCGCTCGTGCAGCTTGCTGGGTCCGCCCTCGACAAGATAGGACGCCAGCGTGAACGGCGCGCCGGCGAACCCGATCAGCGGCACCTCCCCCAGCGCGGCCACCAGCAGTCCGACGGCCTCGGCCACCGGGCCCACGGTCAGCGGCTCGGCGGGGGTGATCCGGGCGACGTCGGCGCGGGTGCGGACGGGTTCGGCGATCACCGGGCCGACGTCGGCGACGATGTCCAGATCGATGCCCGCCGCGCGCAGCGGCACGACGATGTCGGAGAACAGGATCGCCGCGTCGACACCGAGCCGTCGGACCGGCTGCAGGGTGATCTCGCAGATCAGTTCGGGGTCGAAGCAGGCCTCCATCATGGTGTGCCGGGATCGCAGCTGGCGGTACTCCGGCAGCGACCGGCCGGCCTGACGCATGAACCAGACCGGGATCCGGCTCGGTTTGCGACCTGCGGCGGCAGCCAGGTAGGGCGCCTGCGGCAGCGTCCGACGGGTGCTCACGACGCCCATGCTGCCACGGCGTGCCTGGCTGCGCGGTCTGCCGGAGGGGACTAGCGTGAGGAGTCGTGACCAGTGCCGAGCCCGCGCCGTTCCGCGAGGCCGTGGCCGCCATGAACGCCGCGGAGGTGCGCCCGGAGATCGAACTCGGCCCCATCCGCCCCCCGCAGCGGCTGGCCCCCTACAGCTACGCGGTGGGCGCCGAAGTGCGGGTCGCCGAGGGCGAGACCCAGCCCGGGCACCCCGCCGGGGAGACTTTCGGGCGGCTGATCCTGCTGCACGACCCCGACGGCGCCGAGGCCTGGGACGGCGTCCTGCGGCTGGTCGCCTACGTTCAGGCCGAGCTCGATCCCACCGAGGCCGTCGACCCGCTGCTGCCCGAGGTCGCCTGGAGCTGGCTGGCGGATGCCCTGCAGGCCCGGCCCGACGACTTCACCGCCCTCGGCGGCACCGTGACCACCACGACCTCCGTGCGCTACGGCGACGTGTCCGGCCCGCCGCGCGCCCACCAGCTGGAGTTGCGGGCGTCGTGGACGGCGATCACCCCGGCGCTCGGGGCGCACGTGCAGGCCTTCTGCGAGGTGCTCGAGCACGCCGCCGGCCTGCCCCCGGTCGGCGTCACCGATCTCGGTTCGCGCTCCCGCGCCTGAGATCCGAAATGCCGGACACACCGGAGACCCCGGAGACGTCGGAGACGTCGGAGCTCCAACCCGTCCCGCTGCTGTGCCCTGCCGAAGGCGTCCCGCCGGTATCGGTCGAGCCCGCCGAGGTCGCCGATGCGGCCGCCAGGCTCGCCGCCGGGCGGGGACCCTTCGCCGTCGATGCCGAGCGCGCGTCGGGGTTTCGGTATTCCAACCGCGCCTACCTCATCCAGGTCCGCCGCGCCGGGGCGGGCACGGTGTTGATCGACCCCGTCGGCCACGGCGGCAACCCGATCGACGTCCTGGCGCCGCTGGCCGGCGTGCTCGCCGAGGACGAGTGGATCCTGCATGCCGCCGACCAGGACCTGCCCTGCCTTGCCGAACTCGGCCTGCGTCCGCCGGCTCTGTACGACACCGAGATGGCCGGCCGGCTGGCCGGTTTCGAGCGGGTCAACCTCGCGGCGATGGTGCAGCAGCTGCTGGGACTGGGCCTGGCCAAAGGGCACGGCGCGGCGGACTGGTCGAAACGGCCGCTGCCGGCCGCCTGGCTGAACTACGCCGCCCTGGATGTGGAGGTCCTCATCGAATTGCGCTCGGCCGTGGCCGAGGTGCTCGCCGAACAGGGAAAGACCGACTGGGCGACCGAGGAGTTCGAGTATCTGCGGTGCGCCGACACCGCACCGACCCGCCGCGACCGGTGGCGCCGGACCTCGGGAATCCACAAGATCCGGTCCCCGCAGGAGCTGGCCGCGGTGCGCGAGCTGTGGACCGTACGCGACCGGATCGCGCGCAGCCGCGACATCGCCCCCGGGCGCATCCTGCCCGACTCGGCGATCGTCGCGGCGGCGGCCGCGAATCCCGAGACCGTCGCCGAACTCACCGCGCTGCCGGTCTTCGGAGGCCCCAGACAGCGCCGGTCGGCCGGGGTCTGGCTCGACGCGCTCAAAGCGGCGCGCTCGGCGACCGAACGACCCGAGGTCGCCGAACCGCACGACGGGCCGCCGCCGCCGATGCGGTGGGGCAAGCGGAAACCGGAGGCCGCGGCGCACCTGACCGCCGCGAGATCGGCACTGGCGGGGGTGTCCGAACGGGTGGGGGTGCCCCAGGAGAATCTGGTGTCCCCCGAGCTGATTCGCCGGCTGTGCTGGGACTGGCAGGGCGCCGACGACACCACCGAGGCGGTGGAGAGCTTCCTGCGCGACGGCGGTGCACGCGGCTGGCAGCGCGCACTGGTCGTCGGGGCACTGTCCGAGGCGCTCACCCGGCCGCCCGGCGAGGCCTAGTCGATCGGCTCGGACACCGATTCGTCTCGCGCCGCGAGCGCGGCTACCCAGCCGGTGATCTGACGCGCGACGTTCTGATCGGTCAGGCCCACCTCGGTGAGCACCTCCGCGCGCGCGGCGTGCTCGAGGAACCGTTGCGGCACACCGATATCGCGACACGGCACGTCGACATCGGCGGCACGCAGCGCCGCCGAGACCGCGGAACCCGCCCCGCCGCGAACCCCGTTGTCCTCGAGGGTGACCACCAGTCCGTGGGTTCCGGCGATCCCGATCAGCGCCTCCGGCACCGGCAGCACCCAGCGCGGGTCGGCCACCGTCACACCGATACCCTGCTCGCGCAGCCGGTCGGCGACCTTGAGCGCCATGGACGCGAAGCTGCCCACCGCGACCAGTAACACATCGCGGTCCATGCCCTCTGCGGGCTCGTAGAGCACATCGACTCCGTCGATCCGGCGCACGGCGGGAATCTCCGCCCCCACTTCGCCTTTGGGAAACCGGATCGCCGTCGGGCCGTCCCGGGTGTCGAGGGCCTCGCCGAGTTCCTCGCGCAGACGCTCACCATCGCGGGGCGCCGCCACCCGGATGCCGGGCACGATGTTGAGCATCGACAAATCCCACACCCCGTTGTGGCTGGCACCGTCGTTGCCGGTCACTCCGGCCCGGTCGAGCACGACCGTCACCGGCAGACCGTGCAGCGCGACGTCCATCATGATCTGGTCGAACGCCCGGTTGAGGAAGGTCGAGTAGATGGCCACCACCGGGTGCAGACCGCCCATCGCCAATCCCGCCGCCGAGGTGAGCGCGTGCTGCTCGGCGATGCCGACATCGAACAACCGGTCGGGGAACCGCTCGCCGAAGGCGGCCAGCCCGGTCGGACCCGGCATGGCGGCGGTGATGGCGACGATGTCGCGCCGCTTGGCGGCGTAGGTGATCAGCGCCTCGGAGAACACCGACGTCCACCCGGGTGCCGGCGGCTTGGTGGCCAGACCGGTCTGCGGGTCGATCACGCCGCAGGCGTGCATCTGCTCGGCCTCGTCGTTCTCGGCCGGCGGATACCCGTTGCCCTTGCGGGTCACCGCATGCACGATCACCGGCGCGTTGAAGCCCCGCGCGAGCCTCAACGCGTTCTCCAGCGCGTGCTCGTCGTGGCCGTCGATCGGACCGACGTACTTCACCCCGAGATCGGTGAACATCGCCTGCGGGGACAGCGCGTCCTTGATGCCGGCCTTGACGCTGTGCATCGCCTGGTAGCAGACCTCGCCGACGACCGGCATGCCGCGCACCGCCGACCGGGTCCGCTCCAGCAGTCGCTCGTAGACCGGCTGCAATCGCAGCCCGGCGAGGTGGTCGGCCAATCCGCCGATGGTCGGCGCATAGCTGCGGCCGTTGTCGTTGACGACGATGATCACCGGGCGCCGGGCTGCGGCGATGTTGTTCAGCGCCTCCCAGCACATCCCGCCGGTCAGCGCGCCGTCACCCACGACGGCGACCACGTGCCGGTTGCGCTGACCGGTCAGCTCGAAAGCTTTGGCCAGTCCGTCGGCGTAGGACAGTGCAGCCGAGGCATGGCTGGACTCGACCCAGTCGTGATCGCTCTCGGCGCGGGAGGGGTAGCCGGAAAGTCCGCCCTTCATCCGCAGTGTGTCGAAGTCGGCCCAGCGTCCGGTGAGCATCTTGTGCACGTACGCCTGGTGGCCGGTGTCGAAGATGATCGGGTCGTGGGGTGAATCGAACACCCGGTGCAGGGCCAGGGTGAGTTCGACCACACCGAGGTTCGGTCCGAGGTGCCCACCGGTGGCGGCGACTTTGTGGATGAGGAAGTGCCGAATCTCGCCGGCCAGCTCCGTCAACTCATCCCTGGACAGCTTCTGCAGATCAGCGGGACCGCGGACCTGTTCGAGCATGTCAGCCAGTTTACGCAACGCCCCCGCGACCGTCGGTGTCCGTCTGATAGACGTCGGGCACACCGTCCCGGTCGAGGTCGGCGGTCTCCAGCTCGAAGACCAGGCGGTAGGCGCGGTTGCGGATGCGCAGCAGCACCGCGGCCAGAAGCGCTGCCAGCAAAGACCCGGCGAGCACGGCCGCCTTGGCGATGTCGTCGCGCGGGGAGCCCGCGCCGTAGGCCAACTCCCCGATCAGCAACGAAACCGTGAAACCGATCCCGGCGAGCATCGAGACGCCCAGGACGTCGATCCAACGCAACGACGCCTCCAGGCTGGTTCGGGTCACCGCGGCCAGCAAACGGGTCGTGCCGAACACCCCGACTGTCTTGCCGACCACCAGGCCGACGACGATCCCCAGGGCGATCGGGTCGCGCAGGGCGGTCACCAATCCGTCATACCCGCCGAAGGTCACACCGGCGGCGAAGAAGGCGAAGACCGGGACGGCGAACCCGGCCGAGACCGGCCGAAGGACGTGTTCGAACCGCTCGGCCGCACTCGGCCCGAACGTCCTGCGGCGCACGGGTACCGCGAAGCCGAGCAGCACCCCAGCGACGGTGGCGTGCACGCCGGACTCGTGAACCAGGGCCCAGGTCAGCAGGGCGGGCGGGAACAGCAGCCATCCCGAGAGGACTCCGCGCTGCACCAGAACGGTGAACACCGCCAGCGCGACGAATGCGGCCAGCAGCGCTGCGGTGTTGATCTTTGCGGTGTAGAAGACCGCGATCACGGTGATCGCCAGCAGATCGTCGACCACTGCCAGGGTCAGCAGGAAGGTGCGCAATGCCGCCGGCAGATGCGTCGAGACCACCGCGAGCACCGCCACGGCGAAGGCGATGTCGGTCGCGGTCGGGATGGCCCACCCGCGCGTCGCGCCGTCGCCGGCGCCAGCGGTGAACGCCAGAAAGATCAGCGCCGGCACGACCATCCCGCCCACCGCTGCCACGACCGGAAGGGCCGCGCGTCGCGGGTCACGCAGGTCGCCGGCTACGAACTCCCGTTTGAGTTCCAACCCGACGACGAAGAAGAAGATGGCCAGCAGGCCGTCGGCCGCCCACGCGCCCAGCGACAGATTCAGATGCAGTCCGAAATCGTCGGTGCCGAAACGCACATCGCGCAGCGCGTGGTACGACGACGACCACGGGGAATTCGCCCACACCAGGGCGATGCAGGCTGCCGCCAACAGGATCGCACCGCCCACGGTCTCCTTACGGAAGATCGCGATGACGCGGCTGGTCTCCGACCAGGATCCGCGGGCGAACAACCGGAGCGCCATGATGAAGAGAATCTACTCGCCGCTAGGCGGTAGCCCTGACCAGCAGCGCGAAACACTCGACGTGATGGGTCAGCGGGAAGGCGTCGAATACCCGGATGCTCTCCACGCGATAGCCGTGGCCGCGGTAGAGGCCGACGTCGCGAGCGAATGAGGCTGCCTCACAACCGATATGGATCACCCGCGGAACCCCGGCGCCGGCCAGGCCCTCGATGACCGCACGGCCGGCTCCGGCGCGGGGCGGATCGAGCACGGCGACGTCAGCGGGTGCCGGTGCGTCGGCCAGAAACCGGCGTACCGAGTCTGAGACGACGTCGACCTGGGACTGGTCCGCCAGTGCCGCAGCCGCCGCCGATGACGCCGCGCGTGAGCTGTCCACCGTCAGCACCTGCCCGCGCTCGCCGACCGCTCCGGCGAGGACGGCGGCGAACAGGCCGGCGCCGCCGTAGAGGTCCCAGGCGCGTGCGCCACTGCCCTGCGCCCACTGTGCGACCAGGGCGGTGTAGATCGGGGGCGCTTCGCGATGGGACTGCCAGAACGCCGTGACCGGAAGCCGCCAGACCCGCTCCCCCACGCGTTGCCTGCAGTGTCGCGATCCCTCGACGACGGTCACGCCGCGCCGGTCGTGGGCCACGACCGCGACGTGGCGGCGGCCGTCGTCGTCGATCACCACCGACAGTTCCCTGGCGCCGCTCCAGCGGGGACCGGCCAGGCCCTCGAGCATGCCCTCGGGCAATTGCCCGCAGCGCAGGTCGGTGACGAGCTCGTCGCTGTGGTAGCGATGCAGCCCGGCCCGGCCGTCGGGCCCGACCCCGAGCCGCACCCGGGTTCGCCACCCCCGCGCTGCGCCGGAACCGACCGGCTCGGCCTCGCCTGCCCATCGATAGTCGCCGAGGCGCTCCAGCTGATTGGCCACCACCTCGCCCTTGAGTGCCCGAACGGCCTGCGGTGCGGCGAACGCGAGGTCACAGCAGCCGGCCCCGTCCACTCCGGCAACCGGGCACAACGGCTCGATCCGATCGGGCGACGCCTCAAGGACCTCGACGGTCTCGGCGTGCCAATACGAGCCACGGTCCCGCGTGACCCGGACCCGCACCCGCTCGCCGGGCAGCGCGTGGCGCACGAACACCACCCGGCCCTCGTGGCGCGCCACACAACTGCCGCCGTTGGCGGCCCGGCCGGTAACCAGAACCAAGTCGTCCGGCGACTGCCCGGTCACTCCGGGAAGCCGCGGCGCGCGTCGCCCGGGGCGTTCTGCTCCTCGAGCTGCCGTACCCGGGCCGAGGACTTGAGCTGCCAGGGAACCGAGGTCATCATCACGTTCGGGATGAACAGCAGCCGGGCCTTGATGCGCAGCGCGCTCTGGTTGTGCAGGAAGCTTTCCCACCAGTGCCCCACCACGTATTCGGGAACGAAGACCGTGACGACGGTGCGCGGTGATTCCTTGCTGATCCGCCTGACGTAATCGAGCACCGGGCCGGTCACCTCCCGGTAGGGCGAGGCGACCACCTTGAGCGGAACAGTGATGTCGCTGTCCTCCCACATCCGCACCAGCTTGCGGGTCTCGGCATCATCGACGTTGACGGTCAGTGCCTCGAGCACGTCGGGACGCGTGGCGCGGGCATACGCCAGCGCACGCAGGGTGGGCAACTGCATGCTCGAGACCAGCACCACGGCGTGGTTGCGGCTGGGCAACACGATCTCGCGCCCTTCCTCGCCCAACGGCGTGAGCTCAACCGTCACCCGGTCGTAGTGCCGGTGGATCGCTTTCATCAGCACGAACAGACTGCCCATCGCGACGATGGCGATCCACGCTCCGGCGACGAACTTGGTGGCTAACACCACGATGAGCACCGCTCCGGTGGCGGTGAGACCGATCGCGTTGATCACGCGAGAGCGCATCATGCGCCGGCGTTCCTGCGGATCGGTCTCGGTGCGCAGCAGCCGCGTCCAGTGCCGCACCATGCCGATCTGACTGAGCGTGAAGGACACGAAGACCCCGACGATGTAGAGCTGGATCAGTCCGGTGACCTCGGCGTCGAAGGCGATGATGAACGCGATCGCGGCCGCCGAGAGGAAAAGGATGCCGTTGGAGAACGCCAGCCGGTCGCCGCGGGTATGCAGCTGGCGCGGGAGGTACCGGTCCTGCGCAAGGATCGAACCGAGCACTGGGAAGCCGTTGAACGCGGTGTTGGCGGCCAGCACCAGAATCAGTGCGGTGACGCCGGTGATCAGGAACAGCCCCGGCGCGAAATCGTGGAAGATCGCATCGGCCAACTGGGCCACCAGCGTCTTCTGCCGGTAGTCCGCGGGCGCTCCGATGAGCTGCTCGGCCGGTCGCTCGGCGATCTTCACCCCGGTCTCGACGGCCATCAGGATGATGCCCATCAGCAGCGTCACCGCAATGGTTCCGAGCAGCAGCAGCGTCGTTGCGGCGTTGCGGGACTTCGGTTTACGAAACGCCGGCACCCCGTTGCTGATCGCCTCGACCCCGGTCAGCGCCGCGCAACCGGAGGAGAACGCCCGGGCCACAAGGAAGATCAGGGCGATCCCGGCGATGTCGGCGTGCTCGGCGCGTATCTCGAAGCCGGCGGACTCGGCCTTGATGTCGTGGCCCAGAACGTTGATCTGGAAGAACCCCCAGCCCAGCATCCCCAGCATCGCGAAGACGAACGCGTAGGTGGGGATGGCGAACGCCGTGCCCGACTCGCGGATGCCGCGCAAGTTGGCCGCCATCAGCAACAGGATGGCGGCGACGGCGAAGATCACCTTGTGGTTGGCGACGAACGGCACGGCCGATCCGATGTTGGACATCGCCGACGCCATCGACACCGCGACCGTGAGCACGTAGTCGACCAGAAGTGCGCTGGCCACCGTCAAGCCAGCGGTCGGGCCCAGGTTCGTGGTGACCACTTCGTAGTCACCGCCGCCGGAGGGGTAGGCGTGCACGTTCTGCCGGTAGGACGCGACGACGACGAGCATCACCAGTGCCACGGCCACCCCGACCCAGGGAGCGAGCGTGTACGCCGACAACCCGGCCACCGAGAGCACCAGGAAGACCTCTTCGGGGGCGTAGGCCACCGAGGACATCGCGTCGGAGGCGAACACCGGCAGCGCGATGCGTTTGGGGAGCAGCGTGTGGCTTAGCCGGTCGCTCCGGAACGGGCTCCCCAGGAGCAGCCGCCGGGCGACGGTCGACAGCTTGGACACGAGAGCCAAGGGTAAGCCCACTCCCCGCTGCCGGTAGCGTTGCCCTGACGGTCGGCGCCGGCGAATTGGCAGGAAAGGCGGGACGGCAGGTGCGGGTTGTGGTGATGGGCTGCGGCCGGGCGGGAGCCTCGCTTGCGGACGCGCTGTCCCGGCTCGGACACGACGTGGCGATCATCGATCGCGACCCGACAGCATTCCACCGGCTCTCACCGGGGTTCACCGGCCACAAGGTGCTCGGCATGGGCTTTGACCGGGACGTCCTGCTGCGCGCGGGGATCGAGAATGCCGAAGCATTCGCGGCGGTCTCCTCCGGCGACAACTCCAACATCATTTCGGCCCGGGTGGCCCGCGAGATGTTCGGCGTGCAGCGGGTGGTGGCCCGGATCTACGACGCCAAGCGCGCCGCCGTCTACGAGCGGCTGGGCATACCGACCGTGGCCACCGTGCCGTGGACCACCGACCGGTTGCTCGACGAACTGACCGGAGAGGCCGAGACCGGCAGCTGGCGGGATCCCACCGGCACGGTGTGCGTGAGCGCGGCCGAACTGCACGAATCCTGGATGGGACACCGGGTGACCGGACTCGAGCAGGCCACCGGGGCCAGGGTCGCCTTCATTGTCCGGTTCGGGACCGGCCTGCTTCCGGACGCCAAAACGGTCATTCAGGCCGGCGACCGGGTTTATCTGGCGGCGGTCTCCGACCATGCCGAGCAGGCGCTGGCCCTCGCCGGGCAGCCGCCCAGCGAGGAGATCGAGGATTGAACCGAGAATCGAACCGAGAATCGAGCGAGGTGCGCTGCCCATGAAGGTCGCCATTGCCGGCGCAGGCGCCGTCGGCCGGTCGATAGCCCGCGAACTCGTCGACAACCAGCACGACGTCACCCTGATCGAGCGCAACCCGAGCCACTTCGACGTCGACGCGATACCGGCCGCGCACTGGTGCTTCGGCGACGCGTGCGAGCTGAGCCTGCTGGAATCGATGAGCCTGCAGGACTTCGACGTGGTCGTCGCCGCCACCGGTGACGACAAGGCCAACGTGGTGCTCTCGCTGCTGGCCAAAACCGAATTCGCGGTCCCGCGCGTGGTCGCCCGGGTGAACGATCCCCGCAACGAGTGGCTGTTCGACAGCGCGTGGGGGGTGGACGTGGCTGTTTCCACGCCCCGCATGCTGGCCTCGCTGGTCGAGGAGGCGTTCGCGGTCGGTGACCTGGTGCGGCTGATGGAGTTCCGCAAGGGGCACGCCAACCTCGTCGAGATCACACTGCCTGACAACACCCCGTGGGGCGGCCGGCCGGTCCGCAAACTTGCCCTGCCCCGCGACGTCGCGCTGGTGACCATCCTGCGCGGGCAGCGGGTGATCGTGCCCGAGGCGGACGAACCTCTGGAGGGGGGCGATGAGCTGTTGTTCGTCGCGGCCCCGGAGGTCGAGGCAGAGCTGCGCACGCTGCTCGTGCATGCGAGCGGCTAGGGCTGGCGCGCTAGGCGGCGGCCGCGCCGGCGTGTGCGGCGTGTATCGCGCGCTGGGCTGCGCGGATCGCCAGGTAGGTGACCAGCGCGCCGACCGCCGCCAGCGGCCAGCCCATCGCGATGCGGGCAACACCCAGCAGGCCGGTCTGGTCGGCGTCGTACAGATGGTGTTGCACCACGAACCGTGCACCGAACACGACCGCCCAGGTCAGGGTGGCCAGGTCGAAGGCCAGCACCGCGCGACGGGAGCGGCGCCAACCGCGGTCGTGCCCGGTCACCCAGCTCCAGACATAGCCGACCACCGGGCGGCGGATCAGCACCGACAGCGAGAACACCGTCGCCCACAGCAGCGATGTCCAGATACCCAGCAGGAAATAGCCCTTGGACTCGCCGACGATCCACGCGATCAGCGCGCTCACCCCGACCCCGATGAACCCGGCCAGCGCCGGCTGCAGCGAATCGCGTCGGATCAACCGCCAGATCAGGACCAGGGCCGCCGCGCCGAGTGCGGCGAACAGCGCGGGCAGCAGCCCGAAGGCGGTGTTGACCGGCACCAGCACGGCGACCGGCAGGGCGGAGTAGACCAGGCCGCTGAATCCGCCCATCTGGGCGAGCAGCGCCTGTGCGGGGTTACGCGCGGTTTCGACGGCAGCCCGCGCGTCAGCCGACGGGCCGGATCCGTGATCGGCTCCGGTCAAGGCTGGATCTCGTAGCGGGGGTTGTAGATGGCTTTGCCGCCGTTCTCCAGAACGCCCAGCCGGCCCTGGACCCGCAGCGTGCGTCCGCAGTCGATCCCGGGGATACGGCGCTGCCCCAGCCAGACCAGGATCACCGTGTCGGTGCCGTCGAACAGTTCCGCGCGAACGCCCCCGGCGCAGCCCTTGGCGTTCGTCTCGACGCTGCGCAGCGTGCCGACCATGGTCACCTCCTGGCCGCGGGTGCAGTCAACGGCCCGCTGAGCGCCGCTGTTGTCGGCCTCGGCGGCCAGCCTCTCGGCGTCGCGTTCTTCGGGGTTTTCGGTCAGTCGGCGGGTGATCCGGCGAACAAAGCCGTCGGCCGTGGCCATGGACTCTCCTGGTAGTCGTTCACACTCCCAACGCCACGTTAGACCCCGCGGTTCCGACGCGCACGGGCAGGATCGTGTGATGACCGTCAACCTGCGCGGGGTGCGGACGGTGCTGCTGCCCGGCACCGGCTCCGACGAGGACTATCTGCGACGGGCCTTTGCCGGCCCGCTGCGGCAGGCGGGTGCGACGCTGATCGCGGTGGCCCCGGAGCCCCGCCGACTGGTTGCCGGATATCTGGACGCCCTGGGGGAAGCCGCCGCGCCGGGTCCGATCGCCGTCGGCGGCGTGTCACTGGGGGCGGCGGTGGCGGCGTCATGGGCGCTGTCCTGCGCGATGTCGCGGCCGGGGCGGGTGATCGCCGTGCTGGCCGCGCTGCCGCCGTGGATCGGGCCGTCCGACGGCGCGCCGGCCGCCCAGTCCGCGCGGTACACGGCCGAGGCCCTGCGGCGGGACGGTCTGACCGCGACGATCGCCGCGATGCGGGCGTCCAGCCCGGCGTGGCTCGCGGACGAACTCAGCCGCTCCTGGCACCGCCAGGGGCCGGACCTGGCCGACGCCCTGGAGGAGGCTGTCGGCTACGCCGCCCCGCGCCCCGCCGACTTCGGCCGCCTGGACGTCCCGATGGGTGTCGTGGCGGTCTCCGACGATCCCGCGCACCCGCTCGCGGTTGCGCGGCAGTGGGTGGCCGCCGCGCCGCGGGCCGCCCTGCGGACGGTGACCCTGGCCGACTTCGGCCCGCACCCGGCGGCGCTGGGAGCGGCCTGCCTGGAGGCACTGGGGCACGCCGAGCGAGGCGGCTGATCAGACGTTGCGCAGCGGCCCGGGTGCCGAGCCGGGCTGAGGCTGCTGCTCTTGCTGGCCCTGCTGATCTTGCTGGCCCTGCTGTTCCTGCTGCATGCGCAGTTGCTGCTGGTAGGCCTGCTGGGCGGCCAGCATCGCCTGCTGGGCCTGCTGGGCCGCGGCCGCGCGCAGCTGGGCCGCCATCTGTTCGGGCAACTCCACCGGGAGCGGCGTCCGGACCGGCATCGGGGTGTCCCCGCGCCGGACCACGGTGTCGGCCACGGCCTGACGGGCCTCGCCCACCAGCGCGTCCATCGTCTGCGCCGCGCCGTTGACCACGCAGCGCAGCATCCAGCGGTACCCGTCGACGCCGATGAACCGCACCACCCCCGCCCCGGTGCCGACCACCTCGCGCCCCCAGGGACCCTTCTGGACCGACACCGACGCGTTGTCCTCGCGCAGCGCGTCAGCCAACTCGCCGGCGACATCGTTCCACTGTCCCGGGGTCTTCGGGGCCGCGTAGGCGGCGATGGTGAAGCGGCCGTTGGCCGTCACCATCCAGATCGCGCTGGGGACACCCGCCTGGTTGAGTTCGACCTGGACCTGTCCGCCCGGGGCCATCGGGATCAACACCGATCCCAGGTCGAGGCGGGCCATCAGGGCATCGTCGGGATTGTCGAAATCCTCGATGTCGAAGGGGCCCTCGAGGTCGGCGTCCTGCGAATCGCCGACCGCCCCCGAGGCGTCGGCTTCGGCGCCGGCGGCCTCTTTCTTCGCCTCGCCGCCCGGGGCCGCATCGTGGTCGCGTTTACGTCTGCCGAAAGCCATCACAAACTCTCATGTCCGCCGGAGGAACCGTGGCCGCCCTGACCACGGGTGGTTTCCGCCAGCCCCGCCTCATCGAATGAGGACACCTCGACCAACTTCGCCAACTCGATCTGCTGGACCAGCAACTGGGCGATCCGATCACCGCGCCGGATGACGATGGGCGCGGCGGGATCGAGATTGATCAGGGCGACCTTGATCTCACCCCGGTAGCCCGCATCGATGGTGCCGGGACTGTTGACGATCGAAAGTCCCAGTCGCGCAGCCAATCCGGAGCGCGGGTGTATCAGGCCGACCATGCCGTGCGGGATGGCCACTGCGATACCGGTAGCGACCAGGGCCCGCTGCCCTGCTGCCAGCTCAACGTCTTCGGCACTGTAGAGATCGACCCCGGCGTCCCCGTCATGGGCCCTGGTGGGCAGCGGGAGATCGCGGTCCAGGCGAACAACCGCGAGACTGGTGGACACGGACCATGAGACTACCCTTGGCGGCATGGCGGGTTCGCGAGTCGCCTCGCAATTGGTGCGCTACCGCGAGCGACTCTGGGTGCCGTGGTGGTGGTGGCCGGTCGGCTTCGGGTCCGCCGCGGTGCTGGCCACCGAAGTCAACATGGGTGTGCGCGCCTTGCCGGATTGGCTGCCCCACGCGGTGCTGATGGCCGCGGCGGCCGGCGTCCTGCTCTGGCTGAGCCGCAGCGAGGTGAGCGTCGTCAGCGCCGGTTCAGAGCCGGATTCCGAGGTGGAGCTGTGGGCCGGACCGGCGCACCTGCCGGCCTCGGTGGTGACCCGGTCGGCCGTCGTGCCGACATCGGCGAAGTCCGCCGCGCTGGGGCGCCAATTCGATCCCGCGGCCTTCGTCCTGCATCGAAGCTGGGTGGGCCCGATGGCGCTGGTCGTGCTCGACGACCCCGACGATCCGACGCCCTACTGGCTGGTGAGCTGCCGCCGGCCCGAGCAGGTACTGGCCGCCCTCAACGGCGCGGGACCGGCCCGCTAGGCCGCGCAGTCGGTGCAGATCATCACACCTTTCTTCTCGCTGGCCAGGCGGCTGCGGTGATGCACCAGAAAACAGCTGGAGCAGGTGAACTCGTCGGCCTGCTTGGGGACCACGCGGACCGAGAGTTCCTCGCCGGAGAGGTCGGCGCCGGGCAGCTCGAAGGACTCCGCGGATTCCGACTCGTCGACGTCGACGACCGCGGACTGCGCCTCGTTGCGGCGAGCCGTGAGTTCCTCGAGGGAATCCTCGGAAACCTCATCGGTCTCGGTGCGCCGTGGCGCGTCGTAGTCCGTAGCCATCCTGTTCCTCATGGGTGATGCGGTGGGTAAATCCTGCAGGACCCTGCGCAAGGGTTTGTATCAGCGTCGAACGCATGCGCAGCACTTTTCGTGCCCGGTTCGCCCAGAGTTAAAGTGTGATTTGCATCACAATTCATCGTCCACCGCTGCCTCTAGAGTTCAGGCGTGGTCGCTTCCATCACCGAAGGCTCGGCCTACGACAAAAACGGACAGCCCTTCCGGCGGCGCAATTATCGCCCGGGGATCGTCGCCGCCATCGTGTTCTTCGTGGCCGCCGCCGTCGCCTGGCTGGTCGTCCTGACCCGACCGGTCCATCTCGACGATGTCGCGGCCTGTAACGACCCGCCGGCCGCCGCTGACCCCGCGGCCCCCAAGCTGGGCGCGCTGGTGCCCAGCGAGTCGATGATCGACGTGGCACCGGCCAAACTCGCCGACACCAAGATTCGTGTGCTCAACGCCAGCGGTCAGGGCGGACAGGCCGGCGAGGTGGCCGGGACGTTGCGCGATCTCGGTTTCGCCGCACCCACCGCCGCCAACGACCCGATCTACGCCGGAACACGGTTGTCCTGCCAGGGCCAGATCCGATTCGGCCAGGCCGGCCGGCAGGGTGCGGCCGCGGTCTGGTTGGTCGCGCCCTGCGTCGAGCTGCACCAGGACGACCGTGGGGACGATTCGGTCGATCTGGTGATCGGCACCGACTTCACCTCACTGACCAACAGCGACGACATCGCGGCGGTGCTGTCGGGCCTGCGACCGGGTGCCACCGAGCCCGCCGATTCGGCCCTGCTGGCCAAGATTCACAACAACAGCTGCTGAGTTACCGAATCGCCCGCAATCCGGCGTGCCGATCCAAGGCCTCCAGGAGCTGTGCGGCGACCCCCGGCGCGGCCGCGACCACGAGTTCGCCGGCGGCCGCGGATTGCTCGGGTGCGGGCAGGACGACCACCGCGCCGGCCTCCGCGGCGATCAGGGCACCGGCCGCCCAGTCCCAGACGTTCAGCCCGTGTTCGTAGTGGGCGTCGAGCCGCCCGGCGGCCACCATGCACAGATCCAGCGCGGCCGACCCGAGCCGGCGGACGTCGCGAACCAGCGGGACCATGCGGGCGAGCAGCTCTGACTGGGCAGCCCTGCGCCGCGGTTCGTAGCCGAAGCCCGTTCCCAGCAGGGTCATCGAAAGATCCGTGGCCCGGCTGCACCGGATCGCCCGACGACCGGACTCACTGGTCAGGTGAGCGCCCTGCCCCGCGGCGGCCGAATAGACCTCGCCGGAACTGATGTCGGCGACCGCCCCGGCCACCGACACGCCGCCACTCTGAGCCGCGACCGACACCGCGTAGGCGGGGATGCCGTAGACGAAGTTCACGGTGCCGTCGATGGGGTCCACCACCCACCGCACCGCCTCGGGACCGCCCTGCGAACCGCCGCCCTCCTCCCCGAGGATCGGATCGCCCGGGCGCCGCCGGGCCAGGAGGTCACGGATCAGCTGCTCGGTTTCGGTGTCGGCGAGGGTCACGGGGTCGGTGGGAGAACTCTTGGTCCACACCGCGCTCGCGGATTCCTCGGCGACCGTTTCGAAGATCTCCGGTCGTCGCCTGCGCACGAAGCGGGCAGCCTCGGTGACCAGATACTCGGCGATCTCGCGCAAGTGCTCCGGCCGATTGTCGTTCACCCCGCCATCGCAACACACCGCCAGCGGTTAGTGTTTGAACCCGTCGCACGTCGAGAGGGGAGCACCGCCATGACCGGCATCGAGCCAGGAGCGCAGCGTCGGGCCTTCGGCATCGACGTCGGCGGCAGCGGGGTCAAGGGTGCCATTGTGGACCTGGACACCGGTCAGCTGATCACTGAGCGGTTCCGGCTGGAGACCCCGCAGCCGGCCACGCCCGAGGCGGTGACGGCCGCAGTCGCCGCGGTGGTCCGCCACTTCGGCTGGACCGGCCCGCTGGGCGTCACCTACCCGGGTGTCGTGGTCAACGGCGTCGTGCACACCGCGGCCAACGTCGACAAGTCCTGGATCGGCGCGAACGTCGCCGAGTTGATGAGCACCGCACTGGGCGGGCAGAAGGTGACCGTCCTCAACGACGCCGACGCCGCCGGCCTCGCCGAGCAGCGCTACGGGGCCGGGCGCAACAACAGCGGGGTCGTCGTACTGCTGACTTTCGGCACCGGGATCGGGTCGGCAGTGATCCACAACGGCGTGCTGCTGCCCAACACCGAGTTCGGCCACCTCGAGGTTGGCGGCAAGGAAGCCGAACACCGCGCCGCGTCCTCGGTCAAGGAGCGCAAGGAGTGGGGCTACCGGCGGTGGGCGACCGAGGTGACCAGGGTGTTGGTCGCCATCGAGAACGCGATCTGGCCGGACCTGTTCATCGCCGGCGGGGGGATCAGCAAGAACGCCGACAAGTGGATTCCGCTGCTCAAGAGCCGCACTCCGGTGGTGGCCGCGGTGCTGCTCAACAGCGCGGGAATCGTCGGGGCCGCCATGGCCAGCCAACCCGACGTGACCTGACGCCTGACCTGGATCGCGGCGACTGCCCACAGCGGACCCTGCGCCACTCGTTACAATGGACCGCGCTGGCAGGGGCCGGCGTTGTCCGCCGCCCCCGGGCACGGCACGCCGAAATCGACGATATTCCGCATAACCGACGCTCATCGGTCAGGCGTGTGCACGCCCGCCGACCCGCAGGATGGAGAGGGTGTACGTGGCAGCGACCAAGACACCGCGGACAGCCGCCGGTAAACCGGTGAAGCGTACGGCGGCGAAAGCTCCCACCCGCAAAGCCACACCGGCCAGAGCCGTCGCCGCCAGGAAATCCCCCGCCAAAGCGGCCAAGCCCGCCGGTGCAACCAGGACCGCCAAGCCAGCCAAGCCGACCAAGGCAACCAAGGCAACCAGGACAACCAAGACCAGCGCATCACGGGCAGCCAAGCCCGCGAAAGCAACCCGGGCTGCCAAGTCCGCTCCCGCGAGAGTCGGCCGCGCGGCCGCCAAAGCCACGAAAGCAGTCTCCAGAGCCGTGAAGACGGCTCGGCCGGCCAAGGCGACACCGGCGAAGGCGGGAAGGACCGCTGCGCGGACGGCAGGAACCGCGAAATCGACGCGGTCGGTCACGACCACCAAGGCTGCCAAGGCAACCAAGCCAGCCAGGGCGACGAAAGCAACCAAGGCGACTAAGGCGACCGGGGCGACTAAGGCGACCAGGACATCGACGGCGACCCGCGCGGCCAGGCCCGCCAAGCCGGCCGCCAGGGGCAGTCAGGCGGCCCGCGCCACCACGGCGCGACCGGCCAAGGCCGCCAAAGCGGCGCCCAAGGCAACCAAGGCCACCAGTTCGGCCAGACCGCTCAAGGCTGCGCCGGCGGCGACGGCGAAAGCCGCCAAGGCGGCGCCGGTCAAAGCCGCCAAGACCGCTCCCCCGGCATCCCCGGGGACCAAGCGGGCTGGCGCCGCCGCGGCGAAGGCCGTCGAGGCGGAAATCGCCATCGATGACCTCGCCGTCGATCTGAGCGCTGAACCCGATCTCAGCGCCGTCGAAATCGACCTTGCCGATCTCGAGGAGGTCGCCGGTGACATCGCCGAGGCCGTCGCAACGGCCGCCGGCGACGCGGCGGTACTGCCGGGCGCCGGGGCGGAAGCCGTCGACGACGAGGCGATCGCCGAGCCGTCCGAGGCGGACAAAGCATCCGGTGACTTCGTGTGGGACGAGGAGGAGTCCGAGGCGCTTCGGCAGGCGCGCAAAGACGCCGAACTCACCGCCTCGGCGGACTCGGTGCGCGCCTACCTCAAGCAGATCGGCAAGGTCGCGCTGCTCAACGCCGAAGAGGAAGTCGAGCTGGCCAAGCGGATCGAAGCAGGACTGTATGCGACCCAGAAACTCGGTGAGGTCGCCGATCGCGGGCAGAAGCTGCCCGTTCATCAGCGTCGCGACATGCAGTGGATCTCCCGCGATGGCGAACGGGCGAAGAACCATCTGCTGGAAGCCAACCTGCGGCTGGTGGTGTCGCTGGCCAAGCGCTACACCGGCCGCGGCATGGCGTTCCTGGACCTCATCCAGGAGGGCAACCTCGGCCTGATCCGCGCGGTGGAGAAGTTCGACTACACCAAGGGCTACAAGTTCTCCACCTATGCCACCTGGTGGATCCGTCAGGCCATCACCCGCGCTATGGCCGATCAGGCCCGCACGATCCGTATTCCGGTGCACATGGTCGAGGTGATCAACAAGCTCGGCCGCATTCAGCGCGAACTGCTCCAGGACTTGGGCCGCGAGGCCACCCCGGAGGAGTTGGCCAAGGAGATGGACATCACCCCGGAGAAGGTGCTGGAGATCCAGCAATACGCCCGCGAGCCGATCTCCCTGGACCAGACCATCGGCGACGAGGGCGACAGCCAGCTCGGCGACTTCATCGAGGACTCCGAGGCCGTGGTTGCCGTTGACGCGGTGTCTTTCACGCTGCTGCAGGACCAGCTGCAGTCGGTGCTGGAGACGCTCTCGGAGCGCGAGGCCGGTGTCGTTCGGCTGCGTTTCGGATTAACCGACGGCCAGCCGCGCACCCTCGACGAGATCGGTCAGGTCTACGGCGTCACCCGCGAGCGCATCCGCCAGATCGAGTCCAAGACCATGTCCAAGCTCCGTCATCCCAGCCGCTCGCAGGTCCTGCGCGACTACCTGGACTGAC
>NZ_JBJTCF010000077.1:0-4829 GCF_046091765.1 Mycobacterium sp.
CCCCACACGCCAGCGACACCCCCACCCCGACACCCAACGCCAGAGCCAACGCGCCCACCCGACCCACACACACCGACGCCCGCATCACCACTCCCATACCCGAGCCATCCCTCAAAAGCGCTGAGAAAACGCTAAACCGCCCGACCCCCCACCCGAGGCCTGTCATTACAGGGATTTCCCTACACTTTCGGGCCCACACATCCCCGGCCACGCACCGAGAGTGCACGCAGAGCGCCCTTTCGCGCCTCCGGACGCTCTGGGCGCACGCTCACGGGCCGGGGGAACACCCTGTTACAGGGATATCCCTGGCATACAGGGACTGTCATAGTGGTAACCGTGAGCGCGGGCACCCGGGACGGCCGCGACGGTCAGGGTCCGGCCGGCCTCGTCGGACGGGATCGCGAACTGTGCGCTGTGCAGGCCCTGCTCGCGACGGCACGCCGTGGTCCGGCGGCGCTGATCCTCGACGGGCAGGCCGGCATCGGCAAGACCACCGTGTGCCGTGCCGCGCTCGCGGCGGCGGCCGAGGCCGGTCTTGTCGTGCTCGACACCACCGGTGCGGCCGCGGAGATGTCGCTGGCGTGGGCGGCGTTGGAGGACCTCCTCGCCGGCGTCGACGAAGCGGTGCTCGCCGGGCTGGCACCGCTGCACCAGAAGGCCCTGCAGGCGATCACCACCGGCACCGGCAGTCCCGGCGGGGATGAGCGGCTGGTGGCCACCGGCCTTCGCGCCGCACTCGAGCAGCAGAGCCGGGTGCGACCGATCCTCATCGCCATCGATGACGCCCAGTGGATCGACGAACCCAGCAGGCTGGCACTGGGTTTCGCGATCCGGCGGCTGGCGGGGCCGGTGGCCGTGCTGGCGTCCTTCCGTAGCGGCGAACCCGGCAGCGAGGACCGCTCCTGGGTGCAGCCGCGCGACCCGCGCGCGCTGACCCGCCTGACCGTGGGCCCGATGCAGGCCGCCGATCTGCGCGCGGTGCTCGACACCCGGCTGGGGCAGGCCCCGCCGACGGCGACGATGACGCGCATCCACTCGCTCTCCGGCGGCAACCCGTTCTACGCACTCGAGCTTGCCCGCTTCCTGGCCGACAACCCCGACAATGAGCTGACGGCGCTGCCGCCCACCCTGGGCGGGCTGGTGCGCGACCGGGTCGGCGACCTCGACGAGGCCGTCGTCGAGACGATGCTCGCCGTCGCCGCCGCGTTCGAGCCGACCGTCGAGGTGATCGCAGCGGTCACCGACCGCAGCCCCGACGAGCTTGTCGAGGTCCTCGAGCCGATGGAAAGCCGCGGCGTGCTGATCTTCGACGGCAGCCGCATCCGTTTCACCCACCCGCTGATCGCCGCCGGGATCACCACCGACGCCGATCCCGCGCTGCACCGGCGTACCCACCGCAGGCTGGCCGACGCGGTCAGCCATCCCGAACAGCGGGCCCGCCATCTGGCCCTCAGTAGCCCGCACGGCGACCCCGAGACGCTCGCGGCGCTCAACGCCGCCGCTGAAAACGCCGCTGCCCGTGGCGCTTACAGCACCGCCGCCGAACTGGTCACCCTGGCGATCCGACTCGGCGGCGACGACCACTTGCAGCGGCTTCGCGCCGGGGAGTACCTGTTTCGCGCCAGCGCCCTCGACGAGGCCGACGCGCTGATCGCCCCGATCATCGACGAGCTGCCCTCGGGATTCCTGCGCACCGTCGGGCTGATGCTGCTCTCGGCCGTCCGCGGCTACCGCGACGGTGTCGCCAGCACGATCCCCATGCTGCAGCGCGCCGTGGAGGAGGCCGGCGACAACCTGGTGCTGCACACCCAGGCGCTGCTCGTGCTGGCACTGTCGACCGGGATCGGCGGGGACATGGAGACCTGCGTGGAACTGACGGCGCGCGCCCGCGAGGACGCCGCGGCCACCGGACTGCCCTCGCTGCACAGCCAGGCACTGTCGCTGTGGACGCACGTCAGCTTCATGTACGGGCTGGGCTCCGACACCGAGGCGCTGCATCAGGCCCTGGAGATGGGCGAACCCGATCCGATCACGCCGATCATGTTGCGGCCCAAACCGATCCGCGCCCTGAACTGGGCATGGACCGGGCGGCTCAAAGAGGCGTGGAGCGAGCTGACCGACGTGTGGAACGGCTGCGCCGAGCGGGGCACCGATCTGGAGATGCTGTGGGCCGAGGAGCAACTCACCATGGTCGAGGTCGGCCTGGGCCGCTACGACGACGCGGCGCGCACCGCTGCCGGCGCGCTGGAACGCGCCGAGCAGATCGGCGGACGGCTGCCGCTGATCAGCGCGCACACCGCCATCGCCAACGCCGCCGCCTATCAGGGCCGCGTCGAGGACACCCGGGTGTCGGCCGAACTGGCCATCGCCGAGGCTGCCGCAACCGGGCTGCGCTACCTCATCCGCCCGCCGACGATGAGCCTGGGCTTCGCGCTGGTCTCCGACGGGCAGTACGAGAAGGCGCTGCGCACCCTCGGGCCGCAACTGGCCGGCTTCGACGCCGCCCACGAAACCGAGATCGTGGCGGGGGCTTTCCTGCCCGACGCGGTGGAGGCGCTGTGCGCGGTGGGCCGCGCGGGCGAGGCCGAACCGCTGACGGCCGCACTGGAGGCCGCCGGGGTGCGCCACGACCGGCCGTGGGCGCTGGCGGTCGGCGCGCGGTGCCGCGCGATGCTGCTGGCCGTCGCCGGTGACCTTGACGCGGCGCTGGGTGCCGCAGAGCAGGCGATGGCCCATCACGACCGGCTGCCGATGCCCTTCGAGCGGGCGCGCACCCAGCTGCTGGTGGGCCAGCTGCAGCGCCGCCGGCGGCGCACCCAGCCGGCGCGCGCCGCCCTCAACGCCGCCGCGGCCGTCTTCGAGGAGCTGGGCAGCCCGCTGTGGGCGGGCCACGCCCGCCGCGAGCTGCACCGGCTGGAACGGCGCGCCGCCGGCGGCGAACTCACCGAGACCGAACGCCAGGTCGCCGAGCACGCCACCGCGGGCATGACCAACAACGAGATCGCCGCGGTGCTCTACATCTCGGCCAAGACCGTCGAAATGCACCTGTCCAGCGCCTACCGCAAACTCGGCGTGCGCTCGCGAATCCAACTCGTGGAACGGTTGCGCGAGAACGGGTTCAGCGGGCGCTGAGGGAGGCATCGTCGTGACGCAGATGACAACCCGGCTGGCCGGCGCGGCTGTGGCGGTGGGCCTGTGCGTGGCCGGGCTTGCACCCGGGGTGGCCCGGGCCGACAGTGATGGTCCGGCACCCGGGCAGGCGGCGAGTGCCGACCGCGGGTCATCCGCCCGGGCTGCCAGCACCAGCCGCGCCGGCGGTCGGTCGAGCAGTGTTCGCGGCGGCGGCCCGACCCGCGCGCAGAAGCCGCCGCCACCCCGGTCCGCACCGGTCCGGGCGATCGCCACGGCCGCGGGCACCCTGCCGGCGCCGACCTCCACGACACCCACCCCCTACGGCGACCTCGGCCGGTGGATGATCAACAAGAACGACCGGATCGCCGACTGGATCGGTCAGCCCCAGCCGGTGTCGGGCACGCTGAAGACCATCCTGGAGAGCATCAACGTCATCCTGGTCGACACCGCCTCCGGTGATGCCCGACAGTCCACCCGCAATCTCAACGCCTGGATGGCCCGTTCCGGGTTCGGCGCCTCGGCCTTCAGCAGCACCGGCTATCAGGGTGTCCTCGGATCCACCACTTACGACCAGCAGCCGGACGGCGCGAACCAGGCCTTCCGCGACGCCTTCTTCCTCTTCGACAACAGCCACGCCCGGGCCTTCGGGCCGCACCCCAACCCCAGTGGCCCCGGTTTCGTGTGGACCGCGTCGCTGAGCGAGGAGAACTGGACGATCACCAATCCGCTGGCCCACGGTTACGAGTCCTTCATGTCGGCGCGCGACACCTTGCGTGCGGGCATGATCGCCGCCGGCGCGGGGGATCTCGGGGAGTTGTTCATGGACAACGTGATCGACGAGGGCGTCTACAGCACCGGCGACGCCGACGGGTATGCGGTGGTGCTGGAGTTGAACTCGGTGCTCAAGGCCGCGACCACGCCGCGCGGTTTCGCGGTCGGTCGCAAGCCGGGCACCTGATCCCCCGCCGAGCGTGGGGCCCCCCGCGCGGCGACCGGTCGCCCCCGGCGGAGAACCCCTGGATGCGTCGTTCGAGTTCAGCGAGGGTGTGCTCGGGTGTAGTGTCCGCCGGAAGGGACTCACCCGACGCGAGGGGCAACGGCGATGACGATTCGAAGCGGTGTCCGGGTGGGGGCGGCGGCTTTTGCCCTGGGGTTGGCACTGGGGGGTCAGGCCGGGGTGGCAGCAGCCGACGGCGGGGAGCCCGACGGCACGGTGTCGGCAGGTACGAGGGATGCGCGTGCGGGTGCGGCGCAGGCCGGCCGCGCGGGCCGGGAGGCATCGAGGACGGGGTCGGGATCGGCACGCGGCGGGGCGGTCGCCCGGAAGGTGGCGGCGCCGGCGGCCGCGGAGGCGTCGGGTGACTCCTCGGGACTGGAGGTGGCGCTCGAGGTTGTGGACGTGCCGATCGCCGAGGGTGCCGAACCCACGGTGATCATCGACCCGGTGGTCGAGCCGGTTGTCGAGCCAGTCGTCGAGCCAGTCGTCGAGCCAGTGGTCGACCCTGTCGTCGAGCCGGTGGAGGAACCTGTCGAGAAGCCTGTCGATGAGCCGGTCGATGACTCAGGTGACTCGGACCCCGGGGTGGACGTGCTCGACCCGGTGGAATTCCCCGACTGGGGGTGGACCTGGGAGGAGGGCCAGCCGCTGCCGTGGTGGCGGGAGACGACGGATCTGCCCCAGGACGGCTCCCAGGACG
>NZ_JBJTCF010000078.1:0-16563 GCF_046091765.1 Mycobacterium sp.
GATGATGGGCAGCTCGCGCTCGGCGGCCAATCCGCTGACATACCTCGGAGTGACGGCGGCGTCGTCGACGACCACGCCGGCCGCCTTCACGCTGGCCCGGCCCGCTGCGGCACCGACGTCGTCGATGGACGCGGCGGCCAGCTTCGCCAGCGCCGCCACGTCGTCGAGCAATCCGACCAGACCGCCGGCCATCGGTGTTCCTCCGCTGCGGTGATGAGTATTCTCGCGAACTTTACTCCGCCCGGGAAAGCGCGCTCCCCGTGCCGAACCCGGGTGTCGGCGGTGGGTCGGGAATGCGCGGCAGGGTGACCCGAAAACAGCACCCCTGCCCCGGTGCGGTGGTCACCGTCACTCGACCACCGTGCGCGCGAACCAGCGAGTCCACGATCGACAGGCCGAGTCCGGTTCCCCCACTGGAACGGGTGCGCGATGAATCGGCCCGGTAGAACCTCTCGAACACCCGCTGCGCATCGACAGGCTTCATACCGGGGCCCTGATCGGCCACTTCCAGCACCGCGCCTCGGGCGTCGGTGCCCACCCGGACGCTGATGTCCGCGGTTTCCGGCGTGTGCTGAAGGGCGTTGGCGACCAGATTGCCGAGCACCTGGCGAAGCCTGGCGTCGTCGCCGAACACCTCGGGGGTGCCCGGCCCGTCGAGGAACTCCAGGGTGATCGTGCGATTCGGCGCGACGGAGTGCGCATCGTGAACGGCATCGCTGGCCAGCACCAGCAGGTCGACGGGACGGCGCTCCAACGGACGCTGGGCATCGAGTCGGGCGAGCAGAAGCAGATCCTCGACCAGCACCCCCATCCGCCGCGCCTCGCTCTCGATCCGTGACATCAGCATCTCCACATCGTCAGCGGCTCCTTGCCGGTACAACTCGGCAAAGCCGCGGATCGTCGTCAGCGGAGTTCGCAGTTCGTGGCTGGCGTCGGTGATGAAACGGCGCATCCGTTCCTCGGACAGTCGGGCCCTTTCCGCTGAGCCGGCCGAGGCAGCAACCGCGTTCTGAATCCGGCTGAGCATGCCGTTGAGCGCGAGGGACAGCCTGCCGACCTCCGTGCGCGGATCGCGTTGCGGCACCCTGCTATCGAGTTGGCCTGCAGCAATGGCCGCAGCGGTCTGCTCGACCTCGACCAGCGGCTGCAAACTGCGGTTGACCATCCAGGTTCCGGCCAGGCCGAGGACCGCCAGAACGGCGACGCCGATACCCATCTGAAGCAACACCAGCGCCCGTACGGTCGACTGCACCTCGGACAAATCCATCGCCACGGTGATCAGTTCGCCGTTGGCCCCGCGAACGGTCACTGCCCGCCATCTCACCGTCGAGCCGCCGATCGAGGCGATGGTCACCGGGACGGGACCCACGTTGTTGGTGCGAGGCAGCGCCGGTCGGGCCTTGCGATCGTTGCTCGCCGCCCAAAACCCGCCAAAGGCGTCGACGCCCTGAACGTAGAAGTTGGAGGGTGGGCGGGCAGGATTGGGTACCTCATCGGGCAGGACCATCCGGCGCGGTTGCAGTGCCCAGCCGGTCGAAGCGTCGAGCAGGGTCTCATCGACTCTGCTGACAAGGCTGTGTCGCAGGATCGATGTGACCGCCACACTAGATGCCACCAGGCCACAACCGACCAGCAGCAACATCGCGGCAACCAATGTCACCCGGAGTGGCAGCGAGCGGGGAGGCCGCATCAAACTATTGTTCTCGAGCACCGTCAACGCCCGTTCAGCGGGGCTCCCTCAACACGTAGCCGACTCCGCGCAAAGTGTGCAGTAGGCGTTTGGGCCCGGAATCGATCTTGCGACGGAGGTAGGAGACATAAAGTTCGACGACGTTGACATCGCCGCCGAAGTCGTAGTGCCACACGTGTTCGAGGATCTTGGGTTTGCTCAAGACGGTGCCCGCGTTGATGACGAAGTAGCGCAGCAGCGCGAACTCGGTCGGCGACAGCGATACGAGCTCTCCGGCTTTCCACACCTCGTGTGTTTCCTCGTCGAGCTCAATGTCGGCGAATCCCAGGCGGGAATTTTCGGGCTTCTCCGACCCCTTCGCCCGGCGCAGCATGACCCGCAGCCGGGCCACGACCTCCTCCAAGCTGAACGGCTTGGTGACGTAGTCGTCTGCCCCCAGGTTGAAGCCGGCCAGTTTGTCTTGCAGGCTGTCGCGGGCGGTGAGAAAAAGGGCGGGAGCATCGATTCCGCGGTCACGCAGCCGCTTCAACACGCCGAAGCCATCCATCCCCGGCATCATGACGTCGAGAATCACCGCATCCGGGCGGGCCTTACGGACCCGGTCGAGCGCTTCCATGCCGCTGGTGGCGGTATCGACCTCAAAACCCTGAAACCTGAGACTGGCCGCCAGCAGGTCGACGATGTTGGTCTCGTCATCGACGACCAGCACCCTCGCCTCGGGTGTGCCCCTGTCCGGCACCGGCATCGCAGAGCGCATGCTGTTCATCCTCGCAAAGGCGAACTATCCCTGCGGGGTCGCAACCATGATCGGGCCGGAAACCGAGCCCTGCATCGCGGACCTGAAATCACCCTGGGTGCCGTCGGAATCCAGGTTCCCGGGCGTTCCGTCGGTATCCACCAGCGCGCCGTCGCTACCGCCCTGGTCCTGCACCGTGACAGTGCTCGTCGGGGCCGCGAGGGCGGTGCCCGCAGAGACAACCGATCCCAACGCGCCGGCGGAAACCATCACGACCAATGCCACCACGGCATACATTCCGCCGATGAACAGGCTCATCGGGCTTCGGAAAATCCTCACGATCACTCCTTCATCACTCCGTAAGAAATACGGTATTGCGGCTTGCTAGCAAGTTGCTGTGGACCGGGACCGGCGACTGCGGGTCCGGAAGATCTTTTGTTGAAGCTCAAGGAGTGGCAGGTACAGGACTCGAACGTGTGTAGGCGTTAGCCGACGGGTTTACGTCCGATCTTCTCGGCGTTGGTCAGTCCGGATGGCCTCGAAACACAATCGCGGATGCTGACGGGATAGCTGGGTTCGCTTCTACTGCGGAACAGATCCACCGCAGTTCACGGCATTTATCTACAGCTGGGGGCATTCGGTCGGCTATTACGTACGTGTGATCACTGGCGGTCTAACTCGATCCGCAGAACGCAGATCCGTATTTCCCAGCTAAATGGAGCTGGCAGAAACGCTCAGCGGTGCGAGGTCGACCGCGATTCCAACGAAGGGAAAGTCGGTGATCAACACCACGGCGATGGACATCGCGGAAATGAGCGCCGAGAGATACATGAGGAAGGGCCGCTCCACCGTAAGCGCTGACATACCTACTACGGCCGCCAGGCATAGCCCGGACGCGAAAATGAGCGCCACCAGAACAGCCGGAAGCTTTCGCTGCGCCACGGAGGTTACTTTGCTCCAGGCGGCGGTCAGCGATGCGGAGGCCGACACCATTCCGCTCGCCACCGGGTCCGCGTTAGCTTGCCCGGATGCTACTCGGTGCACGTTGTTCTGCAGAGTGTCAAATATTTCGTCAGACGGCAGCGCACTGACGTTCCCCTCCGCGAGATGTGGCTGATCATCGCGCACAACTGTGTTCAGAAAATCGCGCAAGTTATCGTTGATAACGTCGGCGCCGGCTTGGTCCTGCAGCGCACTCGCGGCCCACGAAAGTTGTTGGGCCACGCCTGCCTGGAGGTCGACTGCGTCCTGGCCAGCACTCACCGCCGACCAGGTGATCGTGATCGAAAAACCGACGAGGAGGGCGAAAGACGCCCCAAACACGCCGAGCAGTTTTCCGGCGAACCCTTCCACCTGCGTGCTTCGTTCGGGCGAAGCCGCCCTGCGAAGGGCCAACCGGCAACCAGCGCTAACTAAAGTGAACAACACGAATCCGATGGCGATAAGTAGCCAGGGAGGAAGCGCGGAGAGGGTTCGCACGCCTAAAATCCTTTCGTTGGTCGGCATGAGATGCCCGCCAATTGTGTGGCCATTCGGGCGCTACCCCAAGACGGGAACCACTTGCGCCTGGGTTTAGGCACCCTATCGACTCAGGCGAGCGTTCGAATAGGACTTTCCCGAATCAGTCCTCCGGAAGAACTCTGATCAAAGCCCGCTCTGGCTCGATCTTGCGAAGAATTCGCGTATCTACTTCGAGGGCATTCGCGTGGAATCCGATCATCGACGGTCGTGTCCAATGCGATCTTGAATGAGTTGAAACAGAAATCGGCCAACACGACAAGACTGCTTTGGTGTTCCAATCCACCCGGGGCGGTTATCTGACGTTTGCCCAAGCGCGTTACCGCTTCAGCAATGCGGTAACAGCGGTGGACGGATCCATGGCGTCCGCCTTCACGATCTGCGACATACCTGCGCCTCGTTTGCGATCAGAGGCGGTACCAACCCTCGACCGCTACGGACACCTGTTTCCGGATGATCTTGATGCCGTCGCTAACGCGCTGGACGCGGCTGCTGCGTACTGGGCTGGGTACTGGGCTGGCTGTTTAGCCAGAGCCGATTGTCTGCTTGGGCCCCTCAACTGGGCGAACACGGGTGGCAGGTAGAGGATTCGAACCTCTGTAGGCTTTCGCCGACGGATTTACAGTCCGCTCCCATTGGCCGCTCGGGCAACCTGCCTGGTTTGATGCGTCTTGCAGGGTACAACGGGGGCGGACCCCGGGCACAAACCGGCCTGACCCATCAGGAGGGCACCGCACATGGCGGATTCGTCGTTCGACATCGTCAGCAAGGTCGACCGTCAGGAGGTCGACAACGCGCTCAACCAGGCGGGCAAGGAACTGGCCACCCGGTTCGACTTCCGCGGCACCGACACCTCGATCTCCTGGAAGGGCGAGGAGGTGATCGAGATCGTCAGCTCCACCGAGGAACGCGCCAAGGCGGCCGTCGAGGTGTTCAAGGAAAAGCTGGTCCGCCGGGACATCTCGATGAAGGCCTTCGACGCCGGCGATCCCCAGCCTTCGGGAAAGACCTACAAGGTGTCCGGCTCGCTCAAGCAGGGCATCAGCAGCGAGAACGCCAAGAAAATCACCAAGCTGATCCGCGATGACGGGCCGAAGAGCGTCAAGACCCAGATCCAGGGCGACGAGGTGCGCGTCACCTCCAAAAGCCGCGACGACCTGCAGTCGGTCATCGCCCTGCTCAAAGGCGCCGACCTCGACGTCGCCCTGCAGTTCGTCAACTACCGCTGACAACGAGCGCCTAAGCTGGAGGCCATACCCGGACAGGCAGGGGAGGCGTGGTGAGCGCTGCGGAGACCGTCGAGAGCTACGACGTCGTCATCGTCGGCGCGGGCATCTCCGGGATCGGCGCAGCCCACCGCATCACCGAGCGCCACCCCGCGGCGCGGTACGTGATCCTCGAGGGCCGTGAGCGCATCGGCGGCACCTGGGACCTCTTCCGCTATCCCGGGGTGCGCTCGGACTCATCGATCTATCTCCTGAGCTGGCCGTGGGCGCCCTGGCCCGGCGAAGAGTACGTCGCCGACGGCGACCGCATCCGCGACTATATGGAGGATGCCACCAAACAGCACGGCATCTACCCCCACATCCGCTTCGGCACCCGGGTGCAGTCCGCAGATTGGGACTCCGACACCGACACCTGGACGGTACGCGCGACCACCGACGGCAAGCAGGTCTGCTACCGCGGCAGATTCGTCTTCTTCGGCACCGGCTACTACAACTACGACGACCCCTATACCCCTGAGCTCGCCGGTCTCGAAGATTTCGCCGGCTCCGTCGTGCACCCGCAACACTGGCCGGATGACCTCGACTACGGCGGGAAGACAATGGTGGTGATCGGCTCCGGAGCCACCGCGGTCTCGATGGTCCCCGCCCTGGCGAAGAGGGCCGCCAAGGTCGTCATGCTGCAGCGCTCACCGGGATACCTGTTCTCGATGCCCCGGCGTAACCCCGTCATGGATCCTATTCGAAAGGTGTTGCCGCACAGGTTTTCCTATCCGGTCATCCGCGCGCTTGCGCTGATCTTCGAGAAGTTCATCTGGGTGCTCGCGCGGGGAGCTCCGACGTTCACCAGGAAGCTGGTGCGCTGGCAGAACTCCAGCATGCTGCCGGCCGGGTATCCGGTCGATGTGGACTTCCGCCCGCGCTACAACCCCTGGGACGAGCGGATGTGCCTGGTCGCCGACGGCGACGTCTTCGACGAGATCAAGAGCGGAAAACTCGAAGTCGTCACCGACCACATCGACCACATCGACCGAACCGGTGTTGCACTGAAGTCAGGCCGTCACCTCGACGCCGACATCATCGTCACCGCCACCGGCCTGCAGTTGCTGGCGCTCGGCGGAATCTGCATCAGCATCGACGGCGCGGACATCAAGCCGCAGGACCGATTCTCCTACAAGGCCCTCATGCTCGACGGGGTGCCCAACCTGTTCTGGTGCATCGGCTACACCAACGCGTCGTGGACCCTTCGCGCCGATATGACCGCACGATCGGCGGCACGTCTGATCGAGCACATGGACTCCCACGGGTTCACCCATGCCTACCCACGGCTCGGGTCCGGGCCGATTCCGGAGAGGCCGACCTGGGACCTGCAGGCCGGCTACGTGATGCGTAACCCGCACGCGCTGCCGAAGTCGGGAACCAAGCGACCCTGGATGGTGCGTCAGGACTACTTCGCCGACGTGCTCGACCACCGGCTCGTCGACAAGATCGATGAGGACATGGTCTTCGGCCGGGCACTGGTCGCGTCCACGCGGATTCCCTGAACCCGCGGTGCCCGGCACCGCACGGCGTTACCTTGGTCGCCATGACACATGGCCGCCGCGAACCCAAAGTCGTCGTGCTCGGGGGAGGCTCCTGGGGCACCACCGTCGCCTCGATCTGTGCCCGCCGCGCCGAGACCCTGCAGTGGGTTCGCTCCGCGGAGACCGCAGCCGACATCAACACCAACCACCGCAACAGCGAGTACCTCGGCGAAGAGATCGAGCTGTCGGAAAACCTCCGTGCGACCACGGATTTCGCCGAGGCGGCCAATTGCGCCGACGTGATCATCATGGGGGTGCCCTCGCACGGTTTCCGGAGCGTTCTGGTCGAACTGGGTAAGGAGCTGCGGCCGTGGGTGCCGGTCGTGAGCCTGGTCAAGGGACTTGAGCAGGGCACCAACATGCGGATGAGCCAGATCGTCGACGAGGTCCTCCCCGGCCACCCGGCCGGAATCCTGGCCGGGCCGAACATCGCCCGCGAGGTCGCCGAGGGGTACGCCGCCGCCGCCGTGCTGGCGATGCCCGACCAGAACCTGGCCGCCAACCTCGCCTACATGTTCCGCACCAGCCGATTTCGCACCTACACGACCGACGACGTGATCGGCGTGGAGATGGCCGGGGCGTTGAAGAACGTCTACGCCATCGCCGTCGGCATGGGCTACGCACTGGGTATCGGCGAGAACACCCGCGCCATGGTGATGGCGCGCGCGGTGCGGGAGATGTCCAAACTCGGCGAGGCCGTCGGCGGCAAGCGCGACACCTTCTCCGGTCTGGCCGGAATGGGTGACCTGATCGTCACCTGCACCTCCAAGCGCAGCCGCAACCGCTTCGTCGGCGAGGAACTCGGCTCGGGCAAACCGATCGCCGACATCATCGCCTCGATGAGTCAGGTCGCCGAGGGCGTCAAGTCCGCCAGCGTGATCATGGAGTTCGCCGAGAAGTACGGCCTGAACATGCCGATCGCCCGCGAGGTCGACGCCGTGGTCAACCACGGCGCCACCGTCGAGGACGCCTACCAGGGGTTGATGGCCGAGAAACCCGGCAAAGAGATCGAGAGCGGCCGCTTCTAACCCGGGCCGCCGTCGGGTCGCGCCAGCAGCGGGTTCGAGGCGTTGATCGTCGTACTGGTGGCGCTGATCACGAAGCCGACCTGCTCGCGGTTGTTCACGCATGCCAGGACGCCGGCGCCGTCGGTTCCGCAGCTGATGTCGCGGAAACTCAGCCGGGTGCCCGGGGGAAGCGGCGTGACGTCGCCGGCGGCGGCGAAAATCGGGCGGTCGGCGGAGGCGAAGGTCGGCGCACCGACGGGGCCCGCGCTGACCAGATTCACCCCGGCCGGTGCGCCGGGAAGGGGGCCGCTGCAGCCGTAGCCACCGTTGAGCCGGTTGAGCACGCAGGTGACTCCGGCCGGGCCGGCGAAGGCGTAGACCGAGCCGCCCATCGCGGCGTAATCCGCCGGATCCAGCGCCCGGTAGCTGTTCACGTCGGGCAGCGGGGGCGGCAGGGGGTCCGGGTCGGCGTCGGCCGTGGCTGGCAAACCCGCCACGACCCCCACCAAGGCCACGGCAAACGCGCTGGTCAGCGAGGTGCAGCCGCGGGGTGCCATCTCGATACTGTAGCGAAGGTGTTTAATTTGCCACGGAGGGTGTGAAACGAATCGAAAAGGCCTAAACTGAAGTCGCGATAATGCTGAGTTTTTCGGAAGGCACGGCGTGATTGGGCAATTGGCGGCGACGGAGCATGTCCTTCGCGCTGCCCTGCTCAGCGGCGCCGCAGCAACCGGCTTCACAATCCTGGCCTACACCGGGCAGACCACCGACGGGTTCGTCCACACCAACTTCTCCGGGCCGCTCGGCCTGCTCGGCATCCCGGCGGCCGACAGCCAGAGCGACGTGGTGGCCATCGGCGACGGCACCGGGGACGCCGCCGAGCTGTCTTCTTTGCTGCAGTCCACCGCGCCGACGGCCAACCCCCTCGATCCGCAGCAGTTGCTCTACCAAGCCGGCGGTACCCCGAACAGCTCGCAGGTGAACGTGCTTCCCCCTCAGGTTCCGGGCGCCCCGGCGGCCAGCGCGCCGATCTCCGAGCAGTCGCTGAACTCGCACAGCAAACCGGTCATCGACGCCAACGGTCAGGTGGACTGCACCGGCGCGGTGAGTTGTGACTTCGACCCGAACACGCAAGTCACCAAGGTGGTCTATCCCGACGGCGTGGTGGCCCTGGTTCAGCGGGTCAACGACATGACGATGGTCGCCTTCCAGACGCTCAACAGCACGCTGCAGCAGCAGCTGGCGACGCTGAACCTGCCGCCCCTGCCCAGTTTCACGCCCGCGCCGATGGCGGCCGCTCCACCGGCCCCGCCCGCTCTGCCCGCACCCGCCGCCACGCTCGCACCGGTGCCCGATCCCGCCGAGGTGACGCGGGTCCGCGTTCCGGCCGCGGGAGTCGACCCCACGTCCGAATCGGCCGGAGCGGTGGGTTCGGCCACCGACAACCCCGCGGCGACCAGCACGTCGGCGACTCCGCCGGCACTGAGCCCCAGCGGTATTCGGCCCGGACCGCGCGTGAACGTCAGCCGGCCACCGGTCGACCTCAGCCCGACCGGTCCGAACAGGCCCAACTCGCCCAAGCCGGGCTCCGACTTCGTCTCCGGAACGATCGACGCGGTCACCGACGCAGTCGGATCGGTGGTCGAGAAGGTCCGGGAGGCCGTGGACGGCATCAACCGCGGCGCCAATCAGATCAAGGCGCCGGCGCCCAAGCCGACTAAGTCCGACGCGGATCGTTCGGGCAGCCGCCAGATCCGAGACCGGTCCGCTCTCAACGGTTCGGCCGCGACTCCCTAGCTCCCCCGCTAGCTCCCCGCCATCCTCTCCAGCCGCGCGATCCGGTCGGCGATCGGCGGGTGGGTGGCGAACAGTTTGCCCAACCGCTCGCGGGAACTGAACGGGCTGGCGATCATCAGGTGGGCCTGATCGGCCAGCTGCGGACTGGGTGGCAGGGGGGCTGCTTCCACCCCGCCGCTGATCTTGCGCAGCGCGGAGGCCAGGGCGAGCGGGTCTCCGGACAGCTCGGCGCCGGATTCGTCAGCCTGGTACTCCCGTGACCGCGACACGGCCAATCGGATCACGGTCGCCGCGATCGGCCCCAGCAGCGAAACCAGAATCAGGGCAAGGCCGCTGGGGCCGCCGCCGTTGCGGTTGCCGCCGCCGAAAGCACCCGCGAACATCGCCATATTCGCCAGCCCGGTGATCACCGACGCCAGCGCGCCGGCCACGCAGGAGATGAGGATGTCGCGGTTGTAGACGTGGGAGAGCTCATGGCCGAGCACGGCGCGAAGCTCGCGCTCGTCGAGAATCTGCAGGATGCCGGTGGTGCAGCAGACCGCGGCGTTGCGGGGATTGCGCCCGGTGGCGAACGCGTTGGGACTGTCGGTGTTGCTGATGTAGAGCCGGGGCATCGGTTGATGCGCGGTCGTGGCCAACTCCCGAACGATCGCATAGATCTGCGGCGCCTGCACCTCGGTGATCGGTTGGGCCTTCATCGCGCGCAGCGCGAGTTTGTCGGAGTTGAAGTACACGTAGACGTTCATGCCGACGGCGAACAGCACCGAAAGCCACAGCACCGACCGGTTCTGGAACAGCGCGCCGATGAAGACGATCAGCGTCGACATCCCGACGAGCAGGAAGAAAGTCTTGATCCGGTTGGTGGTCGGATGCCAGGTCATCTGCGTCGCCTCCTCGATTGCCCGTCCGGCAGCCTAACGCCGCAGCCGCCCCGAACAGTTCCCAAAGGGTTAACCATGCCTGTCGACGGTGTAGTCCAGCAGCGAAGCGAGCGCGCGGCGGCCCGGCACGTCGGGCAGCGCGGCCAACTCGGCCCGGGCCGCGGTGACGTACTGGGCGACGGTGGCCTTGGCTGCGGCGATGCCGCCGGACGCACGCAGCAGCGCCAGCGCCTCAGCCACAGCCTCGTCGTCCCGGACCGGCTCGCTGAGAAGCTCCCGCAGTCGCCGGGCGCCCGGGCCGGTCTCCTGCAGCGCGAACAGCACCGGCAGGGTGTGCACCCCCTCGCGCAGGTCGGTACCGGGCAGCTTGCCGGACTCGTCGGGGTCGCTGTCGATGTCGATGATGTCGTCAGAGATCTGGAACACCGTTCCGATGATCCCGCCGAGCCGGGCTAGCCGCTCGATCTGATCGGCGTCCGCCCCCGAGAAGGTGGCGCCGAAACGGCCCGAGGCGGCGATCAGACACGCGGTCTTCTCAGAGACGACCTTCAGGTAGTGCGAGACCGCGTCGTCGCCGTCGGCGGCGCCCTTGGTCTCGCGCATCTGCCCGGTGACCAGTTGGGCGAAGGTCTCGGCGATGATGCGGACGGCGTCCGGGCCCAGCCGCGAGACGAGCCGGGAGGCGGTCGCGAACAGATAGTCGCCGGCCAGGATCGCGATGTTGTTACCCCAGCGAGCATTCGCCGACGGAGCGCCGCGACGCATCTGAGCCTCGTCCATGACGTCGTCGTGGTAGAGCGTCGCCAGGTGGACCAGTTCGATGACCGCCCCGGCCACGGTGACTTCCCACGAGTCGGGTCGCGGGCCGACATGCGCGGAAAGCACGGTGAACAGTGGCCGGAACCGCTTACCGCCGGCCTCGAAGAGGTGCAGCACGGCTTCGGTCATCAATTCGTCGGCGGCGTGCAGTTCGGCGGCGATGAGCTCGTCGACGCGGGCGACCCCGTCGCGCACGCTCGTCGCGAAGTCCGGGTCGCCGAGGTCGACTCCCGCCACCACACTCGCCGGTGTTCGCATCCACCCAACATACTGGTAGCGATGGGTGCGCAGGATTACCAGGTCAGAGCCGACCCCGGCGCGGAAGTCGTGGTCGTCGGAGCCGGGCCGTCCGGGTCGGCAGCCGCGGCCTGGGCGGCGCGGCCCGGTCACGAGGTGCTGGTCCTCGCTGCGGCGGAGTTCCCCCGGGACACGGCCTGCGGCGACGGCCTGACCCCGCGCGCGATGGTCGAACTGGAGCGGTTGGGCCTGGGCGACTGGCTGCACGGTCGCGTCCGCCACCACGGGCTGCGGATGAGCGGATTCGGCGCCGACGTCCAGGTGCACTGGCCGGGTCCGTCATTTCCCGCAGCCAGTTCGGCGGTGCCCCGAACCGAACTCGACGACCGCATTCGCGCGGTCGCCGAAGAGTCGGGCGCCGGGATGCTGCTGGGGCGAAAGGCGGTCGACGTCGCGTGGGACGCCGCCGGGCGGGTGCAAGCCCTGCTGCTCGCCGACGGCACCCGGGTGCGCTGTCGCTGGCTGATCGTCGCCGACGGCGCCCGCTCGCCGCTGGGCCGGGTTCTCGGACGGCAGTGGCACCAGCAGACGGTCTACGGGGTGGCTGTGCGGGGTTACCTCGCCTCGCCGCGCGCCGCCGAGCCGTGGATCTCCTCGGATCTGGAGTTGCGTTCGGCCGAGGGGCAGGTGCTGCCCGGGTACGGCTGGATCTTCCCGCTGGGCAATGGCGAGGTGAACATCGGGGTGGGCGCACTGGCCACCGCCAAGCGGCCCGCCGACGTGGCTCTGCGCACCCTGATCCGCCACTACAGCGATCTCAAGAGTGCCGCCTGGGGTTTCACCGGGCCGCCCCGGGCGGTGTCCTCCGCGCTGCTTCCGATGGGTGGGGCGGTGTCGGGTGTCGCCGGTGCCAACTGGATGCTGGTCGGCGACGCCGCGGCATGCGTGAACCCGCTCAACGGCGAGGGCATCGACTACGGGCTGGAGACCGGTCGGCTGGCCGCCGAGATGGTGGGAAACACGGACATGCACACCGCCTGGCCGGCGCTGTTGCAGCACCACTACGGGCGGGGCTTCTCGGTGGCGCGCCGGCTGGGGCTGCTCCTCACCGTGCCCCGGTTCCTGCCGCTGACCGGGCCGCTGGCGATGCGTTCAACGACCCTGATGGGTATCGCGGTTCGGGTGATGGCCAATCTGGTGACCGAGGACGACGCGGACTGGGTGGCTCGGGTGTGGCGGGCCGCCGGAGCCGGATCGCGTCTGGCGGATCGGCGAAGACCCTTCAGCTAGTGGGCTTTTCGGCGGTGTGCACGGCGACGATGCCCCCGGTGAGGTTGCGCCATCGGGTCTGCGACCAGCCGGCCTGCTCGATCTGGGTGGCCAGGGTCGGCTGGTCGGGCCAGGCGCGGATGGACTCGGCGAGGTAGACGTAGGCCTCCGGGTTGCTCGACACCGCGCGCGCGATACGGGGCAAGGCCTGCATCAGGTACTCCTTGTAGGCGGTCGAGAACACCGCGATGGTGGGGGTCGAGAACTCGCACACCACCAGCCGGCCCCCGGGCCGGGTGACGCGTGCCATCTCCCGCAGGCCCGCGACGTGGTCGACGATGTTGCGCAGACCGAAGCTGATGGTGACGGCATCGAACGCGCCGTCGCCGAACGGCAGCCGGGTGGCGTCGGCGGCCACCTTGGGTACGGCCCTGGACCGGCCGGCGTGCAGCATGCCGACCGAGAAGTCGGCGGCCAGACACCACGCGCCGGAGCGCGCGAGCTCGACGGTGGACACCGAGGTACCCGCCGCCAGATCCAGGACCGTGTCGCCCGGTCCGGCGCCGAGCGCGGCGCGGGTGACCCGGCGCCAGTGGCGGTCGCGACCCAGCGAGAGCACGGTGTTGGTGCGGTCGTAGCGGCGGGCCACCGCATCGAACATCGACGCCACCTCGCGGGGGTCCTTGTCCAGCGAGGCGCGGCTCATTTCTGTTCCACTCGTGCCAGGGCGATGAGCACCGCCGCACCGACCGTCCAGGCGACCAGCGCCAGCGAGCCGGCCGGGATGATCGCCAGTGCTGCGTTGCGATCCTTGACGCGGACCAGATTGGGGCTGCCGCGGTCGTACTCGACGTAGATCCGCATTCCGTCGGACAGCTCCGAGGGGTAGAGCACCCCGAGCTCGGGCCGGTAGGTGACCCGGTCGGGTGTGACGAACTCGATCGTCGAGCGGCGCGGACCCGCCGAGAGGACCTCGGCCTCCGCGGTTCCCATGTTGCGTTCGATCTGCCGGTCGTTGCGCCAGGCTCCGGCGACCAGCAGCACCGACTGGAGGGTGACCACCGCGATGACGACCCACACCGCGATCTTCGCCCACCGCAGCGCTTTGCGCTCGGCGGTGTCCGGGAGATCGGGATCACGCTGGGGCAGAGCGGCTTTGAGCAGGCCGGGCAGCCTGCCGGTCACAGGGCCGCCCGGATGTCGGCGTGCAGCCGGCGCAGGGTCGAGCGGTCGGCCTTGACCTCCAGGACCCGCATGCCCTCGTGCCGCTCATCGAGCGCGGCCCCGAGCTGATCGGCTTCGATCTGCCGCGAGTCGACGTGGTAGGCCCGGCACAGGGCCCCGACGTCGACGTCGTGCGGTGCGCCGAAGATCCGCGACGACACATCGCCGAATCGCGGATCGCCTTGCTCGAGGAGCTCGAAGATACCCCCGCCGTTGTCGTTGGACACCACGATGGTCAGGTTGCGCGGCGTCGGCTCGGTGGGGCCGATCAGCAGCCCGGACGAATCGTGGACGAAGGTCATGTCACCGATCAGGGCCACGGTGCGACCACCCGTGCGGTCGTGGGCGAGCGCGGCGCCGATCGCGGTCGAGACGGTGCCGTCGATGCCGGCGACGCCGCGGTTGGACCGCACCGACACTCCGCGGGTGTCCAGACCCACCAGGGCGGCGTCACGCACCGGGTTGGAGGCACCCAGCACCAACTGGTCACCGGGGTGAAGCGCGCCGGCCACGGCGGCGGCGACGTGCAGACCGGTCGCCAGGGGGTGGGCGGCGAGCTGGTGCCGGACGACCTCGAGGGTGTGGCGGTGGACATCGGCGCAGCGGCGCAGCCATTGGGGGTCGGGAGTCCCGACGGTCTCGGCCCGCGTGCCGGTGGCCGTCGAGTTGCCCGACACGTCCGGCCAGCGCGGCCCGGTGGTCAGGGCGTACACCGAGACCTCCGGATCGGCCAGCAGTGCGGAGACCGGCCGGTGCAGGGTCGGGCGGCCCAGCATGATCACCTGCCGGGGGCGCAGCGTGAGCAGCCCCAGCGGGTGCAGCGGGTTGGCCGCCGGTGGGGCGGTCGGCTCGGCGACGGTAGGCAGCTGCGCGAGGTTGGGATGCTCACCGGCGCCGTGACCGGCGATCACGACGGTGTCGGGCGTGAGATCGATGCGCAGCGGCTGATCGAAGGTCACCGGCGGGGTGTAGGTCCACGGACTGCCGTCCGGCCGGCCCGGCGGCATGCCGGCGGTATCGGAGTCGGAGTCGGGCACCAGCGGCTCGCGCAGCGGAATGTCGAACTGCACCGGCCCGGCGTTGGCCGAGCGCGCCCCGGTGGCGGCCGCCAGCACCCGGCAGGTGGCCGAGCGCCACTGGGCATTCAGGGCATTCAGGGCATTCAGGGCGTCCAGTGGGCTCAAGCCACCGGGGGTCTCGATGTCTTCGGCCAGACCCAGGCTGATCGCCGCCCGCGCCTGGGTGCCGAAGTAGCCCAGCTGCTCCATGGTCTGGCTGGCTCCCGTGCCGAGCAGCTCGTAGGGCCGGTTGGCGCTCAGCACGATCAGCGGCACCCGCGCGTAGTTGGCCTCGACGACCGCCGGACCGAGGTTGGCGACCGCCGTGCCCGACGTCATCGCGATCGGCACCGGGCGACCGCTTCCCAACGCCAGCCCGATGGCCAGATAGCCGGCCGTGCGCTCGTCGATGCGGACATGCAGCCGAAGCCGACCGGCACGGTCGGCGTCGGCGAAGGCGAAGGCCAGCGGGGCATTGCGTGACCCGGGACACAGGACCACGTCACGGACCCCGCCGCGGACGAGCTCGTCGACGACGACGCGGGCCTGAACCGTCGAGGGGTTCACCCCTACAGCCTGACACAACCGGCACCCGGGGCGAACAACGAGACCCGGCGGCGAAGACCGGCGGTGACTCAGATCAGCGTGCCCGCGAAAAACTGCAGGACCGCCGAGTTCACCTGCTCGGGCCGTTCCAGAAACCCCAGGTGACCGGCGTTGGCGATCTGGACGTAGCGCGCACCCGGGATCGCGTCGGCCACCTCCCGGCCCAGCGCCGGCGGGGTGATGATGTCGTCGGCGAAACCGATCACCAGCACGTCGTTGGTCACGGATCGGTAAGCGGGAAGCCGGTCCTCCCGGGGCGCCACCGTCGCCTGGGCGCGCCAGCCGGAGGTGCGCTTGAGCGGAAACGCGGTGAACATCTCCATCCACTCCGTGACGGCCTTCTCGTCGTGGATGGTCTTGGGCGAGAAGTTCTCCAGGATCCGAACCTTGGCGGTGTAGGCCGCCGGCAGGTCGACAGTGGAGTCCAGAAGCTCCAGATCCGCGTCGCGGAAGATCTTGCCGACCGTGCTGATCCGGCCGCGGGTGCCCATCAGCACGGCCTGCCGGACCAGGTCGGGGCGAACCAGCATCAGCTCCTGCGCGATGAACGAACCCATGGACATCGCGACCAGCCGTGCCGGGCCACCGGCCACGGACTCGATCAGCTCCACGGTGTCGGCGACCATCTCCTGGGTGGAGAAATCGTCGGCGTCCTCGGTGGCGCCGATGCCGCGGTTGTCGAAGGTGATGCAGCGGTAGCCGGCCGCGACGAACGCCGGGACCTGATGAATGTGCCAGGTGCGGCCGGCTCCGCCGGTCCCGGCGATGAACACCACCGGGTCGCCGGAGCCGACGTCGTCGTAGGCCAGGGTCGTCACCCGCACGACGCTAGCAGCGCGTGGCAGAGCCGAACGCGCTCGCGCCACCAGTCGCGGCGGGCGGGGGCGGCGGCCAGTTCGGCCAGCCGGGCCGGGT
>NZ_JBJTCF010000079.1:0-14729 GCF_046091765.1 Mycobacterium sp.
CGGGGTGATCTGCGCCTTCTGCAACTCGTCGAAGCCGGCGGAGAAGTCCCGCAGGGAATCCCCGGCGGTGACGCCGCTGGTGTAGATGAGCAGGGCGTTGCGCAGGTCGGCGACCATCTCGGTCAGGTCGCGTTCCTGGACGGCGCGGATCTCGGTCAGCCGGGTGATCGCCCCCGCGCGCAGGCCGTCGCGACCGGTTTTGAAGGTCACGGCGCCGACGATCGCCGCGGCCAGCACCGTGCACAGCACCAGCATCAGAATCAGCTTCGACTGAATGCTGATCCGGTGCAGCGTCCGGCGACCCAGGATGCGGGGCAGGCGCTTGCGCGGCGTCGGACGCGGGCTTGCCTGCTCGGCAGGCCCGGGTCAGACGCGTCGGCCATCGGTGTCCCTTCAGCCCGGTCGTCGTGGGATCGGCGTGCAGCAGCCTAGCAGGAAAAGTGACTTCTGATGCCCCTGTGACCGCTGTGATCAGCACGTATGCTGGACGGCTATGGAGTTCGACGAGACCGTCGACGTCGTCGTCGCCGGGTCCGGTGGCGGCATCGCCGGTGCCTATACGGCGGCCCGGGAGGGGCTTTCCGTCGCGCTGCTGGAGGCCACCGACAAGTTCGGCGGGACGACCGCCTTCTCCGGCGGGGGCGGCATGTGGTTCCCGTGCAACGCGGTGCTGCGCCGGGCCGGCAGCGACGACACCGTCGAGCAGGCGCTGTCCTACTTCCAGGCGGTCGTGGGCGACCGCACCCCGCGTGAGCTGCAGGAGGCCTTCGTCCGCGGCGGCGCGGGGCTGATCGACTACCTGGAGGCCGACCCGGAGGCGTTCGAGTTCACCGCGCTGCCGTGGCCGGATTACTTCGGTGCCGTGCCGGGGGCCCGCCTGGACGGCCTGCGGCACATCGTGTCCACGCCGTTCCCCGACGCGCGTCTGGGCCCGCACGCCGGACGGGTGCGCGGCCCGCTGGACAACGAGCGGTTCGGCACCCCCGCCCCGGATCTGCTGATCGGCGGCCGCGCGCTCATCGGGCGGTTCCTCGCCGCGCTCAACCGCTTTCCCGACGTCGCGGTGCACCGCAACACCGCCCTGGTCGATCTGCTGACCGACGACGGCCGGGTTGTCGGGGCGGTGGCTGACCGCGACGGACACTCGGTGCGGATCGGCGCCAAACGCGGCGTGTTGCTGGCGGCGGGCGGATTCGAACACGACCCGGAGATGCGCGCCGCCTATCACGTGCCGGGCCGCCGTGAAGACAGCATGGGCGCCCCGGGCAACACCGGGCTGACGCATCGGGCGGCGATCCGCATCGGGGCGGCCACCGACCTGATGGACCAGGCGTGGTGGTCGCCGGGATTGACGCATCCCGACGGACGCTGTGCGTTCGCGCTGTGGTTCACCGGCGGCATCTTCGTCAACCAGGCGGGCCGGCGGTTCGTCAACGAGTCGGCGCCCTACGACCGGATCGGCCGGGTGATCATCGCCGAGCAGGCCGCCGGCCGGCTCGATCTGCCGTTCTGGATGATCTACGACGACCGCCGCGGCGAGGTACCGCCGGTCAGGGCGACCAACGTCGCACTGGCGGCCACCGAGCAATACCGGGATGCCGGACTGTGGCGGACCGCCGACACCCTCGACGAGCTGGCCGCGCAGATCGGGGTTTCCGCGGCGGGTCTGGCCGACACCGTCGCCCGGCACAACGCGATGGCCGCCGACGGGACCGACCCCGACTTCGGCCGCGGCGATGAGGCCTACGACCGCGCCCTGCTGCAGGGCAGGCCGCCGATGGTGCCCATCGACACCCCGCCGTTTCACGCCGCCGCGTTCGGCCTGTCCGATCTGGGCACCAAGGGCGGACTGCGCACCGACATCCACGCCCGGGTCCGGGACAGCGCCGGACGGCCGATCACCGGGCTGTATGCCGCGGGGAACACAATGGCCGCGGTCAGCGGGACGACCTATCCCGGCGGGGGGAATCCCATCGGGGCTTCGTTGTTGTTCAGCCATCTGGCCGCGCTGCACATGGCCGGCGGGCGATAATCCCGAGCATGCGTCGCACTCCGGTCCCCCTGGCCCCCCTGGCCGCCCCGGCCGCTGTGGTCGCCGTGACAGTGGTGCTCAGCGGCGTCCTCGTCGCGGCCCCCCCGGCCTCGGCGTCGGGCAACTGGGCGCTCAACGGGACCTTCACCGCGACCTCCAACGGTGAGTGGGCCCGCACCAACGACTTTTTTCACGACGAGAAGACCGTCCGCGCGCTGTGGACCATTTCCTCGCAGTGCAGCTACCCCACCGAGTGCACCGGGACCGTGACCAGCGATCAGGGCTGGACCGCGCCGATCTACCAGACCAGCGGCGAGTGGTACGTCAAGCGGGTGGTGCCCAACTGGATACCGTGCCAGGACGGTTCGACCGCCGACGGTCTGCAGGTCTTCCGGTTCAAGAGGATGACCCCCGACGGCGCCAACACCGATCCGACGTCCAGCGTTCTGGTCGGCGAGGATGCGACGACCGGCCCCAGCGGGGCCTGCGGCCGCAGCCTCCCGCTCTACATCACGATGCCCTTCAAGTTGGCCGCGCAGAGCTGAGCGGCCCGCTCAGCCGGTCGTCAGCAGGTCCTGCCAGGTGCGCTCACCGCTGCCGGGGGCCAGTCCGTCCTGGCGGTAGACGCCGCCGTCCGGGGTGGCGAACCGGCCGGTCGCCGGATCGTAGGTCGCGCTCGCGACCGACGGGCCGGTGCTGCTGAAGGCACTCGGCGCGACCACCGGCGCGCCCCCCTCCGGCGAGGGTGCGGGCGGCAGGGCTGGCGGGGGCGACGGGGGTGGCGGCGCCGCGTCGGCCGGCGGACGCGGCGTGCCCTCCAGCGGCCCGTAGATGTTCTCCTCGAAGGTCACCCGATCGTCCGGCGGGACGCCCTGGGCGAGCAGATTCGGGTCGACCGGGTAGGGGCCCAGCGCGTGCTGGCGCATCGCCAACGGGACGAACTCCTGGCCGCTCTCGCAGATCTCGACGGTGGGTGCCCGCTTACCCGGCTGCCCCATGCACGGATAGTTGCGCGCACCGCGCACCGCGATCGGCGAGTCCTGCGGCAGCTTGCAGTAGAGCCCGTCGGGGGTGTCGGCGTCGGAGAGGTCGAACGGAGAGCGCCACGAGGACGGCGGCAGGAAACCCACCGTGCAGGCCGGCGGGTCGCCGATGGTCAGGGTGAAGTCGCCCTGGGTGAATCCGACCGGGTTGTTGCTCGGCAGGCCGACGGACTGGGTGGACGCGATGAACGGGGGCAGCAGCACCAGCAACTGTTCCAGCGACGGGTTGTAGGTCACCGCGATCTGGCCGACGGTGGTCAGGTTGGCCAGCAGCACCGGCAGCGTCGGCTTCACCTGATTGAGCAGCCGCGACACCTCGTCGAGCGTGCCGGGCCCCTCCGCCAGCACGCCCCGAAGCTGCGGGTCGTTGTCGGCGAGCTGACCGGTCACCCCGGCGAGGCTGCGGGCCCAGGTGCGCAGCGCGTCGCTGGAGAGCACCTGGCCGTCCAGCAGCGGCCGGGCGTCGTCGAGCAGGGTGCGGACGCGGTCGGCGACTCCGTTGAGGTCACCCGCCACGGTCGAGGTTCCCTCCAGCAGCGTTGCCAGCTCGTCCCCGGACCCGTTGAGGCCCGCGAACGTCTCGTCGAGCAGTTCGCTGATCTTGTCCTCGGGAATGCTGTCCACCAGCGCACTGACCTGATCGAGCATCGGCCCGACCGCCTGCGGGACGGTCGTGTTCTTCGCCGGGATCACCGACCCGTCCTGAAGGAAGGGGCCGGAATCGGTGCGCGGCAGCAGGTCCACGTACTGCTCGCCGACCGCTGAGACGCTGAGCACGCTGGCCTGCAGATCGGCCGGGATCTTCGGTGAGGTGGCCAGCGACAGCGTGGCCTCCGCGCCTGCCCGGGTGGCCCGCACCGCGGTGACCTTGCCGACCTGCACGCCGCGGTAGGTGACATTGGAGAAGCGGTACAGCCCGCCGGTTTCGGGCAGTTCCAGTTTGACGGTGATCCGGCCGATGCCCAACAGGGTCGGGGCCTGCAGATAGACCAGGGCCATCGCGCTGATGCCGATCACCGAGGCGATGGTGAAGATGATCAGCTGGATCCGGACGAAGCGGGTGAGCATCAGCCACCCCCGTGCGAGGTGGTCGGCTGCTCGTCGGCTCCCGGCGGGGGTTCCGGTACCGCGACCTGGGCGGGCGGCGGGCTCAGCGGGGCGTTGAGCGGATCGTAGGTGTAGGTCGCGTACCACGGATCCCCCGGCGCGGGAACGAGTTTCGCGCCCTCCTGCCCCCAGCTCGTCCCCAGCATCAGGGTCTTCTTCAGCCGCGGCACGGTCAGGTCGAAGATGAGGAACTGGTTGAGGTAGTCGCCGCGGATCGCCCGGTCGATGGTCGACTGCCCGTAGGGGAAGGCCGACAGGAAGTACGCCAGCGCCTGGTCGAGTTGCGGCCCGACGTCGGCCAGCGACCGCAACGTCGGTTCCAGGTTGCGCAGATTGCGAATCAGGTCCGCCTGGGTGTCATTGAGCAGATCGGTCGCCAGGCTGCCGAGGTTGCCCAGTTTCTCCAGCGCCGTGGTCAGCCGCGGCCGTTCGGCCACCAGCACGTCGAGCGCCGGGGGAATCCGGTCGAGCGCGCGGGTCAGCACATCGCGCTCGGCGGCGAAGGTGCCGGCCAACCGGTTGAGCGCGACCACCGTGGCGTTGATGCTCTCCCGCTGGTCGGCCAGAATCCCGACGAAGTCGTTGAGCCGGGTCAGCAGATCGCGGATCGGGGCCTCCCGGCCGTTGAGCGCCGCGTTGAGTTCCCGGACGATGTCGCCGATCTGACCGACGCCACCACCGTTGATCACGACCGACAGCGCCGAGAGGGTCTGTTCGGTGGACGGATAGGTCGAGGTTCGGTTCAGGCCCAGCGTGGCCCCCGGTGCCAGACGGCCGGTCCCCTGCTGACCCAACGGCGGGTCGAGCGCGAGGTGCATCGATCCGAGCAGACTGGTCTGGCCGATCTTGGCGACCGCGTTGGCGGGGATCACCACATCCGGTTTGACCGAGATCTCCACGTTGGCATGCCAGTCGCGCACCGTCAGCGCGTTCACGCTGCCGACGACGACATCGCCGAGCAGAACCGGTGAGTTCGGTTCCAGCGTTCCGACATTGGCGACCTCGACGAAGTACTTGGCGGCGTCCGGTCCGCGCCCGACCGTGCCGGGGAGCTTCAGCGAGTTCAGCCCGCCGAAACCGCAGCCGGGAACGCTCACGAGGATCACCGCGAGGATCGCCAAGCCCAGCCGGGAAGTCCGGGAAGTCCGAGTGGTCATGACGGCGGCGCACCTTCGGCCGGCAGCAGCAGGTCCTGCAGGGTCGACGGGGTCGACGGGGTCGCGGCCGGCTGGGGTCCCGGCGGCACCGGTCCGCGGGGCACGCCCGGCGGGATCGGGGCGCCCGGGTACAACGCCGGCTGCGGGTCGGCGGGCAGTCCGTCGGGGGCGTAGACCCCCGGCGACCCGCCCGGGGGCACCCCCCAGCCCAGCGGCGGGGGCACGTCGCCGTTGAGCCCGGTGTAGGCCGACACCGCCGGAGGCGGCTCCACCGGCTGGGAGGTTCCGCTCCCGCCCGGTGCGAGTGCCGGGTCGGAGTAGATCAGGTTCTCCGGGCTCGGCGACTTGGCGAGGTAGGCGTTGAACGGGACCGGTATGTAGTTGACGTTGAGAAGTCGCAACGCCGGACCGAGGTACTGCATACACAGCTTCCCGGTCTCCGATGCGGTGGCGTTCTCGATCGCTCCGATCGCCGCGCAGATGACCTGCAGCGGATTGGCGAAGTTCGCCGGCGCGAACGCGCCCAGCGCACTGCCGGTGTCGGGGTTGTAGATGTTGTAGCTGTTACCGATTGCGTTCGGCGCCACGTGCAGCAGATTCTTCAGAGCCATTTGGTTTTCACTGAGGTTCCCGACGATGTCGGTGAGGCGCTGCACCTGCTCGGTGGCCTGGTCGCGGGAGCCGGCCACGAACCGTTTCACATCGCCGAGCGCACCGGAAAGGTTGGTCAGTGCGGCGTCCAGGTCCGAGCGGCCGCCGTCGAGCACGCTGCTGACGGTGGCCAACCGGTCCTGGAACTGGACGATCTGCGTATTGCTGTCCCGCAGGGCGGTGACGAACGTCTGCAGGTTCTTGACCACGTCGACGATGTTGCCGCTGCCCTCAGAGAGGATCCGGGTCAGCCCGGACAGCTCCCGAATGGTCGCGCGCAACTTCTCGCCATTGCCGTTCAACGCATCTGCGGTGCTGGTGATGAACCGCCCCACCGACGTGGTGGACACCTCGCTACTCGGACCCAGGTCGGTCGCCAGCCGCATCAACTGCGCCTTCACCTCGTCCCACTCGACCGGAACGGCGGTGCGGTCGAGTCCGATCACCGCCCCGTCGGGCATCGTGGGTCCGCTGGTCTCGTAGGCCGGCGCCAATTGGACATAGCGGGAACCGATCAGATTCTCCGAGACGATCACCGCCTTGGCATCGAGCGGCACCGGCACATCGTGGTCGACCGCCAGGGTCAACCGGGCCTTGGTGCCCTGCGGTTCGATCGCCGTGATTCTTCCCACCTTGACACCGGCGACGCGCACATCGTCGCCTCGGTAGATCGCCGTGGCGCTGGTGAAATACGCGGTGATGGTCTTGGGTTTCAGCACGGTGCCGCGCACCAGCAGTCCCACACCGGCGATCAGCAGCACCGCGAGCAGTGCCGCGATCGCGAGGACCGTCGTGGGCGGACGCCGGCGGGCCATCACGGTTCACCCCAGCGCTCGTAGGGCTGCGGAATCCCGTTGTAGGGGAACGGGATCTCCGCGCGCGGACCGGCGTTGTCGGGGGGCTGCCCCGCGTTCACCCCGCGCCGGAACCCGAAGATGTAGTCCAGGAAGGGCTGCAGGGTCTGCCCGGGCAGCAGATTGGCGACGAAGGCGTTGTAGTAGAACCCGTTGTTGACGGCCTCGGCCTGAGTCACCTGGAATTTCGCCAGACCCGCCATCGCCTTGCCGATGTTGTCGTTGTTCCGCTGCAGCATCTCCGACACCGCGTTGAGCTTCTCCAGTGCGGGTACGAGTTCCTGCTCGTTGTCGGCGACGATCCCGCCGAGCTGCTGCGCGAGCGCCGAGGTGTTGGCCAGCAGATTGACGATGGCGTAGCGGCGCTGCTCGAGGACACCGAGCAAGTCGTTCGCGTTCAGGATCAGCCGGTTCACCTGCTGACTGCGATCGGAGAGCACATTCGTCACCTCGGCGGCACTCTTGAGCAGGCCGGCGAGTGAGTCGTTGCGCTCGTTGAGTGCGCGCGAGATCCGGCTGAGGCCTTCGAAGGTCGGCGACAGTTGCGGGGCCAGCCGGTCGATCGTGACAGCCAGGGTGTCCAGCGACTGGTTGACCGCTGCGGTATCGGTCGAGCGGGTGTTGCCGGCAAGCTCGCTGATCGCGTCGTTGAGCGAGTAGGGCGAACCGGTGCGCGACACCGGAATCACCTCCGAGGACCGCAGCTTCCCCTTCCCGCTCGACTCCAGGGTGAGCAGGCGCTGTCCGAGCAGGGTCCCGGTGCGGATGTGTGCGGTGGTGTCCTGGCCGAGCCGCACCCTGCCGTCGACCATGAAGGTCACCAGGGCCTTGCCCTGCTGCAGGGACACGTCGGAGACGGTGCCCACCTTCACCCCGGACACCCGGACGTCGTTACCGGGTGAGAGGCCACCCGCGTCGGCGAACAGCGCATGGTGGCGGACCGAGGTGGCCAACTCGACCAGCCGCTGCGGCTGCAGACCGACGGTGATGACGAGCAGGATCAGCGCCAGGCCGATGAAGCCGGAGCGGATGAGCTTGGAGCCGCGGTATTTCTGGATCACGGTTCAGCACACCTGCCCGTGTGCTGAACGATCCAGGGGAAGACGGCGGTGCGGCCCTGCAGATCGGTCACCCGCAGCGACATCCCGCACAGGTACTGGTTGATCCAGCTGCCGTAGGAGCCGAGCCGCACCAGTTTGCGGAAGTTCTTGGGCGCTTTCTGCAGCGCGATGTCGAGCGACTCCTTGTCCGAGTCCAGGATCGGCGCCAGCCTGCCGAGTTGGTCGATGCTTCCGGCCAGCGGCGCACGCGCCCCGGTGAGCAGGTCGGCCAGCGACGCGGTGCCGCTGTCAAGAGCCGAGATCGCCTCCCCGACGGGGTCGCGGTCCGCCGCCAGGCCGGTGATGAGTTTCTCCAGCCGGTCGACCGCACCGGAGAACTTGTCACCGTCGGTGGCGATGGTCTTGAGCACCGAGTTGAGGTTGTCGACGAGTTGTTGGACGGTCTGGCTGTTGTCGGCCAGCGAGTTGGAGAAGTCCGAGGTCTTGGCGAACAGCGACTCGAGGTTGCCGTCCTGACCCTGCAAAATCTGGATCAGCGAGTTGGTCAGCGCATTGACGGCCTGCGGATTGAGGCCCTGCACAACGGGTTTGAGTCCGCCCAGCAAGAGGTCGAGATCCAGAGCGGGTGCTGTCCTCTCGGTCGGTATCACCGACCCGGGCGACTGGATCCGGGTCGATCCCGGGGAGTCGAGCAACTCCAGGAAGCGATCGCCGACCAGATTGAGGTAGCGCACCGCCACCTTGGTGCCCGAGGTGAGCACGACGTCCCGGTCGGCCCCGAAACCCACGACCACCGTGTTGTCGGGTTGCAGGGCGACGCTGTGTACGGTGCCCACCCGGACTCCCGCAACGCGCACCGTGTCGCCGGACTTCAGGCTCGACACATCCCCGAAGACGGCGGTGTAGCGGTTCTCCGGCCCGGAGCGGTACTGGCCGAAGATCGCGAACAGCAGCGCGGTCACCAACAGCATCGCGGTGCCGAAGATGGCGACCTTCACCAGAGTCGTGCGCGAGCCCTTCATCCCGGCTGGCCCATCTGCGGGGTGTTGCGCGGCGGACCGTCCAGCGGACCGAACAGGGCCTGCTTGAGACCGTCGGAGTTCAGCAGGATGCCCTGATTGCCGTACTGCGCCTGGTTGGCGCCGATGTCGCTGACGACGAACGGGGTGCGACGCTCGAAGGGCACATTGGGAAGGTCGGTGCACTGCGGGCCGCCCTTGGCGGCGACCTTGGGCAGGTTGCCCGGGTAGCGGTAGCGTTCGCGGCCCAGGAAGAACGACTGCAGCAGCACCGCCCCGGGCAGTGGGATTCCCGGGCCCGTCGCCAGCGGGATCAGGCCGCCCAGCCCGCAGGTGAGTGCGGCGTTGTATTCGTTGGTCAGGTCGGTCGTCGGCACCAGCAGGTGCACGACGTCGGCCAGCGGCTGCCGGTTGGTGGCCAGGACCTCGGACCCGATGTCCGCCAGGCCGATCGCGCTGATCAGCAGACTGTCGAGGCTGCCCTGCTGATCGACGACGGTGTCGCTGATGCGGGTCACGTTCTCGACGGTGGCCAGCAGGTCCGGCGCGGCATCCCCGAGCGCGCCGAACACCTCCGGTGACACCGCCAGCGCGTGGTTGAGGTTCTCCAGGCTGGGGTTGAGGGTGGCCAGGGCGCTGTCGAGATCGACCAGGCCCTGGCCGAACTTCGCGCCCCGCCCGTCCAGCGACTTCGCCAGCGCACCCAGGGTCTGGTTCAGCTTCACCGGCTCGACCTTGGCCAGCACACCGACCAGTTGCTCGAAGACGGTGTTGAACTCGACGGTGACCCCGGTGCCCTGGATCACCGTGCCGGCGGCCAGTGCGGCCGGTGAGGGATTGGCCGGGCGCACCAGTTCGACGAACTTGGACCCGAACACCGTCGAGGAGGTGATGTCCGCCCCGACGTTGGCGGGGATGGCCTGCACCGAGGCCGGGTCGATGGCCAGGCGCAACTCCGCGCGCCCGTCGGGCAGCGGGTGGATCGACTCGACCTTTCCGACCTGGGCGCCGGAGAGCTTGACCTTGGCGTCGGGATACATGACCAGACCGGCCCGGTCGGCGATGACCGTCACCGACACGGTGTCCCGGAAGCTGTCCCGGAACAGGCTCACGGCCAGCGCGACGATGGCGGCCAGTGCCACCACCGTCAGCAGCCCGGTGAGCGGCCGGACGTAGCCCCGTGCGCCGAAATGCCGCCCCGGCCGCGGTGCCACCGGCACCGCCGCGGTCTCGGTCTCGGATCGGTCGGCCGGTCCCGGACCCAGGTTTGCCGTCACCGCCGCTCCCCTAGCCCGCCAGGTTGAAGTTGCCGTTGGAGCCGTAGACGGCCAGGGAAACCAGCAGGGTCACCGACACCACGACCACCAGCGAGGTGCGCACGGCGTTGCCGACCGCGACCCCGACACCGGCGGGCCCCCCGGACGCGAAGTAACCGAAGTAGGTGTGGATCAGCAGGATCGTGATCGCCATCAACACGGCCTGAAAGAACGACCACAGCAGGTCGATGGGGTTCAAGAAGGTGTCGAAGTAGTGCTTGTACAGTCCGGCGGACTGCCCGAACAGCACCACGGTCACGAACTGGCTGGCCAGGAAGGACAGGATCACCGCGATCGAGTACAGCGGCGTGATCGCCGCCATCCCGGCCACCAGCCGGGTGGACACCAGATACTCCACCGGCCGGATGCCCATCGACTCCAGCGCGTCGATCTCCTCGTTGATGCGCATCGCACCCAGCTGCGCGGTCACGCCCGCGCCGAAGGTTGCGGCAAGTCCGATGCCGGCCACCACCGGTGCGGAGATCCGGACGTTGATGAACGCCGCCAGGAAGCCGGTCAGGGCCTCGATACCGATATTGCCCAGCGACGCGTAGCCCTGGACCGCCAGCGTTCCACCGGCCGCCAGCGTGAGAAATCCGACGATGGCGACGGTGCCGCCGATCATCGCCAGCGTCCCGGCGCCCATGCTGATCTCCGCGATCAGCCGGATGACCTCGCCGCGGTAGTGCACCGCGGCGTGCGGCATGCCGCCGATGGCCTTGCCGTAGAACAGGATGTGGTCGCCGATGCGGCCGAAGAAACCCGCCGGGCGGCGGATCTGGCGGGCCAGCCGCGGGTAGGTCGCTCTCAGCGTGGTCATCGTGCTCATGAGTCAGCCCGTGGTGAATCGGATGCCGATGGCGGTGACGACGACATTGACCACGAACAGCGCCATGAACGCGTACACCACCGTCTCGTTGACCGCGTTGCCGACGGCTTTGGCGCCGCCGCCGCTGATCATCAGTCCGCGGTAGCAGGCGACCAGTCCCGCGATCAGGCCGAAAAGCGTGGCCTTCACACACGAGATGATCACCTCGGGCACCCCGGTCAGCAGCGTGATGCCGGCGGCGAACGCTCCCGGGTTCACGTCCTGGACGAAGACCGAGAAGACGTAGCCGCCGGAGATGCCGATGAGGCACACCAGGGAGTTGAGCAGCAGCGCCACCAGTCCCGACGCCAGCACCCGGGGGGTGACCAGTCGCTGCACCGGGTTGATCCCCAGCACCTCCATGGCGCTGATCTCCTCGCGAATGGTCCGCGAACCCAGGTCGGCGCACATTGCCGTGGCACCCGCGCCGGCGACGATCAGCACGGTCACCAGCGGGCCGACCTGGGTGACCGCGCCGAAGGCCGCGCCGGCCCCGGACAGATCGGCGGCGCCCAATTCGCGCAGCAGGATGTTGAGGGTGAAACTGACCAGAACGGTGAACGGGATCGCGACCAGCAGGGTCGGCGCCAGCGACACCCGTGCGACGAACCAGAACTGGTCGAGGAACTCGCGCCAGTAGAACGGGCGGCGCAGGGCGAACCGCAGCGCGTCGGCGGACATGGCAAACAGTCCCCCGACGGCCTCCATCGGGCCGGAGACGCCTTTGCCCAGTGCGATGCCCGGAGACCAGCGATCCGCAGCCCTGTCCGCCATAGCCCCCGCAATGTATGCGAATACGGTGGCGGAGGGGCCGGAATTACGCTACCGGTCCGGCACAATAGGCAGGTCCGAGAGCAGTCCGACCCCGACCCGACGAGGAGCAATCGCGATGGCGACCCTGCGGCGCTACACCGGCCGCCGCGTGCTGATCACCGGGGCCGGCTCCGGCATCGGTCAAGCCTGTGCGCTGCGCATCCTCGAGGAGGGCGGCCGGGTGGCCGCCGCCGACGTCAGCGAGGCGGGATTGGGCGACACCGTTTCCCGGGCGGGCGCCGCCGCCGACCGGCTGCACCCGGTGGTGATGGACGTGGCCGCCGAGGACTCGGTCAGGTCCGGGGTGCGACAGGCGGTGGACGCGCTCACCGAATCCGGGGCCGAAGCCGAAGCCGGACCCGGGTCCGAACCCGGCCTGGACACCCTGGTGAACGCGGCCGGCATCCTGCGCTCGGCGCGCCTGCCCGACACCGCGCTGGCCGACTTCGAGCAGGTGTTGCGGGTGAACCTGATCGGCACCTTCCTGGTCATCCGGGAAGCCCTCGCCGCGCTGCGGCACGGCAACGCTCCGGCGGTGGTGAACTTCAGTTCGACCTCGGCGAACTTCGCACACCCCTACATGACCGCCTACGCCGCCTCCAAGGGCGGGATCCTGGCGATGACCCACGCGCTCGCCGCGGAGTTCGCCCGGGAAGGCATCCGGTTCAACTCGGTGCAGCCCGGCTCCATCTCGTCGGGGATGACCGACGGGACCGGCGAGTCGCGGCAGAGCGTCGGTCCGGGACTGCCGGCCGACGCCGACATGCGGCTCTTCGCCAAGGTCGCCCCCGCCCTGCGGCTCCCGGACCGGGCGATCTTCGCCACCCCGGACGCGGTGGCCGCCGTCGTCGCGATGCTCGGCAGCCCGGAGGCGTTCTTCGTCACCGGGACCGAGGTCCGGATCGACGGCGGGGCCCACATGTGAGAGCGCACGGCGGCCGTTCTGTTGCGGATACCGGGTAAATCGGCCAAGGTTTAGTCCACGCTCTGCTGGAGGAATGTTTCGGGCCTGTGGGCCCTGTCACCGAGGAGGACGGCTTCTGACCGAGACCGGCACCGCCGCCACCCGGCAGTCCGCCGCACCCCCTGGCAGTCACGCGGGCGTGCGACCGGTTGTCGAGATCGACCACGTCACCAAGAGGTTCGACGACTACGTGGCGGTCGCGGACGCCGACTTCTCGATCGGTGCCGGAGAGTTCTTCTCGATGCTCGGCCCGTCCGGGTGCGGGAAGACCACGACCCTGCGGATGATCGCCGGTTTCGAGACCCCGACCGAAGGTGCCATCCGGCTCGAGGGCGTCGACGTCTCCCGGACACCGCCCAACAAACGCAACGTCAACACCGTGTTCCAGCACTACGCGCTGTTTCCGCACATGACCGTGTGGGACAACGTCGCCTACGGACCGCGCAGCCTGAAGAAGAATAAGGAGGAGGTGCACCGCCGGGTCGACGAGATGCTCGACGTGGTGCGCCTCAGTGACTTCGCGCTGCGCAAGCCCGCCCAGCTTTCCGGCGGCCAGCAGCAACGAGTCGCGCTGGCCCGGGCCCTGGTCAACTACCCCAGCGCACTGCTGCTCGACGAGCCGCTGGGCGCCCTCGATCTCAAGCTTCGCCACGTCATGCAGTTCGAGCTCAAGCGCATCCAGCGCGAGGTCGGCATCACGTTCGTCTACGTGACCCACGACCAGGAAGAGGCGCTGACGATGAGCGATCGGATCGCGGTCATGAACGCCGGGAAGGTCGAGCAGATCGGTACCCCGACCGAGATTTACGACCGCCCCGCATCGGTCTTCGTCGCGGGCTTCATCGGCCAGGCCAACCTGTGGCACGGCCGCCAGACCGGACGCGCCAACCGCGACTACGTCGAAGTCGACGTGCTGGGCAGCACGCTTCGGGCGCGGCCGGGCGAGACCACCATCGAGACCGGCGGCAAGGCCACCGTGATGGTCCGTCCGGAGCGGGTTCGGGTGTCCATGCAGCCACCGCAGGGCGCCGACGCGGGCGAAGTCTGCGCGGTGCGGGCCACCGTGACCGACCTGACGTTCCAAGGACCAGTCCTGCGACTGTCGCTCACCGCCGACGACGCCGCCGCGATCGTCGCGCACGTCGGACCGGAGCAGGATCTGCCGCTGCTGCGCCCCGGCGACGAGGTCTACGCGGCATGGTCCCCCGACGCATCGCTGGTACTTCCCGCGGCGGACATCCCCACCACCGAGGATCTCGAAGAGATGCTCGAGGACTCCTGACAGAAAGGCCCACCCCCATGGCACACCAGATCGACCCCCGAACGATCGCCCGGCTCACGTCCCGTCGCCGCTTCATCGGCGGCGGTGCCGCAGCGGCCGCAGCCATGGTGCTGGGGCCGTCACTGCTGGCCGCCTGCAGTTCCAAGTCGGGCCCCGGCGAGGCCAAATCGCCGGTTCCGCCGCCCGACGACGGCAGCGCGGCTGCCGGAACGCTGCGGGTCTCCAACTGGCCGCTGTACATGGCCGACGGATTCGTGGCGGCGTTCCAGACCGCCACCGGCCTGACAGTGGACTACAAGGAGGACTTCAACGACAACGAGCAGTGGTTCGCCAAGAACAAGGAGGCGCTGTCGCGCAAGCAGGACATCGGCGCGGACCTGGTGGTGCCCACCCAGTTCATGTCCGCGCGGCTGATCGGCCTGGGCTGGCTCAACCCGATCAGCGATGCCCGCTGGACCAACAAGAAGAACCTGCGCCCCGACCTGTTGAACGCCAAGGCGGACGAGGGCCGCACCTACACCGCCCCCTACATGTCCGGCATGGTCGGCCTGGCCTACAACCG
>NZ_JBJTCF010000080.1:0-33599 GCF_046091765.1 Mycobacterium sp.
GCCGGCGCGGAGGCCACCCGGATCGGCATCGTCAGCACCGAACCCAAGGAGCTGCGCGAAGTCGTCGAAAGCCAGATCAACCGCGTCGAGGTGCTGCTCATCGCGGGTGCGGTCGGCGGGGCGGCCGCCGAGAGCCTGCGCGCGGTGCTGGCCGAACTGGGCGAGGTCGAGGTCGCCCGCATCGCCATGCACCCCGGCTCGGTGCAGGGGTTCGGCCAGCTGGGCCCCGAGGGCGTCCCGACGTTCCTGCTGCCGGCCAATCCGGTCAGCGCGCTGGTGGTCTTCGAGGTGATGGTGCGCCCCCTGATCCGGCTCTCGCTGGGCAAACGCCACCCGATGCGCCGGGTCGTGCGGGCCCGCACGCTGGCCCCGGTGACCTCGCAGGCCGGCCGCACCGGGTTCCTGCGCGGGCAGCTGCTGCGCGACGAGGACAGCGGCGAGTACCTGGTGGAGGCGATCGGCGAGACGCCGGGCGGCTCCTCGCACCTGCTGGCCTCGCTGGCCGAGGCCAACTGCCTGCTCATCGTGCCGGGCGACGTCGAGACGATCCCGGCCGGGGACTACGTCGACGTGGCGTTCCTGGCCCAGCGCGGCTGACGCGGGTGAATCTGTGGGGGAGCGGCTCCGCCCACCCGGGCTGGCCCCGGGCGGCGGGTCCGCTGCGGGTGCCCGCCGGGGTCATCCGGTTGCGCCCGGTGCGCATGCGCGATGCCGCCCAGTGGAGCCGGATCCGCCTCGCCGAGCGTGCGCATCTCGAGCCGTGGGAACCCACCGGTGAATTGGAATGGACTGTGCGCCATGCTGTTTCATCCTGGCCAACGCTGTGCTCTGACCTCCGCTCGGAAGCACGCCGGGGCCGGATGCTGCCGTACGTGATCGAAGTCGACGGCCGGTTTCGCGGCCAGCTGACGATCGGCAACGTGACCCGCGGGGCGTTGCGGTCGGCGTGGGTCGGGTACTGGGTCTCGCGGGAGGTGACCGGCAGCGGGGTGGCTACCGCGGCGCTGGCCCTGGGACTGGACCACTGCTTCGGACCGGTGGCCCTGCACCGGGTCGAGGCCACCGTGCGCCCGGAGAACGCCGCCAGCCGGCGGGTGCTGGCCAAGGTGGGCTTCCGGGAGGAGGGGCTGCTCAAGCGCTACCTCGACGTCGAGGGAGGCTGGCGCGATCACCTGCTGCTGGCCGTCACCGCCGAGGAGATCGAGGGTTCGGTGGCCGCCCGGCTGGTGCACCGTGGCCTGGCCCGCTGGCACTGAACCCCAGGATCTGTGTTGCAAATGTGACTTTTGTGACTGTTGGTGCTTGTTTTCCGTGAATTACACATGTGTAATTGGTGTCGGCGCGCCGCCGGTGACCGCCGACGCCGCCGCCCTAGCCTGGTTGGGAAAGGAAGAGGCCAATGCCCAGCATTCCTCAGTCACTGCTCTGGATCTCGCTCGTGGTGCTGTGGTTGTTCGTCCTGGTGCCGATGCTGACCAACCGGCGCGACCGGGTCCGCCGCACCAGTGACGTCGCCCTGTCCACCCGGGTGCTCAACGGCGCCTCCCGGCTGGTCCGGCGGCGCGGGCCGGCCGTCGGGCACCGCCACGACCCGGATTGGCAGCGCTCTGAGGACGATGTCGAGTTCGAGGAGTTCGCCGAGCCCAGCACCCGTGCGGTGGCCGCCCTGGCGGCCCCGGCCGAGCACGACTACCTCGACGTCGACGTCATCGAGGAAGTGACCGACGAAGTCACCGAGGAAGTCACCGAAGAGATCGTGATCGAGGAAGTCGTCATCGAAGAAGTCGTCATCGAGGAAGTCATCAAGGAAGAAGTCGTCGAAGCCGCCGGGGAGGGCGTCGAGGACGGGATTCAGGAGAGCCTGTTCGACTCCGGCCGGGGCCAGGCCGATCCGTCGCCCGACGACCAGGACGCGCCCGGGGACGTCTATGAGTATGTCGAGGACACCTCAGGCCTGGAGGCCGAGGACGAACCGGCCGACGACGAGCCGGTGCTGGTGCCGCGCGGCAGCCGGGAGCGCCGATTCGACTCCAGCGCCGCGGTGGCGGTCAGCGCGCGCAAGTACCGCTTCCGGATGCGGATGCTCATCGCGATGTCGGTGGTCATGGTCGCCACCGCCGTCTTGGCGTTCACCGTCAGCGACCGGCTGTGGTGGACCTGCGGAGCGGTCGCCGCGGTGACCGTGCTCTACCTCGCGTATCTGCGCCGCCAGACCCGCATCGAGGCGCAGGTCCGGCGGCGTCGCCAGCAGCGCATGGAACGCCTGCGCGCGGCCGCCGAGTACGCCGCGGACTGGCGGGGTTTCGAGGACACCGGCCGGTTCCATCGCCCCGGTGCGGCCGTGCTCGAGATCGACGACGAGGACCCGATCTTCGAGCACCTCGACGAGATGCCCTACAGCCGGCACTACGACCTGCCGCGGGCGGCCGGGCAATAGGAGCGGTGCCGGGCCTGCTGGTAGCCTGCTAGCGACCACGGGGCTATGGCGCAGTTGGTAGCGCGACTCGTTCGCATCGAGTAGGTCAGGGGTTCGATTCCCCTTAGCTCCACTGAGAGTAAGCGCACCACACGTTGCGCCCTCAGTCGGTCTCGACCGCCATCACCGGCGTCGGCCGGCGGAAGCCCCGGGTGACGCTCAGCAGCCACAGCAGGCCGATGGCCAGCCAGCTCAGCCCGACCACCAGGGTCCGCCCGGACAGGCTGGTCCACAGCCACACCGTGAGCACGAAACCGATCAGCGGCAGGACCAGGTTCGACAGCACCGAGCGCTGCCGCAGATCGATGAAGTAGTGCTTGACCACCGAGGCGTTGACCGCCGTGAACGCCACCAGCGCGCCGAAACTGACGATCGAGGCCAGGGTGGCCAGGTCGATGACGATGGCCAGCAGCGACACCGCGCTGACCAGAACGATGGCGTACACCGGGGTGGCGAAGCGCGCCGAGACGTACCCGAACACCCGCCGCGGCAGGATCCCGTCGCGGCCCATCGCGTAGAGGATGCGCGCCACCGAGGCCTGCGAGGTCAGTGCCGACCCCAGCGCGCCGGCGACGAACGCGGCGGTGAAGAAGTCGGTGAGGAACCGCCCGCCCGCGGTGCGCATCACCTCCAGCGAGCCGGAGTCGACGTTGGCGAAGGCGTTGGACGGAAAGACCAACTGGGACAGGTAGGACAGCAGGATGAAGATCAGCCCCGCCCCCAGGGTGACCATGATGATCGCGCGCGGGACGTCGCGATCGGGACGCTTGGCCTCCTCGGACAGCGTGGAGACGGCGTCGAAGCCCAGGAACGACAGGCACAGCACCGCCGCGCCGGCCAGGATGGGCCCCATCCCCGTCGCGGTACCGTCGCCGTGCAGCGGCGCGGTGAGGTCCACCCCGCCGCGGCCGGACAGCGTTCGTGCGGCCATCGCGAAGAAGGTCAGGATGAAGATCGTCTGGACCGCGATGATCACCGAGTTGGCCCGGGCCACCGAGACGATGCCGACGATGTTGAGCACGGTGACGACGGCGATGGAACCCACGATGAACATCCACGCCTTCATCGCGGGGAACGCCGCCTCCAGGTAGATCCCGATGACGAGGTAGTTGAGCATCGGCAGGAACAGGTAGTCCAGCAGCAGCGACCAGCCGGTCAGGAATCCCAGCCGCGCCCCGAAGGCCTTCTGGGTGTAGGTGTAGGCCGAACCCGCGACCGGGAACGCCGCCGCCATCCGGGCGTAGGACACCGCGGTGAAACCCATCGCGAACAGGGTCACCACGTAGGCGACCGGCAGGCGGCCGCCGGTGGTCTCGGTGACGATGCCGTAGGTGGTGTAGACCGTCAGCGGCACGATGTAGACCAGGCCGAACAGCACCAGCGGGGTCAGGCCTAGCGCCCGGCGCAGTTGCCCGTGGCCTGCGGACAGGACCGGGTTTGTCGCGGCGGCGTTGGTGGGTGTGGTCATGGCGCCCCTTTGTCTGGTGGATGGGCCGGCATACCGCGAAGGTAGGTGGCGAGCACGGCGATGTCGCGGATCTCCGCCGCCGCCGCGTCGCGCGGGTCGCGGTCCAGCCAGACCAGGTCCGCGCTGGCGCCGGGGGTGGCCGTGCCCCACCGCTGCTCGGCGAAGGCCTGGTAGGCGACCCCGGCGGTGTAGGCCGACAGGGCCCGCTCGATCGGCAGGATCTCCTGGGGTGTCCAGCCGCCGGCGGGTGCGCCCTCGACGGTCTGGCGCGACACCGCCACCGCGATGCCCTCCAGCGGCGCGCCCGAGGACACCGGCCAGTCCGAACCCAGCGCGAGCTGTGCCCCGGTGTCGAGCAGGCTCGCCATCCGGTACTGGCGCTCGGCCCGATCGGCGCCCAGGCGCGGAACGGTCAGCTCGGTCATCAGCGCGTCCATCTGCGCCCACAGCGGCTGCATGTTTGGGATCGCCCCCAGCGCGGCGAAGCGGCCGATGTCGGCGTCATCGACCAGCTGGGCGTGCGCGATGACCGGGCGGCGATCGCGAAAACCGTTGCGGCGCTGCACGAATTCGATTGCGTCGAGGGCCTGGCGCACCGCGGCGTCTCCGATGGCGTGGATGTGCAGCTGCAGTCCCAGCTCGTCGACCTGTGCGGCCGCCTCGGCCAGGGAGTTCCCCTCCCAGTTGCGCTGGCCGTGGCTGTGCAGCCCCGAGCAGTACGGCTGCAGCAGGGCGCCGGTCTCGTTCTCCACCACTCCGTCGGCGAAGAACTTCACCGTGTTGGCGGTCAGCAGCGCGGAGTTCGCCTGCTCGATTCGCCGCCGGGATTCGGCGAAGCCGCGGATCTGGGTGTCGAAGTGCCGGGGGTCGGCGTAGAGCGCGAGGTTGAACCGCAGCCGCAGCATGTCGCTCGCGGCGGCCGCCAGGTAGGTCTCGACGTCGCCGGGTTCGACCCAGGCATCCTGAACCCAGGTCACTCCGCGGGCCAGCAGATAGTCCGCGGCGGTGTCCAGCGCGGCGATCCGGGTCTGCTCGTCGTGGCCGGGCATGACGTTCATCACCAGATCGACCGCGCCCCACTCGCGCAGCGTCCCGAGCACCGATCCGTCGGCGCGGTGGGGGATTTCGCCCAGCACCGGATCCGGGGTCTCGGCGGTGATGCCGGCCCGCTGGATCGCCGCGGTGTTGCACCAGACGGTGTGGTAGTCCCACGCCCGCAACACCACCGGGCGGTCGGCCACCACCGAGTCCAGCCAGCGCGCGTCGAACAGGCCCTCCGGTGCGAGGCTGCCGTCGTAGGAGGCGCCCACGATCCACTCCCGATCCGGACGGGCTTCGGCGTAGCTCTTGACCGCGGCGAGGATCTCCTCGACCGACCGGCACGCCCGGATCGCGGGGCCGGCCGACTCCAGCCCGCCGTAGAGCGGATGCGCGTGCCCGTCGCCGAAGGACGGCATCAGGAAACCGCCGTCGAGGTCGACGACCCTCACCCCGGCCGGCGCGTCGTGGCGGGCCTGCTCGCCGAGTGCGCGCACCGCACCATCGACCACCAGAAGTGCGTCGCTGTCGCGCTCGCCGGTCCAGACGGCACCGCCGGTGAACAGCGTCGCGGCCGCAGTCATGGCGTCATTGTTACTACCCGTCGCGCAGTGCGCGGGCCAGCCCCCTGTTGACCGCCTTGAGCGTGGCGATCCGTGCGTACTGCTTGCTGTTGGCCGGGATGACGTTCCAGCGTGCCCGGTCGGAGGTGGTGCGCAGGATCATCTGGTCCACCGCCCTGACGTACTCGTCCCACCTTTCCCGGTTGCGGTAGTCCTCGTCGGTGATCTTGTGCGCCTTGTAGGGGGTGTCCTCGCGGGCCTTGAACCGGGCCAACTGCTCCTCGGGTGAGATGTGCAGCCAGAACTTGGCCACGAAGTAGCCGCGTTCGACGAGCTGATTTTCGAAGTCGTTGATCTCGTCGTAGGCGCGCTGCCATTCGGCCGGCCCCGCGAAACCCTCGATCCGTTCCACCAGCACCCGGCCGTACCAGGTCCGGTCGAAGATCAGCACGTTGCCCGCCGCCGGCAGGTCGCGCCAGAACCGCCACAGATAGTGGTGTTTGCGTTCGTCCTCGGTGGGCGCGGCGACCGGGATCACCCGGAAGTCGCCGGCCTCCATCGCCCCGGTGATCCGGCGGATGACCCCGCCCTTGCCGGCGGCGTCCCAGCCCTCGAAGGCCAGCACGGTGCTCACCCCGCGCTTGCGGGCCTCGATGGACAGCCGCCGCAGCCGGCCCTGCTGCTTGGCCAGCCTGGCGCGGTAGTCGTCGCGGTCCATCGACTGGGAGAGCTCGATGCCCGAAAGCACGTCGGCGGAGGCGTCGATGTCGCCGAACACCGACTCGGCCAGTGACGGCCCGGTGTAGCGGGAGGTCTCGCCAAGCCGCGCGGTCAGCGCCGCCAGGATGGTCCGGGCGACCATCAGATCGCGGTAGCGCGCGTCGGTGGACTCCACGATCGTCCACGGCGCGCCGGGGCCGCTGGTCTCGCGCAGGATGCGCTCGGCGATCGGCAGCACCGGACCCAGCGAGTCCAGCGCGGCCCAGTCACGCTGATCGACGTGCCAGCCGTACTCGGGGTGCTTCTCGGCTTTCTTGAGCTTCTTCTTCTGCACCTTCGCCGGGGTGTGCAGAAAGAACTTGAGGATCAGCGCCCCGTCGGCGACCAGCGCGTGTTGCATCTGGGCGATGTGGCGCAGCCAGATCGAGAACTCCGGCTCGTCGATCTCCCCGGCGGCGCGCTGCCCGGCCGCGCGCATCAGGCCGCCGACGAAGAACGCGGTGCGCCCCTTGGGCGGCAGCGAGCGCCACAGTCGCCACAGTTGCGGGCGCTGCATCTCCTCTTCGGTGGGATCGGCGAACACCCGGGTGTCGGCGTAGCGCGAATCCATCCACTCGTTGAGCCGGTTGACCAGTTCGTTGGCCGCCAACCGGTCGTCGCCGGCGATCCAGATGATCAGCGGGAAGTCGGCCTTGCGCAGGTCGTACTGCGCGTTGACCAGGTTGACCCGCAGATCGGGAATGGCGGCCCGGTATTCCTCTTTGCCGACCTTGTTGCCGACCTCGGACACTTCGAGCATCCCGCCACGGTATGCCCGCAGCCGGGTGAACGGGGGAGAATTCTGCGGTTACCCGCAGGATGCCGGCGGATGAACGATCAGGTGGCGCTGCGCTCGTCGGCCCCGAGTGCGTCCAGGACCGCATACCTTGCTTCCGGTGACCCCGACACCGACGTCGCGGTGCGGCCCCGGCGCAGCAACTCCCGCAGCGCCGTCTGGTCGTGGTCGGCCGGTGCGGTGGTGTCGATGAACGACTCGACAAGCGCGATGAAGCGGTCGGGATCGTCGTGGAACGGGAAGTGCCCCGACCCGGCGAAGATCTCCAGCCGCGAACCGGGCATCGCCGCGTGCGCCAGATGGGCGTGGCTGACCGGGATGACGAGATCCTGGTCGCCCCAAATCAGCTGCACCGGAACGGATTCGGTCAGATAGCACCGGTCCAGCATGGTGACCACCTGACCGCGCCAGTCCACCACCGCGCGCAGGGTGCGGGTGAAGGCCGACGAGGCCGTCGGCTCGGGAAGATCGGCCAGGATCCGCAGCAGATTGGGGATGTCGCGGCCGACGCCGGTCGGCGCGAGCGCGAACCCCAGCGCCCGGCCGGCCACCCGCAGGGCGGGCAGCACCAGCGGCAGCCGCAGCAGGGCCAGCGCCTCCCCGCCCATCGGCAGCGCGGCGAACCGCAGGGCGATGTTGACGTCCCTGGTGACCCCGCCCGCGCCCACCAGGATGAGTCGCTCCACCAGATGCGGGAACTGATAGGCGAACTGCATCGCCACCCCGCCGCCCAGCGAGTGGCCGACGACGGTGACCCGCTCGACGTCGAGCACGCCGAGCAGATCACGCATACCGTTGGCGTAGGCGGCCACCGAGTAGTCCGCCCGGGGTTTGTCGGACTGGCCGTGGCCGAGCAGGTCGGGTGCGATCACGGTGAAGCGGCTGGCCAGTTGCGCGTGCACCGGACCCCAGGTGGTGGAGTTGTCGCCGATACCGTGGATGAGCAGCAGGGCCGGGCCCGACCCGGCGATGCGGAACGCCCGCCGGTAGCCGTGGATGGTCCGGAACTGCAGCGTCGGCTGTCCGTCGCCCACCAGCCGCAGATCGGGCTTTCGCCGTGCCATGCCGGAATCCTAAGGGCGGTCGGGCCCGCTCACCACTCGAGCGGGCGGCCCGGCGTGCCGGGCCTGATCACTCGTTGTCCCCGCCGGTCGCCGCCGTCGCGTCGATCGACGAGGCGACCCGCACCCCGCGCGCATCCGGCCACACCCAGTCGCGCACCTCGGGGATGTCGTCGCCGAACTCGCGGGTGTACTCGCGGGCGCGGATGCGCTTGTCCACCATCCGCTGCCGCAGCGGCGCACAGGTGGACTGCAGGAACTCCACCCGGTCGATGACATCCATCACCAGGTGGTAGCGGTCGAGGTCGTTGAGCATCACCATGTCGAAGGGTGTGGTCGTGGTGCCCTCCTCCTTGTATCCGCGCACGTGGATGTTGTTGTGCCCGGTGCGCCGGTAGGTCAGCCGGTGGATCAGCCACGGGTAGCCGTGGTAGGCGAAGATGACCGGCTTGTCGGGGGTGAAGATCATGTCGAATTCGCGACTGGTCAGCCCGTGTGGATGCTCGTCGGCGTCTTGCAGCCGCATCAGGTCCACCACGTTGACGAAGCGCACCTTCAACTCGGGCAGGTGCCGGCGCAACAGGTCGGCCGCCGCCAGTGCCTCCAGGGTCGGAACGTCGCCGGCGGCGGCGATCACGACGTCGGGCGAGTGTCCGGTCACCTCGGTGCCGGCCCACTCCCAGATGCCCAGTCCGCGAGTGCAGTGCGCGATCGCCTCGTCCATGGTCAGGAAGTTCGGATGCGGCTGCTTGCCGGAGACCACCACGTTGACGTACTGCCGGGAGCGCAGGCAGTGGTCGTAGGTGGACAGCAGGGTGTTGGCGTCCGGCGGCAGATACACCCGCACCACCTCGTCGCTCTTGTTGACGACGTGATCGATGAAGCCGGGATCCTGGTGGCTGAAGCCGTTGTGATCCTGGCGCCAGACGTGGCTGGACAACAGGTAGTTCAGGCTGGCGATGGGCCGTCGCCAGGGAATGTCGTTGGTGACCTTGAGCCACTTGGCATGCTGGTTGAACATCGAGTCGACGATGTGGATGAACGCCTCGTAGCAGTTGAACAGCCCGTGCCGGCCGGTCAGCAGATACCCCTCCAGCCAGCCCTGGCACTGGTGTTCGGAGAGCATCTCGACCACCCGGCCGACGCGGGCGAGGTGGTCGTCGACCTCGGGGGAGAAGAATTCCGCGTTCCACTGTTTGTCGGTCACCTCGAACACCGGCTGCAACCGGTTGGACGCCGTCTCGTCGGGTCCGAAGATGCGGAAGTTGTCGGGGTTGAGCCGCACCACATCGGTCAGCCACTGGCCCAGCACCTTAGTGGCCTCGGCGACGGTGGCCCCGGGGGCCGGGACGTCCACGGCGTAGCCCCGGAAGTCCGGCAGGCGGAGGTCCTTGAGCAGCAGCCCGCCGTTGGCGTGCGGGTTGTCGCTCATCCGCAGCGTCCCCGGTGGGGCCAGCGCGGCGATGTCGGGGTAGAGCCGCCCGTCGGCGTCGAAGAGTTCATCGGCGCGGTAGGACGCCAGCCAGTCGGCCAGCACCTGCAGGTGCTCCGGGGTGTCGCGGGCACTGGCCAGCGGTACCTGATGCGCCCGCCACGAGCCGGTGGTCTTCTTGCCGTCGATGTAGGCCGGTCCGGTCCAGCCCTTCGGGGTGCGGAACACGATCATCGGCCAGCGCGGCCGGGACTCGTCGCCCTGGTTGGCGCGGGCCTTGATCGTCGCGATCTCGTCGAACACCTCATCGAGCAGCCCGGCGAAACGGCGGTGCGCGTCGAAGTGGTCGCCGTCCTCGGTTGCCTCGCAGAAGTACGGATTGTGGCCGTAGCCGATCATCAGCGCGCGAAGCTCGTCGGTCGGAATACGATCCAGCACAGTCGGATTGGCAATCTTGTAGCCGTTGAGATGCAGGATCGGCAGCACCACACCGTCCTGGGCGGGGTGCAGGAACTTGTTGGAGTGCCAGCTGGTCGCCAGCGCTCCGGTCTCTGCCTCGCCGTCGCCGACGACCGCGGCGACCAGCAGGTCGGGGTTGTCGAAGGCGGCCCCGTAGGCGTGTGACAGCGCGTAGCCCAGCTCGCCGCCCTCATGAATCGACCCGGGCGTCTCCGGTGCGACGTGGGACGGGATGCCGCCGGGGAAGGAGAATTGGCGGAACAGCCGGCGCATCCCCTCGGCGTCGGTGGTGATGTCGGGGTAGGTCTCGGTGTAGGTGCCGTCGAGGTAGGCGTTGGCCACCAGGCCGGGGCCGCCGTGGCCTGGCCCGGTGAGGTAGATCGTCGATTGGCCGCGCGCGCCGATCACCCGGTTGAGATGCGCGTAGAGGAAGTTCAGTCCCGGCGTGGTGCCCCAGTGCCCGAGCAGTCGAGGCTTGACGTCGTCGCGGGACAGCGGGGTGCGTAGCAGCGGGTTGTTCAGCAGGTAGATCTGGCCGACCGAGAGGTAGTTCGCGGCGCGCCACCAGCCGTCAATGCGCTCGACGAGGTCGTCGCTGAGCCCTCCGGCGGACGATGTCCGCCAGGGTGTGGTGGTCGTCGCGGTCATGATTCCGCCTGTCCGTTGACGGTCACCCGGGGAACGTTCCAGATCTCCTCGCAGTATTCGGCGATCGCCCGGTCGGAGGAGAACTTCCCGCTGCGAGCGCTGTTGAGGATCGACTTGCGCGTCCACACCTCGGGCTGCTGCCAGGTCTGGCCCACCTCGTCCTGGCAGCGGATGTAGTCGCCGTAGTCGGCGAGCACCAGGAACGGGTCGTGGTCGACGAGGTTGGACACCAGCGGCGCGAAGACCTCGGTGTCGCCGTGGGAGAACCGGCCCTCGGCGATCGCGGCGATCGTGGCCGCCAGTTCGGGATTGCGGTTGACGTAGTCGCGCGGGTGGTAGCCCTGCGATTTCAGGTGGTTCACCTCGTCGACGGTCAGTCCGAACAGGAAGAAGTTCTCCGGTCCGGCTTCCTCGCGCATCTCCACGTTGGCGCCGTCGAGGGTGCCGATGGTCAGCGCGCCGTTCATCATGAACTTCATGTTCCCGGTGCCCGAGGCCTCCTTGCCGGCGGTGGAGATCTGCTCGGAGAGGTCGGCCGCCGGGTAGATCAGCTGTCCGTTCTGCACGTTGAAGTTCGGGATGAACGCGACCCGCATGCGGTCGTTGACGTCGGGATCGGAGTTGACCGTCTCGGCGACGGAGTTGATCAGCTTGATGATCAGTTTGGCGATGAAGTAGCCCGGGGCGGCCTTGCCCCCGAAGACGAAGGCGCGCGGTGCCACCTGCAGGCCGGGATTCTGCTTGAGGCGGTTGTACGCGGTGATGATGTGCAGCACGTTGAGGTGCTGGCGTTTGTATTCGTGGATGCGCTTGACCTGGATGTCGAACATCCAGTCCGGGTCCAGCGCGACGCCGGTCCGTGCGGCGATGTAGTCCGCGAGCCGGGCCTTGTTCTCCCGCTTGACCGCCCGCCAGCGCTGCCCGAACACCCGGTCGTCGGCCAGCGGCTCCAGTTTGCGCAGCATGGTCAGGTCGGTCATCCAGCCTTCGCCGACCGTCTCGTCGAGCAGTGACCGCAGGCCGGGGTTGGACAGACCCATGAAGCGGCGCGGCGTCACGCCGTTGGTCTTGTTGCTGAAGCGCTGCGGCCACATCTCGTAGAAATCCCGGAGCACGGTGTCCTTGAGCAACTCCGAGTGCAGCGCGGCCACACCGTTGATGGCGTGGCTGCCCACCGTCGCCAGGTGGGCCATCCGGATGCTGCGCGCGCCGTCCTCGCCGATCAGCGACATCCGCCGCACTCGCGCGTCGTCGCCGGGGACGCGTGCGCGCACCTCGTCGAGGAATCGGCGGTTGATCTCGTAGATGATCTCCAGGTGCCGCGGCAGGAACTGCTCGAACATCGCCAGCGGCCAGGTTTCCAGCGCTTCGGGTAGCAGGGTGTGGTTGGTGTAGGCCAGGGTGTCCACGGTGATCTGCCAGGCATCGTCCCAGTCGAAGTCGCGCTCGTCGATGAGCAGCCGCATGAGTTCGGCGACTGCGATCGAGGGGTGGGTGTCGTTGAGCTGGATGGCCACCCGGTTGGGAAGCTCGCGGGCGGACATGCCGGCGAAGTCCTCCAGCAGGTGCAGGATGTCCTGCAGCGAGCAGGACACGAAGAAGTACTGCTGCGCCAACCGCAGTTGCTTGCCGACCGCGGGCTCGTCGTTGGGATAGAGGACCTTGGTGATGTTCTCCGAGATGACCTGGTCCTGCACCGCCGCGTAGTAGTCGCCGGCGTTGAACGCGTCCAGTGCCAGGGAGTTCACCGCGCTGGCGCTCCACAGGGTCAGGGTGTTGCAGGTGTTGACCCCGTAGCCCTGGATCGCGGTGCCGTAGTAGACGCCCTTGACCACGCGGCCCGGAATCCAGCGCACCCGTTGGGTGCCGACTCCGTCGCGGTAGTGCTCGGTGTGGCCGCCCCAGCCGACCCGATAGTTCAACTCGGGCTTGACGATCTCCCACGGGTTGACCGAGGCCAGCCAGTTGTCGGTCTTCTCCACCTGCCAGCCGTCGCTGATCTCCTGGTCGAAGATGCCGAACTCGTAGCGGATGCCGTAGCCGATGGCCGGGCGCTCCAGGGTGGCCAGCGAGTCCAGGTAGCAGGCCGCCAGCCGGCCGAGCCCGCCGTTGCCCAGGCCAGGCTCCTCCTCGCAGGCCAGCACGGTGTCGAGGTCCTGGCCGAGGTCGGCCAGAGCAACGCGGGCCTGCTCCTCGAGGTGCAGGTTGAGCAGATTGTTGCCCAGGTGCGGGCCGAGCAGGAACTCCGCCGACAGGTAGCAGGCCACCTTGCGGGACAGATCGAGATAGGTCTGGGTGGTCTCGATCCAGCGCTGCTGCATGCGGTCGCGGACCGCCAGGGCCAGCGCGTGGTAGTAGTGGCGGGGCTCCAGCAGCGCGGCCGGCCGGCCGAGGGTGTAGCGCAGATGGTCCTCGATCGCCTGGCGCAGTGACGCCGACGTCATCCCGGTGCGCACGGCCCCGTCGCGCGCGGCGGCACCGGAGGCCGGTGCGGTGTGGGTCGGATGGATGACGTCGCTCATGGTGTCCGCGCTTCCCCGAGAATGTCCGGCGATCGGCCGTGATGGTGGCGAGTATCGCACCGGGGGGCGCTCGCCGCGTGACGTTCGGACAACCGGGGGGTGAAGAAATCCGGCTCAGCGTGGCCGCCCGGTCTGGTGGTGATGGCTGCCGGCCGGGCGCCACAGTTCCGGGTCGGACAGCGGGTCGCTCCAGGTCGGCAGTCCCAGCCGGGCCGCCAGCGAGCCGAGCAGACTGGCGCGGTGCGGTGCGGTGAGGCCGTGGCGCTGCAAGTCGGCGCCGCGCCCGGCCGCGATCTCGGCCATGCTGAACAGCGACTCCGAACCGGTGTCGAAGTAGCGGCTGTGGTCGGTCCACAGTCGCCAGGTGCAGCCGGGCACCTCGGCTTTGAAGCGGGTCGAGCCGAACCCGTCGGCCGCGGGGTCGGCCCCCAGGCCCAGCCCGTCGGCGGGCAGGCCGGTGCCGGGCAGGAGTCCGCGCACACCGGCCACGGCGGTGACCGGGTCGGTGGCGGCCGATCCGACGTAGACGTGGCCGCCCTCGGGCAGCCCGAAGTCCGCCGCGGTACGGGCCAGGTCGGTTCCCGGTGACCCCAGCAGGACGACGTCGTCGGCGCGCATCGCATGACCGGCGGCGGCGTCGGCCACCGTGGTCGACCCGTAGGAGTGCCCGATCACCGTCACCCGGCCCTCTCCGACGCGGGTCGCCGCCAGGGCGTTGACGTCGGCGGCCAGCAGCGCGCCGCCCTCGCGGGCCAGCCCGGTGCGGGCGACCCGGGCGTCGAGCGGGCCGTCCGGGGCGTCGTAGCCCATCCAGGCGATCACCGATCCCGGCCGGGCCGGGTCGGCCTTGCGGGTCTCGTTGTAGACGTTGGCGGCCTGGGCGCTGCGCAGCCAGCCGCCCGCGACGCTGTTCGCGGTGCCGGGCACCACCACCGCGGTGCGCGCGGCGGTGTCCGGGTTGCCGATCGCGATCGCCGCGCGGCCCTGCCCGCCGAAGGCCGTCGGGTCGTAGATGATCAGCAGCGTCTCGGCCCCGGTCTGGGCGCGGTTGTAGGCCAGCCCGGACTGGACCTGCCCGGCGTTGCGGTAGCGCTCGACGTCGCCGGGGGTCAGGCCGAATAGGAGCGGATCGGCGGCGACGTCGGCCTCGGCCACCCGGTGATCGGCCGCTGCCCGACGCACCCGGTCCAGATCCGCGGTCATCACCGCGATGTTGGCGGCGCTGCGCGCGGCCAGCGGGACGCCGTCACGCTCGCCCGGCTGCCCGGTGGCGGCGAGGGCGTCGGCCAGCGCGGCGTCCAGCGCCTGCGCGTCGGCGAGGATCGCGCGCAACCGTCCCGCCAGATCGGAGTGCAGATCGGGGTCGGGGAACCCCGCCGCGGCGGACAGCTGCCCGGTGTCGGGGTCGATGCCGATCCCGGCGGTCTCGGCGTCGTGCTCGGCCTCGCGCAGCCGCGCCTTGATCGCACGCAGGTCCCCGGCGGCGCGTTCAGCGGCGGCGGCGATGGCCCGGGCCTGCGCGGTGTGGGCGTCGAGCTGCGTGCGGGTCTGCTCGAGGGCCGCGCGGGCGGCCTGCGCCGCCGGGCCGGTCCAGCCGGCCAGTACCGACAATCCGCCCAGGGCCGCCGAGACCCGAGCGCCGACGCGCGCGCGGTCCTCGGCGACCTCGGCGACGGCGTCCAGCGCACCCGGGTCCCAGCGGTCGATGTCGGCGAGGCTCAGCGTCACCGGCGGACGTGCGCGAGGGCCTGCGCGCCGGTGGCGTCGGCGGCGGTCAAGCGGTGCGCACCGGTCCGCAGCGCGTCGGCGTATTCCTCCAGCCGGGCCGAGAGGTCCGCGGCCGCCGCCGCCCACCGGGCGGCCGTCTCGGTCATCACCGCGCGTGACCGGCCGGTCCAGCCGCCCAGCGCGGACTCGGCGGCGGTGTGCGCGCCGGTGTGCGCGGCGGTGATGTCACCGGCAAGCGCATCGAGTTCGGCGGCGCAGTCGAGCAGCAGTTCGACGTCGGTGTGGGACGGCTCGGGCATGTGGGCCGGAAAGCTAACAGCTCGCGGCGGCCGTGCAAGTCACCCCGACGCAGGCGCTGGGGGTCTAGGGTGGCGCCCACACGACGAACGCTTGGGGCCCGCAGATGCAACCGACGCTGACCCGCCGCCGTCTGCTGACGGGCGCGGCGGCGGTGGGGGCGGTCTCGGTGCTCGGCGGCTGCGCGCGCGAGCAGAACAGCGGCCCCCCCGACCCCGGGGGCGGGGACCTCGACGTGATCGTGGTGGGCGCCGGCATCGCCGGGCTGGCGGCGGCCCGCACGCTGAGCCGCGCCGGACTGCGCGTCGTGGTGCTGGAGGCGCGCGGGCGGGCCGGGGGGCGGATCTGGACGTCGACGGAATGGCCGGATCTTCCGATCGACCTGGGGGCGTCGTGGATCCACGGCCGCGACGGCAACCCGATCTACGACCTGTCCCGCGAATACGGTCTTGCCACAGCGGTTTTCGACGTCGGGTCGCTCGAGGGATCCGGTTCGGAGGCGCGCTACTCGGCGCAGGGTGCCCCGATCAGCGGCACCGCACAGCAACAACTCGACACCGCTATCAACGCGGTACTGGGTCCACTGGAGGACGCCGCCGAGGAGCCCGGCGCCGGGGATATCTCGATGAGCGCGGGCATCGATGCGCTGCCGGAGGCGGCCGATGCGGGTCCGGCGGTCACCGCCGAACTGACCGAGATCGCCGGCGACTACGGCGCCACCCCGCAGCAGCTCTCGCTGGCCGCGTTGACCGAGGACGACTCCTACCCCGGGCCGCAACTGGTCTTCCCGGGCGGCTACGGACAGCTCACCGCGAAACTCGCCGAGGGCGTGCCGATCCGGTTCGACACCGCCGTCAGCGAGGTGTCGCTGAGCGAGCCCGGCCGGGTGGTGATCCGCGCGGGTGCCGACACCTGGACCGCGCGCGCGGTGATCGTCACCGTTCCTCTCGGCGTCCTCAAGGCCGGCGCGATCCGGTTCACCCCCGCGCTGCCGACCGACCACCAGCGGGCGATCGAACGGCTGGGCTTCGGCCGCTACGAGAAGCTGGTCCTGCGTTTCCCCGATGCGTTCGCCGATGACGTGGATCAGATCCAGATCGCTGATGCGGGTGCGCCGTTCACCAACTGGTACAACCTGCAGCGCTTCACCGGAGAGCCGGCGCTGATGGCGCTCAACGGCGGCGGCGCCGCCGCCACCATCGAGGCGATGACGGTGGGCCAGCAGACCGATCAGGCCGTCGCGATGCTGCGCCGGGTCTACGGCGAGCGCCTGAGCCCGCCGACCGCGGCGCAGGCGTCGAGCTGGTGGTCCGACGAATTCAGTCGCGGCTCCTACTCCTTCACCGCGGTCGGCTCAGGTGAGCAGGATCGCGTCGCGCTCGGCGCGGCGGTGGACGGTCGGCTGTGGCTGGCCGGTGAGGCGTGCCACCCCACCCTGCACTCCACCGTGCACGGGGCGTGGTTGAGTGGTAAGGAGGCTGCCGAGCAGGCGGCCACCTGACAGATTCAGGAGGAGTTCGTGCTCGCCCTCATCGCCCGCATCGCCATCGGCGTGCCGCGGCTGATGATCCTCACGGCGGTGCTGATCGCGATCGCCGTCGGCGCTTTCGGGATACCGGTGGCCGAGAAGCTCTCGCCGAGCGGATTCCAGGACCCCAACGCCGAATCCTCGCGGGCGGCCAAGCTGCTCACCGAGAAGTTCGGTCAGGGTGACGTGCCGCTGGTGTTCGTGGTCACCGCACCCGACAGTGTCGATGGCCCGCAAGCCCGCGCGGTGGCCGGCGAGATCGTCGACGACCTCAAGCGCTCCGGTCATGTCGCCTCGATCGACTCCGCGTGGACCTCCCCGCCGCAGGCCGCCACCGCACTGATCAGTTCCGACCGCAAATCCGGCTTGATCGTCACCGGGGTGGTCGGTTCGGAGAGCCAGCAGCAGACCTACACCAAGGAACTGACCGACCGGCTCGTCGGGGAGCGCGACGGCGTCGTGGTGCGCGCCGGTGGAACAGCGATGGTCAACCTGCAGATCACCGAGCAGTCCAAGCGTGACCTGCTGCTGCTGGAAGCGATCGTGGTGCCGCTGAGCTTCATCGTGTTGATCTGGGTGTTCGGCGGCCTGTTCGCGGCGGCGCTACCGGTGCTGGTCGGGGTGATGGCGATCCTGGGCTCACTGGCGGTGCTGCGCGCCGTCACCTTCTTCACCGACGTGTCCATCTTCGCGCTGAACCTGGCGACCGCGATGGGGCTGGCGCTGGCCATCGACTACACCCTGCTGATGGTCAGCCGCTACCGCGACGAACTCGCCGAGGGCAGCACCCGCGCCGAGGCCGTCACCACGATGATGGTGACCGCTGGGCGCACCGTGCTGTTCTCGGCGGTCACCGTCGCGCTCTCGATGGCCGCGATGGTGGTGTTCCCGATGAGCTTCCTGCGGTCCTTCGCCTACGCCGGGGTGGCGACCGTGGCCTTCGCCGCGACGGCGGCGATCCTGGTCACACCCTCGGCGATCATGCTGATCGGCGACCGGCTCGACTCGTGGGACGTTCGCCGCGCCGTGCGCCGCCTGCTGGGCCGACCGGACCCCGCGGAGCTTCCCGTTTACAAGCAGTTCTGGTATCGCTCAACGGAATTCGTGATGAAGCGCGCCGTGCCGATCGGGGTGGCGACGGTGGCGGTGCTGATCATGCTGGGGCTGCCCTTCCTCGGTGTGCGCCCGGGCTTCCCCGATGACCGGGTGCTTCCCACCTCGGCGTCGGCGCATCAGGTCGGAGATCTGCTGCGGGCCGACTTCGCCATCGACACCGATTCGGAGGTCCGCATCGTCATCCCGGACTCCAACGGCTTGGACCCCGTGGCGGTCAGCCGCTACGCCGCGGAGCTGTCGAAGGTGCCCGACGTGACGTCGGTGTCCGCGCCGGCCGGCGCCTTCGTCAGCGGCGCGCTTACCGGGCCGCCGGTGGCCGCCACCGGGGTGGCGGAAGGCTCCACGCTGCTCACCGTCGGCAACTCCCTGCCGCTGTTCTCCGAGGCCTCCGAGACCCTGCTGGACCGGCTGCGCGCCGTTGACCCGCCGGGCGGGCGGGCGGTGGAGTTCGCCGGACTGGCCCAGACCAACCGCGACAGCGTCGATGCGATCCTGTCCCGGCTGCCGCTGGCGCTGGGCCTGATCGCCGTCATCATGCTGGTGCTGCTGTTTTTGCTGACCGGCAGCGTGGTGCTGCCGGTCAAGGCGCTGATCCTCAACCTGCTGTCGCTGAGCGCGGCGTTCGGGTCGATGGTGTGGATCTTCCAGGAGGGGCATCTGGGCGCGCTGGGCACCACGCCCACCGGGACGCTGGTGTCCAACATGCCGGTGCTGCTGTTCTGCATCGCCTTCGGACTGTCGATGGACTACGAGGTGTTCCTGGTGGCCCGGATCCGGGAGTTCTGGCTCGACTCCTCGAAGACCGCGGACGCCCACGAGGAGAGCGTCGCGCTGGGCCTGGCGCGCACCGGCCGGGTGATCACCGCCGCCGCGCTGATCATGGCGATCACCTTCGCCGGGCTGGTCGCGGCGAAGGTGGCGGTGATGCGGATGTTCGGGGTGGGACTGACGTTGGCGGTGCTGATGGACGCCACCCTGGTGCGGCTGGTGCTGCTGCCCGCGTTCATGCAGGTGATGGGCAGATGGAACTGGTGGGCACCCAAACCCCTGGTCAAGCTGCACCGGGTGCTGGGAATCAGCGAGTCTGGCCCGGCCCGGCATACTGGTTGAGTGACACCCATCAGCGTGATCGCGGGCGTGCAGGGCGCACTCCCGCCGTATCGCTACAGCCAGTCCGAGATCACCGAGGCGTTCGCCGCTGACGCGGTGTTCGCCGGCTGCGCGGACATCCTGCGCAGCCTGCACCGCTCGGCGAAGGTGAACTTCCGTCACCTGGTGCTGCCGATGGAGCGCTACCCGACGCTGACCGACTTCGGCGAGGCCAACCAGATCTACATCGAGCACGCCGTCGAGTTGGGCTGCCAGGCCCTCTCGGCCGCGCTCGAGGAGGCCAGGCTGCGGCCCGCCGACGTCGACGTGATCATGTCGACCACGGTGACCGGCATCGCGGTGCCCTCGATCGACGCCCGCATCGCCCTGCGGCTGGGCCTGCGCCCCGACGTGCGCCGGGTGCCGATGTTCGGTCTGGGCTGCGTGGCCGGCGCCGCCGGGGTCGCCCGGCTGCACGACTACCTGCGCGGCGCACCCGACAGCGTTGCGGCGCTGGTGTCGGTGGAGCTGTGCTCGCTGACCTTTCCCGCGCTGCGCCCGGAGGTCGCGGGGTTGGTCGGCAGCGCGCTGTTCGGTGACGGTGCGGGTGCGGTGGTCGCGGCCGGGGAGCGTCGCGCCGAGCGGATCGATGCCGCCGGTCCCGAGGTTCTCGACACCCGAAGCCATCTCTACCCGGACTCCGAACGCACCATGGGCTGGGATGTCGACGCCTCCGGGTTGCGGCTGGTGCTCTCGCCCGATGTGCCCGAGGTGGTGCGCCGCTACCTGCCCGACGACGTCGCCGGGTTGCTCGGCGCGCACGGGCTGAGCGTCGCAGACATCGACGTCTGGGTCAGCCATCCCGGCGGGCCGAAGGTGATCGAGGCGATCGAGGAGAGCCTCGATCTGCCCGCCGACGCCCTCGAGCTGACCTGGCGGTCGCTGGCCGACGTCGGCAACATGTCGTCCTCGTCGGTGCTGCACATCCTGCGCGACACCATCGCCAAACGGCCGCCCGCCGGCAGCCCGGCGGTGATGATGGCGATGGGGCCCGGATTCTGCGCCGAGCTGTTGCTGCTGCGCTGGCGCTGAACGGTTCTCGCCGATGCTCTGGTACGTGCTGCTGCTGGCGGCGATCGCCGCCGAGCGCGTCGCCGAACTCGTGGTGTCCCGGCGCAACCTGGCCTGGAGCCGGGCGCGCGGCGGGGTCGAGTTCGGCGCCGGGCACTACCCGGCGATGGTCGTGCTGCACACCGCGCTGCTGGCTGGGTGTCTTATCGAGGTGATCGTCTTTCACCGCCCGTTCCTGCCCGCGCTGGGCTGGTCGATGCTGGCGGTCGTGGTCGCCGCCCAGGGCCTTCGGTGGTGGTGCGTGAGCACCCTGGGTCCGCAGTGGAACACCCGGGTGGTCGTCGTTCCCGGCGCGGCGCGTATCGACGACGGCCCCTACCGGTTCATCGCGCACCCCAACTACGTCGCCGTCGTCGCGGAGGGAATCGCGCTGCCGCTGGTGCACACGGCATGGATCACCGCGCTGGTTTTCACCGTGCTCAATGCCGCCCTGCTGCGAACCCGGATCCGCACTGAGAACACCGCGCTGGGGGCGCTCGCATGAGCGGCGCCACGATCGACCTGATCGTCGCCGGCGCCGGACCGGCCGGGCTGGTGACCGCCACCCACGCCGCCCGCGCCGGTCTGGAGGTGACGGTGGTGGACCGCAGGCGCGGGCCGATCGACAAGGCCTGCGGCGAGGGCCTGATGCCGCACACCGTCGCGCAGCTGACCGAGCTCGGTATTCCGCTGCGGGGCAAGCCGTTTCGGGGGATCAGTTACCTCGACGAGGCACGCCGGGTGGACGCCGACTTCCGCAGCGGCTGGGGAATGGGCGTGCGCCGTACCGTGCTGCACGAGGCCCTGCAGGACGCCGCACGCGACGCCGGCGCGCGCATCATCCGCGCCGATGTCGGTGAGGTCAGCCAGGACGCCGAGTCGGTGGTCTGCGGACAGCTGCGGGGACGTTACCTCGCCGCCGCCGACGGCCTGCACTCGCCGATCCGGCGCACGCTGGGACTGGATCGACCCGCCGGCCGACGCCGGCGCTGGGGCATCCGGCGCCACTTCCGGACCGACCCGTGGAACGAGCGCGTCGAGGTCTACTGGGCACCCGAGTCCGAGGTCGGCGAGGCCTACGTCACCCCGGTCGCCGACGACTGCGTGGGGGTGGCGATCCTCACCTCCCGCCAGGGCGGCTTCGACGAGCAACTCGGCGCGTTTCCCGCGCTGGCCGCGCGGCTGCGCGGACTCGAGCACGGCAGCGACCGGGCGGCCGGCCCGCTGCGCCAGCGGGTGGCCGGGCGGGTGGCCGGGCGGGTGATGCTCGTCGGGGATGCCGCCGGCTACGTCGACGCGCTGACCGGCGAGGGTCTGGGGATCGCGTTCGGCGCCGCCGAACTGGTGGTGCAGTCCGTGCTCGCCGACGACCCGGAAGGCTACGACCGGCGGTGGCGGCGGATGTCGCGCCGGTATCGCGCACTCACCGCGGGGCTGCTGCACGCCAGCGGTTTCGCCCCGGCGCGCTCGATGATCGTGCCGGCGGCCAGTGCGCTGCCGGGTGCGTTCCGCGGCATCGTCAACCTGCTGGCGTCCTGATGGGCGCGGAGGTCACGGCGGCCGACCTGGCCGCGATGGAGATCTTCGAGGGCCTGCCCGCCGCGCAACTCGATCCGCTCGCCGGGCGTCTGCACGCGCTGCAGGCCGACACCGGTGCGGTGCTGATGCGCGAGGGTGAACCCGCGGAGTCCTTCGTCCTGATCCACTCCGGTGCGGCGGAGATCTGCCACACCGGCGAGGACGGGCCGCCGGTGACCGACGCGGTCGGTGCGGGGGCGATCGTCGGCGAGATCGCGCTGCTGCGCGACAAGCCGCGCACCGCCACCGTCACCGCCACCGAACCGCTGTCGGGCTACCTCGGCGACGCCGCCGCGTTCGCCGCGATGGCCGATCTGCCCGGGGTCAGCGAGCGCCTGGTCCGCACCGCCCGTCAGCGGCTGGCCGCGTTCATCACGCCGATCCCGGTGGACTTCGCCGACGGAACCGAACTGCTGCTGCGCCCGGTGCTGCCCGGCGACAGCGCCCGCTCCACCCATCCGGCGGTGGATTTCTCCACCGAGACCCTCTACCGGCGGTTCCTGTCCACCCGCGCGCCCACCGCGGCGCTGATGGGCTACCTCTTCCAGGTCGACTACGTCGACCACTTCGTGTGGGTGCTGGCCGCCGGCGAGAACGGCCCGGTGGTCGCCGACGCGCGTTTCGTGCGCAACGTCGAAGACCCGGCGGTGGCCGAGGTGGCCTTCATCGTGGCCGACGACTACCAGGGCCGCGGGATCGGCAGCTTCCTGATGGACGCGCTGATCGTGGCTGCCCGGGTGGGCGGGGTGCACCGTTTCACCGCCCGCCTGCTGGCCGAGAACGCCCCGATGCACGCGATCCTCGACCGCTTCGACGGTCAGTGGCAGCGCGACGAACCCGGCGTGGTGACCACGGAGTTCGCCGTGGGCGACTCGGTGCGCATCGACACCGATCTCGCCGAGCGGATCCGGTGCATGGCCCGGCAGGTGATGCGCGCGATCGGCTAGCCCGGATTTTTCACGGAATTCCCATGTAGCTGGGTGTTGATACGCGAAAGTGCCTGTCCTGCAACGGATAATCGGATTTGTCTACGATTCGATCGTCCAGCGGGAAGGCACTTCGCAAGTGAAGGATATCGCAGCGGTTTCGCGGGTGAAAGTCTCTGGCGATGGCCGTGGTGTGGTGTCGCATGCCGGGATGGGGCTGCTGCGGGAACTGGCCGATCTGACCGGGCTGTCCGCCCAGGTCACAGACGTTTTGGCCGACACCTACAAGGGGCCGTGGACCCACGCCCCGGGTGCGGTGTTCGCCGATCTGGCCGCGGCGGTGGCCGACGGGGCGGACTGCATCGACGGGATCGGGCAGCTGTGCGCCGATCGCGAGCATGTCTTCGGGCCCAAGGCCTCCACCACCACGATGTGGCGACTCGTTGACCAGCGCATCGACGCGGTACACCTGCCGAAGATCCGCGCTGCCCGCGCTGCGGCGCGGGCGGCGGCCTGGGCGGCCGGAGCCGCTCCACCGGCGGGTGCGCCGCTGTACATCGACATCGACGCCACCCTGGTCATCGACCATTCCGACAACAAACAAGACGCCGCCCCGACGTGGAAGAAGTCCTTCGGACATCACCCGCTGCTGGCGTTTGTCGACCGCCCCGAGATCGCCGGCGGGGAAGCGGTGGCTGGGCTGCTGCGGGCCGGCAACGCCGGGTCCAACACCGCCGCCGATCACATCAGCGTCCTGGACCAGGCGCTGGCCTCGCTGCCGGCCCGGTGGCGTCCTGACCCCGACGATCCGGGCGCAGCGGCGGTGGTGGTGCGCTCCGATACCGCCGGGGCGACCCACCGCTTCGCCTCAGCCTGCCGCGAGCGGGGGGTCGGGTTCTCCTTCGGGTTTCCCGTCGATGCCCGCGTCTGGGACGCCGTGGACACCCTCAACCTCGCCGAGGGCTGGTACCCGGCCATCGACGCCGGCGGTGAGATCCGCGACGGGGCGTGGGTGGCCGAGGCCACCACCCTGGTCAACCTGGCGACCTGGCCGGTGCTGCGCAAAGAACGCCCACATCCGGGAGCCCAGCTGCGCTTCACCGACATCGACGGCATGCGCATCACCGCGTTCATCACCGACACCCCACCCGCAGCGGTGCCCGGACAGCTCGCCGGCCTGGAACTGCGCCATCGCCAGCACGCCCGCGTCGAGGACCGCATCCGCGAGCTCAAAGCCGCCGGGCTGGCCAACCTGCCCTGCCACGGCTTCGACGCCAACGCCGCCTGGCTGGAGATCGTGCTGGCCGCCGCGGACCTGGTCGCCTGCGCCCAACTCATCGCCTTCAGCCACGCCCCTGAGCTGGCCCGCCAATCAGGTGGTCCCATCACCCTGGCAAACGACACCATTCCGGCGTAACATCCAAACGACGGCACAACAGGTAGGGGTCGTCAATGTCAAAGTTTCGTGTCTACGGTTTCGTAGCCGGCGCGGCCGCACCGGCGATGTTGTTCCTCGGCGGGGGAACCGCGCACGCCAGCATCGGCGTGAGCGCCAGGTCCGCTCCCGGCGGCGTCGACGTATTCGTCAGCTCGTGGGCGGGCGATAGCCCTCCGATCAGCGGCTGGTGCACCTACACCTCGGTCGTGCAGGGCGACCCGTTCGGTAAACCCCTGCCTGCATTCAATGTCCCGTTCTATTTGGCGCCGGGAGGTTCCTCACGGCTGTGGTTTCCGAGCTACCCGACCGGTTCGACGTGGGACATCAGCGTGACCTGTCCCGGTCCCGGTGGCGGTGAGGCCCGGATGACCGAGTCGACCACCGTTGTTTGGTGAGGTGAGGACCTGCAACCGGGCGTAAACCCGTGGTCCGCGGTGTGTCCGACCGCCTGATCTGAATGTGGTTGCAGGGTGGGACGGGCCGGGCACCGCGGGCCGACACATGTCCGCCGGTCGCTCAGGTAGGTCACGAGGGCGAGCACTCCCAAAGTCCCCCGAAAAAAGTGTGCGTCCGGACACCGTCGGTTGCACCTTCTGGTGGGAGCGGCCCACCTCTAGGGAGCGAACACCGGTAAGGAGAATGTCCATGAACACCATCGCCGTCATCACCGGAGTGTTGTTGATCGTGCCCGGCGCACTTTTGATCGTCTACGGCGTCCGGAACATCCTGAACTGGATGGCGAAGTTTGATTCCTCGGCGATTTTCGAATCGTCGTTTCTCGAAGGTCCCCGACCGTTCAGCATTCCCGCCGACGGAACCTACGACATCTGGATCAAAGTACCGCGGTTCAAAGTGAACGCCCTGGCCGACTGGGCCCCAGAGATCAGGGGTGCGAACGGCGGCCCACCGGTGAGACTCACCGGATCCCTGTTCCGCACCAACATGATGCGCGGGTCGGTCTTCACGATGAAGGTGGCGACCTTCAGCGCACCGCGCGGAACCTATCTTCTCGGACTTGTGCCCGCCGCCAGCGCCGCGCGGTATGCAGGAATCAGCGGGCTGGTGGCGCCGTTCGAGAGGATGCTCGGGCGTGCGGCGGCGTCGACGTCCTGGCCCAAGGCCGATCCGGCGCAATGTCACCTCCAGGTGCGCGACGCGCGCAGCACGTCGACGGCGTGGCTATTCAAAGGGATACTCCCGATCCTGCTCGGCGCGTGGCTCGTCTTCGGCGGCCTCGCCGGGGGCGCGGTGGGCCTCGCCCGCGCGGACAACGACGCTGCGCCGGGTCCCCAATGCGATTCCGGCGCCTTGGCGGACTTCACCCGTTCCTTTGCCGCCGCCGCGGCGGGGTCACTGAACCAGGCGCAGACCGGCCTCGGTGTCAGGCTGGATCCGGTGCCCGACGACGGCGCCGGCGAAGGTGGCGAATATCGCGGCCGGCCATTACCCGGCAGCGCCTACGCGACGTTGATCGAGAGCATCGACTTACGTGTGGATCCCCAGCGGGGCACGATTGCCGCCTTGGTGGCAACGATGCAACCCGACGTCTGCTATTCCATGCCGAGCGTCACCGCACAATTCGGCAAGGCCGCAGGCGTCGACATCCCGCCGTCCCAGACCGGCAAGACCATCGCCCTGCGGTACCCCGTCAGCGGTCACACCCTGTCGTTCGGTTTCGGGCCCAGCCCCGAATACCGGCTGGTGTCCGTCTCGGTTCTGCTCTGAGCTCGAATCGCGTCATGCCCTGCAACCTCTGCAGCGATTCACTCCCGGGTGCGGTGCCGATCACGACTCCGCCCCACCCCGGCGACACGGGACGGCCAAACACACCCCAAAACCAAAACCCCCACCCCTCAGCGATATTCAGAGCCCAGCGACCCCGAACCCCACCGCCGCGAAAAATCGAGGCTAGCCCGTCAGACGGTGATGGTCGTCTTCTCGTTGATCACCTTCGCGGCGTCGAGGACCACCTGATCCTGTCCGAGCGGGGCGTCGGCGTTGATTTGCAGCACGAAGATCCCGCCGTCCTTGGCCGGGATGACGACGGTCTTCTGGGCGATGTAACGCCGGACCTCACCGGCGAGGTAGGACGCCTGGAACTGGATGGCCTCGAAGCCGCTGAGCGTGCTCTTCTGGATTTCGCCGTCCTGCTCGTAGCCCGGCAGGTTCTGCAGCAGACCCGGCGCGTACTCGAGCACCTTGGCCGGATCGACGTTCCCGGTCAGCTTGGAGACGATCGCGGTCATGAACGGCGGGTCGGCCGGATCCTCGGCCTTGTCGTAGATGATCGCGCCGTAGGCCCACTCCGGCTTGCGAGGACCGGCCGCCTTCCAGTCCGGGGGCATCGGGAAGTCGAACGTCGGCGAATCGGCGTCGCCCTGCTTGACCGCGGTCTCGACGATCTTGTTCTGGTCGACGTAGTCGGCGATCGTCATGTTCGGCCCCGACGGGCGATCCGGCACCGCCAGGCCCGACGTGGCCGTGGTGGCCTGCGTGGCCGACGCCGCCGACGGGGACGACTCGGTCGCGGTCTTGGTGGCGCTGCTGCATCCGGTCAACGCCACGGCCAGCGTGACCGCGCACGCCCCGAGGGTTGCCGCCGCCGACCGTCGCTTGATCGCGTTCGTCATCGCGCTGAGATCTCCTTGTCCGCGGGTCGCCCGACCCGGCCGACTGCACAGGAGCCTAGTGCCTGGCGGTGCGGCGCGCCGAACGCGAATCCCCGCCGGATTCGGCGGTAGCTTGAGGGACGTGGGAAAGGCGATCCTCGGCACGGGTCTGGCCACCGCGGCGGCGGCGGTAGCGGGCAGCCTGGCCAGCCGCGGCGGGGTGCAGGGGTGGTACCAGACGATCCGCAAACCGGGCTACGTGCCGCCCAACGCGGTCTTCCCGATCGCCTGGACCGCGCTGTACGCCGACATCGCCGCCACCTCGGCGGCGGCGATCAACCGGTTCCGCGAGCAGGGCCGCGACGGCGAGGCCCGGGCCTACATCGCCGCGCTGGGCACCAACCTGGTTCTCAACGCCGGGTGGAGCTGGCTGTTCTTCGGCAAGCAGCGGCTGGGGACCTCGGCGATCGCCGCCGGGGTGCTCGCCGCCAGCAGCGCCGACCTCGCGCGGCGGGCCGGCCGGGCCGACGCCACCCTGGGCGCGGCCCTGGCCCCGTATCCGCTGTGGTGCGGGTTCGCCACCGTCATGTCCTGCGATATCTGGCGGCTCAACCGCTGAGCGGCCGACGCGCCCCGCTGACCGCTCTGCTGGCGACCGCGTGGCTGGGCGGGTGCGGGTCGGCGCCCGCACCGCCGCCGTCGAGCAGCCCGCCCGCCGGGCGGGTCAACCCCGCCGCCGTCGTCGCCGTCGGTCCGGCGCTGCCGAGCGGATACGAGGTCGCCGGTCTGGACGGACCGATCAGCGCCGCGGCGCTGATCGGGTTCGGGCCGGGCTGGACGGCCGACCCGGCGCGCTGCAAGGGCCTCGCCGACCCGGCACCGGCCGACCCGGCCGCGCGCGGGCTGTCGGCCTCCGGAGCGGGCGGCACGGTGTTCGTCGCGGCGGCCGTGGCACCCGCCGGTCCCGATCCCGCGCTGATCGCTGAATGTTCCACCTGGGCAATGACGTTCGTCCACACCAGCGCCGTCGTCACCCAGATTCCGCCGCCGCGCATCGAGGGCGCGCAGACGCTGGCCTGGCGGGCGGTAGCCAAGACCGTCGTCGAAGCGGGCTCGCAGACCGACTCCGAGGCGACCGCGGCGTTCGCCTTCCTCGACGGACACGTCGCGTTCGCCGTGCTGGTCACTAATCCTGGCTCGGCGGAGCCGCCACTGGACGCCCGTTTCGTTGACGAACTGCTGGCCGACACCGTCGCCGCGGTGCGCCGGTGAGCGCCGCGCGGTCAGTAGCGTGGTCGCGGTGCTGACCCGGGTGCTCTCCAGCGGCCTGTGTGTCGGGCTGTGCGTGGGGTTGCTGGCCGGTTGCGCCCGGCCCGGACCGACGGCCGACCTCGCCGGGATCTCCGCGGTCACGACCAGCTTCGGTCCGCAGTTCACGGTGACCGAGGTCGCTCCGACCGGCATCGATCCGGCCCTGCTGGCCGGGCAGCCGCTGCCCGACGGGCTGCGCTTCGATCCGCCCGGCTGCGCGCGGCTGGCTACCGCCCGACCGGTCCCGCCGGGCACCGAGGGCAACATGGCCGCGGTGTCCGCCGAGGGCGAGGGCAACCGGTTCATCGTCTTCGCCGTCGAGACCAGCGTCCCGATCCCGGTCGACAAACCCGAATCCGGCTGCACCAGAGTCGCTTTCGCCGGCGATACCGTGCGGGGCACGGTGGAACAGGTGCAGGCACCCGAGATCGACGGCGCCCAGACCCTCGGTGTGCACCGGGTGGTGCAGACGATGGTCGAGGGCAGCGCGCGCACCGGCGAGCTCTACAGCTACTCCGCGCACTTCGGTGACTACCAGGTGATCGTCTCGGCCAACCCGCTGGTGGTGCCCGGCACCCCGGTGCGGCCGGTCGACACCCGGCGCGCCCGCGACCTGTTGGTCGCCGGGGTCAACGCGGTGCGCCGCTGAATCGGCTGGGCGGGCAACGATACGGTGCTGGCATGACCGCTACCCCCGGCGTCGACTCGGAGGTCGGCACGCTGCGCACGGTCATCCTGCACCGGCCCGGTGCGGAACTGAAGCGGATCACCCCGCGCAACAACGACGCCCTGCTCTTCGACGGCGTGCCGTGGGTCGCCCGGGCCCAGCAGGAGCACGACGGGTTCGCCGACCTGCTGCGCGCGCGCGGCGTGGAGGTGCTGCTACTGGCCGACCTGCTCGTCGAGGCGCTCGCCAGCGGTGCGGCGCGGATGCAGGGCATCACGGCGGCAGTGGACTCCAGCAGGCTGGGTTCGGCTCTGGCGCAGGAACTTTCGGCATACCTGCGCGGCGTCGCCCCCGGTGATCTGGCGCAGGTGCTGATGGCGGGTATGACGTTCACCGAGCTGCCCTTCGGCGCCCGTGAGGACTCCTCGCTGGTGCGCCGCATGCACCGCGGTTCGGATTTCGTCATCGATCCGCTGCCCAACCTGATGTTCACCCGGGACTCGTCGTTCTGGATCGGGCCGCGGTTCGCGATCACCTCGCTGGCCTTGGCGGCCCGGGCGCGGGAGACCTCGCTGACCGACCTGATCTACGCCCACCACCCGCGCTTCCTCGGGGTGCGCCGGGCCTACGAGTCGCACACCGCCCCGGTGGAGGGCGGTGACGTGCTGCTGCTGGCTCCCGGCGTCGTCGCGGTCGGGGTGGGGGAGCGCACCACCGCGGCCGGCGCGGAGGCGTTGGCGCGCAGCCTCTTCGATGACGACCTCGCGCACACCGTGCTGGCGGTGCCGATCGCCCAGGAGCGCGCGCAGATGCACCTGGACACGGTGTGCACGATGGTCGACGTCGACGCGATGGTGATGTACCCGGCGATCACCGACAGACTGTCGGCATTCGCCCTGCGGCGCACCGCCGACGGCATCCGGATCGGCGACGAGGCGCCGTTCGTGCGGGCTGCTGCCGAGGCGATGGGAATCGAGCGGCTGCGGGTCATCGACACCGGACTGGACCCGGTCACCGCCGAGCGCGAGCAGTGGGACGACGGCAACAACACGCTCGCGCTGGCGCCCGGGGTGGTCGTCGCCTACGAACGCAACACCGAGACCAACGCCCGGCTGCGGGACGCCGGGATCGAGGTGCTGGAGGTGGCGGCCTCCGAGCTGGGCACCGGGCGCGGCGGACCGCGGTGCATGTCCTGCCCGGTCGCGCGCGATCCCGGCTAACGCCAGCTCGGCAGCCAGATCTGCATGCCCCAGGTCGACTGCGAGATCGGCAGCCCGGTGAGGATCGGGAACAGCCAGGCGAAGTTGGTGATCACCAGCGCCAGGTAGCCGCAGACCACCAGCACGCCCAGCGTGCGCCGCTCGGCGCCGCCGTCGGGCCGGTCGCGCTGGTAGAGGATGTCGCCGAGGATCAGAGCGATCGCCATCACCAGGAACGGCGCCATCGGCACCGTGTAGAAGAAGTACATCTGCCGGTCGATCGCGGCGAACCACGGCAACCATCCCGCGCAGTAGCCCACCAGCACGACGGCGTAGCGCCAGTCCGCGCGCACGAAAGCCCGCCACGCGGCGTAGAGCAGCACCGGGACGGCCAGCCACCACATCGCCGGCGTGCCCACCAGCATGATCGCCTTGACGCAGGAGGCCGCACCACAGCCGGGCACGTTCTCGTCGTCGATCGCGTAGAGCACCGGCCGCAGCGACATCGGCCACGTCCAGGGCTTGGACTCCCACGGGTGGTGGTTGCCGGCGGCGTTGGTCAGCGAGGAGTGGAAGTGATACGCCTTGTAGGTGTAGTGCCACAGTGAGCGCAGCGCGTCGGGCGGCTGGAACCACTGCCGCTCGCCGATGGACTGGCCGGCCTCGTAGCGGTTGATCGCCGTCTCCGAGGCGAACCACGGCGCGTAGGCCAGCAGGTACAGCGCGGGCGGGATCACCCCGAAGACGTAGGCCACCGGACCGGCATCCCGCCGCAGCACCCCCCGCCAGGGCCGCGGCACCCGGTAGGCGCGCCGGGCGGCGACGTCGAGGCCCAGCGACAGCAGTGCGAAGAACACCACGTAGTACAGCCCCGACCACTTCGTCGCACAGGCCAGCCCCAGCAGCACCCCGGCGCCGAACCGCCACCACCGCACACCCAGCCGCGGGCCCCACGGCGTCTCGGCGATGCGGCCCTCGGCCAGCGCCGCATCCAGGCGTTGGCGGACCTGGTCGCGGTCGACCATCAGCGCGCCGAACGCCGCGACGACGAACACCGCCAGGAAACCGTCGAGCAGCGCGGTGCGTGCCGACACGAAGCTGACCCCGTCGCAGACGAGCAGCAGACCCGCGATGGCCCCGATGATCGTCGAGCGGCTGATCCGGCGCACGATGCGCATCACCAGCGCCACCAGCACGACCCCGAAGATCGCCCCGATGAACCGCCAGCCCAGCCCGGAGTAGCCGAACAGCGCCTCCCCGGCGGCGATCAGCTGCTTGCCCAGCGGCGGATGCACCACCAGCCCGTAGCCGGGGTTGTCCTCCACCCCGAAGTTGTGCAGCACCTGCCAGGCCTGCGGGGCGTAGTGCTTCTCGTCGAACAGCGGGGTGCCGTCGTCGGTGGGCGAACCCAGGTTCAAAAACCGCGTCACCGCCGCCAGCGCGCACACCACCGCGGTGGCCGCCCAGCCGTCCAGGCGGTCGACCGGTCCGAAGTCGGCGGCCGGCACCAGCGGGCCCGGGCTGATGACGGGGACCTCGCGCCCGGGCGCGGGGCGGTCATCGGTCAGGGTGCTCATCGGTAGCGATCGTAGGCTCTGGGTCATGGGCGCTGCGTCATGACGGCTGGTCGCCTCGTGCTCGGCGCCACGCCGCTGGGCCGGCCCGCCGACGCGTCCGCCCGCCTGGTCGAGGCGCTGGGCACCGCCGACGTGGTGGCTGCCGAGGACACCCGCCGGGTGCGCGCCCTGGCCCGCGCGCTGGGCGTGACGATCCGCGGCCGGGTGCTCAGCCTCTATGACGCCAACGAGGCGGCCCGGGTGCCCGCCCTGCTCGAGGACCTGGCCGCCGGCGCGACCGTGCTGGTGGTCAGCGACGCCGGGACGCCGCTGATCAACGACCCCGGCTACCGGCTGGTCAGCGCCTGCGCGGCGGCCGGGGTGGCGGTGACGTGCCTGCCCGGGCCGTCGGCGGTCACCACCGCGCTGGCCGTCTCGGGTCTGCCCACCGACCGGTTCTGCTTCGAGGGCTTCCCCCCGCGCGGCACCTCGGCGCGCCGGCGGTGGCTGAGCGGGTTGGCCGCCGAGGCGCGCACGGTGGTGTTCTTCGAGTCGCCGCGGCGGCTGGCGGGCCTGCTGCGCGACGCCGTCGAGGTCCTCGGCGCGCAGCGCCGCGCGGTGGTGTGCCGGGAGCTGACCAAGGAGCACGAGGAGATCCGCCGGGGGATGCTCGCCGAACTGGCCGAGTGGGCGGGCGAGGGTGTGCTCGGTGAGATCACCGTCGTGCTCGCCGGTGCCTCAGCGCCTGTCGACATCGCCGCGCTGGTGACCGAGGTCGGCGCGCTGGTGGACACCGGGATGCGGGTCAAGGACGCGTGCGCGCAGGTGGTGGCCGACCACCCCGGGGCGGTGTCGCGGCGCGCGCTCTACGAGGCCGTGCTGCAGGCGCGGGGCTGACCGGTCAGCGGGCCGACGATCGGGGCGGCCTTGTCCAGGCACTCCTGCCACTCGGCGGCGGGGTCGGAGTCGGCGGTGATCCCGCCCCCGACCCCGAGCACCGCGCCGCCGTGCGCGTCGAACTCCACCGTGCGGATGGCCACGTTGAGCTCGCAGCCCGCCACCGGTGAGGCCAGCCCCACCGTGCCGCAGTAGACGCCCCGCCGTCGCGGCTCCCACTGCGAAAGTAGTTGCCGCGCAGCGACTTTGGGGGTCCCGGTGACTGAGGCCGGCGGGAAGGCGGCCTCCAGCAGGGCTGCGGTCGGCAGGTCAGGGGACACCCGCGCCGACACCGTCGAGACCAGATGCCACACCCCGGGGGCGGGGCGCACCGCGAGCAGTTCGGGCACGCCCACCGAGCCGGTGTCGGCGACGCGGCCGAGATCGTTGCGCACCAGGTCGACGATCATGATGTTCTCGGCCACGTCCTTGGTCGAGGCCCGCAGCCGCGCGGCCGGCAGGTGCAGCGGCAGGGTGCCCTTGATCGGGCTGGAGTCCACCCGCTCGCCCACCCGGCGCAGGAACAGCTCCGGGGACAGCGACGCCACCGCCCCCCACCGGCCGGCCAGGTAGGCCGCCCGCGCCGGGGCGGTGCGCTCGACGGTGTCGGCGAAGAACTCCAGTGGGCAGCCGGACACCTCGCCGGTGAACTGCGTGCACACACACGCCTGGTAGACCTCGCCGGCGCCGATCGCCTCCAGGCAGGCCAGCACGCCGGCGCGATGGGCGTCGAAATCCGGCCGCCGCCAGGTGATCTCGCAGTACCCGCGGGCCGGGGTGCGGGCCAGGGCCGCCGACAGCCAGCGCGGCGGGCCGGTGCCGTCCAGGCTCTCGAACCACCAGCACCCCTCGGTGTCGAGGCGCAGCACGCAGTCGGTCCAGCCACCCGCGGCGACGGGCACGCGCGGCGGTGCGGCGTCCGCGCCGGGGTCGGGGTAGGACAGGTAGCCGATCCAGCCGCCGCCCACACCGCAGCCGCCGCCGACACTGCCGCCGCCGGGGCGCACATCGAACACGGTGGCCGGGTCGACCGCGCGCACCTCGACGCTGGGCGCGATCACCGCGGCCGCACCGAACCACTCGCCGGTCAGGGCCGCCGGTGCGGGCAGCCGCCGCCGGCGGGCGCCGGCGGCCACCGCGCGCAGCACCCCGGCGGGCGAACCCAGCGCGCCCAGCCGCTCCGTCAGCATCCACCTAGCTTGGTCCCCTGCGCGAGCAGACGCAAAGTGCTCCCGACACGCCGCGGAAAGGGGGGGTTTACGTCTGCTCGCGCAGGGGACCAAGCTAGG
>NZ_JBJTCF010000081.1:0-32961 GCF_046091765.1 Mycobacterium sp.
GGCGAAACCACAATGCGTCGGTTATATGCGTTGGACGACTGGGGTACACGAATCATCCCCAGGATCATTGAGGGTCAGATTCATGGTGGCCCGAACGCGCCGGGCTGCGCGGTGCCCATGGTGCGCTGCGGGGAGATCAGCGCGGCCCGCCCGGCCAGGTAGTCGCTGGCCAGCAGCGCCTGCGGCGAGCCGCCGGGAAGCGCGACGAAGTCGGTGTCGGCGACCCAGCGGTCGCGGTCGGCGTAGGCCAGCCGTTCGGCTTCGGCGATCAGGTGCACGCCCTGCACGGTGGGCCGACCGCCGTTGCGGTCGATGTCGGTGGGGCGCAGCGGGGCCAGCTCGAAGCTCTGCAGCACGCCCAGGATCTGGGCGACCGCGATGCCACCCGAGGACGGCGGGGGCATGCCGCACACCTGCTTGCCGCGGTAGGACGTGCACACCGGTTGACGGCTCAGCGCGCGATAGTTGGCCAGGTCCTGCAGCGTCATCGCGCCGGGGGTGCGCCCGCCGGCGGTGTCGGCGACGGCCTCGACGATGTCGGCGGCGATCTGCCCGGAGTAGAACGCCCCGGGGTCGGTGGCCACCGCGCCGAGGGTCTTGGCGTAGGCCGGGTTGGTCAGCACGGTCGTGACGGTCTTGGGGCTGCGGTCGGGGTTCAGGAAGTAGGCGGCGAGTTCGGGGTCGGCGGCCAGACCCGCCACGCCCTCGGCGATCGCGGTCGCCAGCCGCGGGCTGATCTCAAAGCCGTTGTCGGCCAACGTGATCGCCGGTTCGAAAAGCTCGCGCCACGGGGTCTGGCCGTGCTCGGCGTGCACGTCAGCGAGCAGCCGCACCACACCGGGCACCCCGATCGAGCGTCCCGAGGAGCGGCTGTCGGGCTTCGGCTCGGTGCGGTCGTCGGCGGAGATCCAGCGCAGGTAGTTCTCATCCGCCGCGGCGGGGGCGGTCTCGCGGCCGTCATAGGCGCTCAGCGCGCCCGAGGCGGCGTCGTAGTAGAGCAGGAAGCCGCCGCCGCCGATGCCCGAGGACTGCGGTTCGACCAGTCCCAGCACCGCCTGGGCGGCGACCACCGCGTCGGCGGCGGTACCGCCGTCGCGCAGCACCCGGCAGGCGGCCTGGGTGGACAGCGGGTTGGCGGTGGCCACCGCGAAGGTGCTGCTGCGCACGGCGGTCATGTCGCTGCGGTAGCCGGTGGCGGTCTCCGGGGCGACCGAGATGTCGCGTTGCTGCGGCGCACCGGCCTGCGGGGTCTTGGGGGTCGGGGTGCCGTTGGGCACGATGTCGCAGGTGTTGGCCGGACCCGGCGCCGCGGGGGTGGAGTCCTGGCGGCCGGTGCCGCAGCCGGCTACCAGCGCGGCCGCCGCGAGCGCCGCGGTGACCCGCTTCACCGGCACGGCCCGGCCCCTACGTTCCGGCTGCGACGGTCGGCACCGCCACCAGCGGCAGGTCGAGCTGGACGTCGGAGATGTCGATCACGCCCACCGAGGAGTTGGCGAACATCGAGGCGTAGGCGACGATCTGCAGCGTCATCGAGTCCGCGGCGTCGTTGACCGTGTAGGCGATCTCCTGCATCGGGATGCTCAGCGTGCGCTGCTGCCCGTCGAGGGTCACCGGCACCGCGGTGACCATGTTGCCGACCACCCGGCCGGTGGCGTCGTCGACTAGCTGGGCGAAGACCGCCTTGCCGTTGCCGATGCCCCGGTAGGTGAAGCTCAGTTGCGGGGCGCCGACGATCTGGTCGCCGACGTCGGGGGAGACGGCGACATTGACGGCGTTGGTGGCGACGGTGGGGAACACCCCGTTGCCGGGGAAGGAGGTCAGGAACGACGGTTCCTGCGCGGGCCCGGACCCGCCGATCACCGGGATGATCGGCAGCATGCCGCCCTCGCCGGTGGCGCTGAACGGCAGCGGCTTGGTGAACGCCTCGGCGAAGGGCATCAGATCGGAGGTGTAGTACTGGCCGCTCTGGTCGTACCACTGGAACACCGGGATTCCGTCGGCGGACTGTCCGACGCCGGCGACGTACTGATCCAGCCAGGCCAGGGTGTTGCCGTAGAGCCGGACGTCCTGATCGGGACTGACCGGGTCCAGGCAGATCCCGTGGCCGCCGCAGAACCACGCCATCTTCACCGGGGCGTCGTACGGGTTGGCCAGGATCCGTTCGGCGTTGGCCTGCGCCTGGGCCAGCGGGAACAGCGAGTCGACGGTGCCCTGCAGCAGCAGGGTCGGGGCCCTGAGTTCGTTGAGCAGCGTGGTCGGTCCACTGCTGCCGAGCGCCGCCTGGTCGGCGGGGCTGAGGTAGTTGAACAGCAGACCGGTGGCGACCGCGGTGTAGATCTGGTTGTTGATCCGCGCCCCCGTGCTCACCAGCGACAGCAGCAGCACCGTCGCCCAGGCGGACTTGAACACCTCACCGGGATACAGCGAGGAGTTCAGCGCGTTCCACGCGATGCTGTGCACGATCGCGTCCACGCGCGGATCGGTTGCGGCGCTGACCAATTGGATTCCACCGCCGTAAGATCCGCCGACCATGCCCACCGCGGGATCGCCGGTGCGGTCGAGTTGAGCCGGGGTGTTCTGCGCCGCCCAGGTGATGATCGCCGAGGTGTCACGGCCCTCATAGAAGGGGCTGTCCAACTGCAGCACCCCACCGGAGGCGTGTTCCCCGCGCGGATCCCAGGTGATCACGTTGTAGTTGCTCGCCCGCAGCACCGAGGGGGAGGGCACGAACGGCTCGGAGCCCTGTCGGGTGTAGGGGTTGGTGATGCCGGCTCCGCCCAGACCGGGGCCGTTGAGCGCCGTCGGTGCGGTCGCGTCGGCGGCAAGGTCGGAGGCGGGGAAGAAGTTCGTGCTGATCTTCACCCCGTCGAAGGACAGCACGTCGTAGGTGAACGCCAGCGGGGTGTCACCCGGTGCCAGCGCGCCCACGTTGACGGTGATGTCGGCCAGCACCGATTCGCCGATGATCGGGGCGAGCAGCGAACCGACCAGCGGTGACTGCTGGAGCAGGCTGATCACCGGCGCCGCCAGCAACCCGATCAGCGGCAGCCCGCTCAGCACGGTGTCGAAGTCGGTCACCTCCGAGACCCGCACCGTGAAGGTCTGGGTGCCCTTGGTGCCGCCGGTGTCCAGCCAGGTCGCATACGGCAGCGCGGTGTAACTCTGCGGATCGTCCTCGGTCGGCGTGACCGGCACCGTGCCCAGATCCAGCTTGCCGCGGTCGCTGGAGCCGACGAAGGAGTACGTCAGACACGAGGTGCCGCACCGCTGGCTGGTGGCGTTCAGGGTGCCCTGCACGACACCGTCGACGACGGTGACGGTCGGATTGACGGTGACGCCGTTGTTCGTGCTCTGCTTCGGCGTGCTCGCCCGGGCCGGTGAGGCCGACGGCCGGTGCGCGCGCGCCGCGGCGGACGCGGTGTGACCCTGGCGATCGTGGCGATCGTGGCGCGCCGTCGCGGAATTAGCCGCGCCCGCGGATGTGGCCGCGCCCGTCTCGGTGTCCGCCGAGGCGATCCCGCACCCGACGCCGACGATCACCACCCCGGCGCCCAGTGCGAGGGCCAGCCCGCCGACCCGTCCGACACAGCGCGAAGCTCCCACGTTTTCTCCTCGTCGCTCGACCCCGCCGAAGACTCAGCGTAGGTCACCGTGGCGGTCGCGCAGGGGCGAAAGGAGCCCGAAACGGGTCAGCGCACGCCCTGTTTGGCGTAGACCACCCGCAGCACGTGCCCGGCCTCCGGTCCCATCACCGCGGCGGCAAGTTCGCAGAACGTCGCGGTGAACTCCGGCCCGTGCGCGGGGCCCTCGGCGCACCCGCGCAGCAGATGGTGGGCCAGTTCGTGCAGCACCACCAGCTCGCGCATGGCCCAGTCGGCGGTCAACCGCTGCGGCACGGCGATGACACCGCCGTCTGCGGTCGACTCGTAGTGCGCGGCGCTCGCCGCGCGGCGCGAGCGCACCGACACCGGCGCGGGTGCGGGCCAGCGCGCGGCGACGGCGGGCAGGGCCAGCACCTGATCGAGGTAGCGCTGCACCGACTCCACCGAGGCGAACCGGCCCTCCGGCGGCAGGGTGATCGAGGTGCCGAAGAAGTCCACCGCGCGGGTGTCGTGCTCGGCGGCGCGGTCGAACAGGCCTCGGACGAACTCCTCGGCGGCGTAGACGCGGGAGCGCTGACTGTCGCGACCGCTCACCGCTTCAGCCGGGCCCGCGCGCCCGGCAGTTCGGGAGCCGAGCCCAGCCGGGCGGCGCGGCCGGCCCGGTCCCCGGCGCGGCGCGCCGCCGACGAGTAGCCCGCCGACGCGCTGCTGGCCCGCCAGGTGCCGCGCGCCTGCGACTCGCGCCGGTAGTGGTCGCGCAGCTCGATGTCCTTGTTGCGCAACGCCACAGCGGTGCCGGGCTTGGCGCGGCGGAACCGGGTGGCCTCGCGCTTGGCCTCGTCGCGGGCCTCGGTCAGGCGCTGGCCGATCCGGTTGCCGAAGGCCAGCTGGAAGTTCAGCCGTGCGGTGATGGTGGGGGTGGGCCGGTGCGCGCCGGTGGCCAGATACGCGTCGCACGCCCGCACCATCTGCACCACCAGGCTGGCGTACAGCGTGTGGGTGGTGTCGATGTCCTCGCTGAAGCCGTAGGCGTAGACCATCGTCGAGTTCGACGCCACGTCGCAGCGCACGTCGTTGGCCAAGGCGATCGCCGCGAACAGCTGCACGTAGGTGCGCAGGCCGCGGGTGCCGGGTTCGCCGATGGTGATGGTGCGCTGGGTCGGCGCCTGCGCGGCGGTGCGGGTGGCCGAGTGCGCGCGGGCCACCGCGAGGTCGATCGAGGTGGCGGTGGCCAGCCGCTGGGCGGCGGCCATGAAGGCCTCGGCCTCGTGGGTGTTGTCGGTGCCCTCAGCCTGGCGCAGCAGCGCGGCGATGCGGGACAGCATCCGGTCTTCGCTCATCGCGGCCCACCTTAGCGACCTACTCGGCGGTGAAGCGATCCAGCGCGGCGGTCAGCTGTGCAGAAAGCGGATCCTGCCGGGCGTAGTGGGCGACGTTGTCGGTCGGGTCGTCGCGCAGCACATGGTTGACGCCGGTGAGACGCACCAGTTGCAGCGCGGTGTGCGCCAGCGCGTCAGCGAGCGGGGTGATGTCGGCACAGTTGGACTGGGCGTCGGAGTCCGAACACGTCAGCAGCACCGGCGTGCCGGCCGGCACGGCGGCGGCCAGCGCCAGCGGGTCGATGCGGTCGGCTTCGGCGACCGCGGCGACGTTGCCCGGGTTGAGGATCGCCCCCAGCCCGTCGGGCAGGTCGGCGGGCGCGCTGCCCTGGGTGCGGACCTGGTTGACGGCGGCCTGCCAGGCGGCGATCACCTGCTCACCCTGTGCGGGGGTCTTGGCACCGCCGCGCACCGCCGCGGCGATGTCCGCGCGGACCCGCCCGGTGATCAGGTCCAGGTAGCGCGACGGCAGCGGCTGCAGCAGACCCAGCGCATGGATCCGGGGCGCGCCGGGGGAGGTGTCGTCGGCCAGTGCCAGGGCGTGCAGGGTTCCCTCGCCCACCGCGTACACCGAGATGCGGTCGGCGTCGGTGCGCGGTCGGCCGGCCAGGAACCGCACGGCGGCCTTCGCGCCGTCGGTGTAGACCGCGCTGCCGACATCGCCGGGCCGCCCGGCGAACGGGCCCAGACCGGTCGCGCCGGTGCCGACCTTGTCGTAGCGCAGGGTGGCCACCCCGCGTCCGGAGAGGTACTCGGCGAGCTGGCGCATGTTGCCGACCGGCCCGGCGACGTTGTTGTCACCGTTGCGGTCGGTGCGTCCGCTCTCCGAGATCAGCAGCGCGGCAGGGGCTTTCGCGTCACCGGTGGAGTGCCGGTAGGTGCCGTGCACGGTCAGCCCGCCGGCGTCGAAGGTGACCTCATCGTCGACCCAGGAGATCGCGGTGTCAGTCCCGCCGGCGCACCCGGACAGCACGGGCAGCGCGATGAGCACCGCCGCCATCAGGCGGCGGATCACAGGCGCGCCTGGATCCAGCCGGTCACGTCCTCGAGCACCCGGTCGCGCTCGGGTTCGTTGAACACTTCGTGGTAGAGCTGCGGGTACACCTTGAGCTCGACGTCGCCGGAGCCGACGTGCTCGACGAGCCGGCGGCTGCCCGCGGCGGGGACCAGCTTGTCCTGCTCGCCGTGCACCACTAGCAGTGGCGCGGTGATGGCCTGCGCCCGGCGCGGCATGGTCTCGCCGACGTGCAGCAGCGCCTTGCCGATGCCGGCGGGTATCTTGCCGTGGAAGACCAGCGGGTCGGCCTTGTAGGCGGCCACCACCTCGGGGTCGCGGGAGACCGCGTCGGGGTCGATCGGTTCGATCGGCAGGTCGGGCAGCACCGCGCCGATGGTCTTGCCCACCAGCGCGGTCAGCCGCGACACCTGGCTGTGGGCGGCGACCACCGGGCCGGAGAGCACCATCAGGTCGTAGTCGCCGGCGTTCTCCGATCCGTAGGCGAACACGATCGCCCCGCCCATGCTGTGGCCCAGCACGATGCGGGGCAGCCCGGGGTTCTCGGTGGCCGCGATCTGCACCAGCGTGCGGTAATCCGAGGTGAACTCGGACAGGTCGCGCAAGCGCACCCGCCTGCCGCCGGCCCGGCCGTGGCCGCGGTGGTCGAGGGCGTAGGTGATCAGACCGGCCGCCCCGAAGTGCTGGGCGACGTGGTCGTAGCGGCGGGCGTGCTCGCCGAAGCCGTGCGCGAGAACCACGACGCCGCGCGGGGTGACCTCCGGTGTCCAGGTGTCATAGACGATGGTGACGCCGCCGGCGCCCGGGAAGGTCCGCTCGGAGCGGCTTGCGGTCATAACAGGCAGGGTAGCGGCCTGCCCGGCGCGTTCGCCCACCCCGGTGCGGGCGGCGCATAAGATGCGCAGGTGCCGCCGCTGATCCCGCCACTGCCCCGTCCGCCGCTGGGCCTGCCCGACCCGCTGCGGCGGATCCGGGTGCCCGCCGATCTGGACTCGGTGACCGACGTCGGCGTCGAGGAGTCCCCCGACGCGGGCGGGGTGAGCGCCCGCAAGGTCGACGCCATCTGGCGGTCGATCCAGGACTGGTATCGCAGCGGCGTGCACCCGGCGATGCAGATCTGCGTGCGCCGCCACGGTGCGGTGATCCTCAACCGGGCGATCGGGCACACCCGCGGTAACGGCCCGCACGTCAAGGCCGACGCCGAGGCGGTACCGGCCACCGTCGACACCCCGTTCTGCGTCTACTCGGCGTCCAAGGCGATCACCGCGCTCGTCGTGCACAAGCTCGTCGAGCGCGGCCGGCTCGGCCTCGACGATCCGGTGGCCGACTACATCCCCGGCTACGAGAAGCACGGCAAGCACGAGATCACCGTCGGGCACGTGCTGGCCCACCGCGCCGGGGTGCCCAACCTGCCGCGCACCGCGCTGGACCTGGACAACCTCGGCGACCGTCAGTACATGACCGACATCCTCGTCGGCGCCGCGCCGTTCGCGAAGGCCGGACGCTACCTCGCCTACCACGCGGTGTCGGGCGGCTTCATCCTCGGCGAGGTGGTGCACGCCGTCACCGGCAAGGACATCCGGCAGGTGCTCACCGAGGAGTTCCTCGACCCGCTGGGGTTCCGCTGGACCAACTACGGCGTGGACCCCGCCGACCTCGACCGGGTCGCGCACAACTACGTGACCGGGCCGCCGATCGCGCCGCCGCTGTCCAACCTGCTCAGCCGAGCACTCGGGGTCGGGCTGGACAAACTGGTCAAGCTGACCAACGATCCGCGCTTCCTCACCGGCATCGTCCCGGCCGCCAACACCGTCACCACGGCCTACGAGCTGTCCCGCTTCTTCGAGGTGATGCGCCGCGGGGGCGAGCTCGACGGTGTCCGGGTGATGGGCGCCGACACCGTCCGCAACGCGCTCGTCGAACGCTCCCACCTCGAGGTCGACTTCACCCTGGGCTATCCGACGCGGTTCTCCTACGGACTGATGCTCGGCGCCCGGGTGGTCAGCCTCTACGGGCTGGACACCCAGCATGCGTTCGGCCACATGGGTTTCACCAACATTCTGGGCTGGGCCGACCCCGAACGCGCGATCTCCGTCGCGGTGCTCAACAGCGGCAAGCCGGTGGTCTATCCGGAGTTCTACTGCTTTTTGGGCACGATGCAGCGCATCACCACCGAGATGCCGAAGGTCGCGAAGTCCGAGCTGCTCTTCTGACCCGGATCTGATCGGCCCTGCGCCGGTTCGTGATCCGGCCGCCGTGCAATGGTGACGCGCACGTGATCGCGGTGTTGGACAGTGGGACCGTGTCGAGGCGGGTAGGTGCTGCGGCGCTCGCCGCATGCCTGGCGCTGTCGCTGGGCGCACCGCCCCCCGCGTCGGCCGCCGAGGGGCGCGACAAGCTGGCGCAGGCGATCGCGACGACGCGCGGCAGCTACCTGGTCTACAACTTCGGGCCCGGCTTCCCCGCACCCATGCTCAACGGCGCGGGCGACTGGTACGAGCTGAACAGCGGCGGGCACCTGATGATCGTCAAGGGCGCCTCGGCGCGGCTGGCGCCGCGGCTGCTGGCCGACTCCCACCAGGGCTACCAGGCGCGCTGCGAGCGCACTGCCGGTGCGCGCACCCGCGAGGGCCTCTCGCAGGCCTCGGAGATCTACGACCCGCTGCAGGCCTGGCAGGTGCTGGGGCAGCCGACGATCGCGATCAACGCCAACTTCTTCGACGTCCGCCCGCAGCAGGGCGGGTCGTGGAAGTCCACCGGGTGCAGCTCGCCGCTGGGCGCCTACATCGACAACACCGGCGCGCTGGGCCGCACCAACCTCGCGGTGACCGGCACCCTGGCCTACGCCGGCAAGCAGGCTCTCTCCGGCGGCAACGAGGTGTGGACCGCGCTGAGCACACTGATCCTGCCGGTCCGCGGCGCCCCGTACGTGGTGACGCCGAAGTCCTCGGACGACTACGACTACGCCTCGCCGGAGATCAGCCGGCTGGTCGACGCCGGCACCCGGTTCGTCGCGGTCAGCGGGGTCGGGCTGCTGGCGCCGGGGGACACCGGGCAGCTCAACGATCCCGGCGGCAGCGCGGCGCGCACCGCGATCGCCTACGCCCGCGACAAGGACGAGATGTACGTCTTCCAGGGCGGCAGCTACACCCCCGACCAGTTGCAGGACCTGTTCCGCGGCCTGGGCAGCGACACCGCGGTGATGCTCGACGGCGGCGGATCCTCGGCGATCGTGCTGCGCCGCGACACCGGCGGCATGTGGGCCGGGGCGGGCTCGCCGCGCGGATCGTGCGACACCACCCAGGTTCTGTGCGACGCGCGCGAACGCGCGCTGCCCAGCTGGCTGGCGTTCAACTAGGACAGATCGGTCACCGATCTCCGGTCATCGAGCGGCCGCATCGCGGGCCCGAGGTAGTAGCTGAGCAGCAGCGCGTGCAGCACCAGCATCGTGGGCGCACCGACGCTGATGGACAGCGCGGCGAAGACCGGGAAGGTGACGACCGCCAGGCCGTAGCGCACCAGCAGCTTGCGGGCCTGGTCGGGCGGCACGGGTGACTTACTCAGCCCGCCCCGCAGGATGTGCAGCAGCATCAAAAAGCGGCTGGTCGCCATGCCCTCCATGACACCGGCGTAGATCAGGACGGCGGTGCGGGCGTCCTCACCTCTGGACAACGCGTAGTCGGCGAAGGTGGCGGTCGCATACGGGATGGCGACGATGAACAACAGCAGCAGCAGGTTGTAGAAGGCCAGTCGGCGGTCGACGGCGTCGGCGAGTCCGAGCAGATGGTGGTGGTTGAGCCAGAGCACCCCGATCACGAAGAAGCTGAGGACGTAAGCCGCGAACGACGGCCACTGGTTGCGCAGCTGGGTTGCCAGCGGGACACTCGAGCGGACACCGGCGTGCAGGTTGAAGACCAGCAGCGTGATCGCGACCGCCATCACCCCGTCGCTGAAACCTTCGAGTCGGCCCTTGCCCACCACGCGACCTTACCCACAGCGGAACCCGCCGCGGACCCGGTCGCCGTCCGGCGTGCCGATGCCCTGCGCGGCGGTTGCTGCGGGTCTAGCATCAGCCACAGATCGGCGGCGAGAGAAGCGTGGGTGGTCGGATGAAAACGGGCGAACCGGATCCGCTTGAAAGTGCCCTCTCCGGTCAGCGTCAGGGCCCGATCTCACTGGACGACTGGGCCGGCGGTATCGAGCAGACCCGCGCGAAGTTGCCGGTGGTGCGGATCGGGCGCCGCTGGTTCAGCACTCTGTGGCTGGTGCCGCTGGGGCTGGCCGCGCTGGTGCTCTCGATCGCAGTGGTCCGCGAGATGACCCGCTACGGCTGGTACCAGGATTTCATCACCCGCTATCCGGGCACCTCCACCGACTACGTGCAGCCGGTGGACTCGGGATTCCCGTGGTGGCTGCGCTGGCAGCACTTCCTGAACCTGCTGTTCATGATGTTCATCATCCGGGCGGGCATCCAGATCCTCGCCGATCATCCGCGGTTGTATCTCAACGCCGGCTGCAAGCCGGACACCGAGTGGATGCGGATGCGCGGACCGGTCCCGGCCGATCGCCGCGACCCGGAAGACTCCGGGCGGGTCTGGACGGCCAAGGACGATTCGGTCGCGCTGCCCAAGCAACTCGGGATCCCCGGAATCCGGCACTCGATCGGCCTGGCCCGCTGGTGGCACTTCAGCTTCGACCTGCTGTGGCTCATCAACGGGGTGGTGTTCGTCATCCTGCTGTTCAGCACCGACCAGTGGAAGCGGCTGATCCCCACCTCCTGGGAGGTGTTCCCCAACGCGGTGTCCACCGCGCTGCAGTACCTGTCCCTCGATCTGCCGCAGAACGCCGGGTTCGCCACCTACAACGCACTGCAGCTGCTGGCGTACTTCATCACGGTGTTCATCGCCGCGCCGCTGGCATTGGTCACCGGTCTGCTGCAGGCCCCGGCCATCGCCGGGCGATTGGGCACCAGTGCGGGCCGGCTCAACCGGCAGATCGCCCGCACGGTGCACTTCGGGGTGCTGCTGTGGATGCTGACCTTCATCGTCGTCCACACCCTGATGGTGTTCGTCACCGGCTTCGTCGGCAACGTCAACCACATGACCCTGGGCACCGACACCGACTCCTACCTCGGCGTCGTTCTTTACCTGGCGTGGATGGCCGTGGTGGTCGCCTTCTGGCTGGTGGCCTCACCGCTGACCCTGAGGTATCCGCGGGCGGTTCAGGCGGCGGGCACGGCGATCGTGGGCTGGCTCAAAGCACTGCTGGAGCGCTGGGAGCCCAAGGCGACCTACTCCAAGGAAGACATCTCGCCCTACTTCTGGGTCAACGGCAACGTGCCGAAAACGGAGGACTATCTGCGGCTCAAGGCGGGCGGCTGGGCCGACTACGTCCTTCGGGTGGACGGCCTGGTGGAGAACCCGCTGGAACTGAGTTACGCGCAGTTGCTCGCCCTGCCGCGACAGGATCAGATCACCCAGCACTTCTGCATCCAGGGCTGGTCGGCGATTGCCGAGTGGTCGGGGGTCACGATGCGCACGATCTGCGAGCTGGCCAAGCCCCTGCCCAACGCCCAGTGGGTGGCCTTCTACTCCTTCGGGGAAGGTGTCGACGGCGGGCGCTACTACGACTGCCACCCGATCGCGAACATGTACCACGAGCAGACCCTGCTGGCGTACGGCTTGAACGGGGAGCCGCTCAACGAATCCCACGGCGCCCCAGTGCGTCTGCGCGACGAGGTCGAACTGGGCTTCAAACAGGTCAAGTGGGTCGAGGCCATCGAATTCGTCGAATCCTTCGAGCAACTCGGCGGAGGGCGCGGCGGGTACAACGAAGACCACGAGTACTTCGGCTACCGCATGCCGATCTGAGGCGGGAAGGCGCCGTCAGATCTTGGGCGTGAGGTCCAGTGAGGTGATCGTGGTCATCTTGGTGACCAGCCAGTCGGTGCCCTTGCGCTTGAGCTGCAGCCGGTAGGACACGTATTGCACGGAGGGCACCTTCGCGTTCGGGGTGATCGAGGTCGTGTTGGTGTAGACCAGCGCGCTGGCGTCGGGACCGGAGAGCGACTCGACCGCCGCCGCCACCACCTCGGTGCTGTTGGTGACCTGCGCCTGCTTGTTGGTGGTCACGATCGCGTCGACGAACTTGCGGTACTGGTCCTGAAAGTCCCCGGAGAGGTACTTCGCCGAGCGGTTCGGCAACTGCTCCATGTCCTGGGGCGTGTAGGTCCACAGCGTGCTGATGGTGTCTGCCGCGGTGCGGGCGATCTTCTGCTTGGTGGCCACGGTCGCGCGGTCGACCAGATAGGTCTGCAGCGCGACGCCGGCGAACGCACCGGCGGCGACGAACATCACCGCCGCGACGCCGACCGCAAGGGCGGTCCGGTTGCGCGGCCGGCGCGGCGGCGGACCGGCGGGGGTCTCGAGTTCGGCCTCTTCCTCGGGCGCCTCCGGCGCGTCTGGCGCGTCCGGCGCGTCCGGCGCCTCCGGTGCGTCGGTCAGATCACCTGGGTCATCCGGCTGATCTTCCACAGCTGCCCCTCCTTGGTCGCGGTCACTACCCATCGGCTGCCACTCTCGACGGTCTTGCCGTCCGGGGTCTTGCTGGTGGTCTTGGCGGCCACCACCACGTCGGCGCTGTCGTCGTCGTTCCAGTGTTCGATGCCCAGCGCCTCGACGGCGCCGCGGGTCGGCTCCGAGCGGGCGATCTGGATCAGCAGCTCGTTCAAGTTCTCCCGGTAGATGCGGGCGAACTCGCCGGTGCCCTGGGAAAGCAGCTTGTCGGTGTAGTCGTTGGCGTTGAGCGGGTCCAGCGAGGTGAATTCGGTGACGAACGAGCTCACGAACGTCAGCACCGAGGCGTCGCGCACCTCGGCGCGCCGGTAGGACTCGTGGTTGACCAGGACGAAGGTGGACGCCGCGATCGCCCCGGCGAGCAGCACACCCGACACCGCCGCCACCACCGGCAGCCCCCGCCGCCGCGGCGGCCGCTCGGGTACCTGCAGCAGATCAGGACTGTCCGGCTCGATCCGGCGGCGCGGACTCACGATCCGCGTCCGGCGGCGTTGGGCCGGGCCAGCACGGTCAGGTTCGAGACCTGCCACTGCCCGGCGGCGGACTTGGCGAACGCGGCCCGCACCGTGGCGGTGATCAGGCGCTGCTTGTCGCCGGTTCCGCGCTGGCCCTGCATCAGCAGCAGCATCTCGGCCTGGTCGCGCGACGAGGAGAGCACCGCGCTGTTGGTGATCCAGTAGTCGTTGTCGACCGGGCCGGCCTTGGTCACGGCGTCCTGCTGGGCCACCAGTTGCGGACGGTAGTCGTCGGTCACCAGCGCGCGGGCACGGTCGAAGTCCTCGCGCACGCTGACCGCGCGGTAGCTGAGCACCTGGGAGACGATCTTGGGCCCCTCGAGGGCGATCGCGGCCCGGGCCTGCGTGACGGCGTGCTCCTGGCGGTACACCGAGAAATACCCCAGGCCCGCGGCCAGCACCCCGATCACGGCCGCGCCCGCCACCAGCGCCGCGGCCAGACGCCGACGATCCGGGCGGGGCCCGTCCACCGGGCGCACCTCGGTGCGGGTCAGCAGGTCGGCGAAGGTCCGGCCGCGCGGGTCCAGCAACGGCCACAGCCAGCCCAGCAGCAGCGGCAGGGTGTCGATCAGGTGCGCTAGGTCGCGCAGCAGCAGCCGGGCGGGTCCCGGCACGGAGTTGTCGGCGCCGACGACGCGGATGCCGAACACCAACCGGCCCAGGCTCCAACCGGTGATCACCGGCAACAGCAGCCGGTTGGCGGCGACGGCCAGGAACACCAGGGCGGCCGTGATCGCGCAGACCCACCACTGCCAGCCCCGCAGCGGCACCGACCAACTCGTGAGCAGCAGGGCGGCCAGCACACCGGCACCGGGCAGCACATCGAGTGCGAAGGACCCGACCCGCAAACCCCAGTCCGCGACCGGCGGCGGCGCCTCGGCGGCCGTCTCCAGTGCAGGGGTCTCTTCCAGCACGGTGGTCACCGCGACACCTGGTCGAGCCGGGCGATCTTGAACGTTCCGTCCACCGGCTCCATCCGGGCCCGCAGCCGGTAGCCGTGCTCCTGGCCCTGCTGCTCGACGTTGGACAGCTTGACCCGCAGAGCGACCAGGATGTCCATCGACCCGTCCGGGTTGTGCCGCTCCACGGCCGCGCGGATGTCGGTGACCTCCAACTGCGCGTTGGCGGCTTGGTAGGCGTCGACCAGCATGCTGCTGTAAACCTTGGCCTGGGTGCCGAAGTCACCGGTGGTGCAGTCGATGATCTTGGTGGCGCTGGCCGTCATCGCCTTCGTGTCGGGGGCCTGGGTGGCGGCCACGCAGTCCTTGGCCGCCGTCAGCGCGTCCGCCTCGGATCGGGTCGCCGCGGCGCTGCGGGCACCGAACCACAGCGCCAGGCCGCCGCCGGCCGCGACGAGCAGGCTGGCGAGGATCACCGCAACGGCAACGCGGCCCAGCCGCAGGCGGCTCGTCGGCGTCTGGAGATCCCCGGCGTCGCCGGTTTCTGCATCGTCGCCGGGGGGCGGCGGGGTCGGGTTCAGCTGACCGGAGCCAGCATCTCCTTCCATCCGTCGTCTCCTGTTGTGTTAGCGGTGGTGACGCTGTAGGTGGTGCCGTCGGGACCGGTCACTTCACCGCTGGTCGGGTTATACGTGGCAGCTTCGTTCCCCGCCGGAGTGTAGTTGCAGGTACCCGGCTGCGGCCAACCCGGCTGCCACGGGCCTGCGCACTGCACCGATCCGCTTCCCGGAGCGGTCAGCGGGTCGCTGGTCGGCGGGGTCGGCGGCGGCAGCAGATCGGCCGGCAGCGGGTTCATCCCGGTGTTGACCGACGGCGCCGGGATCACGGTGCCCGGGTTCACCGGCTGATCGCAGCGCGCCCCGGGCGCCGGGCAGTTGACGATCTGGTTCGGGTCGCCGTACCACGGGTTGGTGCCCAGCGCGGTGTAGGGCTCGTCGCTGAGGCAGTCCTTCTGCAACGCGCGGCGCTTCCCCGGAACCGATTCGCACGGCATGTTCCGCGCACCGCGCACCGCGTTGTTCTGGGTCTCCATCGGGATCTTGCAGTACAGCCCCTTGGGCACCGGGCGCGGACTGGTGTCGGCAGGCGCCCGCCACTCCGAGGCCGGCAGGAACCCGGTCAGGCACGGCGGCGGCAAGTTGATCGAAAGCGCCAGACCCTGATAGGCGTAGCCCCCCGCGGGCCACGTGGTGCTCTTCGCGACGCCGCCGATCTGGGGCCACATCACGAACACCTGCTCGAGTCCCTTGTTGTTACGTTTGAGCATGTCGAGCAGGATCTCCACGTTGGCCAGGGTCTGCGGCAGCGCATCCTGCACGTCGCTGAACACCGCGTTGAGTTGCTCGGCGGCCGGGGCGAACTGCTGCAGGCTGCTGCGCAGCGCGGCGTCCTGCGAGACGACCTGGGCGGAGATCGAGTTCAGGTTGGCCGACCACTGCGCGATCGCATCGCCGGAGACCACCTGGCTCTTGAGGATCGGTCCGCTGTTGTTGACGATGTCGTTGACGTCCTTGATGTTGGTCTTCAGATCTCCCACGAGCGCCTGGGTGCCGTCGACCAACCGCTGCAGTGACGGGCCCAAATCGCCTACCGCCAAGGCGGTTTCGGTCAGCAGCGTGGGGATCTTGTCCGCCGGGATCGCCGCCAGACCGCGGTTGGCCGCGTCCAGGGCCGGACCGATCGGGGTCGGCACGGTGCCCTTGGTGATGGTCTGCCCGTTCTCGAAGTACTGATCGGGCATGCCCTCCGACACCAGGTCGATGTACTGCTCGCCGATCGCGGTCACCGAGTGCACGTTGGCCGTCGCGTCGACCGGGATCTTGTACTTGTTGGCGATGCTCATCGTCGCCCGCACGCCGTTCTCGGTCGGCTGCACCTTGGTGACCCGCCCGATGGTGGTGCCGCGGTAGGCCACGACCGCCGTCCGGTACAGGCCGCCCGAGGCGGGCAGCTCCGCGGTCAGCGTGTACTGGCCGACGCCCAGGACCGTGGGCAGGCGCAGGTAGTACAGGCTGATCAAAAGCAACGACGCGACGGTGAGCAGCGAGAAGATCAGCAGCTGGATCTTGGTGAACCGGGTCAGCATGGTGGTGTCACATCCTCACTCGCCGCGCTCGACGTACGGTCCACCGTCGGACATGTTCGGATGTGGTGTGTACCGGACGTCCGGAATCATCGTGCTCGGGTCGCGGCCCCACGACTGCTCGAGAGCCCGCAGCATGCCGGAGAACCCGGTACCGGTCAGCAACCCGTTGTCCAGGGCGCTGAGCGTCAGGTCCACGGTCAGCGACAGGTTGAAGTAGTCGCCGCGCATCGCCTTGTTCAGGTTGTCCACCGGGAACGGGTTGGTGATGAGCAGCTTGAGGGCGTCGGGCAGGTAGGGCGCGCCGCGGGCCAGTTGCTTGAGCGGACGCTGCAGCAGTTGCAGGTTGGTCTCCAGGTTGGCCCGGGAGGCCGCCAGCGCGTCACCGGAGACCCGGCTGAACCGGCCGACCGCCTCGATGGCGTTGGTCAGGTTGGTCCGGGCACCGGCCAGGTAGTTCACCAGCGGGGGCAGGTCCACCAGCAGCCGGTCGACCGTCGCGTCGCGGCCGGCCACGATCTTGAGCAGCGCGTTGGTCGAGTCGATCGCCTGGGCGATGTCGTTGCGCTGCTTGTTGAGACCGTCAGTGAAGGTGTCCAGCTTGGACAGGAAGGCCCGGATCGCGTCGCCGTTGCCGTTGAGCAGGTCGTTGGCCTCGGTGGCGATCACCTCGAGGTTGGAGATCCCGCCGCCGCGCAACACGATCGCCAGGCTGGCCAGCGTGCGCTCGACGGTCGGGAACGAGGAGGAGTTCTTCAGCGGGATCGTCGCGCCGCTCTGCAACCGCTGCGCGGACGGGTTGGGCGGCGCGGCCAGTTCCAGGTGCTGGGTGCCCAGGATGCTGGACTGGCCGATCCGCGCGGTGGCGTTGGCGGGCAGGTTGATGCCCGGGTCGATCCCGACGGTCAGCGTCGGAATCCAGTTCTTCAGCTCGATCGCCCGCACGGTTCCGACCGTGACGTCGGCGACCCGGACCCGGCTGTTGATGTTCAGCGCCAGGGTGTCGGGAACCTGGACGTAGATCGTGGTGCGATCCGAGCCGGTGCCCGCGCCGACCGGTAGCGGAATGGCCGCGATGCCCTTCCACCCGCAGGAGGTCAGCGTCACCGCCGTCACGGCGAGCGCCAGCCCGCGCCAAGCGAACCGGCGCAGGCTCGATGCTTTTGTCGTCCTGGTCGCGTTCCTGGTCGCGTTCACTGTCCCGTTCCCATCTCGGCCGGCAGTGCCGGACCGGGCGGCGCCATCGGTGGCGGCAGCGCGGCCCCGGGAGGCGGCGCGCTGAGTTGCTGGGACGGCGGCAACGGACCGGGGATGACGTCCGGCGCGGGCGGCGGCGGCGGCGCCGGCTGCGGGTACCACGGCGGCGGCAGCGGGTTGTTCTGGTTGCCGAACCCGTCATAGGAGTTCGGTGCCGCTCCGCCGCGCGGGCCGGCCGGCGGGATCGAGGCCGGGTCCGGTCCGCCCATCAGGGCGCCCAGCGAATCCGGGGTGAGCATGTTCGCGGTGAACGGCCCGACGTCGACGCCCTGCATGCCGGGTGCGACGACCCAGCCGGCCTCGTGGTTGCCGTGCGAGAACAGGGTGTCGCGCGACCAGATGCCCGGCACGGTGGTGTCCTTGTAGCCGTAGGGCGGGCGCAGCCGCTCCTCGGAGTAGGCGACGTACTTGGGCAGCGTCTCGGCGGTGGCGAACTGGTTGACGCCGAACGGCAGATAGTTGAACTTGATCGCGTCCAGGATCGGGGTCAGGTACTGCGCGCACAACTCCGCGGAGTCCTGGTAACCCAGCCGGCTGCCGGCCTGGATCGCGCTGCAGAGGAACTGCACCGGGTTGGCCAGGCTCGGGATGGCCGGGATCGCCACGATCGCGCCGTGGCTGGGGTGGTAGATCTGGGTGGCGTTGGCCGAAGCCGTCGGGTACACGTGCAGGAACTGCTCGAGGCCCTCGCGGACCTCCGGTTGCAGGATCGCGGTGGTGGCCTCTTCGAGATTCTTGATGTCGGCGGTCAGCACCTCGGCGTTCTGGTCGAGGAAGCTGCGCGCGGTGGTCAGCAGGCGGTCGATGTCACGCACCGCGTTGGCGACTTCCTGATCGGAGTTGGTCAGCGAGTTGGTGAAGGTGGACAGGTCGTTGTTAAGCGCGACGAACTGCTGGTCGCTCTGGCGCAGGGCGTTGACGAACAGCGCCAGGCTCTTGGTCACCCCGAACAGGTCGGTGCGCCCCTCGTTGAGCGCGCTGACCGCGTCGGACAGTCCCTTGAAGGCGGCGTTGAGTTGCTTGCCCTTGCCGTTCAGACCGTCGGACAGCGACGCCACGAACGCACCGATCGGCCCCTCGGGCTGCTCGGGTGTGGGCCCCAGGTCGGTGATCAGCTTGTCCAGGTTGCCGCGGATGTCGTCCCACTCCACCGGGGTCTGGGTGCGCTCCAGCGGAATGACCGCGTTGTCGGCGAGCACCGGTCCGCCGGTGTAGGGCGGGTCGAGCTGAATCACCCGTGAGGCCACCACGGTCGGGTTGATGATCGAGGCCATGGCGTTGGCGGGGACCTTGTACTTGCTGGGGTAGTTGAAGGTGACCTTCATCTTGTTGCCGGCCGGCTCGATCTTGTCGATGTCACCGACCTTCACGCCCATGATCTGCACCTTGTCGCCCGGATAGAGGGCAAGGGTGTCGGAGAAGTAGGCGACGACGGTCTTGGTGGTGGCACGCTGGTAGAGGTTCCACCCGACGAACGCGGCGACCACCGCGAGCAGCACGGCCAGCGCGCCGATGCCGACCGACCCGCGGGCCAGCTGGCCCAGACGCCAGTTACGCGGACTCGACATCAGTTACCCCCTGCGTCGGTGGGCGCCAGGGTCTCAGGGCCGGGGGGCACCGGGACGGTGCGCGCTCCGGGCGGTCCGGGCGCCAGCGCCGGTCCGGGCGCGCCGGCGACGGCCGGGCCCGGCAGGCCCGGTATCGCCGCGGCGGGCACCCCGTGGTTGATCGGGCCCTCGGGAACCGGTGCCGACAGCGCCAGTCCGGGCGGCCCGAACCCGCCGGGCACGGGTCCGTAGGGACCGTCGGTGGCCCCCGCGCACGGCATCGGGTTGCTCGCCGAGGGCAGGCCGGGTCCGCCGGCGGGCGTGTAGGAGCACGGCGAGCCGGGCGGGATCGCCGGACCGGGGAACTCCGGCGTGCCTTCGAGCACCTGCATCGGCGGCGGCGGCGCACCGTTGGAGAATCCGGGCTTGGTCGGGTCGGGGAACCGATAGGCCGGCAGGCCGGCGTTGCGCCAGAACTCCTCCGGATCGATGCCGCGTTCCTTGAAGGCGGCGTCGACGAAGGGCTGCAGGATCCAGTAGGGCACGATGTTGGAGATCGCGACCTTGAAGAACGGCCCCGAGGCGACGGCCTCGTTGAGCTGGGTGGCGATCCGCCCACTGAGGGTCAGCGCTTCGGCCAGTTCGTTCTTGCGCTTGACCAGCAGCGCGCTGATGGTGCGCAGCTGCTCGAGGGCGTTGTTGAGGTTGGGGTTGTCCTCGACGAACCCGGCGAACTGCTGGGACACCTCGGAGATGTTGGCCAGCAGGTAGTCGATCGCCTGGCCGCGCTGGTTGATCGCGCGCAGCAGCACCTGAGCGTTGACCAGCAGCCGGTTGACCTGCTCGCTGCGGTTGCCCAGCACGCCGGCCACCTTGTTGGCCTGGGCCAGCAGGTCCTTGACCTGTTGGTCGCGCTTTCCGAGGGTGTCGGAGAAGCGGGCGATGCCGTCGAGTGCCGCGCTCAGGTTCGGCGAGGTCTGGTCGACGGTCTCCGAGAGCGTGTTCAGCGAGCGCTTCAGGGTATCCAGATCCCACTTCGAGGTCGACTTGGTCAGGTCGGAGAACGCGTCGTAGAGCTGGTAGGGCGTGGTGCTCTGGGTCAGCGGCAGCACCTCGTCGGCGCGCAGCATCTTGTTGCCCCGCGGATCGATCTCGATGACCCGCTTGCCCAGGATGGTGTCGGTGCGGATGGACAGCCGGCTCTCGGTGCCGATCCGCTGATCGCCGAGGGTGAAGCCGACGTTGACCCGGTCGCCCTTGATCGCCAGCGACTTGACGTTGCCGACGTCCAATCCGGACACCCGGACCTTGTCGCCGGGGTTGATGCCGGCGGCGTCGGTGAACTCCGCGTAGTAGTCCGGCGTGGCGAAGACCTGCGGGACGCTGGCGAAGCTCTGCCCGACGAGGACCACGAGGAACAGGATCAGGATGCCGATCAGGCCGTTGCGGGCGCGGGTGGTCGTCTGCAGGGATCTCACTGCGGCGTGCACCTCCCCGTCGGCTGCTGCCAGACCTTGACGGTGCGCACCGGTCCGCCGGGCTGCAGGCCGTTGAGCCGCAGCGAGACGTCGCAGAGGTAGAAGTTGATGAAGTCGCCGTAGATGCCGCCGATCCGGCCGATCAGGTTGGCCGCCTGCGGCAGCTTGACCAGGGTGTCCTCCACGCTGGGGAGATTGTCGATCAGTGCCTGCTGGACCTGCTCGAGTTGGCCGATGTTGGTCTGCAGCAGCGGGCGGTCGTCACGCAGCAGCCCGCCCAGGGTGCCCGTGCCGTCACCGATCGCCTGGATCGCGTCGGCCAATGGGTCGGCACGGCTCTGCAGCCCGGTGATGAGCACCTCGAGCTTGTCGACCGTCTGGTCGAACTCCTTCTGGTGCTTGACCACCGTGTTGAGCGTGGTGTTGAGGTTGGTGATCACCTCACCGATGGCCTGATCGCGGTCGGCCAGCGCCGAGGTCAGCTCGGCGGTCTGCTGCAGGATCTGGTTGATCGTGCCGCCCTGCCCCTGGAAGGCCGCCAGCAGCGAGGTCGCGATGTTGTTGACCTTCTCCGCGTCCAGCGCGCGGAACAGCGGGCGGAACCCGCCGATCAGCGCGTCGAGGTCCAGCGCGGGCTGGGTGCGCGCCAGCGGGATCAGGCCGCCCGGCGGCAGGATCTGGTCGGCGCCGTCACCGGTTCCGCGCTCGAGGTTCACATACCGGTTGCCGATCAGGTCCAGGTAGCGGATCGTCGCGGTGGTCGACTGGTAGAGCGGCAGTGACTTGTCGACCTGCAGCGTGACCAGCGCGCGGCGGCCGTCGTCGGTCAGCTTGATGTTGGAGACCTTGCCGACCTCCACCCCACCGGCCCGGACGAACTGGCCGTTCTTCAGGCCGCTGGCGTTGCTGAACATCGCGGTGTAGGCGGTGGTGTTCTCGAAACGGAACTGCCCGAAGACGATCACAATGAGCGCAGTGAAGATGAGCAGGATGCCCGAGAGGATCCCGAGTTTGATGGCCGTGCCGCGGATGCTCATGGGTTGATCGTGTTCTCCCCGAACTGACGTCCCCAGACGTACTCCGCGAGCAGCGGCTGGCCGAGCTCGAAGTGGTTGTACGGCGAGAGCGTGAAGCCGGTGTCAGCGACCACGGTGGGGGCCGGCCAGAAGTTGTTGTTGATGTCCTGGAAGCACCCGGGGGCTCCGCCGGGCCCGCCGCGGGCGTTCGTCCGGGGCATGTTGTCGGGGAAGGCGTAGGGGTTCGGCGCTCCGAGCACGGGCGCCAGCACCCTCAGCGAGTACCCGTTGCCGCCCAGGGTGGCGTTGGCCAGCGGCAGCGCCTCGGCCGCGCCGCGCAGCGTGCAGTGGATCGCCGGGCTGTAGGTGTCCAGCACCTGCGAGGTCGGCACCAGGTCCTCGATCGCGCGCACCAGATACGGCGCGCCGCGCTCGAACACGTCGGCGCCGGTGTTGCCGAAGCCGACCGCGGCTAGCAGTGCGGCGTCGAGGTCACCGCGCTGCGCGTAGATCGTGCGCGCGGAGGTGGAGATGTTGTCCAGGGCGTCGAGCAGGTCCGGTGCGGCGGTGGTGTAGACGTCGGCGAAGCCCACCAGCTGCTGCAGGTCGAACTGCAGGGTCGGCAGCTGCGGGTTGAGTTCGTCGAGGGCGGCGTTAGCGTTGTTGATCGCCACGCCGAGCTTGCCGCCCAGTCCGGTCAGCGCCTCCGCGGCGGCCGACAGGGTGAGGTTGAGCTTGACCGGGTCGACCTTCTCCGCCAGCGAGGTGACGGTCTCGAACAGGGTGTTGAACTCGGTTGTGACGTTGGTGGCGTCGATCTCGTCGGAGCTGGAGAGTCGGGCCTTGGTCGGGTCCGCCGGGCTCTTCAGGGAGACGTACTTGTTGCCGAAGATGGTGGTCGCGTCGATGGTCGCGCCGACGTTGGCCGGGATGAGCGGGATGTAGCGGTTGTTGATCTCCAGGTTGAGCTGGGCCACCTGCTTGCCGTTGCGATCCAGCGGCTCGACGCTGATCACCCGCCCGACCGGCAGGCCGTTGTAGGTGACCTTGCCGCCCGGATCCATCACCAGCCCGGCGCGGCTGGAGATCAGCGTGACGTCGGTCTTCGGCGTCAGGGTGCCCCGGTACTGCAGCACCACGAAGGTGAAGACCAACCCGAGGATCACCAGCAGCACCAGACCCGCCAGTTTCAGCGGCGGCGTGCGCGTGTCGTTCTTTCTTCCCGCCATGGCTTAGAGCGTCAGGTTGAAGTTCGGGTTGGTCCCGTAGAGGGCCAACGATGCCGACAGGACGATCAGCACGATGTAGACCAGCGAGGCCCGCATCGAGCGGCCCACCGCCTCGCCGACGCCCACCGGGCCGCCGCTGGCGTTGTAGCCGAAGTAGCAGTGGTTGATCATCACCACGATCGCGATGACGATGCCCTGCACGAAGGACCAGCCGACGTCGTCGAGACGCAGCAGGGTGCGGAAGTAGTGGTCGTAGGTGCCGGCGGACTGCCCGTAGAACACGGTCGTCATCAGCTGGGCCGAAAGGAAGTTCATGATGATGGCCATCGCGTAGAGCGGGACGATGACCACCATGCCGGCCAGGATGCGGGTCGACACCAGGTAGGACACCGACTTGATGCCCATCACCTCCAGGGCGTCGACTTCCTCGGCGATGCGCATCGCGCCCAGCTGCGCTGTGGCGCCCGCGCCGACGGTGGACGCCAGCGCGTGGCCGGTGGTGATGGGCGCGACGATGCGGATGTTGACCAGGGCCGCGAGCCCGGCGGTGACCGCCTCGACGCCGATGTTGCCCAGCGAGGCGTAGCCCTGGATCGCGATCAGGGTGCCGGCCGACAGCGTCACGAAGCAGACGATGGCCACCGTGCCGCCGATCACCGCCATCGCTCCGGTGCCCATGCCGATCTCGGCGATCAGCCGCAGCACTTCCTTGCGGTAGTAACGCAGCGCGTGCGGGATCTCACCGAGAGCCTGCGCGGCGAACCAGGCCAGCTTGCCGAAGCTGTCGAGGAAGCGCCCCGGCGCGCCGAGAAGCTTGTTCAGTCCGGAGTATCCGCGGGGGAACCGCCCCCGCAGCACCGCATCCGTTGTCGTCGAGGCCATTACCGCCCCGTCCCGAACCGGACGCCGATCGTGGTCAGGATGACGTTGACCGCGAAAAGCGCGATCACGCAGAGCACCAGCGTCTCGTTGACGCCCTGCCCCACACCCTTGGAGCCGCCGCTGACGGTCAGCCCGCGATAACAGCCCACCAGCCCGGCGATCAGCCCGAACACCAGCGCCTTGGTCAGCGATATCGCCACCTCGGGCAGACCGGTGACCAGGGTCAGGGTTTGGACGTAGGCGCCCGGGGAAATGTTCTGCACGTACACCCCGAAGATGAACCCGCCGACCAGGCCGATGGTGATGACCGCACCGTTGAGCAGGAAGGCCACGAACGTCGAGGCGGCGACGCGCGGGACGACCAGGCGGTGGATCGGGTCGATGCCCAGCACCTCCAGGGCGTCGATCTCCTCGCGGACGGTGCGCGCGCCGAGGTCCGCGCAGATCGCGGTGGAGCCCGCACCGGCGACCACCAGAACGGTCACCAGCGGACCCAGCTGGGTCACCGCACCCAGCGCCGCGCCGGCACCGGAGACGTCCCCCGCGCCGATCTCCTGCAGCAGCAGGTTGAGGGTGAAGATGATGAGCACCGTGTCGGGGACCGCGACCGCGACCGTCGGCAGGAACGTCACCCGCAGCAGAAACCAGCTCTGCAGGACGAACTCTTTCCACTCGAACGGTCGGGTGAGGGCCTTGGCGGTCAGCACGCACATCCGGAAGAAGCCGCCGACCGACTGCAAGGGCTTGTTGAGTCTGTTGCGCAGGGCGTCGAGGCTGCTGGGCGCGGTAGCGGTGGTCACCGAAGACTCTCCCTCCTCACACCCCGCCCGACGGGTGGTCCACACAGGCGCGTCAGGAATGTACCCGACGTTTCGGCCCGTGTGTGGCGCAACGGCTTGATTAACGGAGGATTACTTCTGACTCACAAGTCGTGTCTTGCCGCAGCGGCTCGCACGGCGTGGTCGGCGGCTTAGCTAGCCCCGCTAACCTGCGCCGCTCAGCCGTCGGCGAGTTGCTCGGCGCGGCTCTTGAGGTTGGCGGCCAGGTGCTCGAGGGCGTCGTTGACGAGTTTCTTGACCATCACCGCGGGCACCGCCAGCGACGTCTCCACCTCCAGGTCCACGGTGAGCAGGCTCGACGGTCCCATCTCGACCACCGAGAACACCTGGTTCTGCTTGGTGAACAGCTCGCCCTGCTGCATCACGGTCTGGATCTGCGTCGGCCCGGGGTAGTACACCGCCTGGATATAGGTGCCGCGGTGGCCCTGGACCTCGGTGTCGATCCGCAGCTGGCTGGGCCGGCCGTCGTCGTAGCGGGCCAGCACCCAGACGTCTTTGACCTCGTCGTTCCACTGCGGGTAGGACTCGAAGTCGGCCACGATCCGCAGGATCGCCCGGGCGTCGGCGCTGACCTCGACGGTCTTGCTGACCAGCGGCATCAGCGGGTGGCCTCGGCGGGGGTGCCCAGCGGACTGTCGGCGCGGGTCTTCTCGTCGCGGATCAGCCCGCGCAGCAGGGCGGTGGAGAACTCGGCGGCGATCTCGGCGGCGGTGCGCCGGCCGTCCGGGCGCAGCCAGCGGTAGGCGCCCAGCGTCATGCCGATGTAGCCCAGTGCCACCACGTGGGAGTCGCACTCGTAGAACTCCCCGCTGGCGATGCCCCGGTCGATCAGGCCGTGGACGTGCTCGTAGACCTGGGTCTCCTTCTCCCGGACCTCGGCGACCTGCTCGTCGGTGAACCACTCGGTGATGTAGGGCTGCTCCTGGAAGTACACCGCCGCGCCCTCGGGGTTCTCGGCGATCTGGGTCAGCAGCCGCACGGTGTACTGGTAGAGCGCCTCGCGGGCGGTCCAGGTCGGGTCGTCGTGCACCGCCGCCAGGGTGCCCACCGCCGCGCGGCGGTAGATGTCGAACAGGATCAGCGACTTGCTCGCGTAATAGTGGTAGACCGTCGCCTTGTTCAGGCCCACCACGTCGGCCACGTCGTCCATCCGGGTGCCGTGGTAGCCGCGGGCGGCGAACAACCTGGTCGCGACGGCCAGCAGCTCCTCGCGGCGGGTGGTCCCGTTCTCCGGTGGCATGGGTGTCCTCGGGGTGGATGGGCGGGGTCAATCAACTGGTTGGACTGTTGCGGACCGTTTCGGACAGTTTAGGAGACCGGATGACCGACGGATCGCCCGTGGGACGCGGCCCGGCGGTCTAGACTGCGGGCATGGATCCGAATCCGGACTACGACGCCTCCGACGAGATCGAGTACTTCATGAGCTGGCTGCCGTGGGCGCTGCGGGGCGTGGACTGGACCGGAACCCCGGCCTACCCGCCCGTCTAGGGCAACCAGGCGAACCCGTCGGCTCCCCCGGCCACCCGGCCGAGTTCTTTGCCGTCCCGGTCACTGATGAGCAGTGGCCGGTCCGTGCCGGTGCCCACGTAAGCGATGCGGGCTGAATCTCCCGAACCCGTCCACACCGGCGCTGGCGCGTCCGCCGGGGTGTCGGCGAGGGTCCGATCCTGCTGCGGCTTCTCCAGCACCCGGATGGTCTTGGTCCGTTGGTCGGCGCTCCACTCGGTGAACGCGATCGCTCCGGAGGACAGCGCCGTGACGTCGTCGTAGGAGCCGCCCTTGAGCAGCGCCACCGGAGGGTTGGGCGGGTCCAGCGCGTAGATGCCGCCGTCGCGCAGCGCGAAAGGTATTGCGGTGAAAAGACTTCCGGTCGCGTCGCCGTTGGCGAACAGCAGCGACCGGCCGTCGGCGTCGTAGCTGATGGCGAACGCGTTGGTGTCCTTGGCGACCACCGTCGAGGCGCCGCCGACGGCGAGCACGTTGACGTCGACCGGGCTGACGTCGCTGCGCCCGCCGACCCAGGCGATCTGTTGACCGGCCGGCGACCACGCGTAGCCCTCGTCGGCGAACAGCGGCTGCGGGGGAGCGGCGACCGAGCCGGTCCGGGCGTCGGCGGTCAGCAGGAATCCCCCGCCGCCGGCGCTCTTGAGGAACGCGATCCGCTCGCCGGTGGGCGACCACCGCGGGGCGACGACGCGGCCCGGGCCTTCGCCGTCGAAGGTGGGCACCAGCGCGGCCGGGTCGACCAGCCGTCGCGGCGGGCCCGCGGGGGTCCTGCCCCGCGAGAGGTCGAGCACCCACAGTTCGCCGCCCTGTCCCGGGCCCGCCTCGGCGGGTTCGGTGCGGCGCACGAAGGCGATCCGGGTGCCGTCGGGGGACGGCGCCGGCTCGGAGTCGCCGGGCCCGTCGGTGATCTTGCGGCCCGCCGCACCCGCCGGCCCGCTGAGGTAGAGCGCGCCGTCCTTGGCGTAGACCAGCGCCGGGCCGGGTGCCGGGCCCTCGGCGGGACGGGCGCAACCCGCCGCGGCGAGGGTGATCACCAGGAGGGCCGCCGCTGTCCGCATGGGCCGTCACTGTAGCGGCCGGACCCTGCGCCGCCCTTGTAGGCTGAGCCACCTTGTGACCGATCTGACCACCCTCGCCGCGCGCCCGGATCCGAGCCGACTGCGGATCGACTGCTACCCGCTGCAGGACCAGATCGCCGCGCGCTACGGCGACATGGACGCCAACGGCCACCTCAACAACGTCGCCCTGGAGTCGCTGCACGAGAACGCCCGGGCCGGCTTGGGCCGAAGGTTGCGTCCGGCCGACACCGGCCTGCTGCGCCGGGGACTTCGGCTGGTGACCGCGCAGCGGACCACCCACTTCCTCACCGAGGCGCACTGGCCGGCGATGATCGACACCGGAGCCGGCGCCGGGCGCATCGGACGCACGTCCTATGTCGCCTCGACCGGGTTGTTCCGCGACGGCGTGTGCATCAGCGTCTGCGACGCCCTGACCGTGCTGCTGGACTCCGACGGTCCCACCGCGCTGCCGGAGGACTTCCGGGAGGCGCTGCAGGCGGTGCTGCTGGGAGTGCCGCGGGCCTGAGGCCTCAGAGCGCTTTGAGTTCCTCGATGACCTCGCCGACCGACTTCTTGGCGTCGCCGAACAGCATCGAGGTGGTCGGGCCGGAGAACAGCGGGTTGTCGATACCGGCGTAGCCCGACGACATCGACCGCTTGAGCACGATCACCGAACGGGACTGGTCGACGTTGAGGATCGGCATGCCGTAGATCGGGCTGGACGGGTCGGTGCGCGCCGCGGGGTTGGTGACGTCGTTGGCGCCGATCACCAACGTCACGTCGGTGCGCGGGAACTCGCCGTTGATGTCGTCCATCTCCTTCATCGCGTCGTAGTCGACGTCAGCCTCGGCCAGCAGCACGTTCATGTGGCCGGGCATGCGGCCTGCCACCGGGTGGATGGCGAACTTGACCTCCACACCCTTCTGCTCCAGCAGGTCCGCCATCTCCTTGACCGCGTGCTGGGCCTGGGCGACGGCCAGGCCGTAGCCGGGAACGACGATCACCTGATTGGCGTACGCCATCTGGATCGCGGCGTCGGACGCCGAGGTCGCCTTCACCGCGCCCTGCTCGGCTCCGCCCGGTCCGCCGCCGGCGTCGGTGCCGCCGAACGACCCGAACACGATCGCCGGGATCGAGCGGTTCATCGCCACCGCCATCAGGTTGGTCAGGATCGAACCCGACGCGCCAACGATCATCCCGGCCACGATCATCGCGGTGTTGTTCAGCGCCAACCCGGCTGCCGCGGCCGACAACCCGGTCATCGCGTTCAGCAGCGAGATCACCACCGGCATGTCGGCGCCACCGATCGGGAACACCACGAAGAGGCCCATCACACCGGCGAGCACCAGCAGCAGCGCGACCCACCAGACCGGCAGGCCGGGTGTCAGGCCGATGTACACCGCGGTACCGACGGCGGCCAGCAGCAGCGCGATGTTGGCGGCCTGGAAGATCTTGGCGCCCTTGACGAACGCCTTCTCGACGTTCTTGGGGATGATGTTTTCCTGCAGCTTGGCGAAGGCGACCAGCGAACCCCAGAACGACACCGAGCCGATGATCGCGGCGAACAGCGATCCGACCACCAGGGCGACCGTGGGGGACTGTTCGGGCTTGAACTGCGAGAAGCCCTCGGTCTCAATGAATTCCGCCCAGGCGATGAGGGCGACCGTGCCGCCGCCGACACCGTTGAACAGCGCGACCAGCTGGGGCATCGCGGTCATCTTGGTCTTCTTGGCCGGCGGCACACCCAGGATGACGCCGATCGCCAGGCCGGCGACGATCAGGATCCAGTTGATCGCCGCGGTGTCGCGGACCTTGATCAGCGTGGCGATCACCGCGATACCCATACCGACCGCGGCGATCCAGTTGCCCCGCACCGCGGTCTTGGGACCGGTCAGCCCCATCAGGCCGTAGATGAACAGCGAGAAAGCGACGATGTAGAGGACGTCGACGAGGTAGGTCACCCGGTGATCTCCTTCGGCGTGCTCTCTTTCGTCGCGGGCAGTGCCTTCTTCTTGCTCTTGAACATGCCCAGCATCCGATCGGTGACCAGGAAGCCGCCGATCACGTTGAGCGTGCCGAACACCAGCGCGATGAACCCGATGATGCGCACGCCCCAGTGCGCGTCGGCGGGCAGGCTGCCCAGCACCAGCAGCGCACCGAGCACGACGATGCCGTGGATGGCGTTGGTGCCCGACATCAGCGGGGTGTGCAAGGTGTTGGGCACCTTGGAGATCACCGCGAACCCGACGAACCCGGCCAGCACCAGGATCGCGAGGTTGGCCAGCAGTGCGGAGTACACGGTGTCAGCCCTCCCGGGTCACGCAGGCCGCGGCGACGACCTCGTCTTCGAAGTCGGGTGCCAGCGCACCGTCGGTGATGAGCAGTTCCAGCAGCGCGGTGATGTTCTTGGCGTAGAGCTCACTGGCGTGCTCGGGCATGGTCGCCGGCAGGTTGAGCGGCGAGGCGATCGTCACGCCGTGGCGCACCACGGTCTCACCCGGCACGGTCAACTCGCAGTTGCCGCCGGTCTCACCGGCCAGGTCGACGACCACGCTGCCCGGCTTCATTCCCTGCACCGCCGCGGCCGTCACCAGCCGGGGGGCGGGTCGACCGGGCACCAGTGCGGTGGTGATCACCACGTCGAAACCGCCGATGGCCTTCTCCAGCCGCTCCTGCTGGCGGGCGCGTTCGGCGTCGGTGAGTTCGCGCGCGTAGCCGCCCTCGCCGACCGCGTCGATCGCGCCGTCGCCGAGGTCGAGCCACTGCGCCCCCACCGAGCGCACCTGATCGGCGACGTCGGGGCGCACGTCGTAGCCGGTGGTCTTGGCGCCCAGCCGCTTGGCGGTGGCCAGCGCCTGCAGACCGGCCACCCCGACCCCGAGTACCAGCAGGCTGGCCGGCTTGACCGTGCCCGCGGCGGTGGTCAGCATCGGGAAGAAGCGGGTGGACTCGCTGGCGGCGAGCAGCACCGCCTTGTAGCCGGCGACGTTGGCCTGCGAGGACAGCGCGTCCATCGCCTGGGCGCGGGAGATCCGCGGGACCGCTTCCAGCGCGAAGGCCTGCACGCCGGCGGCCTTGAGCGCGGCGATCTGGTTGTCGGCGTTGCGGGGATGCAGGAACCCGATCAGCGTCTGGCCGGATCGCAGCCGGGCGACCTCGGCCGGCGTGGGGGGGTCGACCTTGACGACGACGTCGGCCGACCAGGCGTCGCCGATGGTCGCCCCGGCCGCGGTGTAGAGCTCGTCGGGCAGCAGCGCGCGCTGCCCGGCGCCGGACTCGACCACCACCGCCACGCCGGTGCCGACCAGTGCGGAGACCGCCTTGGGCACCAGCGCGACCCGGCGCTCGTCGGGAGCCGCCTCGGCGACGACGCCCACGGTCGTCTGCGAACCTGTCATCGGCGCTTCCTGGAGATTTCGGGCGACATGATGGCCCGCCGGTGTTCGTGAGATTGCTCGTGACACCCTAGCCGCTTCCTTTCTCCGCAGGACACGGCCCGACCCGGGTCGCGCGACGCTGATCGTGGGAACCCGCGTGCCCGGAGACCGGCCGATTTCTTAAAATCTTTGTTTCCGACTGGATCACAGGAACCAACTGTGATAGGTATTACTTACGCGTTTCCTGAGCGGGGGCTGATACAAACCACGATCCTCCGGACTGTTTTGCTGCTGGTATCTCGATCGCACGTCGTGTTGATCGGTGGCTGCGGTTCGCAAACGCCATCACTTGAGTGAAAAAACCATGAGTGCTCTAACTCTTTGCTGACTTATCGCTATCGAGGAGTTTCCCCATGAGTTCTGCCCGTGCCGACCGCGTAAGCCATCCGAAAGATCCGACGTCTCTGCCCCACCGCGCCCCGGGCGCGAGCCACGCCCGATTCATCGGCCGGGTCGGGGTTCTCGCCGCCGCGCTCGGCGTGGGCACCCTGATCGGCGGTCTGGGCATCGCCGCCGCCGACTCCGGCACCGACTCCACCACCAGCGCTCAGTCCGACTCAGGGACCAACGCGAAGGCTGGAGCGCAGACTTCCGGCCGTGGCGAGCGCCGCACCGCGCCCGCTCCGGTTGCCCCCGCGGCCGCCGCTGCGACCGAGCGCCCGGCCCCGGCCCCGCGCGTGACCGGCTCCTCGACGGACACCCGGGCATCCGGTGACTCGCGCGGATCCGATTCCCGGCCCGGCGCGGTGACCTCGGGCCGGGCCGTGCGGCCCGCCCTTCCCGCGACCGGCGCCGCCGATCTGCCGCGGCTGCCCGACATCGGCCGCCCGGTGCTGACGGCCGCGCCGACCGCGCCGGTCGCCACCGGCGATGCGCCCGCGGTCTCCGCCGCACCGGCCGGCACCCCGACGCCGGCGGCGCCCGAACAGGTCGCCGTCGACGCGGTGGTCAACCCGCTGCTGGGCGGCGGACCCGGTGCGCCGGGCGAGACGGCACTGGCGTGGGCCGTGCTCGCGGCGGCCCGTCGCACGGGCCGGGTGTCCGCCGCGTCGGCAACCGCCCAGCCGCTGCCCGCCGCCACGACCACCACCGGCACGACCACCAAGATCACCTGGGCGTGGGGCAGCAACACCGCGCTGAACTTCAACACCGCGACCGACAAGCTGGACTTCGGCTGGTTCGCGCCGACCGAGTTCTCCGTCTCCGAGAATTCCGGATCGACGCGGATCTCGATCACCAACAACAACCAGACCTACACCCTCACCGGTGTCGGACTGAAGCAGCTCAGCGCCACCACCAACATCATCGCGCTCAATCCCGACACCGCGGCCAAGTGGCAGAACGCGATCGCGACCGCAAGCTCCACGGCCACGTCCACACCGTCCACGCCGACCACGCCGACTTCTCCGGCCGTGTCGGGGGGCACCATCACCAAGATCATCTGGGCGTGGGGTACCAACACCGCGCTGAACTTCAACCCCGCGACCGACAAGCTGGACTTCGGCTGGTTCCAGCCGACCAACTTCGAGATCGCCGAGCCGGGCGGGTCGACGCAGATCTCGATCACCGGCAACAACCAGACCTACACCCTCAGCGGGGTGGGGCTCAAACAGATGAGTACCGGCAACATCATCGCGCTGGATCCCGCGACGACCGCGAAGTGGCAGAACGCGATCACCAACGCCGGCACGGTCACCCCGCCGCCGGTGGTCAGCGCACCGACGGTGTCGATCTCCAACGTGTCGGTCGCCGAAGGCAACTCGGGCAGCACCACGGCGCGCTTCACGGTGTCGCTGTCCAAGGCGGCAACCTCCACGGTCACCGTCGGTTATGCGACGGCCAACGGGACCGCGACCGCCGGGCAGGACTACACCGCCACCAGCGGCACCGTGAGCTTCGCCCCGGGGGTGATCTCCCAGCAGATCAGTGTCAACGTCACCGGCGACACCACCGTGGAGCCGGACGAGACGTTCACCGTCACCCTGGCCAACCCGACCGGCGCGACTCTGGCGACGGCGAGTGCGACGGGCACCATCACCAACGACGACACCGCACCGGTGGTCAGCGCACCGACGCTGTCGATCGCCAACGTGTCGGTCGCTGAAGGCAACTCGGGTAGCACGACCGCGCGCTTCACCGTGTCGCTGTCCAAGGCGGCAACCTCCACGGTCACCGTCGGTTATGCGACGGCCAACGGGACCGCGACCGCCGGGCAGGACTACACCGCGGCCAGCGGCACCCTGAGCTTCACCCCGGGGGTCATCTCCCAGCAGATCAGCGTCAACGTCACCGGCGACACCACCGTGGAGCCCACTGAGACGTTCACCGTCACCCTGACCAACCCGACCGGCGCCACCTTTGTTTCTGGGGCGGCCACCGCGAGTGCGACGGGCACCATCACCAACGACGACACCGCCACCACACCGGTGACCCCGCCGGTGGTCGGTGACCGCTGGGGCACCACGTTCTACGCCCCCTACGTCGACATGGGCGGCTGGCCGGTGCCCGACCTGCTGGCGATCAGCCAGACCAACGGCGGCGGGTCGCTGTTCACCGCAGCGTTCATGCAGGCCACCCCCGACGG
>NZ_JBJTCF010000082.1:0-28176 GCF_046091765.1 Mycobacterium sp.
CCGGTGGCACCCGGCTGGTGCACAGCCGCGAAATGAAGGTCATCGAGCGCTACAGCGAGCTCGGCCAGGACGGCAAGGACCTGGCGATGCTCCTGCTGCGCCTGGGCCGCGGCCGGCTCGGGCACTGACGCCGGCCATCAAGTCCAGCGGCCGGCTTCACCGACCTGCCGGCCCGCTCAGGCGGCGACCTTCGTAGGCCTCGAAGCACCCCACGACGTCCTCGGGCAGGTCAAGCGCGACGGGGGCGTCGGCGCTCACGACCTGATGCAGGGAGCGGGCGACCGCGACGACGACGGGTGGGGCGACCCGCCAGACCGCCTCCTCGAACGTCATCGTGCGCCGCGACCGGGCGACGGCCCGCACCCCCACTTTGAGCGCCACACCCGCGGGCACCTCATGTTCGAAGTCGATCTCAAGCCGGCGTATCACCAGCACGCGTCCGGAGTTGTGCATGCCCTCCCAGTCGATGCCCGCACCCTCTGTGACGTAGGCGTTGCGCGTATCGAAGAGCAGCTCGGCGATCGCCAGGTTGTGCAGATGAACCCGATGCTCTTCGGCCGGCGGCACCACCTCCCGCACGAAACGGTATGCGGCCCAGGGCGTCAGGTCCGCGTCCCCGCTCACGCGTCACCGCCCTGTTTGACCAGCACCATGTTGGCGACCGGAATGCGCAGCGGCTGCGGCGATTCCGCCAGGCGCGCGGCGACACCGGCCTTCAGCCGGCCGAAGAGGGTCACGGTGCGGGGGTCCTGCGGGGGTGTCGCCAGACCGGTTCCCAGCGACGGGAAGGCGCCGGCGGCGAACACTCCGGCCCATCGGGCCCCGAAAGCCTCGGCGTCGCCGCTGGATCGGTAGTCGGCAAAGAACGCGTCGTCGCCGGTGAAGACCTCCAGTCGTTCGATCGCCAGCCCGGCGAAGCAGCCGTCGTCGCCGAACGGTGCGGTGAGATCGGCCGCGCTGCGGCCGTGGTGCGGCATCGACATGGCGGCCGCTTCCTGCGCGTCGAGCACGCCCTCCTGGACGAACCCGCTCAGCGCGGCCCAGGCCGCGTCGAACATCGGCCGGTATCCCGCGCTGCCGTCCTCGTCGGCCGCCGGCACCACCAGCACCAGTCGGGCGCCGGGTCGCATCTCGGCAGCCCGCGCGGTGAGGAAGTCCTCCCAGTCGCGGGCGGACTGGCGGGCATAGGCCGCCCGGGTCGCCGCGTCGGCGCTGTAGCTGACCTGGACGTGATCCGGTATCGGTCCCGGCGGGCGGCTCAGCCAGGCCACCGACCACGAGCTCCACCCCACCGTGACGCTGTCGGCCGGCAGCAGCTGGTGATAGAAGGACCGCCCGATCGCCACCGCGAAGACCCCGGGGCGGGTGACGTAGGACGCCGGGTCGTTCCACACCGTCTCGAACAAGGTGCAGAAGTCATTGTCGGGAAGGTCGGTGTGCACCACGGTGATCGGGCATTCGGTGCGCAGCCGCAGAGCGTCGACCGCCGCGGCGACCGGGCGCAGCGAGTTTCCTCCCGCCGAGCAGCCGTAGTCGGCGATCACCAGCTGCTGCGGGGGATCCGGCAGAGCGACGGCGGCCGCCGCCTGCCGCAGCAGCTCGACGCCGGGCGTCAGCCCGGCCGACTGGATCGCCGAGTTGCGGTTGTAGTCGCCGCCGCCGGCCATCGGCGCGGTCCGGGTCACCGCGGCGCCGCCATCGGGGTGGCAAGGTTGCGGCCCGCCGTCTCGCGGATCAGCAGCATCGCGACGATCGTCACCAGACCGCAGCTCATCGCGATGATCACCAGCGGGGTGCTGGTCGGCCCGCCGGCGAGCAGGGCGCTGGCCAGCAGCGGGGTGAACCCGGCACCGATCAGCGCCGACAGCTGGTATCCCAGCGACACCCCGGTGTAGCGGTTCTCGGTGTCGAACATCTCGGTCAGCAACGCACCCAGCGGGCCGTACATCGCCCCCTCGATGATCTGGCCGGTGACCACCGCGGTGATCAGCAGCGGTGTCGACCCGGTGTCGACGAGGGCGTACATCGGGTAGGCGTACAGCACGATCGCGACAGCGCCGGCCATGATGACCCGGCGCCGGCCCAGCCGGTCCGACAGCGCGGAGAACACCGGGATGGCGATCAGCACCGTCACCCCGCCCCACAGTTTCGAGGACAGGATGTCGGGCATCGCATAGCCGATGTTGCGGGTGTAGCTGATCATGTAGGTGCTCAGCAGCGCGGTCAGCCCGAAGCATCCGATCCCCGCGGCACAGGTGAGCAGCAGGGGCACCGGGCGGCGCAGCACCGCCGTCAGCGGCACGCTTCTCGCCCCACCCTGGGCGGCCTGCTGCGCCTCGGTGAACACCGGGCTCTCGGCCACCGCCGAACGCACGTAGAGCCCGATCACCAGCAGCACGGCGCTCAGCCAGAACGGCACCCGCCAACCCCACGACATGAGCGCCGCGTCGGACAGACCGGACAGCGCCAGCACGACCGCGGTCGACAGCAGCCCGCCCAGTGCCGCACCCATCTGGGTGACACCATTCCACCGGCCGCGGGCCGACGGCTCGGCGTGCTCGGCGACCATCAGGGTGGCCCCGCCCCACTCGCCGCCGACCGCGATGCCCTGCCCGACCCGCAGCAGCACCAGCAGCACCGGCGCCGCGCGGCCGATCGACTCGTAGGTGGGCAGGCACCCGATCAGAAAACTCGCCACGCCCATCAGGCTCATCGTCGCGACCAGCGTGCGTTTGCGTCCGAGCCGGTCACCGATGTGGCCGAACACGATTCCGCCCAGCGGCCGCGCGACGTAGCCGGCCGCCAGCGTGGCGAACGCGGCCATGGCCGCGGTCGACGGGTCGGAGTCGGGGAAGAACAGCCGGTCGAACACCAGCGCCGTCATCGTCGCGTACAGCAGGAAGTCGTAGTACTCGACCGTCGTGCCGGCCAGGCTGGACAGCGCGACCCGGCGAAGGCCCCTGGACTGCGATGTCACCGTCGCACGCTCATCTTCCTCCGAGGTACCAACCGGGACAGGCTCACCCGAACAGGCTGCCATTCTCCCTGGCCGCCTCGATGTAGATCGGCGGCAGTGTCACACCGCGGCGCGCCAGGGCGTCGGCGCGGACCGACACCTCGAAATGCGACGCTCCACCGGCGGCGGGGGCCCGGGGCTGGTCCGGTCGTCCAGCCAGTCCAGGGCGAGCCGGACCGCGGCCTGGCCGTAGTCGTCGGGATCCGGCGAGAAACCGAGCGACCCCCCGTTCCTGACGAAGTCCACCTGGGTGCCGAGGCCATCGCCCGGGCCTGGGCCATCTCCGCGCGCCCGGTCACGCTGTCCACACCGAGGATCGACAGGCTCGGAGCCCCGCCCGGTTTCAGCGCGGTGAGCACGTCCTTGATCGCCGGGAACGGCAGGCGCTCGGCGACTCCCGAGACATTCGGCGCACCGTCGTAGCCGTAGTCCGCGGGCGGCTTGTCCAGCGACACGTAGAGGATGCGCGGCTCGGGGCGGCCGACATACTCGCGCGCCACGGGCCGACGTACTCATCGACCAGGCTGAAGATCCACAGCAGCATGACCGCCGCCAGGACCGCCAGCACGGCGAAGACCGGCCAGTGCGACGCCAGCGTCTGGCCGAGTCGGCCCTCCATCGTTGGGGTAGGCCGCTACTTCGTCAGCGCGATGTACTTGACGTCGAGGTACTCCTCGATGCCCTCGAACCCGCCCTCGCGGCCGAAGCCGGACTCCTTGACCCCACCGAACGGCGCGGCCGGGTCGGAGATCACCCCGCGGTTGACGCCCACCATGCCGGCCTGAATCGACTCGGCCACCCGCAGCGCCCGGTCCAGCGACTGGGTGTAGACGTAGGCCGCCAGGCCGTACTCGGTGTCGTTGGCGGCCGCGATCCCGTCGGCCTCGGTGTCGAAGCCGACGATCGGGGCGACCGGGCCGAACACCTCCTCCTTGAGGATGCGGGCGTTGCGCGGGACGTCGGTCAGCACGGTGGCCGGGTAGAAGTTACCGGGACCGCCGGGCGCCTGGCCGCCGATCGCGATGGTGGCGCCCTTCTCGACGGCGTCGTCGACGAGTTCCTGCACGGACTTCACCTGCTTGGGGTTCACCAGCGGGCCCAGCTTCGACGACGGGTCCATGCCGTCACCCAGCGTCAGCTCGCCCATCTTCTTGACGAACTTGTCGGTGAAGTCCTCCAGCAGCGTGTCGGCCACGTAGAACCGGTTGGCCGCCGTGCAGGCCTCCCCGCCGTTGCGCATCTTGGCCAGCATCGCGCCCTCGACGGCGGCGTCGACGTCGGCGTCGTCGAACACCACGAACGGGGCGTTGCCGCCGAGTTCCATCGACGTGCGCAGCAGCGCGTCAGAGGACTGTTTGAGCAGCGCCTTGCCCACCCCGGTCGACCCGGTGAAGCTCATCTTGCGCAACCGGCCGTCCTCGATCAGCGCGGTGGTCACCTCGCGCGGGGAGTTGCTCGGCAGCACCGACAGCACACCCTTAGGCAGCCCGGCGTCGCCGATCAGCTTGGCCAGCAGCAGCATCGTCAGCGGGGTCTCCTGGGCGGGCTTGACGATCATGGTGCAGCCCGCCGCCAGCGCGGGGCCGATCTTGCGGGTGCCCATCGCCAGCGGGAAGTTCCACGGCGTGATCGCGTAGCACGGTCCGACCGGCTGCTTGGTGACGACGATGCGCCCGGTGCCGGCCGGGCTGGGGGTGTACCGGCCGTGGATGCGCACGGCCTCCTCGGCGAACCAGCGGAAGAACTCGGCGCCGTATTTCACCTCGCCCATGCTCTCGGGCAGCACCTTGCCCATCTCCAGCGTCATCAGGGTGGCGAAGTCGTCGGCGCGGTCGATGATCGCCTCGAACACCGTCCGCAGGATCTCGCCGCGCTCCCGGGCCGGGGTCGCCGCCCAGCTCTGCTGCGCGGCGCTGGCGGCGTCGAGAGCGGACACCGCGTCGGCGGCGGTCGCGTTGCCCACCGCGATGAGCACTTCGTCGGTGGCGGGGTTGAGCACGTCGAAGGTCGACGCCGCGGCCCGCTCCTCACCGCCGATCCACAGACCGGTCGGGACCGAGGACAACAGCCGCTGAATTTCCGGGGAAGCCATAGGACAATCATCTACACCGTCGCCGGGGTTTGCGCATAGGGTCTGGGGAATGGATCTGTCCGCCGCCTGGGACGCGCTGCACCGCCACCACGACCAGATCGCCCCCAGACACCTGCGGGAACTGTTCGCCGAGGACCCCGACCGCGGCCGTGAGCTGACGCTGACCGTCGGTGACCTCTATATCGACTACAGCAAGCACCGGGTCACCCGCCAGACGCTGACGCTGCTGACCGACCTGGCCCGGGCCGCCGGGCTGGAACAGCGCCGCGACGCCATGTACGCCGGGGAGCACATCAACACCTCCGAGGACCGCGCGGTGCTGCACACCGCGCTGCGGCTGCCCCGCGACGCCACGCTGACCGTCGACGGCCAGGACGTCGTCGCCGACGTGCACGCCGTGCTCGACGCGATGGGCGACTTCACCGACCGGCTGCGCTCCGGGGCGTGGACCGGGGCCACCGGCAAGCGCATCACCACCGTGGTCAACATCGGCATCGGCGGCTCGGACCTCGGCCCGGCGATGGCGTATCAGGCGCTGCGCCACTACGCCGACGCCGGGATCTCGGCGCGCTTCGTCTCCAACGTCGACCCCGCCGACCTGGTCGCCACGCTCGACGGACTCGACCCGGCCACCACGCTGTTCGTCGTGGCCTCCAAGACGTTCACCACCCTGGAGACGCTGACCAACGCGACGGCGGCGCGGCGCTGGCTGGTCGACGCGCTCGGCGCCGACGCCGTCGCCAAGCACTTCGTGGCGGTGTCGACGAACAAGAAGCTCGTCGAGGAGTTCGGCATCGACAGTGCCAACATGTTCGGCTTCTGGGACTGGGTGGGCGGCCGCTATTCGGTGGATTCGGCGATCGGGCTGTCGCTGATGGCGGTGATCGGCCGAGAGGCCTTCGGCGACTTCCTGTCCGGATTTCACGTCGTCGACCGCCACTTCGCCACCGCGCCGCTGGAGTCCAACGCGCCGGTGCTGCTCGGGCTGATCGGGCTGTGGTATTCCGACTTCTTCGGCGCCGAGACCCGCGCGGTGCTGCCCTACTCCAACGACATGGCCCGCTTCGCGGCCTATTTGCAGCAGCTGACCATGGAGTCCAACGGCAAGTCGGTGCGTGCCGACGGCACCCCGGTGAGCGCCGCGACCGGCGAGATCTTCTGGGGCGAGCCGGGCACCAACGGCCAGCACGCGTTCTACCAACTGCTGCATCAGGGCACCCGGCTGGTGCCGGCCGACTTCATCGGGTTCTCCCAGCCGGTCGACGACCTGCCGACCGCTGACGGCACCGGGTCCATGCACGACCTGCTGATGAGCAACTTCTTCGCCCAGACCCAGGTGCTCGCGTTCGGCAAGACCGCGCAGGAGATCTCGGCCGAGGGCACCCCCGCGGAGGTGGTGCCGCACAAGGTGATGCCGGGAAACAAGCCCACCACCTCGATCCTGGCCACCCGGCTGACCCCGTCGGTGCTGGGTCAGCTGATCGCGCTCTATGAGCACCAGGTGTTCACCGAGGGGGTGATCTGGGGCGTGGACTCCTTCGACCAGTGGGGCGTGGAACTGGGCAAGACACAGGCCAAGGCGCTGCTGCCGGTGATCACCGAGGCCGCCTCACCACCGGCGCAGTCCGACAGCTCCACCGACGCGCTGGTGCGCCGCTACCGCACCGAGCGCGGCCGGACGGCCTAGCCGCGGGCTCAGGCGGGGATGTCGAGGCAGCCGACGCCGGGAACGCAGCCGGAGGCCCCGCCCGGACCGACCCCGCCGCTGGGGCCGCCCGGAATCGAGCCGCTGGCGCCTTGGGGCCCGGCGTTGCCGGAGGGCCCGCCGGGAATCTCGCCGCTCACCCCGTCACCATCGACGACCACGCACGGGGAGCCGTCCGGGCTGACACAGTCGGGCGGGTTGGCGAGAGCCGGTGCGGCGGTCGCGAGGACTCCTGCCGCCAGCGCTGCGATCAGAATCAGTTTCATCGGCCGATTGTGGACCATCGGGGCGCTCAGGCGAACCGCTTCGTCAAATTCGGGGGTAGCGCCTTGAGCATCGCCACCAGCGCCACCCACGGCCACCGCGGCACGATCGCCCGGCCCCGCTCCTTCTCGATGGCCTCCACCATCTCGGCCACACCGGTCTCGGTGTCGACCATGAGCATGGTGGTCTCGGACTTGGCGGTCATCTCCGACTGGATGTAGCCGGGCTCGATCACCGTCACCCTGATCGGTCCGGACGGGTACTGGGCGCGCAACGACTCCCCGAGTGAGGACACCCCGGCCTTGCTCGCGGCGTAGGCGGCCTTGGTGCCGGGCACGCCCTTGTTGGCCAGCACGCTGGAGATCAGCACCAGGTGACCCGAACCGGCCGCGGTGAAGATCTCCAGCGCGGTCTCGATCTGCACCAGCGCCGCCACCAGGTTGGTCTCCAGGGTGGCCTTGTTCGCCCACAGCTTGCCGCTGCCCAGCGGCGCGCCCTTGCCGATACCGGCGTTGACGATGACCCGGTCCAGGCCGCCGAGTTCGTCGGCCAGCGCAGCGAAGACCTTCGGCACCTGCTCATGGTCGTTGACGTCGAGTGCCGCGACGGCGACGGTGATGCCGGGATAGCGCTGTGTCAGTTCGGCTTTGAGCTCCTCGAGCCGGTCGGTCCGGCGGGCGCACAACGCCAGGTCGCGGCCCTTGGCCGCGAACGCGCGCGCCATCCCGGCACCGAGGCCGGAACTCGCGCCGGTGATGAGGATCTTCTGCCTGATCATTTGAGCAACCTCGACATCCTGCGATCCGCCAGGACCTTGCCTCCGGTCTGGCATCCCGGACAGTACTGGAAGGACCGGTCCGCGAACGACACCTCCCGCACGGTGTCGGAGCACACCGGGCACGGCAGGCCGGTGCGGCCGTGCACCGACAGCCCGGCGCGCTTCTCCCCCTTGAGCGTCGCGGCACCCTGGCCGACCGACCGCGTGACCGCGTCGGAGAGCACCGAGGTGATCGCCTCGTACAGCGCTGAGACCCGCGGCGCGGTCAGCGTGGACGCGGTGGCGAACGGGGAGATCCGGGCGGCGTGCAGGATCTCGTCGCTGTAGGCGTTGCCGATGCCGGCGATCACCTTCTGATCGGTGATCACCGTCTTGATGCGCCCGGTGTGCGCCGCGAGCACGTCCGCGAGCAGGTCCGCGGTGAGGGTCAGGGCGTCGGGGCCCAGCGCCGCCACGCCGGGCACCGCAGCCGGGTCGGCGACCAGCCAGACCGCCAGGCGTTTCTGGGTGCCCGCCTCGGTGAGGTCGAACCCCGCACCGCCGAGGTGCACCCGCAGCGCGACCGGTCCCCTGCCGGGCTTGGGCGCAGCCCCGCTCATCGGATCAGACCAGCGCAACCAGCCCGCCCGGGACAGGTGGGTGACGAGGTGGAGATCGTCGCACTGCACGCCCAGGTACTTCCCCCAGCGGTGGGCGCCGGTCACGGTGCGCCCGTGCAGCGCCGACACCGGCGGGTCGACGGTCTTCAGCGCCGACAGCGACGCCACGTCGACGCGTTCGACCGTGCGGCCCACCGCGTGCCGGCGCAGATGATCGGCGAGCGCCTCGACCTCGGGGAGTTCGGGCACGGCCGGGTGTCAGCCCAGCGCGCGCTCGGCGCCGCGGAACGGCAGCGAGAACACCCAGCCGACGAGCGAGAGCACGATCGCCGCCCAGATCGCGGTCCACCAGAACGTGTCGATCTGCAGACCCCAGTGCGTGGTGTGCTCGGTGATCCACGAGGTGATCCACAGCATCAGGGCGTTGATGACGACGTGGAAGAGCCCCAGCGTGAGGATGTAGAGCGGGATCGACAGCAGTTGCACGATCGGTTTGATGACCGCGTTGACCAGACCGAAGATCACGGCGACGACCAGGATGATGCCGATCCGCTGCAGGTCGCTGTCACCGCCCACGAAGGAGATGCCCGGCACGATCAGGGTGACCACCCACAGCGCCAGGCCGGTGACCGCGGCCCGTGCCAGAAACCCCATGCCTCGATCATGTCACGGCCGCAACAGGTAGGTGTCCATGATCCAGCCGTGGGTGGCGCGCGCGGAGGTTCGCAACTGCGCGATCCGCTCGCCCACCTCACCGACGGTTCCGGCGACCAGGATCTCCTCCGGCGTGCCCAGATAGGCGCCCCACCAGATCCGGGTCGCCGGCGGGCAGGCCAGGAACGCGCAGTCCCCGTCGAGCATCACCACCGCCGAGCCGGACAGGCCGTTCGCGCGCAGCTGACGGCCGGTGGTGATCAGCACCGGCTCGCCGACGTCGTTGAGCGGGATGCGGTGCCGCGCGGTCAGCGCCTGCACGGCGGTGACCCCGGGGATGACGTCGTAGCGCAGTTCCACGTGCCGGGCGACCTCGTCGAGGATCCGCAGCGTGCTGTCGTAGAGCGAAGGGTCGCCCCAGGCCAGGAACGCGCCGACGCCGCCGGGTTCCAACTCCGTCTCGATCGCGCCCGCCCACAGCCGGGCGCGCGCGGCGTGCCAGTCGGCGACCGCGGCACGGTAGTCGCCGTCGTCGGCGCGCACCGGGTCGGGCAGCTCGACGAACCGGTATCCCGGATCGGTGATGAAGCGGCGGCAGACCTCGCGGCGCAACGCGACGAGATCGCTTGTGGCCTCGCCCTTGTCCACCGCGAAGAACACCTGGGTCTCGTTGAGCGCGGCGACCGCCTGGACCGTCACGAAGTCCGGGTCGCCGACCCCGATCCCGATGACGTGGATCATCCGCATGCCCGGAGCCTAACGAGCGCGCAGCAGCACCCACCGGCCGAGCAGCACCACCGCGAAGCAGCCGCCGACCACCCCCGAGATCAGCAGCGGCAGCCGTCCGTCAGCACCCCAGAGCAACCCGGCCCATATCCCGGCGACCAGGATCGCCAGGCCGCTGCCGCCCTGGAAGACACCCTGCGCGGTGGACTGGCGGTCCGCGCCGACCAGTGCGGACACCCACGCCTTGCCGACACCGTCGGTGCAGGCGGTGAACACTCCGTAGACGCCGATGAGCACCCACGCCGCCACCGGGTCGGTGGTCAGACCCAACCCGATGTAACCCACGGCGAAGAACACCAGGCCGATGCCGAACACCGTGGGGCGCGGCAGCCGGTCGGCGAGGATGCCGGCCGGGAAGCTGCCCAGCGCGTACACCAGGTTGTAGGTGACGTAGGCCAGGATCACCTCGACGACCCCGAAGCCGATCTCGTTGAGCCGCAACAGCAACAGCGCGTCGGGGAAGTTCACCAGCCCGAAACCGACGACGACGGCGGTGACCCGCCAGAACCGGCGCGGCAGCTCGGCGACCCCGGCCAGGAAGGGCGTGCGCGCCGGTCGGGGCCCGTCTTTCTTGGGCGAGCGCACCAGCGCGATCAGCAACACCGAGATCACCGCCGGGATGATCGCGACATACAGCAGCGGTGCGATCTGCTGGTCGAGCAGCTGATAGCCCAGCAGGCCCAGCAGCGGCCCGACCACCGCACCGAGGGTGTCCATCGCGCGGTGGAACCCGAAAACCTTTCCGCGCGAACCGGGTTCGACTCCCTCCACCAGCAGTGCGTCGCGCGGTCCGCCGCGCAGACCCTTGCCGAGCCGGTCGACCACTCGCCCGGCGAGCACACCGGGCCAGGCGCCGGCGGCGGCGACGATCACCTTGCCCAGCGCGGCCATCCCGTAGCCGGTGGCGATCAGCGGCCGCTTGGCGAAGCGGTCGCCGAGGGGACCGACGGCCACCTTGGTCACCGAGGCCGCCCCCTCGGCGGCGCCCTCGATCGCGCCGACCACCGCCGGTGGTGCGCCCAGCACCGTGGTCAGGTAGATCGGCAGTAGCGGGTAGAGCAATTCGCTGGCGGTGTCCTGCAGGAAGGACACCGCCGAGAGCACCCGCACGTTGCGGGTCAGCCAGTTCACCCGGCGCCCGGTGGTTCGCCGAGCCCCGAGGCGAGCACGAAGAAGTTCTCCTCCTCCTGCACGAAGTGCAGGCACAGCAGCGCGTACAGACCGTACAGACAGGCCAGCAGGTCGTCGGACTGTTCGCCCGTCACCGTGCCGGCGGCCTCCGCGATCTCCCGGTGGCTGTGCAGACGTGTCGCCAGCCGGTGGATCTCGGCGTGCATGCGGCTCATGGTGGCGGTGGCTTCGGGGCTGCCCAGCGGGCCGGCCAGCGCCGGGTAGAGCACGGAGTCCTCGGCGTCCTCGTGCGGCAGCAGCGTGTCCCGCAGGAAGCTGTCGGCGGCCTGCACGGTGGGCAGCGCCTCAGCACGGCTGCCCGCGGCGATCTGCTGGGCGGCGTCACGCAGGATCGACAGGTCGTCGCGCATCTGGTCGTGCTCCTCGGCGAAGCGGCGCACCAATCGCTCGGCATCGGGTCCCAGCGTCGGCATGGCGGCGTGGTCGGTGCGCAGCGCGCGCAGCGCGTTGAGGATCACCGCCAGGTCGATGCCCTCCTGCAGCAAGGCACCCACCGCCGGCGGCAGCAGCCCGACCGCGGCAAAACCCATGGCCACCAACGAAAGACCCATTCCGATCACCGCGCTCTGCACCGCGATGCGCCGCGACCGGCGGGCGATCAGCTTGGCGTCGGCGAGCCGGTCGAGCCGGTCGGCGGTCAGCACGATGTCGGCGGCCTCCGAGCTTGCCGTCGATCCCCGGGCCCCCATCGCGATACCGACGTCGGCGGCGGCCAGCGCCGGCGCGTCGTTGACACCGTCTCCGACCATCGCGGTGACCGCCCGCTCGCTCTCGATGCGCACCCGCGCGACCTTGTCGGCCGGACTCTGCTGGGCGGCCACCTCGTCGAGGCCGAGCACCGTGCCGATCTGCTCGGCCGGCGCCGGGCGGTCCCCGGTCAGCATCACCAGCCGGGTCATATTCGCCGCGCGCAACCGGCGCAGGGTGCGCGGGGCGTCGGGGCGCAGCGGGTCGGCCAGCAGGATCGCCCCCACCAGCTCTCCATCCACTCGCACCCAGGCGATGACCGCGCCGTCGAGCGCGGCGCGGGACAGCACCGACGCCGCCCAGTCCGAGAGTTCGCCGTCGAGTCCGAGATTGCCGACATGCACGCGCCGGTCCCCGACCAACGCCGACACCCCGGTGCCGGCCTCCTCGTCGACTTCGGTCGGCACACTCAGCGGCAGCCCGCGCTGGCGCGCCTCGTCGACGATCGCCGCCGCCAGCACGTGCGGTGAGAGTTGGTCGGCGGACGCCGCCAGCCCGAGCACCTCGTCGATGCTCCACCCGGGGGCGACGACGATGTCGGTGCCGCGGGGCCGACCGGAGGTCAGGGTCCCGGTCTTGTCGAGTACCAGAGTCGTTGCGCGGCCCAGTGTTTCCAGCGGACCACCGCCGCGCACCAGCACACCGATCCGCGAGGTGCGCGAAAGCCCGGAGACGATGGCCACCGGCGCGGCCAGCAGCAGCGGGCACGGGGTCGCCACCACCAGCACCGCGACCGCGCGGGCGGCAGACCCGCTGAGCAGCCAGGCCAGGGCGGCGACCGCCAGCGCAAGGGGCACGAACCAGGCCGCCACCCGGTCGGCCAGGCGCACGATCGGCGCGGACTCGGCGGCGGCCTGTTTGGCCAGCCGCACGATGCCCGCGTACGTGCTGTCCTCGGCGGTGGCCGACGCGCGCAACTCGAAGCCGCCGCCGGCGTTGACGCTGCCGCTGCGCACCGATTCGCCGTGCTCGTAGCGCACCTGCAGCGGCTCGCCGGTCAGCGCGGAGTCGTCGATGAGGGCGTACTCCGAGGACACACTGCCGTCCACCGGCAGCACCTCGCCGGGGCCGACCAGGACCACGTCGTCCACCGCGATCGCGTCGAGTTCGACGACCTCGATGTCGTCGCCGCGCCGGCGGCGCGCGGTGCGGGGCACCCGGTCCAGCAGCGCCCGCAGATCCTTGGTCGCGCGGCGCTCGGCGGCCGCGTCGAGGGCCTGGCCGGTCGCCAGCATCACCGCGATCAGCGCGCCGGCGAGGTATTCCCCGACGGCCAGCGCACCCAGCAGCGACAGCACGGCCAGCACGTCGACGCCGAACCTGCCGGCCCGCAGACCCGCGATCACCCACCAGGCGGCGGGCAGCACCGCGGCGAGGGTGCCGGCCACCCAGCAGCCCTCGGCGACGCGGGGGGAACCGGTGAGCCACGCGACGCCTCCGGCGATCAGCGCGGTGAGCGTCGCGCCCAGCAACACCCAGCGCGCGTTGGCCACGATGTCAGTGTGGCAGTGCGTGGTGAACCGCGGCAGAGCCTCTTGACCCTAGTAGCATCGGCCCAATGTCGATGATCAACGGACTGCCCGCCCACCCCCTGCTGGTTCACTTCATCGTGGTGCTGGCTCCGCTGACCGCGATCCTGGCGATTCTGTGTGCGGTCTGGCCGGCGGCCCGTCGGCGGTTGGTGTGGCTGACCCTGGCGCTGGCCGGTGTCACCCTGGTGCTCACCCCGATCACCGCCGAGGCCGGCGAATGGCTCTACAACCGGGTCGAGGACACCGAACTGGTGGAGAAGCACGAGCATCTGGGCGAGACGATGATCTACTTTTCCCTCGCACTCTTCGCGGTCACCGTTCTTCTGGCGTTCGTCCAGCACCGCGCCAACCGCGGAAACAACTCGACGGCGCTCTCCCTGATCGCCGCGGTCCTGGTGATCGGGGCGGGCGTGGCGACCTCGGCCCAGGTGTACCGCATCGGCCACTCCGGCGCGGAGTCGGTCTGGAGCGATGCGCTCGAACCGGCGGCCGCGGGCGGCGGCGAAGGCGGCGAGGGCGGCTAAACCCCTGGCGGTCTAGGATCGCCGTGTGCGATTCACTTACGCCGAGGCGATGACCGACCCCAGTTTCTACATCCCGCTCGCGAAGGCCGCCGAGGCCGCCGGGTATCACGCGATGACGATCCCCGACAGCGTCGCCTACCCGTTCGAGTCGGACTCCAAATACCCCTACACCGCTGACGGCAACCGCGAATTCCTCGACGGCAAGGCCTTCATCGAGACCCTCGTGATCACCGCCGCCCTCGGCGCGGTCACCGAACGGCTGCACTTCAACTTCTTCGTCCTGAAGCTGCCGATCCGCCCGCCGGCGCTGGTCGCCAAGCAGGCCGGCTCACTGGCCGCGCTGATCGGCAACCGGGTGGGGCTCGGCGTGGGCACCAGCCCGTGGCCGGAGGACTACGAGCTGATGGGTGTGCCGTTCGCCCGGCGCGGCAAGCGGATGGACGAGTGCATCGAGATCATCCGCGGCCTGACATCCGGGGACTACTTCGAGTTCCACGGGGAGTTCTACGACATCCCCAAGACCAAGATGACTCCGGCGCCGACGAAGCCGATCCCGATCCTCATCGGCGGCCACGCCGACGCCGCGCTGCGCCGGGCGGCGCGCAACGACGGGTGGATGCACGGCGGCGGCAACGAGGACCTCGACGAGCTGCTGACCACCCTGCAGCGCTACCGCGAGGAGGAGGGCACCGCGGACAAGGACTTCCAGATCCACGTGATCTCCCTGGACGCCTACACCCCCGACGGCATCAAGCGGCTGGAGGACAAGGGAGTCACCGACGTCATCGTCGGCTTCCGGATCCCCTACATCAACGGCCCGGACACCGAGAAGCTGGACTCCAAGATCCGAAACCTGGAGATGTTCGCCGAGAACGTCATCGCCAAGCTGAACTAGCCCGCCGAGGAGGCGCACCGGTGAGCTACCGCGACGTGTTCCGGGCCAGCCTGGCGGACCCCGCGGGGTTCTGGTCGGAGGCGGCGAACGCGGTGGACTGGACTCGGTCACCCCGGCGCATCCTCGACGACGACCGGCCGCCGTTCTACCGCTGGTTCCCCGACGCCGAACTCAACACCTGCGCCAACGCGCTGGACCGGCACATCCCCGAGCGCGCCGACCAGCCCGCGCTGATCTACGACTCCCCGCTCACCGGCACCATGCAGAGCTTCACCTATCGCGAACTGCTCTCCCGGACAGCGCTTTTCGCCGGGGTGCTGCGCGAGCTGGGCGTCGGCGTGGGCGACCGCGTGGTGCTCTACCTGCCGATGATCCCGGAGGCGGTGATCGCGATGCTGGCCTGCGCCCGCCTGGGCGCGGTGCACTCGGTGGTGTTCGGCGGGTTCGCCGCGCACGAACTGGCCGCCCGCATCGACGACGCGCGCCCGACGGTGATCGTGTCGGCGTCCTGCGGCATCGAGCCGGCCCGGGTGGTGGAGTACAAGCCGATGCTCGACCACGCGCTGGAACTTGCCGCCCATCGGCCCGACGCCTGCGTGATCGTGCAGCGCGATCGCCACCGCTGCGAGCTGACCCCGGGACGCGACCACGACTTCTCGGAGCTGATGTCCGCCGCCAGGCCGGCCGACCCGGTCCCGGTGGCCGCGACCGATCCGCTGTATGTGCTCTACACCTCAGGCACCACCGGCAAGCCCAAGGGAATCGTGCGCGACAACGGCGGGCATGCGGTCGCCCTGCTGTGGAGCATGCGCAACGTCTACGACATCAACCCGGGCGACGTGTTCTGGGCGGCCTCCGACGTGGGCTGGGTGGTCGGGCACTCCTACATCGTCTACGGCCCGCTGCTGGCCGGAGCCACCACCGTGCTCTACGAGGGAAAGCCGGTCGGCACGCCCGACCCCGGTGCGTTCTGGCGGGTCGTCGCCGAGCACCGGGTCAAGGTACTGTTCTCCGCGCCCACCGCGCTGCGGGCGATCCGCAAGGAGGACCCCGACGGAACCCACATCGGGCGCTACGACCTGTCGTCACTGCGGTATCTGTTCCAGGCCGGCGAGCGGTTGGATCCCGACACCTTCGGATGGGCCTCGGAGAAGCTCGCCATCCCCGTGGTGGACCACTGGTGGCAGACCGAAACGGGCTGGGCGATCGCCGCGAATCCGGTTGGTGTGCAGGCCCTTCCGCTCAAGGCGGGCTCACCGACGGTGCCGATGCCCGGCTACGACGTGCAGATCCTGCACCCGGACGGCAGCAACTGCGCCCCCCGGGAGGACGGTTCGATCTGCATCCGGCTGCCGCTGCCGCCGGGCACCCTGCCGACGCTGTGGGGTGACGACGCCCGCTTCGAGGCGTCCTACCTGTCCGAGCATCCCGGCTACTACCTGACCGGCGACGGAGGCCACCTCGACGAGGACGGCTATCTGTTCGTGATGGGGCGCATCGACGACGTGATCAACGTCGCCGGGCACCGGTTGTCCACCGGGGCGATCGAGGCGGTGCTGGCCGCCCACCCGGCCGTCGCGGAGTGCGCGGTGATCGGGGTCGCCGACGAGATCAAGGGCCAGGTTCCGCGCGGGCTGGTGGTGCTCAAGGCCGGCGCCGCGTCCGACGGCCTGGCCGAGCAGTTGGTCGCCTCGGTCCGGGAGCACATCGGCCCGGTCGCCTGCTTCAGCCGGGTCGACGTCGTCCCGGCGCTGCCCAAGACCCGCTCCGGCAAGATCCTGCGCAAGACCATGCGCGGCATCGCCCACGGCCGCGACGAGCCGATGCCCTCGACGATCGAGGACCCCGCCGTGCTGGAGGCGCTGCGGCCGATCCTGCGGGGACCCGCGCCGCCCGGTTAAGTTATCCACAGCGCCGGTTCTATCCCCAACTGCTGGTCGGGCGGGTGATCGTGTCGGTCCGCGGCGATATCATTCGAACATGTTTTCGAGTACGGTGTCGGCGGCGCTATCCGATATCAGCGCGGCACTGGAGGTGCTGGCGAAGGTGGATCTGGCCGGCCTCGACGCCGCCGACCTGATCCGGCTGGCCGGGCACTGCGAGACCCTGGCCCGGCGCCAGAGGGTGCTCGGCGGCGATATCGCTGTGCAGGTCAGCCGCCGCGAGGTCAGCGAGCTGGGCGGGGCCCCGCACAGAGTGCTCGCCGACTGGCTGCGCATCACCCCCGCCGAGGCCCGCCGCCGGGCGACGATGGCCGAGCCGCTGGCCCCCCGCACCAGCCTGGCCGGCGAGCCGTTGCCGCCGCGGCAGCCCGCGACCGCCGCACGCTGGCGAGCCGGCGACCTGGATGCCGAACACGTTCGAGTCATTCAGCGTTTCCTGGCCGAACTGCCCTGCGCGGTCACCCCCGCCGAGCGGGAATGGGCCGAAGGGGTCCTGGCCGGCCATGCCCGCGACCTGCGCCCCGACCAACTCGCCGTGCTCGCCCAGAAACTCGCGCTGATCCTCAACCCCGACGGGACCTTCAGCGACGCCGACCGGGCGGCGCGCCGCGGACTGCGATTCGAGCGCCAACAACCGAACGGGATGAGCCGCGCCATCCTGTGGGCCACGCCCGCACTGCGCGCCGAGCTGGAGGCCTGGATGGCCAAGTTCGCCGCCCCCGGCATGGCCAACCCGGCCGATCAGACGCCCCTCCTCGAGGGCGAGCCCAGCCAGGCCCAGGCCGACGCGGACACCCGCAGCGTCGCCCAACGCCAGCACGATGCCCTCTCGGTACTGCTGCGCAGCCAACTCGGCAACCCGAAACTCGGCCGGCACAACGGCCTGCCGGTCACCGTGATCGTTTCGGCGAGCATCCAGGATCTGCAGGCCAAGGCCGGGATAGCCCACACCGGCGGCACCGCCCTGCTGCCCATGCCCGATCTGATCCGGATGGCCACCCACGCCTACCACTATCTGCGGATCTTCGACGGGATCTCCGGACGCACCCTGTGGCTGGGGCGGACCAAGCGCATCGCCTCAGCCGATCAGCGCATCGTGCTGCATGAGCGCGACCGCGGGTGCACCTTCCCCGGTTGCACGGTGCCCGGTTACGGCTGCCAGGTCCACCACGCCGCCCGGGATTGGGCCGACGGCGGAAACACCGACGTCGACGACCTCGTCCTGGGCTGCGGCCCCCACAACCGACTGGTCACCCGCGACGGCTGGCAGACCCGGAAGCTGCGCGACGGACTCACCGAGTGGTTACCTCCGCCACAGCTGCCCCTGATCGGCGGTGTCAACACCTACCACCACCCCGAACGGCTGCTGGGCGATCGCTGAGCACCACCTCGGCCGGCGTCTTGTCCGTGCGCAGGCCGCGCCAACTCGGGTGGCGCAGCCGTCCCTCCGAGGTCAGCTCGCCGTAACGCACCTCCCCGACGAGTTCGGGCCGCACGTAGGTGACGCCGCGGGCCTCCTGGCGTGACAGCGGCGGGTCGAACGGTGACACCTCGGTGCGCAGCGGGGCGAGCACCGCGGTGAGACGGGCGAGTTCCCTGTCGCTGAAACCCGTGCCGACCCGGCCGATGAACCGCAGCGCCGCTCCGTCCGGGATTCCGAGCAGCAGCGAGCCGATCGCCCCGGAACGCCCGCCCTCGCCGGCCCGCCAGCCCCCGATCACCGCCTCCTGGGTGTTCCAGTTCTTGTCCTTGATCCACGCCGCCGACCGCCGGCCCGGCTGGTAGGTCGACTCCCACTTCTTGGCGACCACACCCTCCCAGCGCCGTCGGCGGGAATCAGCCAGCGCCTGCGCGCCGTCCCCGTCGAGCAGCGCGGGGACGAGCAGTCCTGTTCCCGCCGAGAGGGTTTCCAGCAGCCGGCGCCGGTCGCGGTACTTCACTCGCAGCAGCGACCGGCCGTCGAGATAGAGGATGTCGAACGCCCAGAACTGGATGCGCGAACCCGCCGCGCGGTTCTGGATCTCCCCGAAGCTGGGCACGCCGTGGGCATCGAGGGCCACCACCTCCCCGTCGAGGATCACGTGGTGATCGGCGAGCGTCTGGGCCAGCGACTGCAGCTGCGGGAACTCCGCGGTGACGTCGCGGCCGTTGCGCGACTGCAGCCGCAGCCGGCCCTGGTAGGCCTCGACGAGCATCCGGTAGCCGTCGTACTTCCCCTCGAAGGCGTACTGCCCGGCGCGAAGGTCGCGCACCGGACGCAGGGTCGCCAGCATCGGCGCGAGGGCGCGCAGTTCGGGCAGCGACTGCTCCTTCATCAGGTGCGCCAGCCAGTGGTCGCCGTCGGTGTGAATCAGCGCGTAGCGCCCGGAGATCCGCTGCCCGCTGAGGTCGGCGATCACCTCCCCGCCGGCCAGGTCGAACTTCTCCGCCCGGTAGGTGCCGGAATCCCAGATGCTGACCGTCCCGGCGCCATACTCGCCGCGCGGAATGGTGCCCTCGAAGGTGGCGTACTCCACCGGGTGGTCCTCGGTGCGCACCGCCAGCCGGTTGACGGTCGTCGTCTCGGGCAGATTCTTGGGTACCGCCCAGGAGACCAGCACACCGTCGTGTTCGAGGCGGAAGTCGTAGTGCAGCCGGCGCGCGTGGTGCTCCTGGATGACGAAGCGCCGGCCCGGGCCGGTCGGGTGTGCGGCCGGCGGAACCGGTTCGGGGGTTCGGGCGGGGTTGCGCTTGCGGCGGTAGGTGCTCAGCCGGTCGGCGTCGAGTTCGCTTAGCAGATCCCCGTGCTGCGCCACCCGGGCGAGCACCTCGTCGAAGCGCAACTGCGCGATGTCGGGGTCGGCGAGTTCCTCCCAGGTGCGCGGCGCGGCGACGGTCGGCGCCTCGCGACCGCGCAGCGAATACGGCGCGACGGTGGTCTTCGCCGCGTTGTTCTGACTCCAGTCCACGAACACCCGGCCCGCCCGCAGTTTCTTGGCCATGGCGGCGGTCACCAGCGTCGGCATGCTCTGTGCGAGTTGTTCGGCGACCCGGCGGGCGAGCACGACCGCGCTGTCGCTGGAGACGTCGCTCAGCGGCGCGTAGAGGTGCAGGCCCTTGCTCCCACTGGTCAGCGGGAAGAGCGGCAACCCGATGTCGTCGAGCAGCTCCCGCACCGCGAAGGCCACCTCGCACAGCTGCACCATGCTCACCCCGGGGCCGGGATCGAGGTCGAACACCAGCCGGTTGGCCGGACCGGGGGTGCCCGCTGCGGTGAAACGCCATTGCGGCACATGCACTTCCAGAGCGGCCTGCTGGGCGATCCAGGCCAGCCCGGTCACGCTGTCGATGATCGGGTACACCGTGTCACCGGAGCGGTGCACCACGGTCGCGCGACGCAGCCAGGCCGGCGCCGAGGGGGCGAGCGCCTTCTCGAAGAACGACGCCGCACCGACGCCGTCGGGCCAGCGCAGCCGGGTCACCGGGCGACCGGCGAGGTGCGGCAGCATCACCGCGGCTATGCCGGTGTAGTAGGCGAACACCTCCGCTTTGGTGGTGCCGGTGGCGGGATAGAGCACCTTGCCGGCGTTGGTCAGCCGGACCCGGGGACCGGTCGTCTCGCCGGGAGGCCACACCTCGGTCACGACCCCAACGTATTACCCGCTGCTAGCCTGATCCAATGCGAGGACTGCTCGTCGGACTCACCGCCGCCGCGCTGACCGGGACGCTGGTCGTCGGCCCGGTCCTCCCGCGGGCCGCCGCCGATCCTCAGGACCTCGAGCCCTACTGCACGGCCGGGCAGATACCGACCGCCGGGGAGTGCCTGCCCGATCCGACCGTGCCCTTCGCCGACGACGCCCCCGGGGCCAACCCGGGCACGCCCCTGGGCCTGACGCCCGGGTCCGCTCCGGCGATCTGACCAGCCGCCGGCATGCGCGCCATCTGGAAGGGCTCGATCGCCTTCGGGCTGGTCAATGTTCCGGTGAAGGTCTACAGCGCCACCGAGGACCACGACCTGAAGTTCCACCAGGTGCACGCCGCCGACCACGGCCGCATCCGCTACCAGCGGGTGTGTGAGGAGTGCGGCGAAGTCATCGACTACTCCGACATCGCCAAGGCCTACACCGCCGAGGATGGCCGGCTGGTGGTGATCACCGACGAGGACCTCGCCACCCTGCCCGAGGAACGCAGCCATGAGATCGAGGTCCTCGAGTTCGTCCCGGCGGCCGAGATCGACCCGCTGCTCTATGACCGCAGCTACTTTCTGGAACCCGACGGCAAGTCGCCGAAATCCTATGTGCTGCTTGCCCGGGCACTCGCCGACACCGATCGGGTGGCGATCGTCTACTTCGCGTTGCGCAACAAGACCCGGCTGGCCGCGCTGCGGGTGAAGGACTTCGGCAAGCGCGACGTGATGGTGGTGCACACGCTGCTGTGGCCCGGTGAGATCCGCGATCCCGACTTCCCGGCGCTGGACGGCCAGGTCGAGGTGAAGGCGGCCGAGTTGACGATGGCCGGGCAGGTGGTCGAGTCGATGGCCGGGGACTTTCACCCCGAGCAGTACACCGACACCTACACCGAGCATCTGCGGGAACTCATCGAGGCCAAGCTGGCCGGCGGGCAGGGATTCAGCACACCGGAGAAGCCCGCCGCCCTCGACGACACCGACGACGTGTCCGACCTGCTGGCCAAGCTCGAAGCCAGCGTGCGCCGGCGCCGGGAGCAGTCCGCCGCCAAGGAGTCCGCCAAGACGCCCGCCAAGGCGCCCGCCAAGAAGGCCCGGGCCCGGAAGGCCCCCGCCAAGAACTAGAACGTGTTACAACTAGCCGCGTGATCCTCGATCAATTCCGGCTCGACGGGCAGGCCGCCGTGGTCACCGGGGCCGGCCGCGGGCTCGGCGCGGCCATCGCCCTGGCCTTCGCCGAGGTCGGCGCCGACGTCCTGATCTCCTCGCGGACCCAGTCGGAGCTGGAGTCGGTCGCCGCACAGATCGAGGCGACCGGGCGGCGCGCGCACGTCGTCGTCGCCGATCTGGCCCGCCCCGAGGCGACCGCCGAGCTGGCCGCCCAGTGCGTCGAGGCGTTCGGCCGGCTCGACGTCGTGGTCAACAACGTCGGCGGCAGCATGCCCAACACGCTGCTGACCACCACGGTCAAGGAGATGCGCGACGCATTCACCTTCAACGTGCTCACCGCGCACGCGCTGACCGTCGCCGCGGTTCCGCTGATGCTCGAGCACTCCGGCGGCGGCAACATCATCAACATCAGCTCGACGATGGGCCGGCTGGCCGGCCGCGGCTTCGCCGCCTACAGCACCGCCAAGGCCGCGCTGGCGCACTACACCCGGCTCACCGCCCTGGATCTGTGCCCGCGCATCCGGGTCAACGCCATCGCACCCGGCTCGATCATGACCTCCGCGCTGGACATCGTGGTGTCCAACGACGCGCTGCGCGAGCCGATGGAGAAGGCCACCCCGCTGCGCCGCCTCGGCGTACCGGTCGACATCGCCGCCGCCGCGGTCTACCTCGCCTCCCCCGCCGGGGGGTATCTCACCGGCAAGATGATCGAAGTCGACGGCGGGCTGACCATCCCCAACCTGGATCTGCCGATACCCGACCTGTAAGGAGTCCCCATGACGATCCGAGTCGCACAGATCGGCACCGGCAACGTCGGCGCGCACGCGCTGCGGGCGCTGATCACCAACCCCGACTACGACCTCACCGCAGTGTGGGTGTCCTCGGAGTCCAAGGCCGGACGCGACGCCGCCGAGTTGGTCGGCCTGGACACCCCGACGGGGATCACGGCCACCACCGACCTCGACGAGGTGCTCGCCACCGGACCGGACTGCGCGGTCTACAACGCGATGGCCGACAACCGGCTGATGGAGGCCCTGGCGGACTACCGCAAGATCCTGGCCGCCGGAATCAACGTGGTCGGCAGCGGACCGGTCTTTCTGCAGTGGCCGTGGAAGGTCATCCCCGACGAGATGATCACGCCGCTGGAAGACGCTGCGCGGGAGGGTAATTCGAGCCTCTTCGTCAACGGCATCGACCCGGGCTTCGCCAACGACCTGCTGCCGCTGGCGCTGGCGGGCACCTGCCAGAGCGTCGAGCAGCTGCGCTGTGTGGAGATCCTCGACTACGCCACCTATGACAGCGCGACGGTGATGTTCGACGTAATGGGCTTCGGCAAACCGATGGATGAGATCCCGATGCTGCTGCAGCCCGGTGTACTGAGCATCGGGTGGGGATCGGTGGTGCGCCAGATGGCCGCCGGCCTGGGCGTGGAACTCGACGGCATCGAGGAGACCTACGTGCGCGAACCCGCACCGGAGGCGTTCGACATCGCCTCCGGTCACATCCCCAAGGGGTCCGCGGCCGCGCTGCGCTTCGAGGTGATCGGTCTCGTCGACGGCGCACCGGCGGTGGTGCTCGAGCACGTCACCCGGTTGCGCGAAGACCTGTGCCCGAACTGGCCGCAACCCGTGCAGTCCGGCGGCAACTACCGCATCGAGGTCACCGGAGAACCGTCTTATGCGATGGATCTGTGCCTGAGCAGTCCGCACGGCGACCACAACCACGCCGGCGTGCTGGCCACCGCGATGCGGATCGTCAACGCGATACCCGCCGTCGTCGCCGCACCGGCGGGCATCCGCACCACCCTGGACCTGCCGCTGGTCAGCGGCAAGGGGTTGTACGCTGCGCGCTAGGGCCACCGCTCGAGGCCCGCTGAGCACCGTAAGGACGCGTCATGGTCAGGGTGTCCGCCCTCGCCCTTCTGCCCGCTGCGCTGCTACTCGCCGCGCCGGCGTCGGCCGCGCCGGAATGCACCGACATCGGGCCGCACACCCGGATGTGCGAAACCACCGGGCACACCCAGATCGTCACCTCCCCTGACCCGGCCCTGACCAACCCCTATCCGGGCTGGGGGTACGGCGTACCGGGTTTCCTGCTCGGCGGCGGTGGTTTCTGGATCGGCTTTTGAGGCCGCACTGGTCGCTGCTCGGCCCCGCCTTCGTCGCGGCGATCGCCTACGTGGATCCGGGCAACATCGCCGCCAACGTCAGCGCCGGATCGCAGTTCGGGTTCCTGCTGGTGTGGGTGATCGTGGTGGCCAACCTGATGGCGGCACTCGTGCAGTACCTGTCCGCCAAGCTCGGTCTGGTCACCGGGAGCACCCTGCCCGAGGCGGTCCGCGACCGGACCCGCCGATCCACCCGGATCGCCTACTGGATGCAAGCCGAGTTGGTGGCCATCGCGACCGACGTGGCCGAGATCATCGGCGGCGCCATCGCCTTGCGCCTGCTGTTCGATCTGCCGCTGGTGCTGGGCGGACTGATCACCGGCGTGGTGTCGCTGCTGCTGCTGATGCTCGGCGACCGGCGCGGGCAGCGGGTCTTCGAACGGGTCATCACCGGGCTGCTGCTGATCATCGCCGTCGGCTTCCTGGCCTCCCTGGTGGTCAACCCGCCGCCGGCCGCGGCGGTGGCCGCCGGCCTGGTTCCCCGCTTCGACGGAGCACAGAGTGTGCTGCTGGCCACCGCCATGCTGGGCGCGACGGTGATGCCGCATGCGGTGTACCTGCATTCCGGCCTGGCGCGCGACCGTCACGGACACCCCGAACCGGGAGCGCGGCGGGCGCAGCTGCTGCGGGCCACCCGCTGGGACGTGGGCATCGCGATGCTCGTCGCCGGAACGGTGAACCTGGCCCTGCTGCTGGTGGCGGCCACCAATCTGCGCGGTCGGGAGGGCACCGACACCATCGAGGGCGCCCACGCCGCCGTCGCCGACACGCTGGGTCCCGCGGTCGCGCTGTTCTTCGCCGTCGGACTGCTCGCCTCCGGGCTGGCCTCCACCGCGGTGGGCGCCTACGCCGGCGCGATGATCATGCAGGGCCTGCTGCGCCGGTACTACCCGCTGCTGGTGCGCCGTCTGGTCACCCTGGTTCCGGCGCTGGCGCTGCTGGCCAGCGGGGTGGAGCCGACCCTCGCGCTACTGCTCTCGCAGGTGGTGCTGTCCTTCGGGATTCCGTTCGCCCTGGTGCCGCTGGTGCGGCTGACCGCGGACCGCTCGGTGATGGGCGCCGACGTCAACCGGACGTCGACGTCGCTGCTGGGATGGGCGGTGACCGCGCTGATCACCCTGCTCAACGCGGCACTGATCTTTCTGACCGTCACCTGATCCGGGCCCGGTCGACGAGTTTGCCAGGTGACTGCCGTCACACACCGGCCAACCGATCCGGGGGCCGGTGGGCTCCGAATGCCGGATATGACGGTGACTCTCCCCGACGGCGCGTCGATCTACCCGTTCCGGTTCACCCGGCTGCACCGGACGCCGGCCCTCCAGCACGCCGAGCACCGCAGCTACCTGTGGTACGTCGACATCGACCGGCTGCCGCGGCTGCCGCGGTGGCTGGCCCCGTTCGCCCGGTTCGAGGCGACCGACCACTTCGGCGACGTCCCCGGCCAGACGCTGCGCCAACGGGTCGACACGTTCCTGGCCGCGCACGGGATGGCCCTGCCCGGCGGGCGGGTCACCGCTTTGCTGATGCCGCGGGTGCTGGGCCGCTCGTTCAGTCCGCTCAGCGTGTTCTGGTGTCACGACGCGTCCGGCGCGCTGCGCTGCGTGATCGTTGAGGCGCACGGCGTCGGCGGTGAGAGCAGCGCCTACCTCTTGCCGCCGGAGGAAAACGGGCCGACCGCCGTGCTCGGCCCCGACCGGGGATACTTCCTCGTCGACGTGCCCCGGCCCACCGAGCGGCTCGAGTTGAAGGTGTCGCTGCATCGCGACGGTCGGGCGGCGATGGTGACCACCTGGCGCGGCCGCCGCCGGCCGGTGAGTCCGGCCCGAATTCTGGCGCTGCAGATCGCCGTTCCCTTCGCGCCGCACGTGGCCGCGCTCAGTGCGCGCCTGCAGGCCCGGATGCTGAGGCTGCGCGGTGCGCCCGGCGTGCCGATCCCCAAGCACTCCCGGCCCGCATCCGTTGCCTGGGCTCCCACGAGGCGGTCGTGGGTCCCGTCGTGACCCAACTGCTTGACCGCCCGGCTACCCTTCGCTTACGCGGTACCGAGGATGAGGGGCCAAAGCCGGTGACCAACACCGATCTCGACGTGCTGCTGCGCCGGGTGGCACAGCACGACGCCGAGGCCTTCGCCGCGTTCTACGACGCCACCCGCTCGCGCGTGTTCGGGATGATCGCCCGGGTGCTGCGCGACCGCGGCTACAGCGAGGAAACCACCCAGGAGGTCTACCTGCAGGTGTGGCGGACCGCGGAGGGTTATGACCCCGCCTCCGGCAGCGCGCTGGCCTGGCTGCTGACCCTGGCACACCGCCGCGCGGTCGACCGGGTGCGCTCCGAACAGGCCGCCGCACTGCGCAACGTCCGCTACGGGACGGCGACTCTGGAGCGCGACACCGACCACGTCAGCGACGAGGTGATCTCCGAGGAGGAGCGCCGCCGCGTCGCCGCCTGCCTGGGCGGCCTGACCGACGTGCAGCGAGAGTGCATCGAACTTGCCTACTACCAGGGCATGACCTACGCCGAAGTGTCCGAGCGTCTGGCGGTCAACCTGGCGACGATCAAATCCCGGATGCGCGACGCGCTGCGCGGTCTGCGCAACTGCCTGGGCGTGCGGTGAGGGCGCGACGATGACCTCACCGGATGACACCCGCGGCGGCGACCTGCTCGACCTGGCGGCCCCCTACGCCTTGCACGCGTTGTCCGAGGACGAACGCGAGGACGTCGAGACCCGGCTGGCCGGTGCCGGACTGCCGGTCGCCGACGCCTTCTACGACGAGGTGCGAGCCGTCCGCGAGACCATGGCGGTGGTGTCGGCGGCCAGTGCGGAGGAACCCCCGGCCGATCTGCGCAGCCGGCTGCTCTCGGCCGCCGACGCCGACAACGTGCGAACTCTGCCGAACCGGTCAGGTTCCCGCCGGACGGCGTGGATCGCCGCGGCGGCGGCCCTGGTCGTCGGACTCGGCGTCGGCGGGGTCGGGCTTTCGCTGCGCGCCCCGGCGCCACAGCAGTCCACCGCGCAGCAGGTCTTCTCCGCACCCGACGTGCACACCATCTCCGGTGCGATTCCCGCGGGCGGAACCGCGACGGTGGTGTTCTCCCGGGATCGCGACGCCGGTGTGCTGGTGATGAACGACGTGCCACCGCCCACGCCGGGCACGGTGTACCAGATGTGGCTGGTCAGCGATTCCGGTGCCACCTCAGCGGGCACGATGGACGCTGCCGCGGTCGCGCCGTCGACCACCGCCGTGCTGGCCAACCTCGGCAACTCCACCGCGCTGCGGTTCACCGTCGAACAGGGCAGCGGATCGACCACGCCGAGCGGGCAGGTCATCGCCGAACTCCCGCTGATCTGACCGCGGTGCCCGCCACGTTCCGCTTCGGCATCGGGATACGAGTCCTGAAGTCCGCGGAGCGTTTCCACGCGAAGGTGCGGCGGTTCGCCGACCTCGGCTACGACGTGGTGCACCTGCCCGACCATCTCGGCGCGCCCGCCCCGTTTCCCGCCGCGATCGCCGCCGCCGACGCCGCACCGGCGATCCGGATCGGCACCTACGTTCTCAACAGCGCCTTCTACTCGCCGGCGCTGCTTGCCCGCGACGCGCTGACCGTGGACACCCTCTCCGACGGACGACTCGAACTGGGTCTGGGCACCGGCTACGTGCGGGAGGAGTTCGACGCCGCCGGGATCCCCTATCCCAGCGCCGGCGCACGGGTCGACCATCTCGAGCGAACCAGTGCCTACATCAAGCAGCACGCGCCGTCGATTCCGCTGATGGTCGCCGGCAACGGACACCGGGTACTCACGGTGGCCGCGAAGTACGCCGACATCATCGGCCTCGGTGCCACCGTCGCCCGCTCCGAAGACGACGACCCCCTGGCTGAGCGGGTCGCGATCCTGCGCGAGGCGGCCGGCCGCCGGTTCGATGAGCTGGAACTCAACCTCGCCATCACCGCCGTGCCGACCGACTCCACCGGGATCCCGGACCTCACGCTGACGCGCGCGTATGCGCCGGACGCGCCCGATGCGCGATTACTGTCGATGCCCAGTGTCCTCAGCGGCACCCCGCGCGACATCGCCGACAAGCTGCTCGACATGCGGGAGCGCTACGGGGTGAGCTATTTCATCGTGCAGGACTATCATGGGGAGTACTTCGTCGAGGCGATGAACCTGCTGCGTTGAGCAGAATTCACGAGAGGCGGTGAGTATGCGCCAAGACATTCATGCCGCGGTTTCCCCGTGGCGATTCATCACCTGGATCCGCCGGGGGTATCCGCGGTCCGCACCCCGACATGGTCACTGCTATCTGGTGGCGCTCTACGGCTCCGACTCCGCCCCGCGCTGAACCTCAGCGGTAAGCTGCCAGCCGATCCCCGCCCCCGTAGCTCAGGGGATAGAGCACGGCTCTCCTAAAGCCGGTGTCACAGGTTCGAATCCTGTCGGGGGCACTCGGT
>NZ_JBJTCF010000083.1:0-39559 GCF_046091765.1 Mycobacterium sp.
AGCCCGGCCACGCACAGGCCCACCGCCACAGCCGCGCCGGCCAGCCGGGTTGTCATCTGCGTCACGACGATGCCTCCCTCAGCGCCCGCTGAACCCGTTCTCGCGCAACCGTTCCACGAGCTGGGTGCGCGAGCGCACGCCGAGTTTGCGGTAGGCGCTGGACAGGTGCATCTCCACGGTTTTGGCTGAGATGTAGAGCACCGCGGCGATTTCATTGTTGGTCATGCCCGCGGCTGCGTGCTCGGCGACCTGGCGTTCGGTCTCGGTGAGCTCGCCGCCGGCGGCGCGCCGTTCCAGCCGGTGCAGCTCGCGTTGGGCGTGGCCTGCCCACAGCGGGCTACCCAGCTCCTCGAAGACGGCCGCGGCGGCGTTGAGGGCGGCGCGCGCCGGCTGGGTGCGCCGCCGGCGGCGCTGCAGCTGGCCCACCAGCAGCTGGGTGCGCGCCCGCTCGAAGGCGCAGCCGTTCCACACGTCGGTCAGCTCGCTCCACGCCTCTTTGAGCCGCCCGGTCCATGCCCAGTTCAGGGCGCGGATCGGTTTGGGCCGCAACATGATCGGCGTGATCGGATCGACGTGCACCGCCCGGGGGTGAATTCGCCCAGCGCTCGGAGTGGGCAGTCGCCTCGGCCTTGACCCGGACAACGGTGTTGCGGCCTTGATACGCCGGGGAATTCCCAACAGCAGGGTGTCCCGTCGACTGGCGAGCGTGCGCCCAGAGAATCCCGGGGCGCGAAATGGCGATCTGTGTGCACGCTCGGTGCGTGGTCGGGGGTGTGTGCAACCCACCCCCTATCCTTGGCCCAATGTACACCCCGTCCTGGGAATCGGTGGCCACCCACCCGCTGCCGGGCTGGTATGACGACGCCAAGCTGGGGGTGTTCCTGCACTGGGGTCTGTACTCGGTGCCCGGCTGGGCACCGCAGCTGCCCGACATCCAGGAGCTGCTCAAGGACCGCGGCCCGGCGCAGATGCTGCGGGAGAACCCGTATGCCGAGTGGTATCTGAACAGCAGCCGGCTGCAGGGCAGCCCCACCTGGGTCCATCAGCGCCAGACCTACGGGCCCGACGCGGACTACGACGACTTCATCGCCACCTTCGACGCCGGCACCGCCGGGGCCGACATGGCCGCCATCGCCGCGGTGTGCCGCGACGCCGGGGCGGGCTATGTGGTGCTGACCACCAAGCACCACGACGGGTTCTGCCTGTGGCCCAGCGCCTATGAGCACCCGCGCAAGGGCCGCTACCACGCCCGGCGCGACATCGTCGGGGACCTGCGCGCCGCGGTGCTCGACGCCGGCATGCGCATGGGCCTGTACTACTCCGGGGGCTATGACTGGCCCTACAACGACGCGCTGCTGAGCAACCCGGCTGATGTTTTCCTGGCCGTGCCGCACACCCCCGACTACGTCGCCTACGCCAGCGCGCACGTGCGCGAACTCATCGAGCGCTACCGGCCCTCGGTGCTGTGGAACGACATCTGCTGGCCCGCCGGGGGGGATCTGCCGGCGCTGTTCGCCGACTATTACAACGCCGTGCCCGACGGGGTGATCAACGACCGCTGGATCGAGCCGACCGTGCACCGCGGGGCGGTCACCGACGCCCTCGCGCGGCTGGGCGGCACTGCGCTGCAACGGTTCTGGGCACTCATCCCCGACCGCTACAAGAGCCTGACCTTCCCGGCGGAGAACCACTACGACATCCGCACCCCGGAGTACGCCTCCTTCGAGGAGGTGCAGGACAAGAAGTTCGAGTCCACCCGCGGGGTCGGGCACTCCTTCGGCGCCAACCGCAACGAGCGCCCCGAGGACATCGTCACCGCGACCGAACTGGTGCGCTCCTTCGCCGACATCGTCGCCAAGAACGGCAACCTGCTCATCGGCATCGGCCCCGACGAATACGGTCGCTTGCCCGACGAACAGCTCACCCCGCTGCGCGGGCTGGGCGCCTGGCTGCGCGTCAACGGCGAGGCGATCTATCGCACCCGGCCCTGGGAGCGGGCCGAGGCCACCACCACCGCCGGGGCCGCGGTGCGCTTCACCCGCGGCGAGGACGCGGTCCACGCGATCATGCTCGACGTGCCCGAGCGCGAATTCGCCCTCCGCGGTGTGGATGCCTCCGGGGTCGGGGAGGTGCGTCTGCTGGGCCTCGACGAGCCGCTGGACTGGCGGGTGGAGGAGGGGACGCTCAGCGTGCGCCTACCCGAACGGTTGCCGGTGTCCCCGGCGCACGTGCTGGCCATCGGCCCGGGCCTGCGCCCGGCCCGCGGCTGATCGGCTCAGCCGCGCCCCGCTGGCATAACTACCAGCCGAATCCCATGCCGAATCCGTACCCGCCGTATCCGCCGTATCCCTCGCCCAGCATGCCGGGAGACGCGGTGATCTGGGAGTTGCCGGCCTCAGCGCAGTCGGTGGCGCTCCCGCTGATGATGTTTCCGCCCTCCTGCTCGCAACTGGGCAGCAGCGGGTTGTTGGGTCCGCCGCCGCCGTCGGGATCGGCGGCGGCCGTCGGTGCGACGAGCAGGGCGGCTGCGGTGCCGATGCTGAAGGCGAGAAGAGCCAGGAACTGTCGCGTTCGGTTCATGTGATCGTTTCCCTGCGTCGATGTGGTCAAACTCGTGGGTTTGCCTCGATTCTACCGAGTCGGTTCCGCCCTCGCGAGTGGAAGGTCTCTGCCCTAAGGTGATAGGCGGATCGCGGATCACGACACCAGGGAGTCCCATGACACTCATCTTCTCGGCGCGTCGCACGGTGGCAGCAGTTGCGGGCTCCGGCGCCCTTCTTCTCGGCCTGGCCGCACCGGCGGTCGCCTACCCCGGTCCGGGTTGTTCCGCCGGTGACATCGCCGCGGTGGAGGGCCAGGTGGCGACCGCCATGGCCGCCTACCTGTTCACCCACCCCGACGTGAACAACGTCTTCACCAGCGTGGACGGGCTGAGCCGTTCCGACGCGCAGAGTCAGATCCAGGGTTATCTGGCTGCCAACCCGCAGACCCAGGCCGAAATCAACGCCATCCGCGGGCCGGCCTTCGCTCTGCGCGACCGCTGCAACATCCCCGACGAGCACCTGCACCTGGGCGTGCTCTGATCGGAGGATCGCCGCACCGGCCCTGCCCCGCGCAGGGCCGGACTCGTGTGTGATGTCCTCGGTGTGTTCCTGCGGGCCGTCGGCGTCCACTCACCACTGCACCGGCAGCTCGACGAGCCCGGCCCCCAGCGCCTCGGAGTTGATCGTCAGCGACCCGAGCGGCGCGGTCATCCGCAGCGTGGGGAAGCGCGGAATCAGTTGGGAGAACACCGTATTGAGCTCCAGACGGGCCAGCGGCGCTCCCAGGCAGTACCTGGCGCCGTAGCCGAAGGACAGGTGCGGCGCGCCGCGGCGGGCGAAGTCCACGGCGTCGGGATCGGGGAACGCCGACGGGTCGTGGTTGGCCGAGCCCGGGTCGAGCAGCACCAGCTCACCCTCGCCGATGGTGACCCCGGCGACGTCGATGTCCGCGCGCGCGTAGCGCGGGATGCCCACCCCGCCGACCAGGCAGGCCCGCAGCAGCTCCTCGTCGGCCGCGGGGATCAGCGCGGGCTCGGCGCACAGCTGCTCCCAGCGGGAGCGGTTGCTGAGCAACTGCACCGCCTGCAGCCAGATCTGCACGACGGTGGTCTCATACCCGGCGAAGAGCAGGAACATCGTCAGCGCGGCGATCTCCACGTCGGCGAGGTCCTCGTGGACGCACAGCCGCGAGATCACGTCGTCGCCGGGATGGGCGCGTTTGGCCGCGACCAGCCCGACGCCGTAGTCCACCAGCGCGGCCAGCCCCTGCCCGGACTGCCCCGGGTCGGGGTCGAAGGCGGCGGCGTCCACCCACACCCGGAAGCGGTCGCGCTCGTCGTAGGGCACCCCGAGCAACTCGCAGATCACCAGCACCGGCAGCGGCAGGGCGAGCGCGGCGTGCAGGTCGGCGGGCGGGCCGTGGCGCTCCAGCGCGTCGAGCAGCCCGGTGGTCAGCGCCTGCACCCGGGGCTGCAACTCGCGCAGGTGGCGCGGGGAGAAGTGCGGCTGCAGCAGCGATCGCATCCGCTGGTGGCCGGCGGGCTCGTCGTCGAAGTCGCCGATCGGCCCGCCGAACAGCGCCGAGGCCCGGCTGCGCGGAGCGGTCTGCGGCGTGCAGTGCGAACGGCCCAGCCGCTCGTCGTCCATCAGCGCGCGCACCTCGGCGTACCCGGTGACCAGCCACGCCTCGTCGCCGACGGGGGTGCGCACCCGGTGGATCGGCCCGGCCCCGCGCAGCGCCAGCAGCTGCGGCCCGGCGTGCAGCGGGTCGGGCTGGGGGAACGGCAGGTGCGGGGTCATCAGCGCAAAACTACTGAAACCCCGCGCCGCCCGCGCCGTGTTTGCTGGGCCGGCGGGCGGTGTTATTTTCGTAGCAGGGGTTCTGCGGGGTGAAAGGAGCAGCGCGATGAAGCTTCTGCTGCCGCATCAGCTGCTCGAGCACAAGGTGCGGTCGGACTTCGACCGCGACGTGCGCGGCCGCTTCTTCCGGGGCCTGGAGTTCGCCGGACCGGCCGGGGACCCGGGCTGGTTCGGGCCGCGCAGCGCGGTGTGGCACGTGCACGCGCACACCTCGGCGCTGATCTTCGGGCTGCAGTGCGCGGCGTTCATGGAGCGGCTGGACCCCAGCATCTACTGGATGGGCTCGGATCACTCGCGGGTGGTCGAGCGCGCCGAGGACGGCACCCCGACCGGGCGCTTCGACTTGGAGGGCGCCCAGGTCCGGCTGGGCCACTCGGTGGCGTTCTTCATCGGCACCGCCTACGGGTCCACCGACACCGCCGAGAAGCTCGCGCAGATCGTGCGCTCCATGCACCACACCATCAAGGGTGTGCGCCCCGACGGGCTGGCCTACGACGCCGACGACCCGGACTGGTTGCGCTGGAACTACGCCACCGTGGTGTGGGGCATCGCCACCGCCCACGAGATGTATCACCCCGCCCCGGTGGAGGACATCGACCGCTACTACGGCGAGTTCGTGCGGGTCGGCCACGCCCTGGGCGGCACCGACCTGCCCGCCACCAAGGCCGACACCCTGGACTGCCTGAAGTCCTACCTGCCGCGGCTGGCGCTGACCCACGGCGCGGCGATGACCACCGGCGCGGCGCTGATGGACAACCCCGACGCACCGGTGGCGGTCAAGTTCTTCGACTGGGCCATCCGCGACGCGATGCCCGACTGGGCCGCCGAGATGGTGTTCTACCGCCCGCCGCACCCGGTGGAACGCGCCGCGCGTCGCGCCGCCACGTGGGCGGCCCTCAACACCACCCAGGCCGCGATGGGTCCGCTGCGCGAGTTCCGCCAGGCCCGCCGCCGGGTGGCCGGCGGCACCGCCGTCGCGCACACCGACCCGGCCTACGTCGCCGGCAGCGACCCGGTGCGCAGCCGCGAGGCCGTCGAGCGCGCGCTGTAGCGCCACGGCGACACTCCGGCCGCGGCGGGGGACTGCTGTGATCTTCGCCTGTGACCTACGCCTCTTTGCCGCGGGCCGCCGCGGTGGGTCTCAGCACCTGACCCGGGGCGCACCCCGTTTGACCTGCTCAGGGCCGCGCGAGCGGGGTTGAGGCGCTGCGGTGAGGGCACCGGCTGCGCTCGCTGCCGGCGTTGGGGGTCGGCCGATCCCGCTAGAATAGGAGTGTCCGGCGCTAAGGCCGACTAGATTTTTCCCGATTACCCAATTACCGGGTCGTGACGGGGCAGAGCTGCTCACACCGCTGCATCGGTGGACCGGCTGCGCCGTTCGCCCGACGGAGGTGAATACCGCCATGGCGTACACCCAAGGTGCCGCCACCCTGGCCGAAAGGCCGACCGATTCGCTGTGGATGGCCGCGCTGCCCACCGCGATCCGCGACCTGCTTCCGGCGCGGCCCGTGGCCGTCCCGGCCGTGCGTCCCGCCACCGGTCGGCTCACCGCGCTGCCCGGGGCGATCACCGACATGACCGTCAGCGCCGACGGCCGCCACCTGGTGGCCGCGCACCGCGCCGCCGACGCGGTCTCGATCCTCGACGTCGCGACGCTCACCCCGCGCGCCACCGTCGAGGTCGCCGAGCCCGGCGTGGTGGCCGTGGCCGACCGCGCGTATGTCAGCTCCGCCTGCGTCGAGGGCGACCAGGTGATCGCCGTCGACCTCCCGTCCGGTGCCGTGCTGGGCGCCCGCGAGGTCGGGCTGAGTGTGGCCGGCATGGCCGTCAGCCCCGGCGGGGAGCTGCTGTACCTGGCCCGCCGCGGCGAGGAGCGCTCCGACATCGCCGTCGTCGACGTCGAGAGCGGTGCCCTCACCACCATCCCGGTGTCCCGCGCGGCCGACGCGAGCCTGGACGCGCTGCGCATCGACGCCGAGGGGTCGCGACTGTACGGCGCGCTGCGCACCCCGTGCGCCGGGCTGCTGCTCGGGGTCGACCCGCACGCCGAGCGGGTGGCCAACACCGTGACGTTGGGTGCCTCGATCGGTGACATCGCCGTGCACCGCGACGGCCGGCGGATCTTCGCCACCGGCTGGAAGAGCGGGCTGGGCGGGGTGCTCACCGTCGCCGACTCGGCCACCGGCCGGGTCATCGACACGGTCGCCGCCGGCGGGCTGTCGCTGCAGCTGGTGCTCGGCTCGGACCGGGTGTATCTGGCCGGCGACGACCGGGTGGTCGTCCTCGACGCCGACACCCGCCGGGTCCTCGACCGCATCGACATCGGCGCGCCGGTGTCCTGCGTGGCGCTCAGCGCCGACCGCAGCTGCCTCTACGTCGCCGGCTACGACGGCACCCTGACCGCGCTCGCGGCCTGACCGGGTCCTAGCGCGCGGAGCAGTCCAGCGACACCGAGATGGTCCGGCTGGTCACCGCCGGCACCAGGAAGTTGCCGTCGGCGCTGCCCAGCCCCGGACCCACGAAGGGCACCCACTGGGTGACCGTCTGCGGGTTGCGCACGCTGAGCACCTGACACTTGGACAGCGGGCCGGTGCCGATCTTGTCGAGGGTCACCACGTAGCCCTGCTGCTGGAGCTTGCTGATGGTGTCCTGCGCGGACTCCTCGGCGTGAGCCGGCCCGGCCGGCCCGGCCAGGATCGCGCCGGCCGCGGCCAGCGCCGTTGCCGCCCGTGCCGCCCAGGTTCGCACCGTCATACCCCTGCTATCGCCGGGACCCACCCGATCGTTGCGCGGCGCGTGCGGGGATACCATTCGCCCAGGTTGGCACATCCGGTCCTGGCGAGTGGAGGCGGTCCCCGTGCAGAGCACCATGCAGAACCCCCCGTTGACGATCGCGGCGATCCTGCGCTACGCCACCGAGGTGCACGCCGAGCGCACCGTGACCACCGCCACCGGCGACGGGTTCCGCTCGGCGACCTACCGCGAGCTGGGCCGCCAGGCCGCGCGGCTGGCGCACGCGCTGCGCGGGCTGGGTATCGACTCCGACCAGCGGGTCGCCACCTTCATGTGGAACAACCAGGAGCACCTGGAGGCCTACGTCGCGGTGCCCTCGATGGGGGCGGTGCTGCACACCCTCAACATCCGGCTGTTCCCCGAGCAAATCGAGTTCGTCGCCTACGAGGCCGAGGACCAGGTGCTCATCGCCGACCTGTCGCTGACCCCGGTGCTCGCCCCGGTGCTGCCCAAACTGGAGACCGTGCACACCGTGATCGCCGTCGGCGCCGGCGACCTCGCCCCGCTGGAGGCCTCCGGCAAGCGGGTGCTGCGCTACCACGAGATCACCGCCGGCCAGCCCGACACCTTCGAGTGGCCCGACGTCGACGAGAACTCCGCTGCGGCAATGTGTTACACCAGCGGCACCACCGGCCACCCCAAGGGCGTGGTGTACGCCCACCGGTCGAGCTACCTGCACTCGATGGCGGTGTGCGCCGGCAACGGGATGGGGCTGAGCTTCGCCGACAAGGCGCTGCCGGTGGTGCCGATGTTCCACGCCAACGCGTGGGGTCTGCCCTACGCGGCGCTGATGGCCGGCGCGGATCTGGTGCTGCCGGACCGCTTCATGGACCCCGCCTCACTGGTGCGGCTGATCGAGACCCAGCGCCCGACGGTGGCCGGGGCGGTGCCGACCATCTGGAACGACCTGATGACCTACCTGGACCGCGAGCCGGGCCACGACATCTCCTCGCTGCGGCTGGTGGTGTGCGGGGGATCGGCGGTGCCGGTGTCGCTGATGCAAGTCTTCGAGCAGCGCTACGGCGTGCAGATCTGCCAGCTGTGGGGGATGACCGAGACCTCGCCGATGGCGACGGTCGCCCGCCCGGCGCCGGGCACCCCGCCGGAGCGCGAGTGGGAGGTCCGCGCCACCCAGGGCCGGGCGATGTGCGGGGTGGAGACCCGCATCGTCGACGACCACGGCGGGGTGCTGCCGCACGACAACGTCGCGGTCGGCGAGCTGGAGGTCCGCGGGCCGTGGATCACCGGGTCCTACTACCGCAACACCGACCCGTCGAAGTTCGCCTCGGCCTGGCTGCGCACCGGCGACGTGGGCCGCATCGACCCGCAGGGCTACATCACGCTCACCGACCGGGCCAAGGACGTCATCAAGTCCGGCGGGGAGTGGATCTCCTCGGTGGAGCTGGAGAACCACCTCATCGCCCACCCGCTGGTGCGCGAGGCCGCCGTGGTGGGCGTGCCCGACCCGCGCTGGCAGGAGCGGCCGCTGGCGGTAGTGGTGCCGCACGAGGGGGCCGGCGTCACCCCGGCGCAGCTGCGCGACTATCTGGCCGAGAAGGTCGTCAAGTGGTGGCTGCCCGAGCGGTGGGCCTTCATCGAGGAGATCCCGCGCACCAGCGTCGGCAAGTACGACAAGAAAACCATCCGCGCCCGCCACGCCGACGGCGCCTACGAGGTGGTCACCCTCTCGGGCGAGCCGCCCCAACCCACCCCGCACGCAGGGCGTGTCGGGGTCGTTGGCGTCTGCTCGCGGGGGGAACGGGAGGGGCGCTCAGCGCTCGGCGCGCTGGTAGGCGGTGACCACGGCGGCCCCGCCGAGGCCGATGTTGTGCTGCAGCGCGGCGCTCACCGCGGGCACCTGGCGGGCGTCGGCGTCACCGCGCAGCTGCCAGGTCAGCTCCGCGCACTGGGCCAGCCCGGTCGCCCCCAGCGGGTGGCCTTTGGAGATCAGCCCGCCGGAGGGGTTGACCACCCAGCGCCCGCCGTAGGTCGTGTCCTCGTCGTCGATGAGCTTGGGCGCCTCACCCTCACCGCACAGCCCGAGCGCCTCGTAGAGCAGCAGCTCGTTGGCCGAGAAGCAGTCGTGCAACTCGATCACCTGGAAATCGGCCGGGCCGAGCCCGCTCTGGTCGTACACCTTCCGGGCAGCTTGCACGTTCATGTCGTAGCCGATGATGTTCTTCGCCGAGCCGTCGAAGGTGGAGGCGAAGTCGGTGGTCATCGCCTGGCCGACGATCTGCACCGCGCGGCCGGCCAGCCCGCGCGATTCCACGAACGCCTCCGAGGCCAGCACCGCCGCCGCCGACCCGTCCGAGGTCGGCGAGCACTGCAGCTTGGTCAGCGGGTCGGAGATCATCTTCGCCGCCAGGATGTCCTCGAGGCTGTACTCCTCCTGGAACTGCGCGTAGGGATTGTTCACCGAGTGCTTGTGGTTCTTGTAGCCGATCTTCGCGAAGTGCTCGGCGGTCGCGCCGTAGGTGCGCATGTACTCCCGCCCGGCCGCACCGAACATCCACGGGGCGACCGGGAAGGCCAGCTCGTCGATCTCGGCGAGCGCTTTGATGTGGCGGCGCAGCGGGGACTCGCGGTCCTCGGCCCCGCCGCCGAGCGAGCCGGGCGCCATCTTCTCGAACCCCAGCGCCAGCACGCAGTCGGCCAGCCCGCCGCGGATGGCCTGCGCGGCCTGGTACAGCGCGGTGGACCCGGTCGAGCAGTTGTTGTTGACGTTGACGACCGGGATGCCGGTCATGCCCAGTTCGTAGAGCGCGCGCTGCCCGCAGGTGGAATCCCCGGCGACGTAGCCCACGAAGCCCTGCTCGACGTCGGTGTAGTCCACCCCGGCATCGGCGAGCGCGTTGGTGCCCGACTCGCGTGCCATGTCCGGGTAATCCCAGCCCTCGCGGCGGCCGGGCTTCTCGAACTTGGTCATCCCGACCCCGACGACGAAAACGTTGTTACCCATCACAGACCTTCCGTACCCCTTCAGGGCCGTCGCATGACGGCGCCGGATCCGACCTCGGCCAGCCGCGGCACCCCGAGTTGGCGCAGGGTGTCGGCCACCTCGTCGCAGAGCAGGGTGAGCATACGCTCGACCCCGGCCTGCCCACCGGCAGCCAGCGCCCACAGGACGGGACGACCGATCAGCACGGCCGCGGCTCCCAGAGCCTTCGCCTTGACCGCGTCGGTGCCGCTGCGGATACCCCCGTCCACCAACACCACGCCGGCGTCGCCGACCGCGTCGACCACACCGGTGAGCACGTCGGCGGTGCCCGGTTCGCCGTCGAGTTGGCGCCCGCCGTGGTTGGACACGATGACCCCGGCGGCCCCGACGCTCAGCGCGGCGCGCGCGTCGTCGGGATGGGTGACCCCCTTGGGCAGGACGGGCAACTCGCTCAGGCCGGCCAACCACTCGATGTCCGACCAGGTCAGCGATTGGTCGAACTGTGCGCTGAAGGCCCGCAGGGCCGAACCCGACGCGGCCAGGTCGGGATCCAGCGTGTGCATGACGTTGGCCATCTGCATACCCGGCGGCAGGGCGAACCGGTTGCGCTGGTCGGCGTACCGGATGCCCACGGTCGGGGTGTCGACGGTGGGCACCAGCGCGGTGTATCCGGCCGCCACGGCCCGGTCCACCAGTTCGCGGGTCAGGCCCCGGTCGGCGAACACGTAGAGCTGGAACCACCGCGGCACACCGGTCGCCGCGACGTCCTCCAGCGACATCGTCGCCAACGTCGAGGCGACCATCACCGTGCCGGCCGCGGCCGCGGCCCGCGCCGTGGCGACCTCGCCCCCGGGGTCGGCCAGCCGGTGGAAGGCGGTCGGTCCGACGATGACCGGGAACGTCAGCCGGTGGCCGAGCACGGTCGCGCTCGTGTCGATGTCGGCGACGCCGACCAGGTTGCGGCGGCGGAACACCCAGTGATTCCAGGCCCGTTCGTTCTCGGCGAGGGTCGACTCGCGCAGCGCCCCCGAGCGGTAGTAGTCGTAGGTCATCGGATCCAGCCGGGCTCGGGCCACCCGGAGGAAGTCGTCGTAGCAGACCAGCTGCGCAAGATCGGGTGCGCCATCGGGTGCACTGCTCACCGGGCCGAAACTACCCTCTGGCGGATCCATGAGCGGCTTACTCTGACGGTGTGACACTTCGAGTGGTGCAGTGGGCCACCGGGTCGGTCGGCCGGGCCGCGATCAAAGCCGTGCTCGAGCATCCTGACCTGGAACTGGCCGGGTGCTGGGTGCACGCGAAAGCCAAGGCGGGCAAAGACGTCGGGGAGCTCGTCGGCACCGGTCCGCTGGGGGTCAGCGCCACCGGCAGCATCGAGGAGATCCTCGCGCTGGACGCCGACGCGGTGGTCTACGCCCCGCTGCTGCCCAACGCCGAGGAGGTGGCGGCGCTGCTGCGGTCGGGCAAGAACGTGGTCAGCCCGCTGGGCTGGTTCTACCCGTCGGCGGCGGAGGCCGCACCACTGGAGGCCGCCGCCCGGGAGGGCAACGCCACCCTGCACGGCGCGGGCATCGGACCGGGGGCGGCCACCGAACTGTTCCCGCTGCTGCTGTCGGTGATGTCCACCGGTATCACCCACGTGCGCGCCGAGGAGTTCTCCGATCTGCGCACCTACGGCGCCCCCGACGTGCTGCGCCACGTGATGGGGTTCGGGGGCACCCCGGAGAACGCGCTGCGCGGGCCGATGCAGAAACTGCTCGACGGCGGGTTCTTCCAATCGGTGCGACTGGTCGTCGACCGGCTCGGCTTCGCCGCCGACCCGATGATCCGCACCAGCCAGCAGGTGGCGGTGGCCGCCGCGCCGATCGACTCGCCGATCGGGGTGATCGCCCCCGGCGAGGTGGCCGCGCGGCGGTTCTGCTGGGACGCGGTGGTCACCAACACGGTGGTGGTGCGGGTCGCGGTCAACTGGCTGATGGGCGAGGAGAACCTCGACCCGCCGTGGTCGTTCGGCCCGGCCGGCGAACGCTACGAGATGGAGGTGCGCGGCAACCCCAGCACCTTCGTCACCGTCAAGGGCTGGCAGCCCGAGAGCGTCGAGGAAGGATTGCAGAGCAACCCGGGCATCGTGGCCACCGCCGCGCACTGCGTCAACGCCATCCCGGCCACCTGCGCGGCCGAGCCGGGGATCAAGGGGTTCTTCGACCTGCCGCCGCTGACCGGGCGGGCCGCCCCACTGCTGTCGCGCCCGAGCTGAGCTCTCAGCGCGGGTCGAGCACCGCCTGCGGTCCGCGCAGCATCAACTGACGGCCGATGATGACCCGCTGGATCTCGCTGGCGCCCTCCCATATCCGCTCGACGCGCAACTCGCGGAACATCCGCTCGGCGACGTTCTCGCGCATGTACCCGCGGCCGCCGAAGATCTGTACGGCGCGATCGGCCACCCGCCCGGCCATCTCCGAGCAGTACAGCTTGGCCATCGACGCCTGGCCGTGCAGCACCTTGCGGTCCAGCCCGGCGTCGATGCCGCGGGCCACCTCGTAGAGCAGGCTGCGCGCGGCGAACAGTTCGGTGGCGCTGTCGGCGAGCATGCCGGCCACCAGTTGGTGCTCGCCCAGGGGCTTGCCGTCGACGATCCGCTCGCGGGCGAAGGCGGTGGTCTCCTCCACCAGCCGCTGGGCGGCACCCACGCAGCGCGAGGCGACCATGATCCGCTCGAAGCGGAACCAGTCCTGGGTGAACGTCATGCCCTCACCCTCGGCACCCACCAGGTGCGTCGCCGGCACGCGCACGTCGGTGAAGGACACGATCGGGTGCTCGTCGGCGATGTTGTGCGAGTACTGCGGTGTGCGCACCACCTCTACGCCCGGGCTGGGCAGGTCGACCACCAGCAGCACGTGATCGCCGTCGTGTGCACCGCCGACCAACCGGGCCTGCACGAACACGTAGTCGGCGAGGTTGAACGAGGTGACGTGCCACTTCACTCCGTTGATGACGTAATCGCCACCGTCGCGGTGCGCGGTCGCCTCCAGGGCGGAGACGTCCGAGCCGGCGAATTCCTCGGTGATCGCGTAGGTCTCGTGCATCTCGCCGCGCACGGTCGGCTCCAGCCAGCGCTCACGCTGATAGTCGGTGGCCACCTCGACCCACCACTGCGGGGGCGTGTGCACCACCCAGGCCAGCGCGTTGGTGACCCGGCCGACCTGCTCCTGCACCAGAACCTGCTGCAGCGCAGTGAATCCCGGGCCGCCCACCGAGGCCGGCATGTTCGCCGCGTAGATCCCGAGCTCGATCGCGCGTTTGCGGTGGGCGTGGACCAGGTCGTCGGGCAGCTGCCCGCCGGCCAGTTCGGCCTCGACCTCGTGGGGGATCAGGGTCTCGACGAAATCGCGGGCGGTGTCGCGGATGCGGATGTCCTCTGCGGTCAACGCGTACATGGCCGTCCCGTCCATCTCTTGACTGAGTGTTCAGTCTATGTCACGGTCTGCAGGCATGACCAGTTCCCGTGCCGATGTGGTGGTGGTCGGCGGCGGCACGGTCGGGGCGTGGACGGCGGTGCAACTGGCCGAACGCGGCGCCGGACACGTGGTGCTGCTGGAGGCCAAGACCCTCGGATCGGGTGCCAGCGGCCGGGCGGCCGGGATGGTGCGTGCCCAGGGCGGCACCGCCACCGCGATCACCCTGGGCATGCGCACCCAGGAGTTCTACCGCTCCACCGCCGAGCGCTACCCGCTGGACTGCGGCTTCGTCGCGCAGGGCTACCTGATGCCCTGCTTCACCGAGGCCGAGGTCGCCCAGGCGCACGACCGCATCGCCCTGCAGCGCCGACTGGGGCTGAGCGTCGAATGGTGGACCGGTGCCGAACTGGACGCCCGCGACACCGGCCTGGCGGCGGGTGTCACCCTCGGCGGCTCGTATGCGCCCGGCGACGGCTACATCGACGCGTCGCGCAACGTGCTGGCCTACACCGCGGCGCTGACCGCGCTGGGTGTCGACGTGCGAGAGCGCACCGCGTTCACCGGTCTGCACCTCTCGGGCCGGCGCGTCACCGGGGTGCAGACCTCGGCAGGCCGGATCGACACCGAGCAGGTGGTGTTCACCGGCGGACCCACCCTCGCCGAGGTCGGCGCGGCGGCCGGCGGGCGGATCCCGGCCGGCGGCACCCGCCACCAGGTGGTGGTCACCGAGCGCGTGCCGTCCGTCGACGTCGACGCACTGCCGATGGTCTTCGACGTCGCCTCGGGAATCTATTGGCGCCCCGGGGGATTGGGCGGGCTGCTGTGGGGGATGAGCAACCCCGACGAGAAGCCCGGCGCGGCCCCGTGCTTCGACACCGAGTACTACCAGCGGGCGCGGGAGCGCATCGAGGTGCTGTATCCGGCGCTGCGCGGACTGGGGCTGCGGCGCACCTGGGCGGCCACCATCGACTACACCAACGACCATCTGCCGATCCTCGGACCGCTGATCGACGGCGACGGACCGCTGGAGGGCACGCTGGTGGCCAGCCCGGCGGGTCACGGCATGATGTGGGGTCCGGCGGTGTCCGAGGCGGCCACCGACCTGGTCCTGAAGAACGAGTGCGGCTGGCTCGACGTCGACGAGCTCGGACTGGACCGCTTCGATGCCCAGGGCCGAAGCCGGCTGGCCCCCGATCCGATCTCTCTGCCGTTTCCGGAAAACGTTGCCCAACAGCAGAAAGCAGGGATCACCACGTGAGCGAAGCCGTCACCACCCCCGTCCTGGCCGATGCGCTGAACGCCGAACTGGAGGACTGGGGCCCGCTGGCCGAGGCCACCGGCCACCCGATGGCGACCCACGGCGTCGAGCTGTGGGCCCAGGGCACGGCATCGGCCGGCATCTGGCAGTGCGCGCCCGGCCCCTCGCACTGGGTTCTGGACACCAACGAGGTGATCTACCTGGTGGCCGGCCGGATGACGGTGACGCCGGACGGCGGTCAGTCCACGGAGATCGGAGTGGGCGATGTCGCGGTCTTCCCGGTGGGCTGGTCGGGGACCTGGGAGATCCACGAGACCGTCCGCAAGGTCTATTCGATCTTCTGATCCCGCACGATCAGCAGTGCGTCCACTGCAAGCGCACCCGCGGGTGCGGCGATCACCGGATTGGCCTCGGCGGCGTCGATGATGTCGCCGAGTTCGGTTGCCAGTGCGGAAAATCCGACGACGGCATCCGCAAGCGCGTCGATGTCGACCGGTGGGTCGCCTCGCCATCCGGTGAGCAGCGGCGCGATGCGCAACGACCCCAGCAGGGATAGCGCGTCGGCCCGGACGAGGGGCGGGCAGGCGACGGCGCGATCGGCGAGCAACTCGACGTGGGTGCCGCCGGCGGCGACCACGACAAGGGGACCGAAATTGCCGTCGCGGACCACGCCGACGGAGACCTCCACGCCTGTCCCCGCCATGGCGTGCACGCTTACCTCGGGACCGAGACGGTCGGCCATCTCCCGATAGGCCGCGCTCAACGCCGCCGCGTCGGCGATGCCGAGCACCACCCCGCCCACGTCGCTTTTGTGCTGGACCCCAGCGGTCTTCAGAGCCACCGGATAGCCGACCTGGTCGGCAGCGGCGAGTGCCTCACGGAGATCACCGGCCACGGCGGAGGGGGCTACCGCGATGCCGTAATCGGCCAGGAGCGCGAATGCGTCGTGGGCGCTCCAGTCGGGTGCGCCCAGCCGCGCGGACCACCGCCGCCGGCGATCGACGTCCACGGTCGACGTGGTGCGGCCGACCGGTCTGGGCCACTCGGCCAGATGCCCCAGCGCGGCGATCCCGCTTCGCGCGTTCTCCAACACCGCAACGCCGCTGCCGCGTAGCCGCTGCGCGGTGGCGGTGTCGATGGCCGAGGACACCGACGCGAGCACCGCGATCGGTGCGTCGGTGCCGGCCGCGGCGTCGATGACGGCATCGGGATAGGCGGTGTCGCCGTCGAACTCGCTGACCAGGTCGACGGCCAGCGCGGTCACCGCGACGGCCGGATCGGCGACGATCGCCCTCAGACTGGTGGCGAACAGCGCCCGGGTGGCGGCACCGGTGCCCCACAGGTCCAGCGGATTGGCGGCGATCAGTCCCTCGTCGAGCAGATCGGTGAGGGCCGCCAGAGTGGTGTCGCCCAGTTCGGCGTACTCGACCCCCAGTTCGTGCGCGAGGTCGGCGCACAGCGCACGCTCGGCCCCGGAGTCATGGACGGTGGCGATACCGTGCGAACCGGTCCGCCGACGCCGCCCGGCCTCGAAAAGCTCGATGGTGTCGCAGAGTTCGGCCATGTCGCTCACCCGGACCGCCCCGGTCTGTGCACAGAAGGCCGCCCAGCCGAGGTCATCGCCGGCCAGTGCCCCGGAGTGCGCGGCCACCATCTGCTGGCCGCGCGGCGAGTGGCCGACCGCGAGGAGCACCACGGGCACGCCCTGTTCGGCGGCACGGTACAGGGCGGCGCGCAGCCTGCCCGCCGCTCTCGGGGTCTCCATCAGCAGCGCGATCAGGGTGGTTCCGGGGTCGTCGAGCGCGTAGTCGACGTAGTCGGCGGCGTCGGTGACCAGTTCCTGGCCGGAGGAGACCGCTAACCGGAACCCGAAGCCCCGGTTGGCGCGCAGCAGTGTGGAGAACGCCGACCCCGAGTGGGTGATCAGTGAAACCCCACCGGCGGCAAGGGGATCGGGTTCGAGGTAACCCAGCGCCCGCAGCCCGGTCACGTTGTTGACGAACCCCATACAGCCCGCGCCGCAGAGGGCCATCCCGGCACCCGCGGCCACGGCCGAGATCTCCTCCCGCAGGCCCGGGGTGTGCGCCGAGCCGAAGACGACCGCCCCGCGCGCGCCGGCGGTGGCCGCCGCCTGCAATTCGTCGCGCAACACCGCATCGGGTACGCCCAGCAGCACCAGATCGACCGGCTCGTCGAGGGCAGCCAGCGACGGCGCGCAGGCGACCCCGTCGATGTGGTCGTAGCGCGGGTTCACCAGATGCATCCGCGCGGAGCTGCGCCGGGCCTCGACGATCATCCGGGCCCCGAAGCTGTCGGGCCGGGCGCTGGCGCCGACCAGCGCCACCGACCGCGCGCCGAGCATCGCGTCCACCGCGGTGCCGCGGAGTCTGCCCCCGGGCGATCTCGGGGTCAGGAGCGCCTGCCCAGCGCCGAGAGCACCCTGCGGCTGCCTCGCTTCTTGTCGGCCAGCGCGGCCTTGGCGGCCTGCCAGCCGGGAATGCCGCACACCCCACCGCCGGCGTGGGTGGCCGAGCTGCCGTTGTACAGCCCGGCGATCGGGGTGCGGTAGTCGGCGAACCCCGGCGCGGGCCGCATGTGGAAGAGCTGCTCGAGGGACAGCTCGCCGTGGAAGATGTTGCCGCCGATCAAGCCATACTCCACCTCCATGTGGTGGGGACCGACGATGTCGCGGTGCAGGATCGAGCCCTTGAAGCCGGGCGCCACCTCGTCGTAGAGGTCGATCATCCGATCAGCGTAGGCCTCAAGCTCCTCGGTGTGCGGCTCCTCGGCCCAGTCGGCCGGCACCCACTGGGTGAACAGCGACATGTTGTGGGTTCCATCGGGATTGAGCGTCTTGTCCAGCGTGGTGGGGATGGTGCCGTCGCTGAAGGGAGCGCGTGCCGGGCGCCCGGCCCTCGCGTCCTGGAAGGCGGCCTCGATGTACTCCATCGTGGGGGCCATCTCGACCGACCCGGTGTGATGCTCGGCCTGGCCGTGGCTGGGATCGGCGGTGAAGTTCGGCAACTCGCCGAGCGCGAGGTTGATCTTGACCACCCCGCTGCGGGTCTTCCAGCGTTCGATGTCGCTCACGAAATCCTCGGGTAGCTCGTTACGGGCGATCTGGTCGAGGAAAGCCGTCCGCGGGTGCAGCGTGGTGACCACCACCGGCGCGTGGATCTCGTCGCCGTTCTCCAGCACGACACCCTGGACCCGGCCGTTGCGGGTGAGCACCCGGGAAACCCTTGCGCGGGTGCGGATCTCGGCTCCGAAGCCGCGCGCTGAACGGGCGATCGCCTCGGAGACCGCTCCCATGCCGCCCTCGGGGTAGCCCCAGCTGCCCATCTGGCCGTCACCGACGTCACCGATCGAGTGGTGTGCCATCACGTAGGCGGTGCCCGGCTCGTACGGCCCGGCCCACGTGCCGATCACGCCGTTGACCGCCAGCGCGCCTTTGATCTGGGGCGACTCGAACCAGTCGTCGAGAAGGTCGGCGACGCTCATGGTGAGCAGTCGGGTGACGTCGCCGGTGCTGCGGACTGTGATGTCGCGCTTGCTCCACGCGAGCTTGGCCAGCTCGGCCAGATCCGAGGGACGCCGGGAGCCGATCTTCGGCGGCACCTGCGTCAGCAGGGGCCCGAGGAAATCGCCGAGTCCCTGCATCCAGGCGTTCCACTTGGGCCAGGTGTCGGCATCCTTCTTCGACCAGCGGGCCAGTTGCGCGTGCGTGCGGGCGGGGTCGTCCTCGTAGATGATCAGCGACCCGCCCTCGGGGAAGGCCTGATAGTAGGGACCCATCGGGTGCACCTTGTAGCCGTGGCGCCCCAGATCCAGATCACGCACGATCGTCGGGGGCATCAGGCTCATCACGTAGGACAGCCGCGTCACCCGCAGGTGCGGCGCCTCCTCCCACGGCGCTTCGGTGGTGGCCGCCCCGCCGAGCGATCCGCGCGCCTCCAGCACCACGGTGCGCGCCCCGGAGCGGGCGAGGTAGGCCGCCGCCACTAAACCGTTGTGGCCGCCGCCGACGACGACCGCGTCATAGGACTGCAACGAATCGGACATGGGCGTCCCGCTTCCGGTCGCGTGAGGTGTCTTGACTGACTGTTCAATCTAACCAAGATGTTAGGGTTTGGGGCAAGAGCAGATCGGCCGCGGCGAGGGGAGTGAGGACATGGCGGACCCGGCGCTGGCGACGGAAAGCAACGAGGTGCGACGGCGCCAGATGCTGCGCGCGGCGGCCGAACTGATCTGCGAGCGCGGGTTCGCCGACACCCGCATCGCCGACGTCGCCAAACGGGCCGGGGTCAGCTCAGCGCTGGTGATCTACTACTTCGGCACCCGCGACAAGCTACTCGTCGATGCGCTGCGCTACTCCGAGGAGTCCTTCTACGAGGCCGCCGAGCGCACCCTGGCCGACGTCTCCTCCCTGCGCGAGCGGCTGTCGCTGCTGATCGAGTGGACCTGCATCCCGCCCGCCAAGGACGACGGCATCCCCGGCGAGTGGGGTCTGTGGTTCGACCTGTGGGCGTTGGCGTTCCGGCACGAGGAGGTCCGCGCCGACCGGGTCGAACGAGACGGCCGGTGGCGCCGAATGATCGTCGAGGCGCTGGAATCCGCCGACGTCGCCGGCGGGGTGGACGCGCGGATGTTCGCGCTGGAGTTCGCGGCGCTGCTCGACGGCCTGTCGATCCAGGTCGCCCTGGAGGACCCCGAGGTGGACGCGGCGCTGGCCTACGACATCGCGATGCGATTCGCCGAACGCGAACTCGACCTGCCCCCGGAGAAGTCCGGCAGCCGCCTCGCCCGCCGGGCGGGCCGCGGCCGCTAACGGCTGAGCAGGATCAGCCGGCTCAGCCGCCGGCCGCGCTGCGGTGCAGCACGCGCACCGCGTCCGGCGAGCACACGCAGCGCACCGCCATCCCGTCGCGCAGGTCCACCGACGCCGGCCCGGCGAGGTTGGGCACGTCGACCACGAGCGGCTCGCTTTCGCCGACGTCGACGTGCACCTGGGTGGAGGCGCCGAGGAACACCACCGCCGCGACGGTTCCGGGAACGCCGTTGAGCCCGTCGGGAACCGGCTCGGCGGGATCGAGCAGGGTGATCCGCTCCGGACGGATGACGATGGCGGCCGGTCCGGGTGCGACCACGCCGTCCACCGCCGCGCGCAACTGCGCGGAGAGCGCCGCGCACAGCGCGGTCCCGTCGGCCGCGTGCAGCACCTCGGCGTCGAAGATGTTGGCCGCGCCCAGAAAGCTCGCGACGTAGGTCGTCGCCGGCGCGGAGTAGATCTGCTCGGGCGGCCCGATCTGCTCGACCCGCCCCTCGGCGAGCACGGCGATCTGGTCGCTCATCGTCAGCGCCTCCTCCTGGTCGTGGGTCACATAGACGAAGGTGATCCCGACCTCGCGCTGGACGGCACGCAACTCGTGCTGTAACTGCTTGCGCAGCTTGGCGTCCAGCGCCCCCAGGGGTTCGTCGAGCAGGAGCACCCGGGGCTGTAGCACCAGAGCGCGGGCCAGCGCGACGCGCTGCTGCTGGCCACCGGAGAGCTGACCCGGCCGGCGCTTGGCGAAGCCGCCCATCTGGACCAGTTCCAGCGCGGCGCCGACCCGGCGGGTGGTCTCCGAGCGGTCGGTCTTCTGGTAGCGCAGGCCGAACGCGACGTTGTCCCAGACGGTCATGAACGGGAACAGCGCGTAGGACTGGAACACCGTGTTGACCGGGCGGCGGTGCGGCGGGTCGTCGACGATGTCGCGCCCGTCGAGTTCGATGGTGCCGGCGTCGGGTTGCTCGAACCCGGCGATCATCCGCAGCGTCGTGGTCTTGCCGCAGCCCGACGCGCCCAGCAGGGTGTAGAACCGGCCGGCCGGGATGTCCAGGTCGATCCCGGTGACGACGGGCACCCCGCCGAAGGACTTGACCAGCCCGCGCAGCCGGATCGCGCCGCCGCTCACCGGCCCGCCTCGCGGCGCGCGGTCAGCCGTCGACGGCGGCGGCCAGTCGGGCGAAGTTGCGCGCGAAGCGTTCGACGTCGGACTCGTCGTGCTGGACCGAGAGCAGCCATTGCTCTACTTTGCCCCAAGGCGGCAGGAAAACGCCGCCGTTGTGCTGCATCAGCCAGTGCAGATGGCCCAGCCGGTCGTCGATCTGCAGGAAGTCGCGAAACTCGCACACCGGCTGGGCGCGGAAGGTCACGCAGCCCTTGGCCCCCACGGTGACCACATGCCAGCCGTGGCCGTGGCGGGCGATCGTGTCGTCCAGCTGTGCGCGCAGCAGCCCGGTCAGCCGGCCCAGCCGCTCGTAGGCCGCCGGGGTGAGCACCTCGGTCAGCGTCGCACGGGTGGCGGCCATCGCCAGGGGATTGCCGTTGAAGGTGCCCACCTGCTCGTAGCGGCCCTCGGCGATCGCCGACATCACCGCGACCGTGCCGCCGATCGCGGCGACCGATATCCCCCCGCCCAGAGCCTTTGCCAGACAGACGATGTCGGGTGTCACGCCGGTCAACCCCGTCACCCCGGACGGTCCGGTGGTGAATCCGGTCTTGACCTCGTCGAAGATCAGCAGCGCACCCTCGCGGTGGACCAGATCGCGCAGCGCCGCCAGATAACCCTCGGCGGGCGGGATGATCCCGGCGTTCATCATCACCGGCTCGAGGATCATCGCCGCGACCCGGCCGCGGTGCTCGGCCAGTGCGCGTGCCACCGCCTCAACGTCGTTGAACGGGACCACCACGACCAGGTCGCGGATCGCGGCCGGGATGCCGCTGTTGCCGGGCACCCGGTTGGGCCGCGCGCGCGGGCCGACCTCGTCGGCCTCCGGCAGCACCGAGACCTCCACGGAGTCGTGGTGGCCGTGGTAGCAGCCCTCCACCTTGATGATCAGGTCGCGCCCGGTCACCGAACGGGCCAGGTGCACCGCGTCCATGGTGGCCTCGGTGCCGGAGTTGGCGAACCGCCACAGCGGCAGCCCGAAGCGGCGGCCGAGTTCGGCAGCGACCCAGATCGCGTCCTCGGTGGGCTGGGCGAAGTGCGTGCCGCGGCGGACCTGGCGGCTGATCGCCTCGACGATCGCGGGGTGCGCGTGGCCGGCGATGGAGGCGCCGTAGCCGCCGTGCATGTCCACGTACTCGGTGCCGTCGACGTCATAGACTTTTGAGCCCGCCCCGTGGCTCATCCACACCGCCTGGGGTTCGGCGATCTGCCAGTTCGACGTCGCGCCCCCGGCCAGATAGTGGCTGGCCCGTTCGATCAGCGCGGTGCTGCGCGGCTGGCGGCGCAGGAAGAGATCCTCTTCGGCGGCGATCAGTGCGGCGAGTGCGTCCTCGTCCGGTTCCTGTTCCAGGCTGATGACGGCTGACGACGTCACGGGGGACCTCCGCTCGGCTGTCCGGGCCGGTTGGACCGACCGGCGGACAGCTATTGACTGACTGTTCAGTTTAGATCGGAAACCAATTCCCGGCAAGGAACCGGCCGATGGGGGATCATTGGGGGATGGATACGCCCTGGACCGATCGATCACCCCAGCGACCGACCCGCCGGCAATTTCTGCAGCGGGCCGCGCTGCTGGCTGCCGGCCCCCCGGCCCTGGCCGCCGCTCTGAGCGCGTGCGCCAAGGGCGGACCGCCCTCGGCCGCGCCGAGCCTGACCGTCGCCGCACCCGACAAGCCGGTCACCTGGGACATCCCCGCGGACAACCAGCCGATCGCCGCCGGGCTGTCCCCGGAGAAGGGCGCGACCCTGCAGCTCTACACCTATGCCGACTACATCTCCCCGGACGCGGTCAAGGCCTTTGAGGAGCAGTACGACACCACCGTTCAGGTGTCGACGTTCAACGACGTCGACGAGGCGATCACCAAGATCCGCGGCGGCAACGTCGCCTTCGACCTCTACTTCCCCAGCTACGACCAGATCGGCCGGCTGGTCACCGGTGGCCTGGCGCGGCCGCTCAACCACAGCTACATCCCCAACATCACCAACGTCTGGCCGGTGTTCAGCGATCCGTGGTACGACCGGCAGTGGCGCTATACGGTGCCCTACACCGTCTACACCACCGGGGTGGGCTGGCGGGCCGACCAGATTCCGGCCGACATCGCGACACTGCCCAATCCTTATGCCTCACTCTGGGATTCGGCGTATGCGAACAAGACGGCCGTCATCGACGATTGGCACACCGCGATGTCGATGGTGCTGCTGAAGATGGGTGTCGGCGATGTCAACACCCCTTCGGCGGAGGATCTCAAGGCGCTCGGCGAGCAACTCAGCGCGCTGTCGGCCGCCACCTCGCCCAAGGTCACCATCGCGATGTACAACGAGTTGCCCGCCGGGCAGATCTCGCTGTCGCAGATGTGGTCCGGCGACATCATCAACGCGCAGAGCTACCTGCCGGAGGGCACCGGGGTGGAGGTGCTGCGTTACTGGTTCCCCTCCGATGGCAAGGGCTTGGTCGACAACGACTTCATGATCCTGCTGCGCAGCGGCAAGAACCCGGTGCTGGCGCACCTGTTCGTCAATTACATGCTCGAACCAGAGGTCGCCAAACAGAACTTCACCCAGATCGGCTACCAGCCCCCGCAGGTGTCGCTGAACCCCGACTCCCTCGTCGCCGACGGTTTCATCCCGGAGAACCTGCGCACCGCGGTGGTCCGCCCGGAGTACTTCGACGCCGGCTACCGCCTGCTGGAACTCGACGCCACCAACGACGCGGCGTGGCGAAACATCTGGCGGGCCTTCAAAGCCGGGGGGTCGTGAGGCGGTGAGCCGGCAGGCGGCCGTCCCGCGCGCCGGTGCGCTGTGGCCCGCGCTGGCCGCCCCGGGGGTGCTGTGGCTGCTGGTGTTCCTCGTCGGCCCGGTCTACGTGGTGCTGGCCATCGTCTTCGGCGCCACCGACCCGATCTTCCGGACAGCCGTGCCGGTGTGGAACCCGCTGCACTGGGATCCGACCCAGTTCAACTACGTGCTCAGCCGCATCGCCGGACCCGACGGCGTCTACGGCCCGGCGCTGCTGCGCACCGGGCTGTTCGTCGTGACGGCGAGCCTGTTGTGTCTGCTGATCGCCTTCCCGGTCGCCTACTACACGGCCCGGCTGTCCGGGAAGTGGAAGGGGCTGCTGCTGGTCGCGATCATCGCGCCGTTCTGGATCAGCTACATGATGCGGATGCTGGCGTGGGTGAACCTGCTTCAGGACGACGGGCTGGTCAACAGGGTGCTCAGCCTCGGCGGTGTGTTCGACGTCGGCGTGCAGTGGCTGACCGGCCAGCCGGTTGTCGTGGTGCTCGGTCTGGTCTACGGCTACGTGGCCTACATGATCCTGCCGCTGTACGCCGGCCTGGACCGGCTGCCCCAGTCGACCCTGGAGGCGGCACGCGACCTGGGCGCCGGCCGCTTCGCGTCGTTCTGGCGGGTGACCCTGCCGATGTGCCGGCCCACCATCGTCGCCGCGGTGCTGCTGACCTGCCTGCCGATGCTGGGTGACTACTTCACCGCCGACATGCTGTCGGCCTCGCCGAACACCACGATGGTGGGCAACCTGATCAACGACAGCGTGCAGTCGCCGGGACAGACCGGTCAGGCTGGCGCCTTCGTGCTGCTTGTGCTGCTGGTCACCGTGCTGCCGATGTTCTACTACGTGCGGGTGACCTCGCGCGGTGATGAGGTCAGGACATGAGGCGACTGACGGGGTGGTGGAACGACCCGTGGCGCCCGCCCCGCTTCCTGATCGCGGTCACCCTGGGCTACCTGGTGTGGTCGCTGCTGCCGGTGCTGATAGCGGTGCTGTTCTCGTTCAACGACGGACGATCGCGAACGACCCTGCAGGGCTTGTCTTTTCGGTGGTACTGGGGAGATCAGACGCGGTCGGTGTGGCACGACGGCACCCTGCACAACGCTCTGCTACAGACCTTCAAGCTTGGCTTGATCGCCACGGCGATCACCGTTCCGCTGGGTGTGATGTTCGCGATCGGCATAGACCGCTGGCGCGGCCGGCTGCCCTCGGGGATGAACCTGCTGATGCTGGTGTCCTTCGTGATTCCCGAAGTGCTGCTGGCGGTTTCGCTGCTGTTCGTGTTCACCTCGCTGGCCCTGCCGATCGTGCTGGGTACCTCCGCGCAGGTGATCGGCCTGGTCACCTTCCAGATCGCCTACCCCGCGGTGCTGGTGCGGGCCCGGCTGGCGACGCTGGGCAACCAGTACGAGGAGGCGGCCCGGGACCTCGGCGCGTCATCGATCGGTGCGTTGCGCCGGGTCACCCTGCCGATGCTGTTACCGGCGGTGTTCGCCAGCACCGTGCTGGTCTTCGCCGATGTTGTCGACGACTTCGTCCTGGTGCGCTACCTGTCCGGCGACGCGTCCACCGAGCCGGTGTCGGTGAAGATCTACAACACCGCCCGTGCGGCGCCCACGCCCGCGCTCAATGCGCTGGCCACCCTGCTGCTGGTGGCCACCCTGCTGGCGGTCGGCGTGGGCTACCTCATCTACCGGCGTATGACCCGCGGCGACCGGACCGTCTCGGGTGGGATCGCGGCGTTCGCCGGGGAGGGCTGAGCCGGTCGGGTGCTGGACCGGCACGGCGGCGGCGACTAATCTGACTGTATGGTCAAACAAGCAGCGCCGGCCCCGATACCCGCTGACGAACTGGCCGCCGCATTGGCCCCTTTCGGACGGTCCCGGATGCTGCCGCGCGCGGCCTACGTCGATCCCGAAGTGTTCGCCTGGGAGCGGGACAACATCTTCGCCGGGTGGCACTGTGTGGGCCACTCCGAGGACCTCGCCGGCGTGGGGGCCCAGCGCGCGGTGGGCTCGGGCGCCAACGGCGTGCTGCTGGTGCGCGACGAGGACGGTGCGGTGCACGCGTTCGCCAACGTCTGCCGGCACCGCGGTCATGAACTGCTGCCGTGCGGCGCGGCCACCAAGGCCCGCGGCATTGTCTGCCCCTATCACTCCTGGTCCTTCCGGCTCAACGGCCAGCTGCGCAAGGCGCCCGGCTTCGACTCGGTGGACGGCTTCGTGCCGGAGGAGTTCGGGTTGGTCGAGCTGCGCCTGAAGGACTGGCACGGGTGGCTCTTCGTCGACCCCAGCGGCACCGACGTCGACTTCGCCGACCACATCGCCGGCACCGAGGAGATCGTCCGGCCCTACCGGCCCGAGGACCTCACCGTCTTGGCGCGGCACTCCTACGAGATCGCGGCCAACTGGAAGGTCATCGCGGAGAACTACCAGGAGTGCTACCACTGCGCGGCGATCCACCCCGAGCTGTCCCGGATCAGCCCGCCGGACAGCGGCGCCAACCTCGATCTGGCCGGGGACTGGATGGGCGGGTCGATGACGATGATCGACAGCGCCGAAACGATGTCGCTGACCGGGCGCAGCGGCGGCGTGGCCATCGCCGGGCTGTCCGCCGAGGAGCTGCGCTCGGTGATGTATCTGGTCGGGTTCCCCAACCTGCTGGTGAGTCTGCACCCCGACTACGTGATGACGCACCGGATGACGCCGCTGGCGGTCGATCGCACCTTCGTCGAGTGCGCCTGGGCGTTCCCCCGGGAGGCGGTGGACGCGCCGGGCTTCGACCCCTCCTACGCGGTGGACTTCTGGGACCTGACCAATCGGCAGGACTGGGCGGCCTGCGAATCGGTGCAGCGCGGCCTGAGTTCGCCGCATGCCCGGCCCGGCCCGCTCGCCCCCGAGGAGGACGGCGTCTACCAGTTCGTCACCCGGGTGGCGCGGGCCTACGCCGGCGGATCCGCGCCCTGACCGTCGCCGTCGAGTTGCTCGAGCGCGCGGGCGGTCAGTTCACGCCCGACGCCGATCACCTCAGCGGCGCGGTGGAAGTCCAGACTCCGACAGGCTGAGCGCGGCACCGCGATGAGCAGATCCGGCGGATAGGCGGCGAGCTGGTGGCGGGCCAGCGCGCTCTGGGCGATGTCGATGGTCCGGTTCATCACCGCGAAGCTGCCGAGTTTGGGGATCGGCTCCTCGTCGGCATCGACCGGCTCGACGGCGGTGCCGAGGCGGCTCAAGAGGTCAGAAGTACCGCGCAGCAATCGATTCAGCCGCTCCCGGGTCGCTGTGGCACCCGGACCGGCCGATTCGCCGGAGCTGTCGTCATCCGATCCGGACAGGCTGACCGCGATCGTCAGGTCGGCGTTGACCGCGGCGATCGGCGCCATCGGCAGCGGGTCGAGGATGCCGCCGTCGGCGAGCAACCGGCCGTCGTGGACGTGCGGGGCGATGACACCGGGGATGGCGATCGAGGCGCGGATCGCCTCGTCGACCGGACCGCGCTGCAGCCACACCGACTTACCCGCCAGCAGGTCGGTCGCCACCGCGGTGAACGGGATCGGCAACGCCTCGATGGTGACGCCGCCGAGCATGTCGCGCACGGTGTCGAGGATCCGCCCGGCGCGCAGCACACCTGCTGCCGAGATCGACGGGTCCAGCAGGCGCAGCACCGCGCGCTGAGTCAGCGTGGTCGCCCATTCGGCGAACTCCTCCAGCGACCCCGCGGCGTGCAGGCCGCCGACCAGTGCGCCCATCGACGACCCGGCGATGCCCACCACGTCGTAGCCGCGGGCGCGCAGTTCCTCGATCACCCCGATGTGGGCGTAGCCGCGCGCCCCACCGCTGCCGAGTGCCAGCGCTACCCGGGTGGCCATCAGATTTCCTTCGCCCTGATTTGAAGGCCGGCGCGCTCAGCAGCCGCCGTCGGCGGCGGCGCGCACCGCGATGATGACCGCCGCCTGCTGCGCGGAACTCAGCGCGCCCCAGGGCTGTCCGAAGGTCCCGGGTCCGCTGGCGCCCCCGGCCTGGGCTTCCTTGAGGAAGGGCTCGACCAGATCGTGCGGATTGCCGCCCTTGTCGTCCATCCATGCCCGCGCGGCCATGCAGGCCTGCGCATATTGCTCCTCGGTGGACTCCGCCGGGGTGTTGACCCGGGTCGTCACCCCGGCCGGTGACAGTCCGACGGGTTGTTCGCCGGAGGCGTCCCCGGCCGACTCCGCGGCCTGCTGCCCCGGCGGCGCGGGCGCCTCGCCGGATCGTGACGAGCATCCCGGCGTGACCCAGGCGCCCGCCAGACACAGTCCGACGACGAGCAGCGGACGGATTCGAGAGCGCGGCATGGGTGTCAATCTATGCAACACTGCCCGGGTGACGGAGCACCTCCGGTTCGGCGCGTGTTGCCGGGTCTGACCGACCCGACCGCCCTGCCCACTGATCGATCCGGAGTTCCGAAAGTGCCACCCCCTGTCATTCCCGCCGTTCGCGCCGTCCCCGCCGTTCCCGCGGTGTCCGCGCCCACCCGGCTGCGACTGCCCGACCTGTTGCACATCACCGACCGGTTCGCCGACGAGGTTCTCTCCGGCCGCTTCGCCGAACTGCTGCCCCCCGGCGGACTTCCGGCTGACGCCCGCTGGTTCACCCGGCTGCACTCCGACGACGAACTGGACGTGTGGCTGATCAGTTGGAAGCCCGGCCTGACCACCGAATTACACGACCACGGCGGGTCGCTGGGTGCGCTGACCGTCATCAGCGGGGAGTTGCGCGAGCACCGCTGGGACGGACACCGGATGAGGTCGCGCCGGCTGGACGCCGGTGACCAGGCGGCGTTCCCGCTGGGCTGGGTGCACGACGTGGCGGGTGACGCGCTGAGCGTGCACGCCTACTCGCCGCCGCTGACGGTGATGTCCTACTACGCGGTGCGCGACGGGAATCGTTTGCACCGCACCCGCACCGAGCTGACCGGGCACGCCTCCGGGGAGCCGGGGGCGTGACAAGCCGCGTCGACCGCGCGCTGGAGCGCGCCCGGTCACGCTGTCGCCGACTGGTCCCCGGCGAGGTCCCCGCCGCGCTGCGCCGCGGCGCGGTGCTCGTCGACATCCGTCCCGCCGCGCAGCGGGCGGCCGAGGGCGAGGTGCCCGGGGCCGTGGTGATCGAGCGCAACGTGCTGGAGTGGCGCTGCGACCCGACCAGCCCGGCCCGCCTGCCGCAGGCGCGCAGCGAGGACGTCGAGTGGGTGCTGCTGTGCTCGCAGGGCTTCGCCTCCAGCCTCGCCGCGGCGGCGTTGGTCGACCTCGGGTTGCACCGGGCCGCCGACGTGGTCGGCGGTTACCAGGCGCTGGCGCAGACCCGCGTGCTGGCGGAGTTGGCGGTGGCCACTCCGGTCACTGGGCGTAGTCCTGCGTGACGCGCGAGCGCAGCACCTCGGTCTTCTCCGGCGTCCATTCCGGTGGGCGCAGGACCGCCGCCCACGCGTTGACGACGTCTTTGACGTAGCGGTGCCCGTGTCCGTCGGGCACGCCGACGGCGACCGCCATGTCCGCGGAGACCTGCAGGAAGGTCACCAGCGGGATCCAGTACATGTCGCTGGACACGTCGTAGCCGCGCGGTTCGCGCAGCCAGTCGGGCTTGGTGAAGAGCAGATCGGGATTCCACCACGCGATCGGGTCCGAGGCGTGCTGCAGGTAGGCGATCCGGGGTGCGCCCCACGGCGCGTCCGGGCGGCCGAGGTTGTCCGCGCGGGCGGCGAAGCGGACGTTGGCGCCGTCGTCGAAGATCGGCAGCCACTCCGGCGAGCCGGGATCGCGGTTGAGGGTGATGTCGTCGCGCATCGTGTTGTTGAAGGTCGGGCCGGAGAACAGGGCGCCGTCGGTGCGGGCGATGATGTTGTTCGGACTCAGGAACGGCGCCTCACCGCCGAACGAGCCCAGACTCTCACCGAACACCACGATCTTGGGCCGCTGGGCCTCGGGCAGGGCCCGCACTTTCGCGTCGACCGCCTCGAACAGCGCCTGCCCGGCCTGGCGGGCGTTCTCCTTGTCGACCAGGAAGCTCAGCCAGCTGGGCAGAAACGAGTACTGCATGCTCACGATCGCGGTGTCGCCGTTGTACATGTACTCCAGCGAGTCGGCTTCGGCGGCGTTGATCCACCCCGTGCCGGTGGTGGTCGCCACCGCGATCACCTTGCGGTCCAGCCCGCCGGCGCGTTCCAGTTCCCGGGCGGCCAACTCGGCGGTGGCCCGAATCCCCTTGGCGGAGTTCAGCCCGGCGTAGGCCCGGATCGGCTCGGCCGCCGGGGCTTTGTTGAACTCGCTGAGCTGCTGCACGGTGGGCCCGCCCCGGATGAAGATGCGGCCCTGGTGGCCCAGTGACTCCCAGGACGCCAGCGAACCGGGTCCGCCGGACCGCAGCGCGGTGGTGGGGGGCGGCTGATTGGGGTCGAGCTCGTCGTTGACATTGGAGAAGGTCTTGTTCAGAAAACTCATGGTGCCGCGCACCACCACGCCGTTGAGGATGGCGATGTTCAGTGCGAGCAGCAGTCCGACCACCACGACGAACGAAACCCGCGGTGGCGCAACGCGGTTGAGCAGGCCAACCAGGAAGCCCACCAGCCGGCCGAAGAGCTGACCGATCTCCACCACGGCGAAGAGCACAACAACCGACAGCGCGGCGGCAAGCAGGTAGTCGTGCCACTGCAGCCGGGGTACACCCATCAGGTCGCGAACCTGGTTCTGCCAGTAGTGGAAATAGAAGATCCCCAGCGCCAGCGCGACGGCGAAGACGACCACAAGGATCCGCCAGGCCCACTTCGGCGCGGCCGGACTCGACGGCCGGGATTGCATGAAGCGCACCAGCCACACCCCGAACACCCCGAGCGCGTACCCGAGCGCCCCGGCGAAACCACTGACGATGCCCTGGAACAGCGGGCCGCGGGGCAGCAGCGACGGCGTCATCGACAGCAGCAGGAAGACCATGCCGACCGCGGTGCCGGTGAAGGTGTAACGACGCTGCCACCAGTCGCGCGTGACGGGCGCCGCCTCATCAGCGCCGTCAGGGGCGTCGGGGATCGTGGCTGTGCTCACGCGTTAGCACCTTAGCGGTGGGTGAAATCCGGCGTCCGCTTCTCGATGAAGGCCGCCATCCCCTCGGTCTGGTCATCGGTGGCGAACGCCGAGTGGAACAGCCGGCGTTCGTAGAGCAGCCCCTCGGCCAGCGTCGACTCGAACGCGCGGTTGACGGCCTCCTTGGCCATCCGGGACGCCGGTCGCGACATCTGCGCGATCGTCGCCGCCACGGCGTGCGCCTCCTCGAGCAGTGCGTCGGCCGGAACCACCCGCGACACCAGGCCGCTGCGCTCGGCCTCGGCGGCATCCATCATGCGCCCGGTGAGCACCATGTCCATCGCCTTGGCCTTGCCGATCGCCCGGGTCAGCCGCTGCGAGCCGCCCATCCCGGGAAGCACGCCGAGCTTGATCTCCGGCTGGCCGAACTTCGCTGTGTCGGCGGCGATCAGCACGTCGCAGATCATCGCCAGCTCGCATCCCCCGCCCAGGGCGTATCCGGCGACCGCGGCGATCAGCGGGGTGCGCACCGCGGCGAGCGCGCTCCACGCGCCGAACAGGTCGGACTCGAACACCTCGGCGTAGGACAGCGTGGCCATCTCCTTGATGTCCGCGCCGGCGGCGAACGCCTTGGCCGAACCGGTGATGACGATCGCCCCGACACCGGGGTCGTCATCGAGTTCGGCGGCCGCCGCGGTCACCTCGGCCATCACCTGGGTGTTGAGCGCGTTGAGCGCGTCGGGGCGGTTGAGCGTGATGGTGGCCACCCGCCCGGACCGGTCCACCACGATGGTCTGGTAACTCACATGTCCTCCTCGAAACTCAGATCCGGGTCGGCCGGCCCGAAGTAGTGCTCAACATCCTGCTCGCTGACCGCCGACAGCGACGCCGGTTGCCAGCGCGGCGTGCGGTCCTTGTCCACGATCTGGGCGCGGATGCCCTCGACCAGGTCGTGCGAGCGCGACGAGGCGCAGGACACCCGGTACTCCTGGACGAGTGCCTCCTGCAGGCTGTGCAGATCCGCGGCCCGGCGGATCGAGGCCAGCGCGACGCTCAACGCGATCGGGGAGCGGGTGGCGATCAGGGTGGCGGCGTCCTGCGCCGGCCCCTCGCCGCGGCCGCGCAGCGCGGCGAGGATCTCGGAGACGCTCGGGCCGGCGTAGCAGTCGTCGATCCAGTCGCGCTGGGCGGCGAGCTGACTCGGCGGCGGCGGCTGGGCGTGCGCCGCCACCGCCGCGCCGACGCCGTCGCGCGCGAGTGCTGCGCCGAACGCGGGCAGATCGGCGGCATGGACGAAGTGGTCGGCGAAACCCATCGCGATCGCGTCGGCACCGGAGAACGGCGCGCCGGTCAGCGCCGCGTGCAGCCCCAGCCGCCCCGGGGCCCGGGCGAGCAGGTAGGTGCCGCCGACGTCGGGGATGAAGCCGATGCCGACCTCGGGCATCGCGATCTTGGAGTTCTCAGTGACCACCCGCACGCTGCCGTGCGCGCTGATGCCCACGCCGCCGCCCATCACGATGCCGTCCATCAGCGCGACGTAGGGCTTGGGGAACCGGGCGATGCGATCGTTGAGCCGGTACTCGTCGAACCAGAACGCGCGCGCCTCGGCCCCGCCCGCGTCCTTGGCGCTGAGGTAGATGGCCATCACGTCGCCGCCGGCGCACAGCCCCCGTTCCCCGGCCCCGGAGACCACCACCGCCCGCACGTCGTCGTCACGGGCCCAGGTCGTCAGGGTCCGGTCCATCGCGGTGACCATGCCGTGGCTCAGCGAGTTGATCGCCTGCGGCCGGTTGAGGGTGAGGTACCCGACCCCGCCGTCGACGCGGCTCAGGAGCTCGTCGGCCATCGTCGCTCCTCCCGCCGGCGCGCCTTAATAGTTGGACATCCTAGTTTTATCATCCGCGGAATACCTGACAGCAGGTACATTGGTCAGTGCCCCCGTCGGCGAGGAACCTCTGCGAGCAGGCACTCGTTGACATAGCGTCGGAGAACCCGAACTTACTGCGAGAGGACATACGGTGCGGGAGACCAGCAACCCGATCTTCCGGTCGCTGCCCAAGCAACAGGGCGGCGTCGGTTACGCGCAATTCGGCTCCGGCATTGCCGGCGCCCAGCAGGTGAGCTACCAGGCTGACCCCTATCACGCTCCGCCGCAGACCGGTGTCTCGCGGCCGCTGACCATCGACGACGTCGTCACCAAGACCGGCATCACCCTGGGTGTGCTCTCGGTCGTCGCGGTCATCTCCTACTTCCTGGTCTCCACGAACGTGGCACTGGCCGGGCCGTTCACCCTCGTCGGAGCGCTCGGCGGGCTGGCCCTGGTCCTGATCGCGACCTTCGGGCGCAAGCAGGACAACCCGGCGATCGTGCTCAGCTACGCCGCCCTGGAGGGGCTGTTCCTCGGGGCGGTCTCGTGGATGTTCGGCAACGTCGTGGTCGGCGGCGGGAACGCCGGCGCGCTGATCACCCAGGCCGTGCTGGGCACCATCGGGGTGTTCTTCGGCATGCTCGTGGTCTACAAGACCGGGGCCATCCGGGTCACCCCGAAGTTCACCCGTTTCCTGGTCGCGGGCATGATCGGCGTCCTGGTCCTGATGCTCGGCAACCTCGTGCTCGGCATGTTCGGCGTAGGCGGCGGCGAGGGCATGGGGCTGCGCTCGGGCGGGCCGCTGGCGATCATCTTCTCGCTGGTGTGCATCGGGCTGGCGGCGTTCAGCTTCCTGCTCGACTTCGACTCGGCCGATCAGATGATCCGCGCCGGGGCGCCGGAGAAGGCGGCATGGGGCATCGCCCTGGGCCTGACGGTCACGCTGGTCTGGCTGTACCTGGAGATCCTGCGTCTGCTCAGTTACTTCCAGAGCGACTAGCGACACCCCGCCGAGAGTGCGCACAGATCGCTTTTCTTCCACAGAATGCGATCTGAGCGCACTTTCGGCGTCTCTGCGGCGGCCACGCTGCCGCCATGGATTCTCCGTTCCTCGGCACCGAAGCCGTCGCCGCCGGTGCGGTCCCCAAGCACGCGCTGCGCACCCGGTTCCGCCCGCTCTACCCCGGGGTCTACCTGCCGCGCGGGGTGACGCCGGACTTTCGCCAGCGCGCTGAAGGCGCCTGGCTGTGGTCGAACCGCGACGGGATCCTGTTCGGGCTGACAGCCGCGCGCCTGCACGGCGCGAAGTGGATCGACGACACCGCTCCGATCGAGGTGGCGTCCTCCTCCAATGGCCGCCCACCGCCGGGCATCCGCGTCTTCCGGGGAGAGCTGGGTGCCGACGGGCGTGACATCCGGGCCGGCCTTCCCGTCACCTCCCTGCTGCGCACCGCCTTCGACATCGGCCGCCGCGGCCGAATCGCCGACGCGGTCGCCCGGCTCGACGCACTCGGCAACGCCTCGGCGTTCCCACCGGAGGCACTCGCCGACTTCGCCGATTCCCAGCGCGGCCACCGCGGCGTCCGGCGCCTCCGCGCGGCGCTGGCCCTGCACGACCCCGGCGCGCAGTCGCCGCAGGAGACCCGGCTTCGGCTGCTCGTGCTCGGCGCCGGCTTTCCCCGGCCGCGCACCCAGATCCCGGTGCACGTCGGCGGGCGGGCCAAGTACTACCTCGACCTGGGCTGGGAGGACCGCAAGCTCGCCGCCGAGTACGACGGGGATCAGCACCGCGCCGACAGGTCCCAGTTCACGAAGGACATCACCCGCCTCGAGGAACTGGCCGACCTCGGCTGGACGGTGATCCGGGTCGCCGCCGGCATGCGCCGCGACGAGACCCTGGCCCGCATCCGCCGGGCCTGGGATGCGCCGAGCGTGCGCTGAGAGCGTGATTTCGGCGAAAAAGGCGCTCTGGGCGCACGCTCGGTGGAGGAAAGGGGGTCAGCTCAGCCGCTCGAGGACCATCGCCATGCCCTGCCCGCCGCCGACGCACATGGTCTCCACCCCGAAGGTCTTGTCGTAGGTGGACAGGTTGTTGAGCAGGGTCGCGGTGATGCGCGCCCCGGTCATGCCGAACGGATGGCCGAGGGCGATCGCCCCGCCGGAGACGTTGAGCTTGTCCTCGTCGATCCCCAGTTCGCGGGCCGAGCCGAGCACCTGCACCGCGAACGCCTCGTTGATCTCGAACAGGTCGATGTCGGAGACGGTCATCTTGGCCAGCCGCAGGGCGTTGGTGACGGCATCGATCGGGCCCAAGCCCATGATCTCCGGCGACAGGCCGGACACCCCGGTCGAGACGATCCGCGCCAGCGGGGTCAGGCCCAGTTCCTTGGCCCTGGTGTCCGACATCACCACGACGGCCGCCGCGCCGTCGTTGAGCGGGCAGGCGTTGCCGGCGGTGACGGTGCCGTCGGGGCGGAACACCGGCTGCAGCTGGCTGACCTTCTCGTAGGTGGTGCCGGCGCGCGGCCCGTCGTCGGTGGACACCACGGTGCCGTCGGGCAGCGTCACCGGGGAGATCTCCCGGGCGAAGAAGCCGCTGGCGATAGCCTCCTCGGCGCGGTTCTGGCTGCGCACCCCCCAGTGGTCCTGGTCCTCGCGGCTGATCCCGGTGGCCAGCGCGACGTTCTCGGCGGTCTGGCCCATCGCGATGTAGACATCGGGCAGCTGGCCGTCGTCGCGCGGATCGTGCCAGGAGCCCGCGCCGTCCGCGGCGGCGGCGTCGCAGCGTTCGCGCGCGGAGTTGAACTCGGCGTTGCGGGTGTCCGGCCAGGAGTCCGAGGTCCCGCGCGGGAAGCGCGACACCGTCTCGACGCCGGCCGAGACGAACGCGTGCCCCTCGCCGGCCTTGATCGCGTGGAACGCCATCCGGGTGGTCTGCAGCGACGACGAGCAGTACCGGTTGACGGTGACCCCGGGCAGCCAGTCGTAGCCCAGCATCACCGACACCACCCGGGCGATGTTGAACCCGGCCTCCCCGCCGGGCTGACCGCACCCCATGATCAGGTCGTCGAGGTCGCGGGGGTCCAGCGCCGGAACCTTGTCCAGCGCCGCGCGCACCATCTGTGCGGCGAGGTCGTCGGGCCGCATGTCGACCAGTGAGCCCTTGGCGGCGCGGCCGATCGGGGAGCGGGCGGTGGAGACGATGACGGCCTCGGGCACGGGGGACATGGCGGTGTACTCCTGGGTCGGCGTGGAAGAAGCGGGCAGAAGAAGCGGGAAGAAGCGGTAGGTGAAACCTAGCCGTCGACTGTCGCCCGCCGGCGCAGAAACCGCGTGCGCGCCGGGCTGTCGCCCGCCCAGGGCAGCTCCCCGGTCGTCCCGCCCAGCGCGTGGCGCAGCGCCGTCAGCAGCGCGTCGGCCGCCAGGGCGTAGCCCGCCGCCGACGGGTGGTAGCGGTCCTCGGAGAACATCCCCGCCGGGTCGCCGCGGAAGTGCGGCGCCATCAGGTCGGCCAGCGGCACCGGAACCCCGCCGGCGGTGGCCGCCGCTGCGGCCTGCGCGCGGGCCAGCCGTATCCCCAGGGTGCGCGCGGCCGCCCGCAGCGGCTGCGGGATGGCGGTGATGACCCCGAAGTCCGGGCAGGTTCCCACCACGACGGCCGCGCCGGCGGTGCGCAGCCGGTAGACCGCGGCGGCCAGCCGCCGCGCCGAGGGGCCGATCCCGTTGAGCGCGGTGACGTCGTTGGCGCCGATCATGATCACCGCCGCGTCCGGCGGCGGGCCGGCGACCAGCATGGCGTCGACCTGGCTGGCCAGCCCCTTCGACGTCGCGCCGACGATGGCCTTCGTCGAGAGCCGGACCAGGCCGTTGTAGTGCTCGGCCAGCCCGCGCGCCAGCAGCACCCCCGGCAGTTCCTCGGCGTCGGTGCAGCCGTAGCCGGTGGCGGTCGAGTCGCCGAAGACCATCAGATCGATGTCGAAGGCGGTGGCGCGGTCCCACCGGCGCACCGGTCCGGCGCCGGGCCCGTAGAGGCCGTCGGCGCGCGGCGGGATGTCCCAGGCCTTCGGAATGATGCTTCGCGCCTGATTGGCTTGATCGCTCAGCAAATTGCGGATCCCGACCGCGAAGCTGCCGGTCGAAGCGAGTACTCCCGCGACGGCCAGAGCTCTTGTGTGACGAAGCCGCATGGTCACGCGGATATTGTAGCCCGAAACGGGTTGAAATTGCATCGGGTGTAAGTCATTCTTGTTACGAAGCGATACCAGATGTAGCAAAATGATCAATTCCGGCTTGTGGTACGCATCACAGCTGGAATGCTGTCATCCGGGGCACCACTACAACGGCGTAGGGAGTGTTGACATGACCGCACCGAGCAAGGTCCCGCAGCCTGCCGCGCGGGGGGTCCGCACGGGTGCCACCCGGCCGCCGCGCCGCTACCCGGTCAGCGACTGCGCGCCGGTCGAGGTGATCGAGGACGGCCCGGGTGTCGCCGGCCGGCTGATCTCGCTGGGCGCCCGGCTGACGATGTGGCCGGCGCTGGCCGTGCTCAGCCACGTCCCGCACCTGCCCTGGCCGTTCGGCCTGGTGGACGTCGTCGCCCGGGCGCTGCTGCCCACCCCGGGCACGGTGCGCGCCACCGTCGGGCTGCCGAACGCCTCGGCGCAGCTGGTGCGCGCCCCCGGGGTGCTGCCCGCCGACGGCCACCGCCGCGTGGTGCTCTACATGCACGGCGGCGGCTTCATGACGTGCGGGGTGAACTCGCACAGCCGCATCGCCGGGGCGCTGTCGACGTTCGCCGACTCACCGGTACTGGTGGTCGACTACCGGCTGATCCCGAAGCACTCCATCGGGATGGCGATCGACGACTGCCACGACGCCTACCGGTGGCTGCGGCTGCGCGGTTACGAGCCCGAGCAGATCGTGCTCGCCGGCGATTCGGCCGGGGGCTACCTGGCGCTGTCGCTGGCGCAGCGGCTGCAGGCGGAGGGCGAGACCCCCGCGGCGATGGTGGCGATCTCGCCGCTGCTGCAACTGGAGAAGGACCAGAAGCTGCGCCACCCGAACATCTACACCGACGCGATGTTCCCCCCGAAGGCGTTCGAGGCGCTGGTCGCCCTGGTCGCCCGCGCGGCGGCCAAGAACGTCGTCGACGGCGAACCCGAGGACGTCTACGAGCCGCTGGATCACATCGAGCCGGGCCTGCCGCGCACCCTGATCCACGTGTCGGGTTCGGAGGTGCTGCTGCACGACGCCCGGCTGGCCGCCCGCCGGCTGGCCGCCGCCGGCGTGCCGACCGAGGTGCGGGTGTGGCCCGGCCAGATCCACGACTTCCAGCTGGCCGCCCCGCTGGTGCCCGAGGCCACCCGGTCGCTGCGCCAGATCGGGGAGTACATCCGCGAGGCCACCGGCTGAGCGACTCTGACACGATGGAGCCATGCGTATCGCGCGGCACGTCAGTGAGCTCATCGGCAACACCCCGCTGGTCCGGCTGAACTCGGTCGTCCCGGCCGGTTCGGCCGCGGTGGCCGCCAAGCTCGAGTACCTCAACCCGGGCGGCAGCGCCAAGGACCGCATCGCGATCAAGATGATCGAGGCGGCCGAGGCCAGCGGTCAGCTCAAGCCGGGCGGCACCATCGTCGAACCCACCTCGGGCAACACCGGGGTGGGGCTGGCGCTGGTGGCCCAGCGACGCGGCTACCAGTGCGTGTTCGTCTGCCCGGATAAGGTCAGCGAGGACAAGCAGAACGTGCTGCGCGCCTACGGCGCGGAGGTCGTCGTGTGCCCGACGTCCGTGCCGCCGGAGCACCCGGACAGCTACTACAGCGTCTCCGACCGGCTGGTCGCGGAGATCGAGGGCGCCTGGAAACCCGACCAGTACTCCAATCCCAACGGGCCGGCCAGCCACTACGAGACGACCGGCCCGGAGATCTGGGCCGACACCGACGGCACGGTCACCCACTTCGTCGCCGGTGTGGGCACCGGCGGCACCATCACCGGCGCCGGGCGCTACCTCAAGGAGGCGTCGGGGGGGCGGGTGCAGGTCGTGGGTGCGGACCCGGAGGGCTCGGTGTACTCGGGCGGCAGCGGGCGGCCGTATCTGGTGGAGGGCGTGGGGGAGGACTTCTGGCCGCAGGCCTACGACCCGGGGATACCCGACCGCATCGTCGCCGTCTCCGACGCCGACTCCTTCGACATGACTCGGCGGCTGGCCCGCGAGGAGGGTCTACTGGTCGGCGGCTCGTGCGGGATGGCGGTGGTGGCGGCGCTGAAAGTGGCCGAGGAGGCCGGGCCCGACGCCCTGGTGGTGGTGCTGCTGCCCGACGGCGGGCGCGGCTACCTGTCGAAGATCTTCAACGACGCGTGGATGTCGTCCTACGGATTCCTGCGCAGACCGCTGGACGACTCGCTGCCCGAGCCGACCGTCGGCGACATCCTGCGCGGTAAGTCCGGCGCGCTGCCCGACCTGGTGCACACCCACCCGTCGGAGACGGTGCGCGACGCCATCGGCATCCTGCGCGAGTACGGCGTCTCCCAGATGCCGGTGGTCGGTGCCGAACCGCCGGTGATGGCCGGTGAGGTGGCCGGCAGCGTGTCCGAGCGCGAGCTGCTCTCGGCGGTGTTCGAGGGCCGGGCCCAACTCGCCGATGCGGTGTCGGTGCACATGAGCCCGCCGCTGCCGTTGATCGGCGCGGGCGATCAGCTCGGCGCGGCGGCCAAGGCGCTGCGCGAGGCCGACGCGCTGATGGTGGTGGAGGGCGGCAAGCCCCTGGGTGTGATCACCCGCCACGATCTGCTCGGGTTCCTCTCCGAGGGACCGCGCCGGCGCTGAGCGGGTAGGGTTGGGCGGTTCGACGTACCGGCTCAGCGCGAAAGGCCATCATGTCCCATCCCGACTCGCCGAATCCCGAGCGCAGCGGACCGCCGTCCGGCGGCTTCCCCCCGCCGGGCAACTATCCGCCTCCGCCGCCGGGCAACTATCCGCCGCCGCCCCCGCCGGGGTACTACCCCCC
>NZ_JBJTCF010000084.1:0-3880 GCF_046091765.1 Mycobacterium sp.
CCTCCGTTGCCGCCGCTGCCGGCCTTACCCGCGGCGGCAGTACCGCCACCAAGGCCGAACAGGCCACCGGCACCACCGGCACCACCGTTGCCGCCCCTGCCACCGCTGCCGCCGGCCTGGCCGGCCACACCGGTCGAGCCCGCCGATCCAGCAGCACCCGAGCCGCCGTTGCCACCGGCAGCGCCAGCGCCGCCGGAACCGCCATTGCCACCGACTGAGTCGGTACCGGCCTTACCACCCGTGCCACCGGCCGCGCCGTTGCCGCCAATGCCACCAGCACCACCGGCGCCGCCATCATTGCCGGCTGCTCCGGAGTTGCCGGCACTCGCGCCGTTGGCGCCCGCCGTGCCGAACGCCCCGTCACCGCCCTTGCCGCCGCTGCCGGCCAGACCCGCGTTACCACCGGCACCGTTGAACCCGAAAGGCGCCAGCCCCCCAGCACCGCCGGCACCCGCATTGCCACCGACACCACCGTCACCGCCGGCGCCACCGTTGGGAACACCGGAACCGCCATTGCCGCCGGCGGCCGCGTTACCACCGGCACCGCCATTACCCGCGAATCCCGACTGGGCATTGCCACCCTTGCCGCCCTGGCCACCGTCGCCGCCACCGACGCCGTCCTCACCGGTTCCGGCCGCTCCGGAATACCCGGCACCGCCGGCACCGCCGGCACCGCCGTCACCGGCATTGCCGAACCCGACCAGACCGAACCCGGTGCCGTTACCGCCCTGACCGCCCTTGCCGCCAAGCCCACCGCCGAAACCGGGTGTCGTCGACGTGATGCCGTCGCCGCCGGCGCCGCCATCGCCGCCGTCAGCGCCGAGACCCTCCTCACCACGGACACCATTGTTGCCCGCCCCGCGCGCACCAGCGGCACCCCCAGCCCCGGCGTTACCGCCGTTGCCGCCATTGCCCGCGAGGGTCCCGGCAGCACCCTTACCGCCGTTACCACCGGCACCGGCATTGCCGCCGTTACCGCCATTACCGGAATTTCCGGTGGCGCCCGCCGAACCACCCGTGCCGCCCGTACCGACCGCACCGCCGGCACCGGCCGCACCACCGGAACCACCGGCGCCACCGAAACCACCGTTGCCGCCGTTCTGCCCCGCCGCGCCCGCAGTTGAACCGTCGGCGCCGCTGAAGCCGAGTCCACCGTTACCGCCGAGTCCGCCGTTGCCGCCCAGGCCACCAGCCCCGCCGTTGCCGTTGACACCACCCGAACCGGCGGAACCGCCGGCACCGCCAACACCGCCGCTACCCGCATTACCGCCCGCGCCACCGGTCTGACCGTCCACGCTCAGCGCCGTACCAGCCGCCCCCGACACGCCATCGCCACCATCACCACCGACACCGGCCGCACCACCATAACCACCATTACCGCCAACACCCGCCCCAGCCGAGCCACCACCAACACCGCCAACGCCGCCAGCCCCACCAGCACCACCACTACCGGCATTGCCACCATCACCACCGGCCTGGCCCACCGCCGATCCAGCAGCACCCGAGCCGCCGTTACCACCGGCACCTGCCGAACCGCCATTGCCGCCGACGCCCCCGACACCGTCTGTACCGTCCGTCGCGCCCGAACCGCCGGCTCCGCCGGTGCCACCCGCTCCCCCGGCACCACCGATGCCGCCGTTGGTGCCGTCCTGACCGGTTCCAGCAGCGCCGCTGAACCCGTCGCCGCCGATACCGCCGGCACCACCGGCCCCACCCACGCCACCGGAACCGCCGACGCCTGCTACACCGCCGTCGCCCGCGTCACCCCCATCACCGCCGATACCGCCACGGCCGCCCTTACCGCCGGTCGTGCCGGCGGTGCCGTCCACCAACGCACTGGGGCTGTCGATACCGTCGACACCGGCTGCACCCTTGCCGCCATTGCCGGCATTACCGCCGACACCACCGGTGCCACCGACGCCGTCTGCGGCGTTACTGCCATTCGCGCTGAACACGAACAGGATTCGGCCAGTACCCGCAGTGCCCTTTACGCCACCAGACCCGCCGGGGCCACCATTGCCGCCGTTACCGCCATCGCCACCATCGCCACCGGGCAGCGCAGCGTTCGCACCTGTGGCACCGTTGCCACCACGACCGCCGACACCACCGTTGCCACCATAGCCAGCGGCGCCGCCGCGGCCGATCACGAAGCTGCCCTCGCCGCCGTTCCCGCCGTTACCGCCGAAACCGCCGCCGGTGCCGTAGCCGCCCGACTCACCCGGCAGTACGCCGTCTCCGCCGAAGAGACCCGCCCGACCGGTGCCACCGTTACCGCCGTTGCCGCCGGCGCCCCAGACCGACAGCACGCCGACGTTGCCGCCGTTGCCGCCGTCGCCACCATCACCGAACCTCAGCGACTGACCACCGTCGCCACCACCACCGCCGTCGCCGATCACCACACCGCCCCGGCCGCCGTTGCCGCCCTGGCCGCCACCCTCGATGCCGTTGCCACCGACGCCGCCCTGGCCGCCGTTGCCCCACAACGAGAGCAAGCCGGTGTTGCCGCCGTTGCCGCCCACAGCACCGACCTCGAACACCGTCGTCGCACCGCCGGCGCCGCCGTCGCCGCCGCTGCCCAGCAACAGTCCCCCAGATCCACCGGTGCCGCCGATACCGCCACCGGTAGCGCCAGCACCGCCGACGCCGCCCGCACCGCCACGGGCGATCAGCGACAGGGTTCCCGCATTGCCACCGTTGCCGCCGACGCCCCCGACACCGTTGGTCGCGTTGCCCGCCCCCCCGACACCACCGGTACCGCCACTGCCCCACACCGACAGCAAGCCGGTGTTGCCACCGACCCCGCCGCTGCCGCCGTTGCCCGACACATCGGTCGATGCGTTGTAGCCGGCGCCGCCGTTGCCGCCGTTGCCGATGAACAGACCGCCGCTACCGCCCTTGCCGCCGGTGCCACCCGCGGTCAGCGAGGCACCGCCGTCGCCGCCGTTGCCGAACCAGCCGGCCGATCCGCCGTTACCGCCGTTGTATCCGGCACCGCCACTGCCGAAGATGCCGCCGTTGCCGCCGTTGCACGAAGTCGCGCCGTTGGGGCAGTCACCGCTGGTGTAGCTGTAACCGTTGCCCGCAATGATTCCGCCGTTGGGGCTGTCGGCAGTGCCGTTGCCGAAGAAGAGGCCGATGATGCCGGTGGCCGCCGCTGTCTGGGAAGCTGTTGTGGAGGCGGCCGAACCGATCGGCGGCTGCGCGGTGGAGGTCGAAGCAGCGGCCACGTTCGCCTTCGTGGCGCTACCGAGTTCACGGCGGGCGGCTGCCAGCGTGGTCCAGGCCAGCGACGCCAGCGCCGGATCGTCACCGGTGCCGCCACCGGCCAGCCACGACGACAGCTTGGAACCGACATCGCTCACCGAGGTCGATGGCGCTGCGCGCAGAACGACCCCAACGGCCGGAGCGGCCGCCGAATCGGCGGCAGCAGGAGCAGCGTTGCCAGACACGGCCCGAGTCACCGTTTCAGAAGGAGTTGCGTCAACGACACGCGGGGCCGGTGCCGCGATGACCGGCGCTGCGGCCGGACCCGCTTTTCGCGGGCGCGGACTCGCCACCGGGCCGGTATTGCTGCGCGGGCTCGAATAGTCTGCCGAGGTGGGATCGCTTGCGGCCACGCCAGGCCCCGAACGCCGCGGCGTGTTGGCCTTGGTCGAGGCGCTGCTTGCGGACTGATCGCTGGTCGACCCTGCTGAGCCGGTGGTGTCGGCAAAGGCCAACGGCATCGCGACAATGCCTGAACCGACCCCCAGCGCAACGGCGAGCGCCCCAACCCGACCGATGTAGCGGGAGTGACGCCCAGACTGGGAAACGATCGAATCAACAATGGCCACTGTTTGCTCCTCAACATAAAAAAATACGGAGTTCGACCCCGCAACCG
>NZ_JBJTCF010000085.1:0-8484 GCF_046091765.1 Mycobacterium sp.
CCCGACGTCCCGGACGCCCCCGCCGCCCTCGCCCCGCCGTCACCGGCTGCGGCGGTGGCGCCGGGCCTCGTAGATCAGCCCGGCCACCCCAAGGGTGCCGGTGCACAGCGAAATCAGTAGCAGAAGCGGGCTGATCTCACCGGTCAGCGCGTCACCCAGGACCACCACCGCGGTGGTGCCCGGCAGCAGACCGGCGAGCGTGGCCCACAGATAGGGCAGCGTCCGCACGGCCGAGGCCGCCGCGGCGTAGTTGAGCACGGAGAACGGCACGGCCGGGATCAGCCGCAGCGAGAACACCGCCGGCCAGCCGCGGTCACGCAGCCTGGCGTCCAGCGAGTCCACCGCCGGGTGGCTGACGAGTCGCCCGAGTTGCCAGCCCAGGGCGCGCACCAGATACAGCGCCAGGATCGCACTGAGCGTGCTGGCGGCGACGGTGAGGACGACCCCGAGGGCCGGACCGAACAGCAGCCCGGCAGCCAGCGTGAACGCGGTCCGGGGGAAGGGCAGCACGGTGATCGCGACGTGGACGCCGAGGAACGCCAGCGGGAACCACGCGCCCAGCGACGCTGCCCAGTCCCGCAGTTCCACCGCGCTGGGCACCGGTACCAGCAGGGCGACCGTGACCAGGGCCGCGGCGACGAACGCGGTCACCAGCAGGCGGGTCCGGCTGATCTGACCAGTGGTGGCGGTGATCGCCGAGCCCACCGTCGAGGCCGCGCTGCGCAGAGCGCTCAGGGCGGGGGGACTCACGGTGTCCACGGTAGGCGGTGGCGATCATCTAGCCTGAGAGCCTGGTACCCAGCCGCCAGACGACAACAGGAGCTACCGGTGTCCGCAGACCTGGGGGAGACCCTGGAGGGGGCGCGCGACCGGTGGCGCAGCGCGGTCGGAAGTGTGCTCGCCAAGAGCGGCCGGTCCGGCGCCGCGGAGCAGGCCCAACCCGAACGCCTGCTGGACTCCCCGACCTACGAGGGATTTCCCATCCGGGCGCTCTACACCGCGCTCGACGCGTTGCCGGAGCCCCCGCTGCCGGGCGACTGGCCGTTCGTGCGCGGCGGCGACGCCCACCCCGACGTCCTCGCCGGCTGGAAGGTGGCCGAGGAGTTCCCGGCGCCGGGCTACGCCGGCCCGGTCTCCGAGACCGTCGAGGAAGCCAATGCGGCAGTGCTCGACGCGCTCATCGACGGGGTCAGCGCGGTGGTCGTGCGGGTCGGCCGGGACGGCGTGCCCGCGGCGCATCTGGCCCGGCTTCTGGAGGGCGTCTACCTGGCACTGGCCCCGGTACGGCTCGATGCCGGCGCGCAGTTCGGTCCCGCCGCCGAGGCGATGCTCGACCTGGTCGCCGGAGCCGGTGACGTCGGCCCCGCACTGTCGATCGATCTGGGCGCCGACCCGCTGATGGACGCCTTCGCCGGCCGTGCGGGTCCGACCGTCGGCGAGGTGCAGGCACTGGCCGGTCGTGCTGCGACGCTGGCCGTGCGCTCGGTCACCGTCGACGGTGCGGCCCTGCACGACCGCGGCGCCAACGCGGCGTGGGAACTCGCCGGGGTGATCGGTGCCGCCACCGACTACCTGCGATTGCTGGTCGGGGCCGGCCTCGACGTGCCGTCGGCGCTCGGCCAGGTCAGTTTCCTGCTGACCGCCGATGACGATCAGTTCATGAGCATCGCGAAGTTCCGCGCCGCACGGCGGATGTGGGGTCGGGTGGCCGAGGCGCTGGGCCACCCCGATGCCGGCGCGGTGCGGCTGCACGCCGTGACGTCGCTGCCGATGATGACCCAGCGTGATCCTTGGGTGAATATGGTGCGTACCACCGTCGCCGCGTTCGCCGCCGGTGTCGGAGGGGCTGACACCGTGCAGGTTCTCCCCTTCGACGTCGCCATTCCCGGCGGACTTGACGTCACGGGGGACCGGCGGTTCGCCCGGCGCATCGCGCGCAACACCCAACTGCTGCTTCTCGAGGAATCCCACGTCGGCCGAGTGCTCGACCCCGCGGGCGGCTCGTGGTACGTGGAGGACCTCACCGAAACCCTTGCCGCCCAGGCGTGGTCGCACTTCCGCGAGATCGAGTCCCGTGGCGGATTCGCCGCGGCCCGGGACTACCTCGCCGGAAGCATCGAGGCCGTCCGGTCCCGGCGCGACGAGGACATCGCCCACCGCCGCAAACCCCTCACCGGTGTCAGCGAGTTCCCGAACCTGGCCGAGCCGCCGCTGCGGCGGACCGACTTCCCGGGTCCCCCGCGCTACGCCGCCGCGTTCGAGAGTCTTCGCGACCGGTCCGACGCGCATCTGCGCGGTACCGGTGCCCGCCCGCGCGCGTTGCTGCTGCCACTGGGGCCCGCGGCGGAGAACAGCGCCCGGGTCGCCTTCACGGTCAACCTGTTGGCCGCCGGCGGTATCGAGGCGATCAACCCGGGCACCGTCGATTCCGCCACCGTCGGTGACGTCGCGCGGCGGGCGGACACCGGCACGGCGGTCATCTGCGGCACCGACGCGCGCTACCGCGACGAGTTGGCCGGCGTGCTGACCGCCGCGCGGGCCGCCGGTCTGGCGCCGCTCTACCTCGCCGGGCCGCCGGCCGCCGGCGGAGCCGGGTCACCGGCGCCGGATGGGTTTCTGCACGGCGGCGTCGACGCCGTGCAGGTCCTTTCGGGACTGCTGAGCGCGGCGGGAGCGTGAATCCCCGATGACCCACTCCGACGTCACCGCGGGCGCGGCCGGCCTCGTCCCGAGTTTCGCCGACATCGAACTCGGCAGCACCGGGCGGGCGGCCCGGCCCGACTCCTCGGCGGTCGGTGCGTTGGTGGCGGGCGCGGCGGCGGCCCACGGGTACGCCGCCGATCAGTTGTCCTGGACCACCCCGGAGGGCATCGTGGTCAGGCCCGTCTACATCGGCGCGGACCGCGACGGTGCCGTTGCCGCGGGTTACCCGCTCGACAGCTTCCCCGGCGAGCGCCCCTTCCTGCGCGGCCCGTACCCGACCATGTACGTCAACCAGCCCTGGACCATCCGCCAGTACGCCGGGTTCTCCACCGCGGCGGACTCCAACGCCTTCTACCGGCGCAACCTCGCGGCCGGGCAGAAGGGGTTGTCGGTGGCGTTCGACCTGGCCACCCACCGCGGTTACGACTCCGACCACCCGCGGGTGCAGGGCGACGTCGGCATGGCCGGGGTCGCCGTCGACTCGATCCTGGACATGCGGGAACTCTTCGACGGCATCGATCTGGGAGCTGTGTCGGTGTCGATGACGATGAACGGCGCGGTTCTTCCGGTCCTCGCCCTGTACGTGGTGGCGGCCGAGGAGCAGGGCGTGACGCCGGACCGGCTGGCCGGGACCATCCAGAACGACATTCTCAAGGAGTTCATGGTCCGCAACACCTACATCTATCCGCCCGTGCCGTCGATGCGGATCATCTCCGACATCTTCGCCTACACCAGCGCACGCATGCCGAAGTTCAATTCGATCTCGATCTCGGGCTATCACATCCAGGAGGCGGGGGCCACGGCCGATCTGGAGTTGGCGTACACCCTGGCCGACGGTGTCGACTACCTCCGGGCCGGGCTGGATGCCGGGCTGGCAATCGACGAGTTCGCCCCCCGGGTGTCCTTCTTCTGGGGCATCGGGATGAATTTCTTCATGGAGGTCGCCAAACTTCGTGCCGCCCGGCTGCTGTGGTGCGAACTGGTCGGCGGGTTCGGCGCGCAAAACCCCAAATCCTTTCCGCTGCGGGCTCATTCGCAGACCTCGGGGTGGTCGCTCACGGCACAGGATCCATACAACAACGTCGCCCGCACCTGCATCGAGGCGATGGCTGCAACGCAGGGCCATACGCAGTCGCTGCACACCAATGCCCTCGACGAGGCGTTGGCGCTGCCGACCGACTTCGCCGCCCGGATCGCCCGCAATACCCAACTGCTGCTGCAGCAGGAATCCGCCACCACCCGTCCGATCGATCCGTGGGGGGGTTCCTACTACGTGGAGTGGCTGACCCACGAACTGGCGCAGCGCGCCCGGACGCACATCGCCGAGGTCACCGAACGCGGCGGCATGGCGCAGGCCATCAGTGCGGGGATCCCCAAATTGCGCATCGAGGAGGCTGCCGCCCGAACCCAGGCCCGGATCGACTCGGGTCAGCAGCCCGTCATCGGTGTCAACAAGTACCGCGTCGAGGACGATTCCGAGATCGATGTGCTCAAGATCGAGAACAGCCGCGTCCGCGCCGAACAACTCGACAAACTGCGGCGGTTGCGAGCCGGTCGCGACGAGTCCGCGGTGGCGGCCGCCCTGGACGCGCTGACCCGGGCGGCCGCCGAGCCGGCACCCGCGGGTGGGCGGCACGGTCTGGACAACAACCTGCTGGCCCTGGCCATCGACGCTGCCCGTGCCAAGGCGACGGTCGGCGAGATGTCCGGCGCGCTGGAGAAGGTCTACGGTCGCCATCAGGCAGAGATCCGCACCATCTCCGGGGTCTACCGTGAGGCGGTAGGTACGGCGGGTTCACGGGGCGCAGGAGGCGGCATCACCGGGTTAACGGAAGCCACCCGACTGGTGGAGCGGTTCGCCGAGGCCGACGGCCGCCGCCCGCGGATCCTGGTCGCCAAGATGGGCCAGGACGGCCACGACCGCGGGCAGAAGGTCATTGCGACGGCGTTCGCCGACATCGGTTTCGATGTCGACGTGGGGTCGCTGTTCTCGACCCCGGAAGAGGTCGCGCGCCAGGCCGCCGACAACGACGTCCACGTCGTCGGGGTGTCGTCCCTGGCGGCCGGTCATCTCACCCTCGTGCCGGCGCTGCGCAACGCGCTGTCGGCGGTCGGGCGCCCGGACATCATGATCGTGGTGGGCGGAGTGATCCCGCCAGGAGACTTCGACGAGCTCCGCGCAGCCGGTGCGGCGGCGATCTATCCGCCGGGCACGGTGATCGCGCAGGCGGCGGTGAGCCTGCTGCAGGAACTGGCCCAGCGCCTCGGGTACGACCTGAGCTGATGGCCGGCCGCCCGGGATCGGAAGCCACCGCAGAACTCGCCGCGGCGATCCGCGGCGGTGACCGCGCGGCGCTTCCCCGGGCGATCACCCTGGTCGAATCGGCTCGCGCCGACCATCGCGAGCAGGCCCAGCGACTGCTGATGGAGCTGATGCCCGCGGCGGGTCGCGCGATGCGCGTCGGTATCACGGGGGTTCCGGGGGTCGGCAAGTCCACCGCGATCGAGGCGCTCGGCATGGACCTCATCGAGCAGGGCCACCGGGTGGCGGTACTGGCGGTCGACCCGTCCTCCACCCGCACCGGGGGGTCGATCCTCGGCGACAAGACCAGGATGGCGAGGCTGGCGGTACACCCCGACGCCTACATCCGCCCCTCGCCGACCTCGGGAACGCTCGGCGGAGTCACCCGGGCCACCCGCGAGACCATCGTGTTGCTCGAGGCGGCCGGATTCGACGTCGTCCTCATCGAGACGGTGGGGGTCGGCCAGTCGGAGGTCGCCGTCGCCGGGATGGTCGACACCTTCATCGTGATGACCCTGGCCCGGACCGGCGACCAGCTGCAGGGCATCAAGAAGGGCGTGCTGGAGCTGGCCGACATCGCGGTGGTGAACAAGGCCGACGGGCCGCACGCGACCGAGGCCGCGGCCGCCGCCCGCGAACTGTCCGCCGCGATCCGCCTGATCACGCCGGCCGATGCGCTGTGGCGGCCGCCTGTGCTGACCACCAGCGCGCTGGAGGGCACCGGCCTCGCCGAGCTGTGGGCGACGGTGCTGCGCCATCGTGCCGTCCTGACCGAGGCCGGGGAGTTCGACGCGCGCCGACGCGCCCAGCAGGTGGAGTGGACCTGGTCGATGGTGCGCGACGCGGTGGTGGATCGGGTACTCACCAACCCGGCGGTGAAGAAGATGCGCGCCGAGGTCGAGCGCCAGGTCCGCGACGGCGAGTTGACGCCGGCGCTGGCCGCCCAGCAGATTCTGGCGGCGGCGGAGTCGACCGGGCGGCCCGGGCGGGGAAGTTAACAGTGCAGATGCGGGTTGGCAAACATGGTTTACCGGCCCCGAGCGCGTGGTTACATTCAATGTGTGACCCAGACCACATCGACTGATCTGCCCCGGGGGGTCCGCGGCGTCGCCGATCCGAGTTTCGCCCTCGCGGTGCGCAGCTTCGCGATGCTGTTCCCGCACCCCCGCACGGGTGGCGGCGCCCTGGCCGTCTACCTCGACGGTCAGCCGGTCGTGGACGTGTGGACGGGCTGGTCGGACCGGCGCGGCAGGACCCGCTGGTCGGCCGATACCGCGCCGATGGTGTTCTCGGCGACCAAGGGCGTGGCGTCCACGGTGGTCCACCGTCTGGCCGACCGCGGCCTGATCGACTACGACGCGCCGGTGGCGCGATACTGGCCGGAGTTCGGCGCGAACGGCAAGGCGTCGATCACCGTTGCTGATGTGCTCAGCCACCGGGCCGGGCTGTCTCACCTGCAGGGAGTCCGCCGAAGGCAGGTGCTCGACCATCACGTCATGGAGGCCACGATCGCTGCCGCCCCGGCCGGCCGGTACCTGGGCAGGTCGGCATATCACGCGCTGACGTACGGCTGGCTGCTGTCCGGGCTGGCCCGCGCGGTGACCGGCCGCGGGATGCGGGACCTGATTCGCGCGGAGGTCGCCGAGCCGCTCGACACCGACGGGATCCACCTGGGCAGGCCCCCGGCATCGGCGCCGACCCGCGTCGCGGACATCCTCGGGCCGCAGCTCAACCTGCCGAATCCCCTGTTCAACGCCGTCGCCCCGCGGGTAGCCGCCCTGGACATCTCCGCAGCTTTCGGATCGATGTACTTCCCGGGGGCGAGGTCGGTCGTCCAGGGCGCCATCCCGCTGCTGGACAGCGAGATCCCCTCGGCCAACGGCGTGATCACCGCGCGCGGCCTGGCCCGGATGTACGGCGCGATCGCCAACGGGGGCGAGCTCGGTGGCCGGCGGTTTCTCTCGGCCGAGCGGGTCACGGCCTTGACCGGCCGTCGCGACCTGCGACCCGACCGCAATCTGCTGGTACCGCTGGGCTTCCACCTGGGCTTCCACGGCATGTCGGTCCCGGGCCTGCTCCCCGGCTTCGGCCATGTCGGTCTGGGCGGATCGTTCGGCTGGGCCATTCCCGAAGCGGGTCTGGCCTTTGCGCTCGTCCACAACCGGCTGTTCACGCCGTTCCTGGCGACAGACCAGACCGGATTCGTCGCCGTCGCGGGCCTGCTGCGGAGAGCAGCCGCCGTGGCCCGCAAGCAGGGCTTCAGCCCGGTCCCCGAGCTTGGTTCCCGGTACCGTGCGGTGCCGGTCGCGGCTCCGGTCGCGGAGGCCGGCTAGCCGGGTGTGTCCGTCTGGCTAACAGCGGTGACACCCGCCGGCGAGCGGCAAGGGCGTCGAGACGCACGGGCGGGAACACCCCTTACGCACTTTTCTGAGTTTTTCTCAGGAAATAGGCACGCTTCTTCTGCTAGTTCCCGAGAAACCGGTCGTCCTTGTTTGCTCCGGTACGAATTCCGGCCGGTCTCGAATCCCGCGAATGGCCTCGCAAATGGCCCGAAAACGGCGCCGGGGGACCAACCTGAGCAATTCCTATGCGGCACTCAGTTTCCTCTCAGTTAAATTGCCCGCCGGCGGGGCCCCCTGGGAGATCCGCAGGTAGATCCAGGGAACCAGGCGGGCGGGGAGGTTGCCGGGGCTCTCAGTGGGATCCCGGCCGCGGTGATGACGCCCGCGCCGCGGTATTCAGCAAATATCGCCCAATAAGTGAGCGCAATCACAATTTGCTCGCTATTTCCCATAATTGACTGGCAGATGGTGCCGGATGAATTGCCCGAAAATGGAAAAACAGGCCGGTCGTGAAATAAAGCTGTTAATTGTTTCCGCAACGTCGCCGCGTTTGGCCGGCCGAAGGGTCTGCTCGGCGCTTCGAGACCCTGCGACGAGGCCGCGGTAAGAGCTTGTTATGGCTTTGAAATGCAACTTTATCCCGTGCCACCGATGGTTCTCGCTGACCGGGGAGCCAATTGCTGCTCCCGGCCCAGGCCAGCGGCGGGTGCGGACTAGCAAACAGATTCAGGGTAGAGACCGGCACAGAATGTGAGCCGCGTTACATTCGCTGCGCACATTGTTTAGTTTCGAAGTTTTGCTGGCTTTTTCTCCTTACGCCCCTTACACTGAGAACAGTTCTGGCAACGTCGGACTACGGACGCAAGACGCGGATCGCGGTCCAGGGCACGTAACAAGGCTCGCAACACCGCCGGACGCGGGTGCAACAAACTCGCCGTCTCAGACGAAGTACGAGACGCAGAGCGACGAGGAACGAGGTGAGGTGCGATGCGCGTAGGCCCGTTGGAGATTGGTTCGATCGACCAGTGGAAGCCGGTTGATGGTGTTGTGACGTCCTGGCAGCCTTCGGCGCGGTCGTTGGAGCGTGCTGCGGCGGCTCCGGTGAGTTCGGTGCCGGTGGGGTTTATGCAGGCTCAG
>NZ_JBJTCF010000086.1:0-8406 GCF_046091765.1 Mycobacterium sp.
CTGAGCCTGCATAAACCCCACCGGCACCGAACTCACCGGAGCCGCCGCAGCACGCTCCAACGACCGCGCCGAAGGCTGCCAGGACGTCACAACACCATCAACCGGCTTCCACTGGTCGATCGAACCAATCTCCAACGGGCCGACTCGCATCACGCACTCCTTACGTGGTTGAAAACTTCTTCGCTCAAAATACGAGCGGCGTTACCGGCCTGTCGCGCTTGTGCGCGCTACCCGCGAAGTGCTCGATCTGCTTACTTTTGCGCATTCTGCTCACCGCATTGACCCTGCATACGGGCTGCCATCTACTGTCAGGACATGGGGATTCCGTCGCGGGTGTTCATCACCGGGGCCAGCGGTTTCATCGGCCGGGCGCTGACGGAACGGTTCGCCGAACTGGGCTCTGCGGTCACCGGAGTGGACCTCGGCGCCGATGCCGCGCGCAACGTGGTCGCCGGCGACGTCTCCGCGCCCGGCGACTGGCAACACCATGCCAAGGGCAGCGATCTCGTCATCCACACCGCGGCGGTGGTGTCCAACAACGCCGCCGCCGAGCTGTACCGCAGGGTCAGCGTGGGCAGCGTGCGCCACGTGATCGATGCCGCGATCGCCGCCGGCGCCGCGCGCCTGACGCACCTCTCGTCGATCGCGGCCTACGGGCTGGACTTCGACACCACCCGAGACGAGACCAGCGATATCAGCGTTCTCAGCGGCTACCCCTACTGTGACGCCAAGGCCGCCAGCGAGCACGCCGTGCTGGCCGCGCACGCGGCCGGCGAGGTGGCGTGCACGGTCATTCGCCCCGGCGACGTCTACGGCCCGGGTTCGCGACCGTGGGTGCTCATCCCGCTGGAGATGATGCGCAAACGCCAGTTTCTGCTGCCGGCGCGCGGCCGAGGCGTCTTCAGCCCGGCCTACATCGACAACCTTCTCGACGGCATCGTCGCGGCCAGCCTCTCCGAGCAGGGCAGCGGGCAGATCTTCAACATCACCGACGGCCTCGAGGTCTCGTGCGCGGAGTTCTTCGGCTACCACCATCGATGGCTGGGCCGGCGCGGCGCCCCGCCGAGCCTGCCGACCCCGCTCGCCCGTACGAGCGCCGCGGCCGGGGGATTCATCCTGGGCCGACTACTGCGCCACGACACCGAGATCAGCCCGGGCACCCTGGCGATGCTGAGTCGCCGGGCCGGTTACTCCATCGAGAAGGCCGCGAAGCAGTTGAGCTACACGCCGTCGGTCTCTCTGCCCGAGGGCATGAACAAGACCGAACGGTGGCTTCGGGAGCGGCAGCTCATTGCCTAGAGCTCAGGCGCCCGACCCCGGGGCCAGTTCGGCCAGGCGCCGCTCCCGGCGGCGGGCTTGCTCAGCCGGATCGGGCACCGGCACCGCGGCGATCAGCTGGGCGGTGTAGGGCTGGGTGGGGTTGTGCAGCACCGTCTGTGCCGGGCCGCACTCGACCAGCCGCCCGGACTGCATCACCGCGATGCGGTCGGAGAGTTCCTCGACGACGGCCAGATCATGGCTGATGAACAGGCAGGCGAACCCGTGCTCGGCTTGCAGTTCCCGCAGCAGGCGCAGCACCCGGGCCTGCACCGAGACGTCCAGGGCCGAGGTCGGCTCGTCGGCGATCACCAGCGCCGGGTTCAGCGCCAGCGCCCGGGCGACGCCGACCCGTTGACGCTGCCCGCCGGAGAGCTGATGCGGGTAGCGGTTGCGCAGCGAGCGGTCCAGGTGCACGTGGTCGAGCAACTCGTCGACGCGGGCGGTGCGCTGGGTGCCGGACAGCTCGGTGTGCAGCGCCAGCGGCTCGGCGATCGCCTGGCCGACGGGCCAGCGCGGATTGAGCGACGAGCCCGGATCCTGGAAGATCACGCCGACTTTCTTACGGGGCTCGCGCAGTCCGCGCTGGGACAGCCTGGTGATGTCGGTGCCGGCCAGCGCGACCGTCCCCGACGTCAACCGCACCAACCCGACCGCGGCCTTCCCGAGGGTCGACTTGCCCGAGCCGGACTCCCCGACCAACCCGACGACCTCCCCGGCGGCGACCTCCAGACTCACCGCGTCCACGGCCCGGAAGACTTTGGGCCCGGAGGCGAACTCGACGGTCGCGTCGCGCAGCGACAGCGCGGGCACCGGGGTCTGCGGCGCGGGGGCGGGTTCGACGTCGGTCACCTCCAACCGGCCGCTGCCCAGGTGCGGCACGGCGGCCAGCAGTGCCCGGGTGTAGGGGTGCTGGGGATCGCTGAACAACGTCTGCGCCGGGGCGGATTCGACGACTTCGCCGTCCTTCATGACCATGATCCGGTCTGCCAGGTCGGCGACGACACCCATCGCGTGGGTGATCAGCAGGATCGCGGCGTCGACCCGCGAGCGCAGGTCGCGCAGCAGGTCGAGGATCTCGGCCTGCACGGTCACGTCGAGGGCGGTCGTCGGTTCGTCTGCGATCAACAGCACCGGATCACAGGACAGCGCCTGGGCGATCATCGCGCGCTGCCGCTGACCGCCGGAAAGCTGGTGGGGGTAGTAGTCCATCCGGGCCGCCGGGTCGGGCATGTCGACCAGTTCGAGCAGTTCGACCGCCCGGGCGTGGGCCTGCTCCTCGGAGACGTCGCGATGCATCCGGATGGCCTCGATGATCTGCCATCCGATCGTGTAGACCGGGTTGAAGGCCGTCATCGGCTCCTGGAACACCACGCCGATGCGGCCGCCACGGATCTCGTTGAGCGTGCTCTCGTCAGCACCGGCCAACTCCTGGCCGTCCAGCAGGATGCTGCCGCGGCAGCGAGCGTTGCCGGCCAACAGGCCCGGCACCGCCATCGCCAGAGTGGACTTGCCCGAACCGGATTCGCCGACCAGGGCCAGTACCTCTCCGGCGGCCAGATCGAGGTCCACCCCGCGCACCGCGGGGATCCAGTTCTTGTGGACCGAGAAGTCGATGATGAGATCACGGATCTGCAGCAGCGTCATGTCATCGCCGCTTCGGATCGAGGGCATCGCGCAACGCGTCGCCGAGCAGGATGAAGCCCAGCACGGTCAGCGAGAGGAACAGCGCCGGGAAGAACAACAGGTGCGGGGAACTGCCGATCAGCGACTGGGCGACGTTGATCTGCAAGCCCCAGGAGATCTCCGGAGCCTGCAGCCCGATCCCCAGGTAGGTCAGCGCCGATTCGGCCGAGATGAATGTTCCCACCGCGATCGTGGCGTAGATCAGCACGGGCGCCAGGGCATTGGGCAGGATGTGGCGCACCAGGATCCGGCCCGAGGACGCGCCGAGCGCCTGGGCTGCCAGCACGTAGTCCGAGCCGCGGATGGCCACCACCGAGGAGCGCACCAGGCGCATCGCCGTCATCCAGCCGAAGACGATCAGCGCCAGCGACACCGTCCACACCGATCGGCGCGGGGAGACGGTCAGCAGGATCAGCGCGCCCAGAAACAGCGGGATGCCGAAGAACACATCGGTGAGTCGGGCCAGTACCGCATCCACCCAGCCACCGAAGTATCCGGCCACCGCACCGATGAGCACACCGATCACCAGTACGCCGATCACGGTGAGCACGCCGATGGCCACCGACGTCCGCGCGCCGTAGACCACGTTGGCGTAGTAGTCGCAGCCCTGCAGGTCCATCCCGAACCAGTGCGCGGCACTGGGTCGCTGGCGCGACAGCGACAAGTCGCAGTCGGTGGGATCCACTCCGCGGGCGAAGAGCTTGGGGACCAGCGCCATCGAGACCATCACCACCATGATCGCCAGCCCGATCAGGAACAGCGGATTGGTCCGCAGATACCGCCAAGCGTCACCCCACACGCTGGTCTGCCCGATCAGCGGGGCGACTTCCTCGCCGACGTCGTCGAGCTTCTCCGGTACCTCGATTCCGAGGCGGCGTTCAGTCATAGCGGATCCTCGGGTCGATCACTGCGTACAGGACGTCCACCACCAGGTTGAAGAAGATGTAGAAGAACACCATCAGCGTGACGATGCCGACGACCACCGGGCCCTCCTGCGCACGCACCGCGTCGAAGATGGCCCGGCCAAGACCGGGCAGGTTGAACACCGACTCGGTGACGATCGCCCCGCCGAGCAGCGAGCCGATGTCAGCACCGATGAAGGTGACCACGGGAATCAGGCTGTTGCGAAACGCGTGCCGGAAGACGATCCGCGAGCGGCCCACGCCTTTGGCCCGGGCGGTGCGGATGTAGTCGGCGGTGAGGGACTCCAGCATCGCCGTCCGCGTCAACCGCGCCACGTACGCCATCGACAGAGCCGCCAGCACCAGGCCCGGCAACAGGTAGCTGTACCAGCCGTCGGCCACCCCCGCGATCGGGAACCACCCCAGTTTGAATCCGAAGATGTACTGGGCCAGGAAGCCCAGTACGAACACCGGGATGCTGACCAGCATGGTGGTGGAGACCAGAACCAGGTTGTCGAAGAAGGAGTTGCGCCGCAGCGACGCCAGGATGCCGGCGGCGATTCCGAAAACGGTCTCGAAGATGACCGCGACGACCGTGAGTTTCACCGTCACCGGCAGTCGCTGACTGATGGTGTCCACCACCGGACGGCCGGAGAAGTCCGCGCCGAAATCACCGTGCAGCAGACCCAGGACGTACTTGCCGTACTGCACCGGTAGCGAATCATCGAGGTTGTAGTCGGCGCGGATCTGCGCCTGCACTGCAGCGCTCAACGGCCGGTCTCCGGCCAGCGCGCGTACCGGATCTCCGGGCAGCGCGTACACCATCGCGTAGATCAGCAGTGAGGCTCCGATCAAGACCGGGATCGTCAGCAGCAGACGGCGAATGATGTAGCGGGTCACGCGATCACACCGCCTGCCCATCAACGACGACGTCCTCGAGGACGACTGTGCCGAGAATGCTGTAGCGGATCCCCGACACGCGTTTGGTCCACACCGTCTGGTCGACGCCGCAGAACAGCGGCGTGGCGGGCAGGTCGTTGACGAGGATCTGCTCGGCCTCGGCGTAGGCCGTGCCGGCCGCCTCGATGGTGGGCGCGCGGTCGCCGGCGGTCAGAGCGTCGTCGAAGGCCCTGTTGCTGTAGAAGACCGTGTTGGAACCGGTCGGCGCCAGCGCGGCGGTCGCATATTGGGGGGCCAGGAAGTTCTCGACCGACGGGTAGTCCATCACCCACGCCATCCGGAAGGGCCCGTCCATCTCCTTCGCGTCGCGCTTGGACAGGAACTCGTTGAACTGAAGGTTGCCCCGCAGCTGGTAGGTCAGGCCGATCTTGCGGAACATGTTGCCGACCGCGGTCATCCAGCCGTCGTGCGCGGCACCGGCGTTGAACCACAGGTCGACCGGCACCGAGGTGTCGAAGCCGGCCTCGGCCAGCAGTTGCTTGGCCTCGTCGGGGTGATACTCACACCAGCGCCCGCAGGCGCCCTGGCGGTAGCCGACGACGGTCGGGGGGGAGAACGAGTCGGCCGGTACCCGGGTGCCCAGGAAGATCGCGTCGGTGATCGCCTGCCGGTCGATCGCCATGGACAGCGCGCGGCGCACCCGCACGTCGGCGTAACGCTTGTCGTAGAGCGGAAAGCCCAGGCTGGTGATGGTCGGGCTGGGCCGTTGCAGGTAACGCTCCCCGAAGATGTCCGGCGCGCTGGCGTAGGCGTCGGGTGGTAGGCCCTGCAGCACGTCGAGATTGCCCGCGAGCACGTCGGTGTAGCCGGTGGACAACTCGGTGTAGACCCGCAGAACGACGCCGCGGGATTTGGCCTTGCCCTCACCGGCGTAGTCGTCGTAGCGACTCAGCGTGATCCCGCGACCGCGCACCCATTCGCCTTCGGCTTTGAACGGTCCGTTGCCGACGGGTTTCTTCCCGAACCTCTCGGGGTCGGCGTAGAACGCCTCGGGCAGGGGGTTGAACGCGCTGTAGCCCAGGGTCAGGGGGTAGATCGCAAACGGCTTGGAGAGGGTGACCTCGATGGTGACCGGATCCTTGGCCCGCAGACCCGCAAGGGTGGTGGCCGTCGGCTTGCCGCCGGCGTCATCGCCCTGCAGCGCGTCGTAACCCACCACGTTGGAGAAGAAGTAGGACGCGCCCTGGGCATTGGTGCTCAGCGCGGTGTAGTTCCAGGCGTCCACATAGGACTGCGCAGTCACCGGGGTTCCGTCGTGGAAGGTCCAGCCCGGTTTGAGCGTGATGGTCCAGCGGACGTTGTCGTCGCTGGTGACCGATTCCGCGGCTCCGTCGTAGGTGACCTTGCGGCTCTCGGTGTCGAAGGTGACCAGCGGCGTCCACACCGCGTCGATCACCTTGGCGCCCTCGGACTCGGTGGTGTTGCCCGGCACCAGCGGCTTCTGCGGTTCACCGAGGTAGAAGCTGAACATCCCGGACGGGATCGGGGGCGCCGAGGAACATCCGCAGACGCCGGCGAGCGTGAGCAGCACGGCTGCCATCAGCGCTTTTACCGCGCGAATCCACACCCGGATCACGATTTCACACAACCGGCGGCGCCGCCGAGCGGTGCCGGGAATTCCGTGACCGAGTGGAGCTAAGGGGACTCGAACCCCTGACCCCCACACTGCCAGTGTGGTGCGCTACCAGCTGCGCCATAGCCCCGGGAACCTCGAAACTACACCACCGGCCAGCGGGCCTCAAAAAGCCTCAGGGCAACTCGGCGGCCTCCGGCCCCAGCGGACGGGCCGGGGTCTCGTCGTCGTCGGCGGTGCGATCGCGGGTCTCCGGAGCCAGCACCCAGCCGACGGCGGCCAGCAGCAGGATCGCCCCGCTAACGGCGAAGGACCACCCGTAGGACAGGTGCTGGGCGATGAGGCCGACGCCGAAGGAACCCACGATCGAGCCGAAGTCAGACATCATCTGGTAGGTCGCGATCGCGCCGCCGCCGCGCGCGCGGCCGATGACGTCGGCCACCGCCGCCTGCTGCGGGGCACCGAACAGGCCGGTCGCGATGCCCGCGATCAGCGCCCCGCCGTAGAACAGCGGCAGCGACGGCGCCTCGCCGAGTGCCGCAGTGGCCAGACCGGCCAGGACCAGGCCGGTGATGAGCAGCGGGCGCCGGCCGATCCGATCCGAGAGCCGGCCGCTGGGCACGACCACGAGCACGTTGCCGATGGCGAACGCCGCCAGGGCGATCCCGGCGACGTTGCGCGGCTGTCGGTCCAGGACCTCCTCGACGAACAGCGGCACCAGGGCGAAGCGCAGCCCGAACAGCGACCAGCCGGTGGCGAAGTTGGACAGCAGCGCAGCGCGGTAGGCGCGGTGGCGCAAGGCGACCCGGACCGTGACGGACAATTCGTCGCGGGGTGCGGGGCCGGCCACCGCTGAGTGCCGCAGGCTGATGAACACCACCGCCGCGGCCACCAGCAGCAGCACCCCGTAGATGACGAACGGGGCGTGCAGCCCGAATCCGGCGGTGAGGCTGCCCAGCACCGGGCCGATCACCGATCCGATCAGAAAGGCGCCGGAGAACAGCCCGGCGACCTGACCCCGGGCGCTCTTCGGACTGATCCGGATCATCAGCCCGAGGGCGGCGATGAAGAACATCGCGGACCCCAGTCCGCCCAGCGCCCGATAGACCAGCAGCTGCCAGTAGGTGTGCGCGAACGCGCAGGCGGCGGTCGACACCGCGACGATCAGCAGCCCGCTGACGTAGACGTAGCGCTCCCCCAGCCGCTGGATGAGCACCCCGGCCGGCGGCGCGGCGACCAATCGCATCACCGCGAACGCGGTGATGATGAAGGTCGCCGCGCCGATGGACACCCCGAAATGGCGGGCCAGCTGCGGCAGCACCGGGGCGATCAGGCCGTACCCCAAAGCCACCACGGCGTTGGCGGAGATCAGCGCCCAGACCTCCGGCGGCAGCCGGGCGTCGGACTGCGCCACCTCGCCGCGGGCGATCGAACTCACGAGATGACTGTATTGACCACCTCGCGGGCGGCGTTCTGCACCTCGGCCAGATGCTCGGCACCCGTGAAGCTCTCGGCGTAGATCTTGTAGACGTCTTCGGTGCCCGACGGGCGCGCGGCGAACCAGCCGTTGGCGGTGGTGACCTTCAGCCCGCCGATCGGCGCGCCGTTGCCCGGGGCGGTGGTGAGTTTGGCGACGATCGGCTCGCCGGCCAGTTCGGTCGCGGTGACCTGCTCGGCTGAGAGCTTGGACAGCCGGGCCTTCTGCTCGCGGTCGGCGGGTGCGTCGACGCGCGCGTACACCGGCGCGCCGTATTGAGCCGCCAGTTCGGTGTAGCGCTGCGAGGGCGTCTTGCCGGTGACGGCCAGCATCTCGGCGGCCAGCAGCGCCATGATGATGCCGTCCTTATCGGTGGTCCACACCGAACCGTCGCGGCGCAGAAACGACGCGCCGGCGGACTCCTCGCCGCCGAAACCGATTGTGCCGGTGATTAACCCGTCGACGAACCACTTGAAGCCGACCGGCACCTC
>NZ_JBJTCF010000087.1:0-97540 GCF_046091765.1 Mycobacterium sp.
GGCGGGGGCGGGGGGAAGGGAGCGGAGCGTTCGATCAGCTCGGCGTAGTAGGGCAGCCACTTGCCGTGGTTGAAGGTGACCGCGCCGACGATGCGGCCATTCTTGCCGTACGCCGCGGCGAAGCGGCGGTCCTCCGGTGAACCCTGGGTGAAGATGATTTCGTCGCCGAACGAGCACACCCCGACGCTTTTGATGTTGACGCCGAACTGTCCGGACCAGAACGACGGCAGCGGCAGGTGCGGGCGGCGGCCCACCTCGAGGTTGAGCATGTTGTTGGCGGCCACCTCGGCACCCGACACCGCGTTGTCCCAGTGCTCGAGCGCGAGGTACTGGTAGCCGTAGAGCACGTGCGGCGCGCGGGCCACGTCGCCGGCCACGAAGATGTGGTCGGTCACCACGCCGTTGATGTCGAACGCGCGGCAACCGGCGTCGCAGCCCACCCCCCACTGTCCGGCGGCCAAGCCGGCACCGTCGAGCCACTCCACGTTGCGGACCGAGCCCAGCGAGGGGATCACCACATCGACGTCCAGGACGGTGCCGTCCGACAGCGTCGCGGACCGGACATGTCCGGAGGCGTCGCCCTTCAGCGAGGTCACGCTCGTGCTGGTCCGCAGGTCCACCCCGGCGTCGCGCATCATGGCGGCGGCGATATCGCTGATCACCCCGCCGAGCGCGCCCTTGAGCGGACCGCTGCCGCGTTCGGTCACCGTGACCGGCAGATCGAGATCGCGGCACACCGAGGCGATCTCCGAGCCGACGAATCCCGAGCCGATGACCAGCACCCGGCGTGGATTGGCCTTGAGCGCCGCTGAGAGCCCGGCGGCATCCTCGACCGAACGCACCGTGAATACGCCCTGCAGGGCGGCCTCCTCCGGATTCGGCCATGGGCGGGCCCGGGTACCGGTCGCGATCAGCAGCCGGTCGTAGCCGACCTCCTCGCCGTTGCCCAGTTTCACCAGATGGTTGATCCGGTCCAGGCCCACCGCCGCCACGCCCAGTTTCCAGTCGGCGTCCACCCGGCGCAGCCGCGGCAGCTTGGTGTGGTCGGTCGGCACCCAGCCCTTGAGTACCTGCTTGGACAGCGGCGGGCGGTCATAGGGTTCGTGCGGCTCGTCGCCGATGATGGTCAGTGAGCCCTCGAAGCCTCTGTCCCGCAACGCTTCTGCTGCGCGCAGTCCGGCCAGGGACGCTCCGACGATGACGATGCGGCCCTCGGCGCGGAACTGCTTGACGATCTCGTCGAAGGAATACGTCGGACCCGGCTTTGCGCTCACGTGGTGTCCCGGTCAGCGGGGGGATCGAGCTCCACGATGATGGCCTGCACCGGGCAGGACGCCGCGGCCCGCAATACCTGCTGGCGCTGGGAGTCGTCCGGGTTCGGGTCGTAGGCCAGGGCTTCCTCGCCGAGCAGCTTGAGCACCTTCGGGGCCAGCGGGACGCACTGGGCGTAGCCCTGGCATTTGTTCAGATCGACCACCAAACGCATGAGACCTGAGACTAGTGCGGGCCAGGCGATAATCTCCCGCCATGGCCGATATCAGCCCGTTCCGCATCGCCGTGCCCGACTCCGACCTCGACGACCTGCGGGACAGGCTGCGCCGCACCCGCTGGCCGGAGCGCGAATGCGTCGCCGACTGGAGCCAGGGCATCCCGCTGGACTACACCCGCGAACTGGCGGCCTACTGGGCGGGCGACTACGACTGGCGCGCCCGGGAGGCCCGGCTGAACACCTTCGAGCAGTTCGTCACCGAGATCGACGGACTGGACATCCACTTCATCCACCAGCGCTCGGTGAACCCCGATGCCCTGCCGCTGGTCATGACCCACGGCTGGCCGGGCTCGGTCGTCGAGTTCACCAAGGTCATCGAGCCGCTGACCCGGGATTTTCACGTGGTGTGCCCGTCGCTGCCCGGATACGGCTTCTCCGGCAAGCCCGCCGAGACCGGCTGGACGGTGGAGCGGATCGCGAAAGCCTGGGACACCCTGATGCGCCGGCTGGGCTATCAGCGCTACGGCGCGCAGGGCGGGGACTGGGGGGCGGCGGTCACCACCCAGATCGGCCGCGACGCCGGGGAGGGCAACGGCTGCGTGGCGATCCACACCAACATGCCGCTGGGACTGCCGACCGGGGATCTGGCCAATCCGTCGGCCGAGGAGCGGGAAGCGCTCGAGGCGCTGGCCTACTACCAGCAGTGGGACTCCGGCTATTCCAAACAGCAGTCCACCCGCCCGCAGACCCTGGGCTACGGACTGGCCGATTCCCCGGCCGGCCAGCTGGCCTGGATCATGGAGAAGTTCTGGGGCTGGACCGACTGCGACGGCCACCCGGAGAACGCGCTGAGCAGAGACGAGCTACTGGACAACGTGACGATCTACTGGGTGACCAACTCCGGGGCGTCCTCGGCCCGGCTGTACTGGGAGAGCTTCGGCTCCTTCACCGGCGGCACCCGGGTGGAGGTACCGACCGGGGTCGCGCGCTTCCCCAAGGAGATCCTCAAGGCGCCGCGCAGCTGGTGTGAGGCCGGCTACTCCATCACCCACTGGACTGACATGCCGCGCGGCGGGCACTTCGCGGCGTTCGAGCAGCCTGAGCTGTTCGTCGAGGACCTGCGGGCGTTCTTCGGGACGGTTCGGCTGTGAGACGATCCTGAGCCATGCATGCGGCAAGCGAGGATCCGCCGGTCCTGAGCATCTGCGTGCCCACCTTCAACCGGGCGCGCTATCTGGAGTGCCTGCTTGAGGATCTCGCGGCCGGTATCGGGGAACTCGGTTGTTCCTATGAACTTCTGATCGGCGACAACGCTTCGCAAGATCACACCCCGGAGGTGGTGCGCCGCTACGAGGATCGGTTGGCGATCCGGTATTTCCGGCGGCCGGAGAATGTGGGTGTCTACCACAACATCGCGAAACTGCTCGTGGCCGCGAAGGGGCGTTACGTCGTTTACCTCGCTGATGACGATTTGCTTATTCCAACTGAGCTTGGACGATACGTCCACTACCTAGAGGAAAATCCTGAAGTGGGAGCGGTGTTCGCGCCTTGGCTCATACATGACCGAGTTGCAGCAGCGGATTTCGGTCTCTTCTACGACGTTGCCCAGGAGACGACGATCGCCGCGGGGGATCACCGGGCGCTCTTCGCCTTCCTGGTCGAGGGCCACATCTTTCCGGAGATTTACGTTGCGAGGACAGCGCTGGCCCGGGAGGTGACCGGCGGCGCGAATGATTTTGCGTTTTTCTACTTCGTGCAGATTGCGGCGATGGTGGCTCGGTCGGCGGTGACCTTCGGCCCCGAACCCTTCTATCGCCAAATCACTCGTTACTTTGATGACGACCAGCGCTCCCAGGGAGGGATCGAAGAGGTCAAATCAAGCTGGGATCGCTACCGCGGAGGCCTCGAACACCTGCTCTCCCGCTTCGCCTCCACGCTGTCGGCTGAGGAACTGGACTGGTGTCACCGCGCCATCGATCGCTTCACCCGGGTACGGATGTACGTCGGCTTGCGGCTGCGCACCGAGGAGGGCGGCAACTGGATCGACAACTACTACATCGCCAGCCGGCTGCGCTGCATCGGCGATGATTCGCTGCTGCCCGCCCCGTACGAGACCTACCGGGTCAACGCCGCACTGGAGTACCTGCTGGGACTGCAGCCGTTCTATCCCGAACACGCGACGATCGTCTATTTCCTCGACGACCCGCCGAAGTTCCTCTCCCAGGCCCACGGCTTCTCCTCGGCGGGTCTGGTGGCCCGGGCGGACAGGTCGTCGCCACTGCCGATGAACACGATCCTGCTCGTCAGTCGCGAGCGAGCCGAGGGCAGCGCCGACTTCGTCATCTCCGAAGCGGAACTGCTGGCCAGATTCCCCTGACCGGCTAGCGGACGTCGTCCTCGTCGGGATCGTCCACCTGCTGGTGCTGCTCCTGCCAGTCCGACTCGTTGGCCTCCAACGGAGTCGCGCCGTCCTCGACCGGTACCCGCTCGCCGGGGTCGACGCTTTCCAGGTCGGCGGGCTCGGCGGCGGGCCGGCGCTGCTCGACCGCATCGGCCACCGGCACCTCGTCGGCGAATCCGTCGCCGCTATCGCCCTGAGTCAACGCAACTCACTTGATCTCGGCCAGCACGGTGCCCTGCGTGATCGCCGCCCCGGCCTCGACCGCCAGCCCGGTGATCACGCCGTCCTTGTGGGCGGTCACCGGGTTCTCCATCTTCATCGCCTCCAGCACCACGACCAGCTCGCCGACCACGACGGCCTGCCCCTCCTCGACGGCGACCTTCACCACGGTGCCCTGCATGGGTGCGGTGACCGCGTCGCCGGAGGCGCCGCCCCCGCCGCTGGCACCCCGCTTGCGCGGCTTGGGCTTCTTGCGGATCACCCCGGGCGCGGCCGCACCGCCGCCATTGCTCAGCGCCAGATCACCCGGCAGCGACACCTCCAGGCGGCGCCCGTCGACCTCGACGACGAGCGTCTGGCGCGGCCCGGTCTCCTCGGCGTCGGCCTCGGCCGCGCCGCTGAACGGCTCGATGGTGTTGTCCCACTCGGTCTCGATCCACCGGGTGTGCACGGTGAAGCCGCCATCGTCGCCGACGAACGCCGGGTGGCTGACCACCGCGCGGTGAAACGGGATCACCGTGGCCAGGCCCTCGACGTGGAACTCGTCCAGCGCCCGGCGGGCCCGCTCGATCGCCTGGCGGCGATCGGCGCCGGTGACGATCAGCTTGGCCAGCATCGAGTCGAACTGCCCGCCGATCACCGAGCCGCTCTCCACCCCGGAGTCCAGTCGCACGCCCGGTCCGGTCGGGGGATCGAAGCGGGTGACCGGGCCCGGCGCGGGCAGAAACCCGCGACCGACGTCCTCGCCGTTGATCCGGAACTCGATCGAATGCCCGCGCGGCACCGGGTCGTGGGCGATGTCGAGCTTCTCGCCGTTGGCGATGCGGAACTGCTCGCGCACCAGGTCGATGCCGGAGGTCTCCTCGGTGACCGGGTGCTCCACCTGCAGCCGGGTGTTCACCTCCAGGAACGAGATCAGTCCGTCCTGGCCGACCAGGTACTCGATGGTGCCCGCGCCGTAGTAACCGGCCTCCCGGCAGATCCGTTTCGCCGATTCGTGGATCTCGCTGCGCTGGGCGTCGGTGAGGAACGGGGCGGGCGCCTCCTCGACCAGTTTCTGGAAGCGGCGCTGCAGCGAGCAGTCCCGGGTGCCGGCGACGACGACGTTGCCGTGCTGGTCGGCGATGACCTGGGCCTCGACGTGACGCGGCTTGTCCAGGTAGCGCTCCACGAAGCACTCGCCGCGGCCGAACGCGGCGATGGCCTCGCGGGTGGCCGACTCGAACAGCTCGGGGATCTCCTCGAGCGTGCGCGCCACCTTCATGCCGCGCCCGCCGCCGCCGAAGGCGGCTTTGATGGCGATCGGCACGCCGTACTCCTTGGCGAAGGCCACCACCTCGTCGGCGTCGGCGACCGGTTCGGAGGTGCCGGGCACCAGCGGGGCCTGCGCGCGGGCGGCGATGTGGCGGGCGGTGACCTTGTCGCCGAGGTCGCGGATCGACTGCGGGCTCGGCCCGATCCAGGTCAGCCCGGCGTCGATCACGGCCTGCGCGAAATCGGCGTTCTCCGAGAGGAATCCGTAGCCGGGGTGGATCGCGTCCGCGCCGGACTTGGCCGCCGCGTCGAGGATCTTGCCGAAGTCGAGGTAGGACTCCGCCGAGGTCTGGCCGCCCAGCGCGAAGGCCTCGTCGGCCAGTCGGACGTGCGGGGCGTCGGCATCGGGTTCGGCGTAGACCGCCACACTGGCCAGACCGGCGTCCTTGGCCGCGCGAATCACCCGGACCGCGATCTCACCGCGGTTGGCGACCAGAACCTTGGAGATGGCCACTACGCCTCCTGCTCGACTCTGAGAAGTGGTTTAAGAATGTGGTTTAAGAATAGAGTTCGCAGGCAGTCTAGAGGGCGGAGGGTGCCGTGAAGCCGCTGATGCTGGCGTTGGGCGTGGGTGCGGCGATCGCGTGGTGGGCTCCGGTGAGCGCGGCTGCCGACACCGACCAGCCCAGCCCAGGTCCGGCCGCCGCGTCCGCGGATCGGGCGCACCCGGCGACCGGTCGTACCGCCGCGAAGCCGCGCCCGCGGGTGCCGGTCATGCGGGCCGGTGGCGACGGCACAGCCGGCCAGGGCGGCCAGGGCGGCCAGGGGGGTCAGGGCGGTAACGGCGGGCTGATCTTCGGCAGCGGCGGCGCCGGGGGGCGCGGCGGGGACGGCACCACCGGCGGTGCGGGCGGAAGGGGCGGGAACACCGGCCTGTTCGGGCTGTGGCACCTCTTCTTCCAGCCCGGCGTCGGCGGGCGCGGCGGTGACGGCCGCGAGACCGGCGGAACCGGGGGAGCCGGCGGCGACGTGGGCCTGCTGTCGGTGTGGGGTGACGGCGGCGCCGGCGGGCGCGGCGGGGACGGCACCACCGGCGGTGCGGGCGGCCGCGGCGGTCGCGGCGGACTGCTGGCCGGTGACGGCGGACCGGGCGGGGCCGGTGGCGATGGCACCGCCGGGGCGGACGGCGCGGGGATCGGGATCCCCGGCGGCACCGGGGGCAGCGGCGGGGTCGGCGGCGACGGCGGCACGGGCAGCTGGTTGTTCAGCCGCGGCGGTGCCGGAGGCGCGGGCGGCACCGGCGGAACCGGGGGCACCGGAGGCGCCAACGCCGCCGGCGGTGCCGGCGGGCGGGGCGGCATCGGCGGTCGCGGCGGCACCGGCCGAACCCTGGTCGTCGTCGACACCCCGGCCACCGGCGGAACCGGCGGCAGCGGCGGGTCCGACGGCACGGGCGGGTCCGGCGGCGACGGCGGGTCCGGCGGGGCGCCGACCCCGGCTGTCTCGGTGTTCGCCACCGGTGTGCCCAACCCGGTCACCGCGGCGACCGACAGTGCCGGCAACCTGTGGTTCGGCAACGCCGACCAGAACGGGCCGACGCCGTTCATCGTGCGCGTCAGCGGAGCACTCGGCGGCCAGCCGACGATCACCGCCCTCGACACCGGCGCCCCGTCCCCGGTGACGGTCACGGTCGACGACGCCGGCCGGCTGTGGTTCGGCCAGACCGGCGGCGGCAGGCAGGTGGTGCGCGTCAGCGGAGACCTCTCCGGCACGCCGACGATCACCCTGCTCGAGACGCCGGTCACCAATCCGGCGTGGCCGGTGGTCGACCGCAACGGCAACCTGTGGTTCGGCAGCTTCGACGACACCACGCGGCTCGTCGTGCGGGTCAGCGGAGATCTCGGCGGGACACCGACGATCACCGCCTTCGACACCGGCGTGCGCAACCCGGTCACCGCGGTCATCGACGACAACGGCAACCTGTGGTTCGGCAACTTCATCGGCGCCGGCAGCACCTCGGTGGTGCGGATCAGCGGCGACCTCGCGGGCACCCCGACGATCACCGCCTTCGACACCGGGGTGCTCAAGCCGGACTTCCCCCTCCGAGACACCACCGGCCAGCTGTGGTTCGGCAACGACTCCGGTTCGACGACGCTGGTGCGCATCGGCGGCGACCTCGCCGGCACCCCGACGATCACCGGGTTCGACACCGCAATCCCCAACGTGCGCACCGGAACCGTCGACGGCAACGGCGCGGTCTGGTTCGGCAACACCGCCACCAGCACCCTGGTGATGCGCATCAACGGCGACCTGACGGGGACACCGCAGTTCACCCCGTTCGACACCGGCGTGGCGGGCCCGTCGCTGCCGATCGTCGACGGCACCGGCGCGCTGTGGTTCGGCAACGGCAGCGGCAGCCCGCTGGTGGTGCGGATCACCGGCGACCTGGCCGGCACCCCGACGATCGCGCGGATCGAGACGACCGTGCCCTCGGCGGGATTCCCGATCGCCGACTACCTCGGCGACATCTGGTTCGGCACCACCGATCCCGGCGCGACCACCGACGTGGTCCGCGTGGGCTGATACCTCAGGACTCCCGCAGCCGGCGCTTGATCCGCGCCAGCATCGCCGACATCCCGCGCAGCCGCAGCGGGCTGATGAGCTTCGCCAATCCCAGTTCGGCGTAGAAGTCGTCGGGCACCGCCAGGATGTCGCCGGCGGGCTGGCCGTCCAGTCCGGCGGCGAGGATCGAGGCGAACCCCCGGGTGGTCGGCGCCTCGGCCGGTGCGCTGAAGTGCAGCCGCACGCGGGCGGCGTCGGCGGCGTCGACGTGCAGGAAGAGCGGTGACTGGCACTCCGGCACCGGCTCCATCGCCGCCTCCTCCAGGCCGGCCGGCAGCGGCGGCAACTCGTCGGCGAACTCCAGCAGCAGCTTCAGCTTGTCCTGCCCGTCGACCTCCGCGAACTCCGACACCACCGCCGCCAGCGGGGCGGGCATGCTCACAGCGAGCCGGGCTGGTCCCCGGAGACGATGGGCGCCCGCACCGTGTTGCCCCACTCCGTCCAGGACCCGTCGTAGTTGCGCACCCCGGGAACGCCGAGCAGGTGGGTCAGCACGAACCAGGTGTGGCTGGACCGTTCGCCGATGCGGCAGTAGGCGATGGTGCCCGGCGTGACGAACGAGTAGATCTCGTCGAGTTCGGCGCGGCTGCGGAAGCGGCCGAGTTCGGCTGCCGCGCTCGCCCACGGCACCGACACCGCCGTGGGGATGTGCCCGCCGCGCAGCGCGCCCTCCTCGGGGTAGTCGGGCATGTGCGTGCGCTCCCCGGTGTACTCCTGCGGGGAGCGCACGTCGACCAGCGGCATGCCGCCGGACTTCAGCGCGGCCAGCACGTCGTCCTTGAACGCGCGGATCGCGCCGTCGTCGCGCTGGACCACCGGGTAGCCGGTGGTGGCCCGCTCCGGCACGGCCAGTGTGGTGTCGCGGCCCTCGGCCAGCCAAAGGTCGCGCCCACCGTTGAGCAGCCGCACGTCGGGGTGGCCGAACAGGGTGAACACCCACAGCGCGTAGGCCGCCCACCAGTTGCTCTTGTCGCCGTAGAGCACCACGGTGTCGTCGCGCCCGATGCCCTTGCGGTTCATCAGTTCGGCGAACTGCTCGCCGGTGATGTAGTCGCGCACCTGCGGGTCGTTGAGGTCGGTGTGCCAGTCGACCTTGACCGCGCCGGGGATGTGCCCGATGTCGTAGAGCAGCACGTCCTCGTCGGACTCGACCACCACCAGACCGGGGGTGCCCAGGTGCTGGGCCAGCCAGTCGGTGGTGACCAGGCGCTCGGGGTGGGCGTAGTCCTGCAGGGAGGGGTGGGGATCTGGCGGTACCGGCACGGCGTCGAGCCTACCTACGAGGCTGCCGTCGCTCAGCCGAGGGGATTGGACCTCCACAGCTCACCGAGGGAGAGCCCGACCTCCTCCAGCAGCCGCCGGGTGACCGCCAGCCCCAGCCCGATCACGTTGGACGGGTCGCCGTTGACGCCGTCGAGGAACCACCCGCCGAGCCCGTCGACGGTGAAACCGCCGGCCACCCCCAGCGGCTCGCCGCTGGCGATGTAGTCCGCCAGTTCGCTGTCGGTGGGCACGCCGAAACGCACCGTGGTCACCGCCGCCCGGGTCGCCGACCGGGTCCGGCCGGCCAGCATGCGGCGCACGCAGTGCCCGGTGAAGAGCTCACCGGAGCGGCCCGCCATCGAATGCCACTGCGCGCGTGCCTGTTCCGGCGTACCGGGCTTGCCGCGCAATTCATCGCCGACGTAGAGCATCGAGTCGCAGCCGATCACCACGCAGTCGGCCGCCACCTCGGGCGCCAGGGTGTGGCTGACCGCCGCGGCCTTCTGCTCGGCCAGTTCGCTGACCACGGTCTCGGGGGCGGCGTTGGCCCCGAGGCGGTCGATCACCGCGTCCTCGTCCACCCCGGAGACGGCCACCAGCGGGTCGATGCCGGCCCCGCGCAACACCCGAAGCCGGCCGGTGGAGGCCGAGGCGAGCACGACCCGGGTCATCGGCGCATGTGGGTCCGCTCCAGCAGCGTGACCCGCTGCCAGCTGGTGACCGGGTAGCGCAGCATGTCCACCGGGTGACCCCACAGGTCGCGTTCCCCGGGCTCGGCCGCCGCCGACGCGCCGCGCAGCCCGGCCAGCACCGCCACCAGCGCGGCGAGTTCGGCGGCGGTGGGGCTGCCCTTGAGCACGGTGATGTCGGCGGTGTTCGCGGCGCTCACGGTGTTGTCGGTGTTCGCGGCGCTCACAGTGTCGTCGGTGTTCGCTGCGCTCACAGTGTCGTCGGTGTTCGCTGCGCTCACAGTGGAATGTTCCCGTGCTTCTTCGGCGGGGTCTGCACGATCTTGCGCTCCAGCAGCCGCAGCGCGGTGGCGATGTAGCCGCGGGTGTGCGACGGCGGGATCACCGCGTCGACGTAGCCGCGCTCGGCGGCGACGTAGGGGTTCACCAGGGTGTCCTCGTAGTCCTGCTGCAACTGCAGCCGAACCGCCTCGACGTCCTCACCGCCGGCCTCGGCCTCGGCGAGCTGTTTGCGGTAGACGAACCCCACCGCGCCGGAGGCACCCATCACCGCGATCTGCGCGGTCGGCCAGGCCAGGTTGACGTCGCAGCCCAGGTCCTTGGAGCCCATCACGCAGTACGCCCCGCCGTAGGCCTTGCGGGTGATGACGGTGATCTTGGCGACGGTGGCCTCGGCGTAGGCGTAGAGCAGCTTCGCGCCGCGGCGGATGATGCCGTTGTACTCCTGGTCGGTGCCGGGCAGGAAGCCCGGGACGTCGACGAGCATCACGATCGGGATGTTGAAGCAGTCGCAGGTGCGCACGAACCGCGCGGCTTTCTCCGAGGCGTTGATGTCCAGGCAGCCGGCGAACTGGGTGGGCTGGTTGGCGACGACGCCGACCGCGCGTCCGTCGATGCGGCCGAACCCGACGACGATGTTCTGCGCGTAGTCGGCCTGCAGCTCCAGGAACTCGTCGTCGTCGAGGATCCGGGTGATCACCTCGTGCATGTCGTAGGGCTGGTTGGGGGAGTCCGGGATCAGCGTGTCCAGTTCGAGGTCCTCGTCGGTGAGGTTGTCCTCGATGGCGCCCGGGTGCGGCGGCGCGGGCAGCCGCGGCGGTTCGGCGTAGTTGTTGGGCGGCAGATAGCTCAGCAGCTCGCGCACGTAGTCGAAGGCGTCCTGCTCGCCGGAGGCGACGTAGTGCGCGGTGCCGGACTTGGCCATGTGGGTGTGCGCGCCACCGAGTTCCTCCATGGTGACGTCCTCGCCGGTGACGGTCTTGATCACGTCGGGTCCGGTGATGAACATCTGGCTGGTCTGGTCGACCATCACCACGAAGTCGGTCAGCGCGGGGCCGTACACGTGCCCGCCGGCGGCCGCCCCCATGATCAGCGATATCTGCGGGATGACCCCGGAGGCCAGGATGTTGTTGCGGAAGATCCGGCTGTAGAGGCCCAGCGACACCACACCCTCCTGGATGCGGGCGCCGGCGCCGTCGTTGATGCCGATCAGCGGCCGGCCGGTCTTGACCGCCAGTTCCTGGACCTTGACGATCTTCTCGCCGTAGACCTCGCCGAGGCTGCCGCCGAACACCATGGCGTCCTGGCTGAAGATGCACACCGGGCGGCCGTCGACGGTGCCGTACCCGGTCACCACGCCGTCGCCCACCGGCCGGTTCTCGGCCAGCCCGAAGTTGGTCGCGCGGTGCCGGGCCAGCGCGTCGAGTTCGACGAAGGAGTCCTCGTCGAGCAGGGCCAGCACGCGCTCCCGGGCGGTCAGCTTGCCCTTGGCGTGGGTCTTCTCCACCGCGGTCTCACCGACCGGGTGCAGCGTCTCCGCGGTGCGCTTGCGAAGGTCGGCCAGCTTGCCGGCCGTGGTGTGAATGTCCGCGTCCGGCTCGGTCACGCTCGTCATGGGTCACGATGGTACCCATGGGCTACCCCGACAACCTGCTGGCGACCGACGAGGTGGTGGTGCTGCATCGCCATCCGCACTGGAAGCGTCTGGTGCTGCCGGTGCTCGCGCTGCTGGTCGCCACCGCGCTGGCCAGCTTCGCCGCCGCCGTGGTCAGCCGGACCGGGTGGGACGCCACCACCCGCACCGTGCTCTGGGCGGTGATCGCCGCGCTGTGGCTGCTGGCCGTCGGCTGGCTGACGCTGCGCCCGTTCCTGGCCTGGCTGACCGTCCACTTCGTGATCACCGACCGGCGGGTGATGTACCGCCACGGCATGTTCACCCGGGCCGGCATCGACATCCCGCTGGCCCGGATCAACAGCGTGGAGTTCCGTCACTCACTGCCCGACCGGATGGTGCGCACCGGCACCCTGATCATCGAGTCGGCCGCCCAGGATCCGCTGGAGTTCGACGACATCCCCCGCGTCGAACAGGTGCACGCGCTGCTCTACCGCGAAGTGTTCGGCGACGCCTGACCGGAAGCGTCAGGCCGCGGGCGAGGAGCGCCGGCGGCGTCGGCGCGTCTCGATCTCGTCCTCGATCACCTCGGCGATGCCCCCCGAGGTCAGCGCCGACTCCAGCGCGCGCTCGCCGTCGGCGCCGCCGGACTCGTCGGGGAACACCCAGCGCCGGAACGCCCAGAACCGGAAGGCCATCTGCAGCAGGTTGCCCAGCAGGTAGGCCGAGATGAAGTCGGCGATGTTCTCCACGGTCAGCGAGACGTTCGGCACGCGTAGCTCGAGCACGTAGCTCGACACCCACAGCGGGGCCATGCTCAGCAGCACGCCGACGCCGCTGAACCCGAAGAACAGCAGCGCCTCGTGGTGGCGTTCGCGCCCGCCGCGGTCGCGGAAGCTCCACTCCCGATTGAGGATGTAGGAGGCGATCACCGCGACGATGCCGGCGATCACCTTCGCCGTCACCGGTTTGGGCTCCAGGATGGTCAGCTTGAGGGTGAAGAAGATCGCCGAGTCGATGACGAACGTCGTCGCGCCCACGATCGCGAACTTGATCAGCTCGTGGTGCCGCTCGGCGAACGGCCGGATCGGCCGGGGCAGCCGGGCGATCGTGGCATCGGCAAAGGACACGAGCGCGAATTCTACGGAAAACCCCCTGATCCTGCGCAGCCGTGCTGGTCACGGTAGGTAAACGTCGGCATGACACGATGATCACCGTGCCGGACTCACCCGCGCCCGCCCCCGTGGTGGCGATGGTCGGCGGCGGCCAGCTGGCCAGGATGACGCACCAGGCCGCGATCGCCCTGGGCATGAGCCTGCGGGTGCTGGCGGTGCGCGCCGACGACCCGGCCGCCCAGGTCAGCCCCGACGTGGTGATCGGGTCGCACGACGACCTCGAGGCGCTGCGCCGCGCGGCGGCCGGCACCGACGCGCTGACCTTCGACCACGAGCACGTCCCGACCGAGATGCTGCGCACCCTCGTCGGCGAGGCGGTGACGGTGTGGCCGCCCCCGGAGGCGTTGGTGTGCGCGCAGGACAAGCTGGCGATGCGCGAGCGGCTGGCCGCCCTCGGCGCCCCGGTGCCGCGGTTCACGCAGGCGCGCACGGTCGACGACGTCGACGCCTTCGCCGCCCGTGTCGGCGGCCCGGTGGTGGTCAAGGCCGCCCGCGGCGGGTACGACGGGCGCGGGGTGGTGCTGGCCCGCGACGTGGCCCAGGCCCGCGACGCGGCGGCCGGCTATCTGGCCGACGGGGTGGCGGTGCTGCTGGAGGAGCGGGTGCCGATGCGCCGCGAGCTTGCGGCGCTGGTGGCCCGCTCGCCCTACGGCCAGGGGGCCGCCTGGCCGGTGGTGGAGACCGTGCAGCGTGACGGGATCTGCGTCACGGTGCTCGCGCCGGCACCAGGACTGCCCGAGGATGCGGCCGCCGACGCCGAGCGCCTGGCGCTGCGGATCGCCGAGGAACTCGGGGTGGTGGGGGTGCTGGCGGTCGAACTGTTCGAGACACCCGAGGGCGCGCTGGTGGTCAACGAACTGGCGATGCGGCCGCACAACTCCGGGCACTGGACGATGAACGGGTCGGTCACCAGTCAGTTCGAACAGCACCTGCGCGCCGTGCTGGACTACCCGCTCGGCGACACCCGGGCGATCGCCCCGGTGACGGTGATGGCCAACGTGCTGGGTGCGGCGCAGACCCCGGCGATGGCGATGGACGAACGGGTGCACCACCTGTTCGGCCGGATCCCGGAGGCGCACGTGCACCTCTACGGCAAGCAGGAGCGGCCGGGCCGCAAGATCGGCCACGTCAACGTTCTCGGCGCCGACCCCGCCGAGCTGCCCGCCGTGCGGGAGCGCGCCGAACGCGCGGCACACTGGCTGTCGCACGCAGAATGGAGCAGCGATGAGCACACCTGACGGGCCGCGGGTCGGCCTCATCATGGGCAGCGACAGCGACTGGCCGGTGATGTCGGCCGCCGCCGAGGCGCTCGCCGAGTTCGACGTACCCTTCGAGGTCGGGGTGGTCTCCGCGCACCGCACTCCCGAACGGATGCTGGACTACGCCCGCGGCGCGGCCGGCCGCGGCGTCGCGGTGATCATCGCCGGTGCCGGGGGAGCGGCGCACCTGCCCGGTATGGTCGCCTCGGCCACCCCGCTGCCGGTGATCGGGGTGCCGGTGCCGCTGAGCACCCTGGACGGCATGGACTCGCTACTGTCCATCGTGCAGATGCCGGCCGGGGTGCCGGTGGCGTGCGTGTCGATCGGCGGGGCCCGCAACGCCGGACTGCTGGCGGTGCGGATCCTGGCGGCCGCCGACCCCTCGCTGGCCGGGCGGATGCGGACCTTCCAGGAGAATCTCGAAGCGGAGGTGCTGGCCAAGGACCGCGCCCTGCGGGAGCGATTACTCGGAGAGTGAACGAGCTAGTAACCTTGACCGTAGTGAGGAGGCTGTCATGGCTGGTTGGAACGGTGATCCAGGGTTCGACGTGTTCCAGTTGCCCGAGGAGCACGAGGAGTTGCGGGCCGCGATCCGGGCGCTGGCCGAAAAGGAGATCGCGCCGTACGCCGCTGCGGTCGACGAGGAGTCCCGCTTCCCGGAGGAAGCCCTCGAGGCGCTCAACGCCTCCGGCTTCAACGCCGTGCACGTGCCCGAGGAGTTCGGCGGGCAGGGCGCGGACTCGGTGGCCGCGTGCATCGTCATCGAGGAGGTAGCCCGCGTCGATGCCTCGGCGTCGCTGATCCCCGCGGTCAACAAGCTGGGCACCATGGGCCTGATCCTGCGCGGCTCGGATGAGCTGAAGAAGAAGGTGCTGCCCGAGATCGCCGACGGCAAGATGGCCTCCTACGCGCTTTCCGAGCGCGAGGCCGGCAGCGACGCGGCGTCGATGCGCACCCGCGCCAAGGCCGACGGCGACGACTGGATCCTCAACGGTTCCAAGTGCTGGATCACCAACGGCGGCAAGTCCGCCTGGTACACCGTGATGGCGGTGAGCGATCCGGACAAGGGGGCCAACGGCATCTCGGCGTTCATGGTCCACGAGGACGACGAGGGCTTCACCGTCGGACCCAAGGAGCGCAAGCTCGGCATCAAGGGATCGCCGACCACCGAGCTGTACTTCGAGAACTGCCGCATCCCCGGCGACCGAATCATCGGTGAGCCCGGTACCGGTTTCAAGACCGCGCTGGCAACCCTGGATCACACCCGGCCCACCATCGGCGCCCAGGCGGTCGGCATCGCCCAGGGCGCTCTGGACGCGGCCATTGAGTACACCAAGGACCGAAAGCAGTTCAACCGACCGGTCGCCGACAATCAGGGTGTGCAGTTCATGCTCGCCGAGATGGCGATGAAGGTCGAGGCCGCCCGGCTGATGGTGTACTCGGCGGCCGCGCGCGCCGAGCGCGGCGAACCCGACCTCGGCTTCATCTCGGCGGCGTCGAAGTGTTTCGCCTCCGACGTCGCGATGGAGGTCACCACCGACGCCGTGCAGCTGTTCGGCGGCGCGGGCTACACGGTGGACTTCCCGGTGGAGCGGATGATGCGCGACGCCAAGATCACCCAGATCTACGAGGGCACCAACCAGATCCAGCGGGTGGTGATGAGCCGCGCCCTGCTGCGCTGATCCGTCACGTAGCGCGCAGGTGGGTGATATCGCCCGCCGAGACGGCGACGGTCTGCTCGCCGGTGTCGATCTGCAGCCGGCCCAGCGCGTCGATGTCGGTTGCGGTGCCGTCGATCTCGCGGTCCCCGGGCAGTGCCGCCCGCACCCGGCGGCCCAGGGTGACGCTGCGGCGCCGGTAGTCGGCGTGCAGCGCCGGGTCGGTGTCGCCGGTGATCGTCCAGCGGTCGATCCGCGCGGTCAGCTCGGCCAGGATGCTGCCCAGCAGTGCGCTGCGGTCCAGCATGGTCGAGCCGAGCATGAGCAGCGAGGTGGCCCGCTCGTCGGGTGCCTCGTCGGCGGTCATCGACACGTTGAGGCCCAGGCCCACCACGATCACCGGATCCGGTGAGGCGACCTCGGCCAAAATGCCGCCCAGCTTCTTCTCGCCGACCTGAATGTCGTTGGGCCACTTGAGCCCCGGCTCGATTCCGGTGGTGGCCGCCACCGCGTCGGCGACTGCCACCCCGGTCAGCAGCGGCAGCCAGCCCCACGCCTCCGGCGCGAGTGCGCCGGCGCCGATCCCGATCGAGACGGTGATCTGCGAGCGCGGCGGCGCCGACCAGCTGCGGCCGTGCCGCCCACGGCCCGCGGTCTGGTACTCGGCGACGAGCACCGCACCGGTGATGTCCTCGCCGGCGGCGTGGCGGGCCAGCAGGTCGGCATTGGTGGAGCCGGTGGTCTCGACCAGTTCGAGATGGCGCAGCGGGCGGTCGGGTCCGAAGAGGTCGCGGCGGATGCCATCGACGTCGAGGGGCGCGCGGGGCGGCGGGTCAGACGGTGGGCGCGGCATGGATCGGATGGTCGCTGAAAACCAGGGTCAGCCGCAGCGGGCCGATCCGCTCGCGCAGTTCGGCGTACGTGCGTGCGCGTATCCGGTCCTGCTCGGCAACCGTCATCGCGCCGGTGTAGGAGACCCGGAGGTCGATGTCGGTGGTCTTGCCCCGGCTGATCGCGCAGGCGTCCACCAGCGTCAGCTCGTGGGCGAGTTCGCCGCCGTGTTCGGCGGCGACCGCGGAGATCGCCGAGCGCACCGCGGCGTCGAGGTCCGGGTCGGCCCGCCGGCCCGACAGGCGGCCGAACTCCAGCCGGATCTCCCGGACCGGTTCGCCGACCAGCAGGGCGCACAGGATGAGCACGATGATGCTGTCGGCGATGTCCTTGATGTTGAACGTCGCCGACGTCAGCGCCGTGCCCTCCGGGATGATCACCACCAGCAGCAGCGAGGCGCAGATGCCCATACTGATCAGCGCGCCCATCTTCGCGGCGTTGGCCTCGACCCGCAGCAGGGCCGAGGCGTTGCCGACCGAGCGGTTGTTGCGCCGGTGGTTCCAGGTGATGCCGAGACAGATCAGCGCGACGACGGCGGTGTAGATCGCCGCCAGGCCGAACTCCGGTTCGCTGCCCTTGCGGGTGACCAGGTAGTCGATCACCTTCACCGAGTTGGTGACCACGCCGACGACGACGACGCCGAGGATCATCAGCGACCGGAACAGCGCGTAGAGGTTCTCCAGCGCCAGGCGGCCGTAGGGGTTGTCGGCGTCGGCCGGCCGGCTGGACGTGACCGCCAGCCGCGAGGCGATCAGCGCCGCGCCGGCGTTGATCAGCGAGATGATGCCGTCGAACTGGGTCGCCGATACCCGGGTCAGCCCGTAGACCGCGAAGCCCAGCACGGCGAGGCAGAGCATGGTGATCATGTAAGTGCGCAGGCTGCGCTGCTCGGCCTGCAGGATCGCTGCCTGAGACGCGTGCACCCCAGGGAGCTTAGAACCCCGGTCGTCGGATAGGTTCATCTGCCGTGACTACTCATTCCCTCGCCGCGGTGTGCGGCGCCTCGCTGATTCTCGCCTCTCTCGGCTCGGCCGCGGTCGCCGCGGCCGACGACCCCAACACCGTGCCGCCCTCGATGCTCAACACCACTTGCACGCTCGACCAGATCATGGCGGCCACCAAGGTCGTCGATCCGATCACCTACGGCGAACTGGTGGGTAAGTACAACTCCGAGCCCCGGTGGGTTCAGGGCGGCATCGTCTATCACATGAACCTGCTGCTGCAGAAGCCGCCGCAGGAGCGCCAGGCCGAGGTCGACACCCTGGTGGCCTTCTTCCCCGAGTACGTGTCGCTGTTCACCAACGCTGAACCTGACGCCAACGCGATCGCGGCCACGTGCCCGACCTTCCCGGCCGAAAACCCCGCGGCGTGGGATCCCAACGCCCCCGCGCCGGCTCCGGTCACCCCGCCCCCGCCGGTTCCCACGCCCTAGGGGACCAGCCGGTGCTGGGGCGGCCCTCAAGCCGGCCCTACGGCGGTTGGTCGTCCGGTTCGCTGTCACCGCGGAGGATTTCTTCGGGGTGGTGGTACAGATTCACCCGGGGTTGGCCGCGGTCCAGGTGCGGCGGGGGAATCCATTCGGTGCGGTTGTCGCGTAACCGTTTTCGGGTGGTCCAGCCGGTGGGGCTGTCGTCGACGAGGCGGTTGTCGCAACCGCAGGCCAGGGTGAGCTGGTCGATGTCGGTGGAGCCGCCGTGTTGCCAGTCCCGCTGCGCATGGTGGACCTGGGACCGGTTCGGCGGGGCCGAGCAGCCCGGTTTGGTGCACCCTCTGTCGCGGGCGTAGAGGGCCAGGCGCTGGCCGGGGCTGGCGGTGCGCCGGCGGCGCCCGTAGTAGAGCCGGATCGCGCGCGGGTCGTCGAACAGCGCCAGGTAGGGGTGCGCGCCGGCGGCGGCCATCCGGATCAGGGTGGGTATCGGCAACCGGCTGCCCCCGCCGGTGTGGGCCACCCCGGCTGCGGCGGACAGTTCGGCCAGGGTGGTGGTGGCCACGATTGTGACCGGCAGCCCGTTGTGCCGGCCCAGGGTGCCCGAGGCCAGCATCGCCTGGCAGACCGCCGCCAGGGCGTCGTGCTGGCGCTGGGCGGTGCTGCGGGCGTCGGTGTCGATCTGGGCCTGTGAGGGGCGCCCGTCGATGCACGGGGTGTCGTCGTCGGGGTTGGCGTAGCCGGGTGCGGCCAGCTTCGCCAACAGTGCATCCAGCGAGGCGCGCAACGCCGGGGTGAGCCACCCGGTCAGTCGGCTCATCCCGTCCAGGCCCTGCGGGCCCAGGGTCAGGCCGCGCTTGCGGGCGTGCTCACGCTCGTCCTCCGGGGTGCCGTCGGGGTCGAGGTAGCTCAGCAGCTGACGCGCCACCGCCCGCAGCCCTTCGGGCGTCAGCCCCCCGGCCAGCCCGGCCAGCTGGGACTCCGCGGCCTCCTCGGTGCCGGGGTCGATCGTGGCGGGCAGTGCGGCCATGAAGTCCCGGATCAGCGCGACGTGCTCGGCGCCGACCTCCCCGCGGGCCTGGGCGGCGGCGGTGCCCGGCAGCGCCGGTTCCCGCGGCCCGCCGGTCAACGCGCGCCGGGGCCCGAGATCGGCGGCCTCGGCCAGCCGCCGCCGGGCATCGGATCCGCTGATCCCCAGTCGCTGGGACAGGACCGCCCGCCAGGACTTCGCCCCCAGATCCTTCGGTGTGGCCTGGGACTGCACCTGAACCACCAGCGCGTGCTCCACCGCAGGCTGGCGGCGGCGGTGCCGCTCCAGCCGATCGAGCACCGCCAGCACCTGCGGCGCGGTCAAGGTCTCGACCGGCAGGCCGGCCAGCTTGTCCCACGCTGCCTCGAGGTCGTCGAGTGCGGACAGGATCTCCATATATCGAACACTAGTGCGAAGGTCCGACAACTTCCGGTGCAGCGGTCAGTTGACGCACTTGGGGTCGTCGGACCCCGCGGTGATGACCGGGGAGGGCGGCGGTGTGTCGCTGGAGAGCCCGTCCGCTCCTGAGGCTCCTGAGGCTCCCGAGGCTCCCGTCGCATCCGAAGCGTCCGCGGACGCATCGTTGACCGTCGCGGCGGTCGGCAGCGTGCCGTCGAGCCCGGATCCCGGCCCGGTGTAGTCGTCGGCGAGCACGACCCGCACGCTGCCGGGCTGTACCGCCGAGTCGGCCACCACCGGCAGGCCCAACGTCTCGGCGACCGCCCGCGCGCCGAGGTCGTCCTCGGTGGCGGCCTGGACCTGACTGCGGTCCACCTTGCTCTTGTCGTTGTTGCCCACCGTCCCGGCGGCGAATCCCTCCGCGGTCAGCCGTTCGGAGACCGCGGCCGCCAGGCCGTTGATGTCGGTGTCGTTGACGACGTCGGCGGTGGTCTGGTCGGGGGAGTAGGCGACCTCGGCGGTCTTGCCCTCCTCCTGGTCGTGCAGCAGCCCCGCGACCCACTGCTGCACCTGACCCGGATCGATCCGCACCACCGACTGCATTCCGTCGTCGCTCCAGCCGTCCTCGGCGAGCACCGGGATGGTGGCGAACGCCACGTTGCCCCCGGCCAGCTTCTGCAACTGCTTGAGGAAATTCATCACGTCCCACCCCGAGGAGATCACCACCGAGCGCTGGATGGCGTCCTGAAGCCGGTTGAGGGTGGCCGGGCTGGTCAGCGTTTTACGCGAAATCACCTGGTGGGCAAGGGAAGCCATCACCACCTGCTGGCGGACAACCCGGTCGAGGTCACCGCGCGGCAGGTCGTGACGCTGCCGGACGAAGCTCAGCGCCTGCGGGCCGTCCAGACGCTGCCAGCCGGCCGGGAAGTCCGCGCCGGAAAGGGGTTCGTACACCGCGTCTTTGAGGCAGACCTCGACGCCGCCGAGCGCATCGGTGATCAGCGCGAAGCCCAGCAGGCCGATCTCGGCGTAGTGGTCGACGGTGACTCCGGTGAGGTCGGCGACGGTCTTGATGAGCGCGTTGCGGCCCGCCTCGACGGCCTGGGGTTCGGCCTCGGCGGGATCCATGCCCTGCTTCTCCACCAGTTCGGTCATGGTGTCCAGCCGGACCTCGCCGTAGACGCCGTTGATCTTGGTCTTCTCCAGCCCGGGCGCCTCGACATAGGAGTCGCGCGGGATCGAGATCGCCGTCGCGGAGCGGCCGTTGTTGGGGATGCGGACCAGGATGATGGTGTCGGTGTTGGTCGCGACGTCGTTGCCGGCGTGCAGCTCGGCCAGTTCCTCGTCGGTCAGCGGGTTGCCGTGGGCGTCGGTGCGGCTGTCCATCCCGACCAGCAGGATGTCGACCGCCCCGTCGGACCCGTCGCCGCCGAGCGCGGCGGTCACGAAGTGGAAGATCCCGCTCTCGAAGGAGCGCACCGACCCCCACGCCATGCCGGTGCCGACCAGAACGAGGATGGCGGCCAGGGCGAGCAGGGTGCGTCCGAGCTGTCGAGTCCCCGTCACTGCCGTCACTTCAGTCTCTCCAGCCACCAGGACAGGCTACTGGCGGTGGCGGCTCATCAGCGGTAGCCCAAACCCGGCGTGCCAGACTCGTCACCGTGGCGCAGACGATGCTCATCACCGGGGCCGGCGGCCAGGTCGGGCGCTTTCTCGCTGGTGAAGCCGGTCGCCGCGGCTACCGGGTCCGCGCCCTGACCCGCCGGGAGTTCGACATCACCGACCCGGCCGCCGCCCGCCCCGAGGCCGCCGGGGCCGCCCTCGAGGAGCACTGCGCGGCGCTGACCCACGTCGACGCCGCCGAGGCCGAACCCGGGCGCGCGCACGCGGTCAACGCCGCCGGCGCCGGCACCGTCGCCGCGGCGTGTGCAACGGCCGGGGCCCGGCTGATCCACCTCTCCACCGATTATGTTTTCGGCGCTTCCGGCGGTACACCCGGCCGGCCGTACGAGGTCGATGACGCCACCGGACCGGTCAGCGTCTACGGCCGCAGCAAGCTCGACGGCGAGCGCGCGGTGCTGGCGGCGCTGCCGGGTGCGCACGTCGTGCGCACCTCCTGGGTGTACACCGGCGGCGCCGGTACCGATTTCGTTGCGGTGATGCGCGCGCTGGCGGCCACCGACCGCACCGTCGACGTGGTCGCCGACCAGACCGGCTCGCCGACCTACGTCGCCGACCTGGTGTCGGCGCTGCTGGAGCTGGCCGGCGGCGAGGTCCGGCCGGGGATCCTGCACGTCGCCAACGCCGGCGCGGCCACCCGTTTCGACCAGGCCCGGGCGGTGTTCGCCGACCTGGGCGCCGACCCCGACCGGGTCCGGCCGGTGAGCACCGGCGCGGTGCCGCGCCCGGCCCGCCGGCCGGCCTACTCCGCGCTGTCGATGGCCGAGTCCGCGCGGGCCGGGCTGACGGCGCTGCGGCCGTGGCGCGACGCGATCGCCGCAGCACTTGCGGTGCCCACCGACACCGGGCCGATACCCTCAACGCCGTGAGTGGTGATCCGGATCTGACCGTCGTCACGGTCACCTACTCGCCGGGCACGCACCTGGACCGCTTCCTGTCCTCGCTGACCGTGGCCACCGACCGCCCGCTCGACGTGGTGCTGGCCGACAACGGGTCCATCGACGGCGCACCCGAGGAGGCGCTGACCCGCTACCCCGGGGTCCGGCTGGTGCGCACCGGCGGCAACGTCGGCTACGGCGCCGCGATCAACCGCGCGGTGGCCACCATTCCCGCGGCCGGGGAGTTCGTGCTGTTCGCCAACCCCGACGTGGCCTGGGGGCCGGGCAGCATCGACGCCCTGCTCGACGCCGCCCGCCGCTGGCCCCGCGCCGGAACCCTCGGTCCGCTGATCCGCGACCCCGACGGAGCGGTCTACCCCTCGGCACGTCATCTGCCCAGCCTGGTGCGCGGCGGCATGCACGCCGTCGTCGGTTTCGTCTGGAAGTCCAACCCGTGGACGAAGTCCTACCGCCAGGAGCGCATCGAACCCAGTGAGCGGCCGGTGGGCTGGCTGTCGGGATCCTGTCTGCTGGTGCGACGCTCGGCGTTCGACGCCGTCGGCGGCTTCGACGAACGCTTCTTCCTCTACATGGAAGACGTCGACCTGTGCGACCGGGTGGGCCGCGCGGGCTGGCTGAACGTCTACGTGCCGTCCTCGGAGATCCTGCACGACAAAGGTCATTCCACCGGCCGGGAGCCGGCCCGCAACCTGCGCGCCCACCACGACAGCACCTACATCTATCTCGCCGACCGTCACCCGCGGTGGTGGCAGGCCCCGCTGCGGTGGACCATGCGCGGGGCGTTGCGGGTCCGGGCCGGGGCGGCGGTGCGCCGCGCCCGCCGGGAGCGGGGTGTCCGGTGAGCCCGAAGCCGGACGCCGTCGTTCTGGTCGGCGGGAAGGGCACCCGGCTGCGGCCGCTGACCCTGTCCACGCCCAAACCGATGCTGCCGACGGCGGGCCTGCCGTTTCTGACGCATCTGCTCTCGCGCATCGCCGTCGCCGGCATCGAGCACGTGATCCTGGGGACCTCGCTGCAGTCGGACACCTTCGAGGCGGAGTTCGGCGACGGCGCCGCGCTCGGCCTGCAGATCGACTACGTCACCGAGGAACGTCCGCTGGGCACCGGCGGCGGCATCGCCAACGTCGCCGGACTGTTGCGCAGTGACACCGTGCTGGTGTTCAACGGCGACGTCCTCTCCGGGGTCGATCTGCGCGCGTTGCTCACGGCCCACCGCGACCGCGAGGCGGACGTCACCCTGCACCTGGTTCGCGTCGGTGACCCGCGGGCCTTCGGCTGCGTGCCCACCGACGCCGACGGCAACGTGCTGGCCTTCCTGGAGAAGACCGAGGACCCGCCCACCGACCAGATCAACGCCGGCAGTTACGTGTTCAACCGCGCCGTCGTCGACCGCATCCCGCGCGGGCGGGAGGTGTCGGTGGAACGGGAGGTGTTTCCCGGCCTGCTGGCCGACGGCATCCGGGTGTGCGGCTACGTCGACTCCAGCTACTGGCGCGACATGGGCACACCGGAGGACTTCGTGCGCGGCTCGGCCGACCTGGTGCGCGGCATCGCCCCCTCGCCCGCGCTCGGCGGACGCCGCGGCGAAAGCCTGGTGCACGACGGCGCCTCGGTCGCCCCCGGCGCGGTGCTGGTCGGCGGCACGGTGGTCGGCCGCGGTGCCGAGATCGGTCCGGGGGTGCGACTCGACGGGGCGGTGGTCTTCGACGGTGCGCGCATCGAGGCGGGCGCGGTGGTGGAGCGTGCGATCATCGGCTTCGGCGCGCGCATCGGTCCGCGCGCGCTGATCCGCGACGGCGTCATCGCCGACGGCGCCGACATCGGCGCCTGCTGCGAACTGCTGCGCGGCGCCCGGGTGTGGCCCGGAGTGTTCATCCCCGACTGCGGGATTCGCTACTCCAGCGACGTCTAGCCGCAGCCACCAGTGCGGTCAGCCCGGCGTCCGCACCGGCCGGCAGCGCGTCGATCGGCCACCACCGCAGATCCAGCGACTCGTCGCTGACGGTGAACCGCGCACCGGCCGGCGCCAGCGCGAGGAACTGCAGGTCCAGATGCCGGGTGGGCACACCGAGCGAACAGGTCACCGGGTGAACGTGCAGTGCCGCCAGCTCGGGGTCCAGTTGCAGTCCGTCGATCCCCGACTCCTCGGTGGCCTCGCGCAGCGCGGCGGCGGTGATGTCGGGATCGTCGTCCTCGCAGTGCCCCCCGAGCTGAACCCAGCGCCCGAAGCGCGGGTGCAACGTCAGCAGCACCTCGTCGTCGGGTGAGACCACCAGCGTCGAGGCGGTGATGTGCCCGGGAACGCAGGCGCGTTGGCAGCTGTCCGGCCGGGCGTGCAGGAAGGCCAGCACCGCGTGGCGCAGCGCGTCCTGGCCGGGGTCGGGCGCCTGCCAGTGCGTCAGTGTCTCGACCGCCGAGGAGTGCACGCTCATATCCGGATCAGCAGATCACCCGGAGGCGCGGGATCGCGCGGTGACGGAGTTTGCTCGGGATACCCGATCGCGATGGCGCCCAACGGTTCCCAGTCCTCATCGAGATCCAACACGGAGCGCACCACCGCGGGGGCGAAGATCGTCGAGCCGATCCAGCAGCTGCCTACTCCGCGCACGGCCAGCGCGACCAGCAGGGCCTGCACGGCCGCGCCGGCGGCGACGGTGAACATGGTGTGCTCAGCCGCCGTGCGGTGCGGATCGGGATAGCTGTGCGCGCCGGTGGATTCGTTGGCCACCAGGAACGGGATCACCACCTCGGGCGCGTCGTAGAGGATCTGCCCGCGGGAGACGCGGCGTTCGATCTGCTCCGGCGGGCGCCCGTCGGCGGCCAGATCGGTGCGCCAGGCGTCCTTCATCCGGTCCAGCAGCGCAATGCGCCGGTCGCGGTCGGTGAGCCAGACGAAGCGGACCGGCCGGGTGTGGTGCGGGGCCGGGGCGGTGAGCGCCTCGGCCACCGCGGCCTCGATGACGCCGGACTCGACCGGTGCGACGCTGAAGTCGCGCACCGAGCGGCGCAGCAGCTGGGCCTGCCGTCTGCCGAGGTCGATCGACTCCGCGGTGCCCAGCCAGAACAGGTCGTCGTGCCCGCTGCGCAGCAGGCTCGCCGCGGTGGACCCGTCGTCACGCACATCCAACCCGCGCAGCACCGCCACCGGCACTCCGGTCAGCTTGCCTTTGACCAGGTCGGCGGCGGCGGCGATCTCGTCGGCGACGGCCACCTCGGTCACCACCAGTTCGTTGCCGTGGCCGTCATGGACTCCCGCGTAGCCGTGCAGCACCGCGATACCGGCCGACCCGATCGTGGCGTCGGTCTGGCCGTTGCGCCAGGCGCGGCCCATCGTGTCGGTGATCAGCACGGCGACGGAGACGCCGCAACGCTCGGCGAGTGTCGCGCGCAGTGTCGCGGCGCTGGCATCCGGATCGACGGGCAGCAGGACCAGTTGCGTCGGCGCGACGTTGGATCCGTCGACGCCCGCGGCGGCCTGCACCAGGCCCTGCTTGTTCTCGGTGATCAGGGTGAGTCCCTTGCGGGCCAGCACCCGGACGGCCTCTTGGTCGATCAGGTTGCGGCGCAGACGATCTCGTTCGTCGGGATCGGCTGGCGCGGTGACGATCCTGCCCTCGCACTTGGAGACCACCTTGCTGGTCACCACGACGACGTCGCCGTCGCGTAGCCACGGTGCCGCCGTGGCGATGGCCGCTGCGAGGTCGTCGCCGGGTGCAAACTCCGGCAGTCCGGTGACCGGCAGGATCTCAACCGGAGCGCCCGCTCCGTGGTCGCTCACGGCGCGACCCCGGCCAGTTCGAGGCCCGCACGCACCATCTCGGCGGTCGCGTCGGGTCCGGACATCAGCAGCGGAACCGACTTCACCGCGACGCCGGGCACGTCGGCGTGGTCGCTCTGGTCGACCATCCAGACGTCGAGCAGTCCGGTCGCCGCGCGCGCGCCGTAGTGCCGGCCGACGGCCTCGGCGGTGGTCGGTACCCCGATGACGCGCAGGCATTCGTCGGCCATCCCGCGCAACGGCTTTCCGGCGACGATCGGGGAGTACCCGACGACTGGGGCCGCGGTCGTGCGCAGCGCGCCGCGGATTCCGGCGACGGCGAGGATCGCCCCGATGCTGACCACCGGATTCGACGGTGCGAGCACGACGACGTCGGCGTTGGTGATGGCGTCGGCGACACCGGGGCCGGCGGTGGCGGTCTCCGAACCGACGAAGGCGAAGCTGTGGGTGGGGATGCGTGCCCGGTAGCGCACCCACCACTCCTGGAAGTGGATCGCCCTGCGGTCGCCGGTGTCGGGATCGCTGACCACGACGTGCGTCTCGCATCGGTCGTCGCTGGCGGGCAGCAGGGTGGCGCCGGGCGACCAGCGGTCGCACAGCGCGGCGGTCACCTGCGACAGCGGATAGTCCGCCCGCAGCATCTGGCTGCGCACCAGATGGGTGGCAAGGTCACGGTCGCCCAGGCCGAACCAGTCCGGCTGCACGCCGTAGGCGGCCAATTCCTCTTTGGCGTGCCAGGTTTCGTCGCGATGACCCCAGCCGCGTTCCGGGTCGATTCCCCCGCCGAGGGTGTACATGCAGGTGTCCAGATCGGGGCAGATCCGAAGCCCGTGGATCCACGCATCGTCGCCGATGTTGACGACTGCGGTCAGTTCGTGCGCCGGGCCGGCACCGCCCGGCGCGGACGGTTCGGCGAACTGGCCCAGACCGAGCAACCGCTGCACGCCGAGCAGAAATCGCGCGCCGCCGATGCCTCCGACCAGAACGGTGATCTTCACGACATCTGACACTAAATGCTCGCCCGCATCCGGTCGTGGTCTGGGCATTCTCGTTACGTTCTCGTCAACGCTGGGACACGCCGCGGCATCGACACACCGGTTTACGGACAGAAAGTGGTAGAAAAATCGGTTCAACTGCTTGACCGGGGTGCTGTCGGCGTGTCTAATCACACCAGTGTCATTTCCCGGTCTACCTGCCGGTTCCGGTGTCGCAGACCGCGATTCGACCACATGTTCGATTAGTTCGATACGTTCGACTGCGTTGCGATAGAGGAGACGGCATGACATTTGAGCATCTGCTCGGCGCTCTGGGGGCGTCGCACTCCGCCGGATCGACCGACACGGGTTTGAAGCGGACGCACCTGAGCGTGGTTCCCGACCCGGTCGAGATCGCACCGATGATCACTCCGGCCGACGAGGAATGGCAGGAGCGAGCGCTGTGCGCGCAGACCGATCCCGAAGCGTTCTTCCCGGAGAAGGGCGGTTCGACTCGCGAGGCCAAGCGGATCTGCCTGGGCTGCGAGGTGCGCGACGCATGCCTGGACTACGCCCTGGCAAACGATGAGCGGTTCGGAATCTGGGGTGGCCTCTCCGAGCGGGAGCGCCGGCGCCTCAAGCGCGGAATCATCTAGATCCCGCTACTCGCTCTGCCCTAATCCTGTTCCAGCGTCGGGTCGATGACCGACGGTTCCACTCCCAGATACGTGGCCACCTGCGCCACCAGAATCTCGTGCAGCAGATCGGCCAGATCGTCGGAATCCTTGGCCCGTCGCTCGATCGGCCTGCGAAACAACACCAGTCGCGCGCGCGTCGCCTCACCGCGGACGTCCACGCCGGCGGGGATCAACCGCGCCAGCGCAACCGGCCCGTCGGCCACCACTTCCGGCGGCCACTGCACGCTGTCGGGATCCTTGGCCGCGATCCGGGGCACCTCGTCCACGGCCACATCCAGTCCGCTGAGCCGCTGCTGCCAACGCCTTTCGATCGGCTCGTAGGCCTCCAGCACGGCCATGTCGAAGCGTTCGGCGCGGCTTCGCCACCCCGGAACCGTCTTCGGCAGCAACGGGCCCCTCATCTCGCGTCCGCGCCGCGAGCCGCCGCCCGATCCACCTCCGCGCCGGGCACTTCGGGAGTCGGCCACGAGCGCAAATCGTAACGGTTGAACATCGGCGGCGCGGCCCCCGCGCGTGTCCGGGCGTGACCGGGTTGGCACCGCGATAGCCTCTGCGGCGTGAATGTTGCCCGTCGCTGCAGCCGGCCCGGGTGTCCGCACTGCGCGGTGGCGACGCTGACCTTCGTCTACTCCGACTCCACCGCCGTCGTGGGTCCGCTGGCGACCGCTCGCGAACCGCACGCCTGGGATCTCTGCATCGGCCACGCCAGCCGGATCACCGCCCCGCGCGGCTGGGAGATGGTGCGCCACGCGGCGCCGCTGCCGGTCAACCCCGACGAGGACGATCTGGTCGCGCTGGCCGAGGCCGTCCGGGAGGGCCGCGCGGTCGCCAGCCCGGCCGTCCCCGGCTTCACCGCACCGCCGGCCGCCGCCCGCGCGGTCGGGGGAAGGCGTCGCGGGCACCTTCGGGTTCTGCCCGATCCCGACGGCTAGGCTGGCGGCCATGACCAGGCCGGCCGCGGCGGTGCGCCGCGTGATCAAGGCCTACGACGTGCGTGGCCTGGTCGGAACCGAGATCGACGAGGGATTCGCCGCGGATGTCGGCGCCGCGTTCGCCCGGCTGATGCGGTCGGAAAGCGCCGGGAGATCCGATGTTCCCGGAATCGTTGTCGGCCACGACATGCGGGAAAGCTCCCCGGTGCTGGCCGCCGCCTTCGCTGCCGGCGTCACCGGTCAGGGACTCGACGTCGTGCGCATCGGCCTGAGTTCCACCGATCAGCTCTACTTCGCCTCGGGCCTGCTGAACTGCCCCGGCGCGATGTTCACCGCGAGTCACAACCCGGCCGCCTACAACGGCATCAAGCTGTGCCGGGCCGGCGCCAAGCCGGTCGGCGCGGAGACCGGGCTGGCCGTCATCCGCGAGGACGTCATCGCCGGGGTGCCGGACTACGACGGTCCGTCCGGGCGCGTTCGCGACCGCGACGTGCTCGCCGAGTACGGCGAATTCCTGCGCTCGCTGGTCGACGTGCGCACACTGCGGCCGCTGCGGGTGGCCGTCGACGCGGGCAACGGCATGGCCGGGCTGACCGCCCCCGCCGTGCTGGGGCCCGTCGCCGCGCTCACCGTGCTGCCGCTGTACTTCGACCTCGACGGGTCCTTCCCCAACCACGAGCCCAACCCGCTGGAGCCCGCCAACCTGGTCGACCTGCAGCGGTTCGTGATCGACAACGGGGCCGACATCGGTCTGGCCTTCGACGGGGACGCCGACCGGTGCTTCGTCGTTGACGAACGCGGCCGGCCGGTGCCGGCGTCGGCGGTGACCGCACTGGTGGCAAACCGGGCGCTGGACCGCGAACCCGGCGCGACGGTGATCTACAACCTGATCACCTCGCGTGCGGTGCCCGAACTCGTCACCGAGCGCGGCGGCAGGCCGGTGCGCTCCCGCGTCGGGCACTCCTACGTCAAGGCGCTGATGGCCGAAACCGGAGCCGTGTTCGGCGGCGAGCATTCCGCGCACTACTACTTCCGCGATTTCTGGGGTGCGGACTCGGGCATGCTGGCCGCCCTGCACGTGCTCGCCGCACTGGGCGGCCAAGACCGTACGCTGTCGGAGTTGATCGGCGGCTATCAGCGCTACGCGGCCTCCGGCGAGATCAACTTCCGGGTGGACGACGCGGCGTCGTGCGCCGAGGCGGTGCTCGAATCCTTTGGCGGGGAAGTCATCTCGCTCGACCACATGGACGGCGTGACCGCGGAGTTGGGTGACGGCGCATGGTTCAACCTGCGCTCCTCGAACACCGAGCCGCTGCTGCGCCTCAACGTCGAGGCGCGCAGCGCCGAGGACGTCGACAAGATTTCCCGCCGGGTGGCCGAGACGATTGCGACGGCCGGCGCATGAGTGCGGCGATCGTCGACCTCGACGACACCGCCGGGCTGCTGGAAGCCGACCACCTCGGACTGCTGCGGGCCTCGGCGATGGCCGGCGCCCAGGTGCGCACGGTGCACTCCGCCGTCGACGAGGGGCTGCTGGCGTCGGTGGCCGACGCACAGCGGCCGCGCAGCGTGATCTGGGTCGCCGGGCGGGGTACCGCCGGGGCGGCGGGGGAGATCCTCGCCGCGGTGCTGGCCGGGCTGACCGGCCAGCCACTGGTGCTCACCCCGCAGTCGCCGTCCTGGGTCGGCCCGCTGGATCTGCTGGTGGTCGCCGGCGACGATCCGGCCGATCCCGCTCTGGTCTCCGCGGCGGCCACCGCGGTGCGACGCGGCGCCCGGGTGGTGGTGGTCGCGCCCTACGAGGGCCCGCTGCGCGACGCCACCGCCGACCGTGCGGCGGTGCTCGCACCCCGGCTGCCGGTGCCCGCCGAGTTCGGTCTGTGCCGCTACCTGGCGGCGGGTCTGGCCGCGGTCGCCGCGGCGGATCCCGCGGTGCGCACCGACCTCGCCGCGCTGGCCGACGAACTCGACGCCGAGGCGCTGCGCAACAGCGCTTCGCGCGAGGTGTTCACCAACCCGGCCAAGGCGCTGGCGGTGCGGATGGCCGACCGCCAGGTGGTGCTGGCCGCCGACGGCGCAGCCACCCTCGGCCTGGCCCGCCACGGCGCGGCCGTGCTGCTGCGGCTCGCCGGCCGGCCGGCGGCGGCGGTCGGCATTGACGACGCCGTGGCCGCGCTCGGTGTCGCGGGGAGCGGGTTCGCCGATCCGGTGGAGGCGCTGTTCCACGACGAGCAGATCGACGGTCCCCGGCCGAGCACTCTGCGGGTGATCGCCCTGGCGCTGGGCGCCGAGCGCCATCTGCTGGCCGCACGACTGGCCGGCGCGGCCGGCGAGCCGGTCGACCTGCTGGCCGCCGAGGATGTCGGCGAGGCGGGCTCGGCGCCGACCGCCGCTTTGCCGGTCGAGGCTCAACTGGCCACGCTGGCCGTGCGGCTGGAGATGACCGCGGTCTACCTGCGTCTGGCTGGGGGATGAGCTGCACCTGATTCACGGAGCGATCCGGACCTACGCCTGGGGTTCGCGCACCGCCATCGCCGAGTTCACCGGGCGACCGGCCCCGACCGCGCACCCGGAGGCCGAGTTGTGGCTGGGCGCGCATCCCGGCGACCCGGCACGCCTGGAGGGCCCCGACGGCACCCGGTCGCTGCTCGAGGTGATCGACGAGGACCCGGCCGGACAACTCGGGCCGGCGGTGCGTCAGCGTTTCGGGGACGCGCTGCCCTTCCTGGTGAAGGTGCTCGCCGCCGACGAGCCGCTGTCGCTGCAGGCGCACCCCAGCGCCGCGCAGGCGGTCGAGGGCTACCAGCGCGAGGACCGGCTGGGCGTGCCGCTGAACTCGCCGGTGCGCAATTACCGCGACCGCAACCACAAGCCCGAACTCCTGGTGGCATTGGGCGAATTCGAGGCGCTCGTCGGTTTTCGGCCGGCCGCGCGCTCGGTGGAGTTGATGCGCGAGCTCGACGTGCCCGCACTCGCGCCCTTCATCGCGCTGCTGGCCGGGCAGGCCGACGCGGACGGACTGCGCGCGCTGTTCACCACCTGGATCACCGCCCCGCAGCCCGACCTCGACGTGCTCATCCCCGCCGTCCTCGACGGTGCGGTGGGCTACATACGCTCGGGCGCAACGGAATTCGCCGCTGAAGCCAGGTCGGTACTCGAACTCGGTGAGCGCTACCCCGGCGACGCCGGTGTGCTGGCGGCGCTGCTGCTCAACCGGGTGAGCCTGGCACCCGGCGAGGGCATCTTCCTGCCGGCCGGCAACCTGCACAGCTACCTGCACGGGGTCGGCATCGAGGTGATGGCCAACTCCGACAACGTCCTTCGCGGTGGTCTGACGCCCAAGCACGTCGACGTCCCCGAGTTGCTGCGCGTCCTGGATTTCCGGCCCGTCGCCGACGCGCGGGTACCGACCCGCTGCGGAGCCGGGGAGCTGACCGGCGAGCTGACCTACCAGACCCCGACCGCGGAGTTCGCCGCCTCGATGCTCACCCTCGACCGCCCCGGCCGCGAACTGCCCGTTCCCGAGCGGCACCCCGGACCGCAGATCCTGATCTGCACCCAGGGCCCGGTCACGGTGCGCAGCGACGCGCAGACGACCCAACTCGATCGCGGAGCCGCGTTGTGGGTATCCGCCGACGACGGGCCGATTCGGCTGGAATCCGACCGCCCGGCGGCGGTGTTCCGCGCTACGGTGGGCCTCTAACGGCAGACGGGAGGTCAGCCCATTCCGACCCCGAGGCGCCGGAAATCAGTCGAGCAGTCCATCCGCGACACCGACGAGGTGGCGACCCGGCTCCGCAAGGACCTCAGCTGGTGGGATCTGACGGTGTTCGGCGTCGCCGTCGTCATCGGCGCCGGCATCTTCACCGTCACCGCGAGCACCTTCGGCAACGTCACCGGCCCGGCGCTGTCGGTGTCGTTCGTCATCGCGGCGGTCACCTGCGGCCTGGCCGCGCTGTGTTACGCCGAGTTCGCCTCCACGCTGCCCGTCGCCGGCAGCGCCTACACGTTCTCCTACGCGACCTTCGGCGAGTTCGTCGCCTGGATCATCGGCTGGGATCTCATCCTGGAGTTCGCGGTGGGTGCGGCGGTCGTCGCCAAGGGCTGGTCGAGCTATCTGGGAACGGTGTTCGGGTTCTCCGGCGGCGTGATCCACCTCGGCCCGATCGATCTGGACTGGGGTGCGCTGCTCATCGTCGCGGTGGTCTCCACGCTGCTGACCCTGGGCACCAAGTTGTCGTCGAACTTCTCCGCCGTCGTCACCGCGATCAAGGTCGCCGTCGTGGTGCTGGTCGTCGTCGTCGGTGCGTTCTACATCAACCCGGCCAACTTCTCCCCGTTCATCCCGCCCACCGAGACCGGTGCCGGTGCGGCCGGCACCGGCGTCGACCAGTCGGTGTTCTCGCTGCTCACCGGTGCCGGCGGCAGCCACTACGGCTGGTACGGGGTGCTGGCCGGGGCCTCGATCGTGTTCTTCGCGTTCATCGGGTTCGACATCGTGGCCACCACCGCCGAAGAGACCCGCAACCCGCAGCGCGACGTCCCGCGCGGCATCATCGCCTCGCTGGCGGTCGTCACCGTGCTCTACGTCGCGGTGTCGGTGGTGCTCTCCGGCATGGTGCGCTACACCGAGTTGCGCGACACCGGCGGCGGGCACGCGAACCTGGCGACCGCGTTCGCACTCAACGGCGTGAACTGGGCGGCGAAGGTCATCTCGATCGGCGCGCTGGCCGGGCTGACGACGGTGGTGATGGTGATCGTGCTCGGGCTCTCGCGGGTGTTCTTCGCCATGTCGCGCGACGGTCTGCTGCCGCGCGGGCTGGCCCGGACCGGCTCGCACGGCACCCCGGTGCGGATCATGGCGCTCGTCGCGGTGCTGATCGCGCTGGCGGCGTCGGTGTTCCCGATGGCCAAGCTCGAGGAGATGGTCAACATCGGCACCCTCTTCGCGTTCGTGCTGGTGTCCGGCGGCGTGATCGTGCTGCGGCGCACCCGCCCGGATCTCGAGCGGGGCTTCCGGGTGCCGTTCGTGCCGCTGCTGCCGGTGCTGTCCATCGCCGCGTGCCTGTGGCTGATGCTCAACCTGACCGCGCTGACCTGGATCCGGTTCGTGATCTGGATGGCCCTCGGGATCGTCCTCTACGCGCTGTACGGCCGGCGGCAGTCGGTGCTCGGCAGGCGCTTGGCAGAGCAGGGCGCAGAGCAGGGTGCGGGGCAGGGCGGTGCCTGAGCGCCGGACGGCCGACGCCGGTGACACCATCCTCGACGCGCTGCGCGAGGAACTGCTCACCAAGGACTGGTCGGCGGTCACCCTCGCCGACGTCGCGCGCACCGCGGGGGTCAGCCGGCAGACCATCTACAACGAGTTCGGCTCCCGGCGTGGCCTGGCGCAGGGCTACGCCCTGCGGCTGGCCGACCGGATGGTCGACCACATCGACGACGCGATCGACGCCAACCGCGAGGACCTGCACGCGGCGTTCCTGACCGGCTTCCGGATCTTCTTCGCCGAATCGGCGTCGGACCCGCTGGTGATCTCGCTGCTGTCCGGACAGGCCAAGCCCGACCTGCTGCAGATCATCACCACCCACAGCGCGCCGATCATCACCCGGTCCGCGCAGCGGCTTGCCGAGGCCCTGCGGCAGAACTGGCCCGACGCCCGTGACGAGGACGCCGGGGTGCTGGCCCGGGCGATCGTGCGCCTGGCGCTGAGCTACGTGTCGATGCCGGCCGATCCCGGTTCGGCGGCCGACCACGACATCGCCGCCGATCTGGCGCGGTTGCTGACCCCGTTCGCCGAGCGGTACGCCGCGGGATAACGTGTTAGCCATGCTCACCGCTGATTCACGAAACGGAATCGACTTCAAAGTCGCCGATCTGTCGCAGGCCGAATACGGCCGCAAGGAGATCCGGCTCGCCGAACACGAGATGCCCGGCCTGATGGCGCTCCGGCGCGAGTACGCCGACGTCGAGCCCCTCAAGGGGGCCCGGGTCTCCGGCTCGCTGCACATGACCGTGCAGACCGCGGTGCTCATCGAGACCCTCGTCGCACTCGGCGCCAAGGTGCGCTGGGCGTCGTGCAACATCTTCTCCACCCAGGACCACGCCGCCGCCGCGGTCGTCGTCGGCCCGAACGGAACCCCCGAGGAGCCGCTGGGGGTCCCGGTGTTCGCGTGGAAGGGCGAGACCCTCGAGGAGTACTGGTGGGCCGCCGAGCAGATGCTCACCTGGCCCGGCGAGCCGGTCAACATGATCCTCGACGACGGCGGTGACGCCACCATGCTGGTGCTGCGCGGTGCGCAGTTCGAGCGGGCCGGCGTGGTCCCGCCCGACGACGAGGACCACTCCGCCGAATACAAGGTGTTCCTCAACCTGCTGCGCGAGAGCCTCAAGGCCGACGCCCGCAAGTGGACCCACATCGCCGATTCGGTCAAGGGCGTCACCGAGGAGACCACCACCGGCGTGCTGCGGCTCTACCAGTTCGCCGCGGCCAACGAGTTGGTGTTCCCGGCGATCAACGTCAACGACTCGGTCACCAAGAGCAAGTTCGACAACAAGTACGGCACGCGGCACTCGCTGATCGACGGCATCAACCGCGGCACCGATGTGCTCATCGGCGGCAAGGCCGCCCTGGTGTGCGGCTACGGCGACGTCGGCAAGGGCTGCGCCGAGGCGCTCAAGGCCCAGGGCGCCCGCGTCGCGGTCACCGAGATCGACCCCATCAACGCCCTGCAGGCGATGATGGACGGCTTCGAGGTCAAGACCGTCGAGGAGGCCATCGGCTGGGCCGACATCGTCATCACCGCCACCGGGAACAAGGACATCATCACCCTCGATCACATGCGGGCGATGAAGGACAAGGCGATCCTGGGCAACATCGGCCACTTCGACAACGAGATCGACATGGCACGGCTGGAGCGCGACCCGAAGATCCACCGGATCAACATCAAGCCCCAGGTCGACGAGTTCGTCTTCCCCGACGGGCACTCGATCATCGTGCTCAGCGAGGGCCGGCTGCTCAACCTCGGCAACGCCACCGGCCACCCGTCGTTCGTGATGAGCAACAGCTTCTCCAACCAGGTGATCGCCCAGATCGAGCTGTGGACCAAGAACGACGAGTACGACAACGAGGTCTACCGGCTGCCCAAGCACCTCGACGAGAAGGTGGCCAAGATCCACGTGGAAGCTCTCGGTGGCACTCTCACCAGGCTCACCAAGGACCAGGCCGAGTACATCAACGTCGACGTCGAGGGCCCCTACAAGCCGGAGCACTACCGGTACTAGCCGCCGAGAGTGCGCACAGATCGTGTTTGAGCCGAAAATCACGCGCTGGGCGCACGCTCGATGACGCTGATCGTCATCGAGGGCCTCGACGGCTCCGGCAAGCGCACCCTCACCGAGGGCCTGCGGGGCGCGCTGGCCGCGCAGGGCCGGTCGGTGGCCACGCTGGCCTTCCCGCGCTACGGCGACTCGGTCACCGCCGACCTGGCCCGCGAGGCCCTGCACGGCGCGCACGGCGACCTGGCCGCCTCGGTGTACGCGATGGCCGTTCTGTTCGCCCTGGACCGCGCCGCCGCCAGGGAGCGGATCGCGCAGCTGCGGGCCGGCAACGACATGGTGATCCTGGACCGCTACGTGGCCTCCAACGCCGCCTACAGCGCGGCGCGGCTGCACCAGGACGCGGCCGGGGCGGTGGTGGACTGGGTCGGCGAACTCGAGTTCGGCCGCCTCGGCCTGCCCGAGCCCGACCACCAGATCCTGCTCGACGTTCCCGTCGAGGTGGCCGCCGGGCGGGCCCGGCGCCGGGCCGGCGAGGAGGCCGACCGGGCCACCGACGCCTACGAACGCGACGACGGCCTGCAGCGGCGCACCGCCGCGGTGTACGCCGGGCTGGCCGCCGCGCACTGGCACGGCCCCTGGTCGGTGGTGGCCCCGGACGTCGACCCGATCAGACTCGCCAGCGTGTTCTAGCAGGGAATCGTCAGGATTCGGTGACACCATGGAGTCCATGAGGCAAAGAATCCTCGTCGTTGACGACGACCCCTCGCTGGCCGAGATGCTCACGATCGTGCTGCGGAACGAAGGTTTCGAGACCGCGGTGATCGGCGACGGCTCACAGGCACTGACCGCGGTGCGCGAACTGCGGCCCGACCTGGTGCTGCTCGACCTCATGCTGCCCGGCATGAACGGCATCGACGTCTGCCGGGTGCTGCGCTCGGACTCCGGCGTGCCGATCGTGATGCTCACCGCCAAGACCGACACCGTCGACGTGGTGCTCGGCCTGGAGTCCGGTGCCGACGACTACATCATGAAGCCGTTCAAACCCAAGGAGCTGGTGGCACGGGTGCGGGCGCGGCTGCGGCGCAACGACGACGAACCCGCCGAGATGCTGTCCATCGCCGACATCGAGATCGACGTGCCGGCCCACAAGGTGACCCGCAACGGCGAGCAGATCCAGCTGACCCCGCTGGAGTTCGACCTGCTGGTCGCGTTGGCGCGCAAACCCCGGCAGGTGTTTACTCGAGAGGTGCTGCTCGAGCAGGTCTGGGGATACCGCCACCCCGCCGACACCCGGCTGGTGAACGTCCATGTCCAGCGGTTGCGGGCCAAGGTCGAGAAGGATCCGGAGAACCCGCAGGTGGTGCTGACCGTTCGAGGAGTGGGATACAAGGCCGGACCTCCGTGACCCGGGCATGACGATCCGCGCCGGCGACGGGCGCCATGGCTAAGGCACGCGTTCGGGGGCCGTGGGGCCGCTCCGGCCCGGTGGTGCGCGGCACCAGCACAGTCGGTCGCACACTCGGCCGGATCTGGCGCCGCTCGCTGCAGCTTCGGGTGGTGGTGTTGACCCTGGGCCTGTCGGCCGTGGTGATCCTGGCGCTCGGGTTCGTGCTGACCAGCCAGATCACCAACCGGGTCCTCGACGACAAGGTCCGGGCCGCCACCCAGGAAGTCGACCGGGCGCGCAACACGGTCAGCGGCATCGTCAGCGGCGAAGAGGCCCGCTCGGTGGAGTCCAGCCTGCAGTTGGCGCGCAACACCCTGATCTCCAAGACCGGGCAGACCTCCGGGCTGGCCGGCGCGTTCGACGCGGTGCTGATCGCGCCGGGCGAGGGGCCGCGGGAAGCCGCCTCGGCCGGGCCGGTCGACCAGATTCCCGGCGCGCTGCGCGACTTCGTCGGCGCCGGGCAGGTCAGCTACCAGTACGCCACCGTGCGCACCGAGGCGTTCTCCGGGCCGGCCCTGCTGATCGGCACCCCCGCACCGTCGCGGGTGGAGAACCTCGAGCTCTACCTGATCTTCCCGCTCACCAGTGAGAACAACACCATCCTGCTGGTGCGCGGCACCATCGCCACCGGCGGGCTGGTGCTGCTGGTCCTGCTCGCCGGGATCGCCCTGCTGGTCTCGCGGCAGGTGGTGCTCCCGGTGCGGTCGGCGTCGCGGACCGCCGAGCGCTTCGCCGAGGGCTACCTCTCGGAGCGGATGCCGGTGCGCGGCGAGGACGACATGGCCCGGCTTGCGGTGTCGTTCAACGACATGGCCGAGAGCCTGCAGCGGCAGATCACCCAACTCGAGGAGTTCGGCAATCTGCAGCGCCGGTTCACCTCCGACGTCAGCCACGAGTTGCGCACCCCGCTGACGACGGTGCGGATGGCCGCCGACCTGATCTACGACCACAGCGCGGAGCTGGCCGAACTCGACCCGGCGCTGCGCCGCTCCACCGAACTTCTGGTCAGCGAGCTCGACCGGTTCGAGACGCTGCTCAACGACCTGCTGGAGATCTCCCGCCACGACGCCGGCGTGGCCGAACTGTCGGTGGAGGCCGTCGATCTGCGCTCCACGGTCAACAACGCCCTCGGCAAGGTCGGGCACCTCGCTGATGAGGCCGGCATCGAGCTCGAGGTCGAGTTGCCCGCCGAACCGGTCGTCGCCGAAGTCGACCCGCGCCGGGTGGAGCGCATCCTGCGCAACCTGATCGCCAACGCGATCGACCACGCCGAGCACAAACCGGTGCACATCCGGATGGCCTCCGACGAGGACTCGGTCGCGGTCAGCGTGCGCGACTACGGCGTCGGGTTGCGCCCCGGCGAGGAGAAGCTGGTGTTCAGCCGGTTCTGGCGGTCCGACCCGTCGCGGGTGCGCCGCTCCGGCGGTACCGGTCTGGGACTGGCGATCAGCATCGAGGACGCCCGGCTGCACCAGGGCCGGCTGGAGGCCTGGGGCGAGCCCGGCGAGGGAGCCTGCTTCCGGCTGACCCTGCCGCTGGTGCGCGGCCACAAGGTCACCACCAGCCCGCTGCCGCTCAAGCCGGCCAAGCCGACCCGGCCCGCCGCCGCCGAGGCGGACGAGGAGATCCTGCAGCACGAGACCGCGGGGGACCGCGGGTGAACCGCGTCGTCGGCGCCGTGCTGGTCGCCCTGCTCACGATGCTGCCCGGATGCGCCGGCGTCCCCGACTCGTCGGCCCCGCAGGCCATCGGCACCGTCGAGCGCCCCGAACCCGAACGGCTGCCCGAACCCAACACCGGGATGAGTCCCGATCAGCTGCTGCGCGAGTTCCTCAAGGCGACCGCCGATCCGGCCGACCGGCACCGGGCCGCGCGGCAGTTCCTCACCGAGTCGGCCTCCAAGGACTGGGACGACGGCGGCGGGGCACTGCTCATCGACAAGGTGGTCTTCACCGAGACCCGGTCGTCGGACACCGTGTCGGTGACGATGACGGCCCAGATCCTCGGTTCGCTGTCCGATATCGGGGTGTTCGAGACCGGGGAAGGCGAACTGCCCGACCCCGGTCCGATCGAGCTGGTGCAGACCTCCTCGGGCTGGCGCATCAACCGCCTGCCCAACGGGGTGTTCCTGGACTGGCAGGAGTTCCAGGCCACCTACAAACGCAACACGCTCTACTTCATCGACCCGACCGGCACCACGGTGGTCCCCGACCCCCGCTACGTCGCGGTGTCCGACCCCGATCTGCTGGCCACCGAGCTGATCACCAAACTGCTCGTCGGGCCGCGCCCGGAGATGGCCAAGGCGGTGCGCAACCTGCTCGGGCCGCCGCTCAAACTGCGCGGCCCGGTCACCCGCGCCGACGGCGGCAAGACCGGCGTGGGCCGCGGCTACGGCGGCGCGCGCATCGAACTGGAGAGCCTGACCACCACCGACCCCAGCAGCCGCCAGCTGCTCGCCGCCCAGCTGATCTGGACGCTGGCCCGCGCCGACATCAAGGGGCCCTACCTGATCGAGGTCGACGGCGCGGCGCTGGATGACCGGTTCGTCGACGGCTGGAAGACCACCGACGTCGCCGCGACCGACCCGGGAGCCGTCGACGGTGCGACCGCCGGTGTGCACGCCCTGCTGGGCGGCGTGCTGGTCAAACTGGACGGCCAGCAGTACACCGTGGTGCCCGGGTCGTTCGGCGAGCTTTCCGGCCAGCGCGCGGCCGCGCTGTCGCGGACCGGCGCCGACGTGGCCACGGTCGTGGCCCCCGCGCCCGACGGGCCCGAGCCGGGCTCGTCGCTGTGGATCGGGCCGGTCGGCGGGCAGGCGAACCGGGTGACCGACGGCCGCACGCTGTCGCGCCCGTCGTGGGCGCTGGACAACGCGGTCTGGGTGGTGGTGGACGGAAACAGCGTGGTCCGGGTGATCCGCGAGGAAGCCTCCGGTCAGCCCGCGCGCATCCCGGTCGACACCGCCGCGGTCACCTCCGGCTTCCCCGGTGCCATCACCGACCTGCAGCTGTCGCGCGACAGCACCCGCGCGGCGCTGGTGATCGACGGCCAGGTCGTGCTGACCGGGGTGGAACAGACACCGGGCGGGGAGTTCGCGCTCACCTACCCCCGCCGCATCGGGTTCGGGCTGGGCAACAGCGTGGTCTCACTCGGCTGGCGCACCGGCGACGACATCGTGGTCACCCGCACCGACCCGGCCCACCCGGTCTCCTACGTCAACCTCGACGGGGTGAACTCCGACGGGCCCAGCAGCAACGTGGTCATGCCGGTCACGGCGGTGGCGGCCAACCCCGCGGCGGTCTACGTCGCCGACGCCCGCGGGGTGCTGCAACTGCTGGCGACCAGCGCGGAGAACAGCCAGACCTGGACCGAGGTCCGGCCGCTGATGACGCCCGGCACGATCCCGGTGCTGCCCGGCTGACCTGTCGGTCCGGCCCGCGATACTGCGTCCCGCGATGACCGACCTGCTCGACCTGGTGCTGCCGCGAGAATGCGGCGGCTGCGGGGCGCCGTCGGTGCGGTGGTGCCCCTGCTGCGCGGCGGTGCTGGCGGTCGGGCCGGACGATCCGCACGTCCTCACCCCGCGTGTCGACCCGGGCGTGCCGGTGTTCGCGCTCGGCCGCTACGCCGGTGTGCGCCGCCAGGCCATCCTCGCGATCAAGGAGCGCGGCCGCCGCGACCTGACCGCCCCGCTGGCCCGCGCCCTGGCCCTGGGCATCGACCGGCTGGTGGGCTGGGGCGTGGTCGGGTTGCCGCTGACGGTGGTGCCGGCCCCGACCCGGCGGTGGGCGGCCCGCCGCCGCGGCGGGGACCCGGTGGCACGCATCGCCGCCGCCGCGACCGTCGCGCACCCCGACATCGGCGTCAGCCGCGCCCTGCGCACCGTCGGGCAGGCCCGCGACTCGGTGGGTCTGGACAGCGGCGCCCGGGAACGCAACATCGCCGGGCGGGTGCGGGTCGCGGCGGCACCGGGGCCGGGGGAGGTGCTGCTCGTCGACGACGTGGTGACCACCGGCGCCACCGCGCGGGAGGCGGTCCGGACGCTCGCGGGGGCCGGCGTGCCGGTGGTGGCGGTGCTGGCGCTGGCCCGGGCATGACGCACGGGCATGAAGCTCGCCGAAAAAGTGGCACCACCGCGTGTCCGGGACTACCGTCGGGGACACCCCGCGAGGGCCCGACGAGAGTTCTCCAGCGAGAGGAGTTCAACCCTTTGACCTGGCGTCATGCCGACGCGCCACACGACCCCGACCAGAAACGAGTTGCCAAGGATGTCAAGCAATTCCGCGAACGCCGCTCCCTTCACCGCCGATGACGAATCCGAAGCCGCCCCGAACGCCGACATCCAGGTGACGGGCCGCAACGTCGAGGTTCCCGATCACTACCGCGTGTACGTGGGCCAGAAGCTGGCCCGCGTCGAGCGGCTGGACCGGCGGATCCTGCGCTTCGACGTGGAGCTCGAACACGAACCCAACCGTCGGCAACGGAAGAGCTGCCAGCACGTGCAGATCACCGCCCACGGGCGCGGACCGGTGGTGCGTGGCGAGGCCTGCGCGGACAGCTTCTACGGCGCCTTCGAGGCCGCCGTGCACAAACTCGAGAACCGGCTGCGCCGCAGCAAGGACCGCCGCCGGGTGCACTACGGCGACAAGACCCCGGTGTCGCTGCACCAGGCCACCGCGGCGGCGCCGGAGATCGCCGAGGCGTTCACCCCCGAGCCCGCCCCGCCGCCGGCCCCGGCCCCCGAGGAACACGAACCCGGGCGGATCGTGCGGGTCAAGGAGCACCAGGCCACGCCGATGACCGTCGACGACGCCCTCTACGAGATGGAACTGGTGGGGCACGACTTCTTTCTGTTCCACGACCGCGAGACCGACCGCCCGGCGGTGGTCTACCGCCGCCACGCCTACGACTACGGGTTGATCCGGCTGGCCTGATCAGGGCGGTTAGCCCCGTCACCTAAGATGGGGGGCGCTTCAGTACCCGAAACGTAGGGAAGATTCCGTGCTCTCTAAGTTGCTGCGCCTTGGTGAAGGCCGCATGGTCAAGCGCCTCAAGGGGGTGGCCGACTACGTCAGTTCGCTGTCCGACGACGTGGAGAAGCTCACCGACGCGGAGTTGCGGGCCAAGACCGACGAGTTCCGCAAGCGCGCCGAGGACGGCGAGGACCTCGACGACCTGCTGCCCGAGACCTTCGCGGTGGCCCGCGAGGCGGCCTGGCGGGTGCTGTCCCAGCGTCCGTTCGACGTCCAGGTGATGGGCGGGGCCGCGCTGCACTTCGGCAACGTCGCGGAGATGAAGACCGGCGAGGGCAAGACGCTGACCTGTGTGCTGCCCGCCTACCTCAACTCGATGGCCGGCAAGGGCGTCCACGTCGTCACGGTCAACGACTACCTGGCCAAGCGCGACAGCGAGTGGATGGGCCGGGTGCACCGCTTCCTCGGGCTCGACGTCGGCGTGATCCTCTCCGGGCAGAGCCCCGACGAGAAGCGTGTCGCCTACGGCGCCGACATCACCTACGGCACCAACAACGAGTTCGGCTTCGACTACCTGCGCGACAACATGGCGCACTCGCTCGACGACCTGGTCCAGCGCGGCCACCCCTTCGCCATCGTCGACGAGGTGGACTCCATCCTCATCGACGAGGCCCGGACCCCGCTGATCATCTCCGGTCAGGCCGACGGCTCCTCGCACTGGTACACCGAGTTCGCCCGGCTCGCCCCGATGCTGAAGAAGGACGAACACTACGAAGTCGATCTGCGCAAGCGCACGGTCGGCGTGCACGAGGCGGGCGTGGAGTTCGTCGAGGACCAGCTCGGCATCGACAACCTCTACGAGGCGGCCAACTCGCCGCTGGTGAGCTACCTCAACAATTCGCTGAAGGCCAAGGAACTCTTCCACCGCGACAAGGACTACATCGTCCGCGACGGCGAGGTGTTCATCGTCGATGAGTTCACCGGCCGCGTGCTCGTCGGCCGGCGCTACAACGAGGGCATGCACCAGGCCATCGAGGCCAAGGAGGAAGTGGAGATCAAGGCCGAGAACCAGACGCTGGCCACGATCACCCTGCAGAACTACTTCCGGCTCTACGACAAGCTGGCCGGCATGACCGGCACCGCCCAGACCGAGGCGGCCGAGCTGCACGAGATCTACAAGCTGGGCGTGGTGTCGATCCCGACGAACCGGCCGATGGTCCGCAAGGACATGACCGACCTGATCTACAAGACCGAGGACGCCAAGTTCGCCGCCGTCGTCGACGACATCGCCGAGCGCTACGAGAAGGGCCAGCCGGTGCTGGTCGGCACCACCAGCGTGGAGCGCTCGGAGTACCTCTCGCGCCAGCTGCAGAAGAAGAACGTCCCGCACACCGTGCTCAACGCGAAGTACCACGAGCAGGAGGCCGTCATCGTCGCCGAGGCGGGTCGGCGTGGCGCGGTCACGGTGGCCACCAACATGGCCGGCCGCGGCACCGACATCGTGCTGGGCGGCAACGTCGACTTCCTCACCGACCTCCGGCTGCGCGACCGCGGCCTGGACCCGGTGGAGACCCCCGACGAGTACGAGGCCGCGTGGCACGAGGAGCTGCCCCAGATCAAGAGCGAGGTCGAGGCGGAGGCCAAGGACGTGATCGCCGCCGGCGGTCTGTACATCCTGGGCACCGAACGCCACGAGTCGCGCCGCATCGACAACCAGCTGCGCGGGCGGTCCGGCCGGCAGGGCGACCCGGGGGATTCGCGGTTCTACCTGTCCCTCGGTGACGAACTCATGCGCCGGTTCAACGGAGCCGCACTGGAGACCCTGCTCAACCGGCTCAGCCTGCCCGACGACGTTCCCATCGAGGCCAAGATGGTGACCCGCGCGATCAAGAGCGCGCAGACCCAGGTCGAGCAGCAGAACTTCGAGATCCGCAAGAACGTCCTGAAGTACGACGAGGTGATGAACAAGCAGCGGCTGGTGGTCTACGCCGAGCGCCGCCGCATCCTCGACGGCGAGGACCTTCGTCAGCAGGCCCACGACATGCTCGTCGAGGTCGTCACCGCCTACGTAGACGGCGCGACCGGCGAGGGCTACGTCGAGGACTGGGACCTCGAGTCGCTGTGGGGCGCGCTCAAGACGCTCTACCCGGTCGGCATCGACCACCACGATCTGGTCGACTCCGACGACCTGGTTGAGTCCGGCGAACTGACCCGTCAGGATCTGCTCGACGCCCTGGTCGCCGACGCCGAAGCGGCCTACGCGCGGCGCGAGGCCGAGATCGAGCAGCTCGCCGGTCCCGGCGCGATGCGTCAGCTGGAACGCAACATCCTGCTGACCGTGATCGACCGCAAGTGGCGCGAGCACCTCTACGAGATGGACTACCTCAAGGAGGGCATCGGCCTGCGGGCGATGGCGCAGCGCGACCCGCTGGTGGAGTACCAGCGCGAGGGCTACGACATGTTCATGGGCATGCTCGACGCGCTCAAGGAGGAAGTGGTCGGCTTCCTGTTCAACGTCCAGGTCGAGGCCGCCCCGCAGGGATCCACCCCGCACGCCCAGCAGGAGGAGCCGACGTTGCGGGCCAAGGGAGTCCCCGAGGAGGACGAGTCCCGGCCGCTGACCTACGTCGGGCCCGCCGAGGACGGTTCGGTCGAGGTCAAGCGCTCCGGGGGGCTGCGCTCCTCGCTGTCCTCCCGCCGCGAGCGCCGCGAGGCCAAGCGTCAGCAGGCCCGGGAGAAGAAGAGCGCGCGCCGCGGCTGAGCCGGCCGCCCACCCGCAGTCATCCCAGGTGCAGCGCCACCAGCTGCCAGCGCGGCCCGGCCGCGGTTGCCACCTGTTCGACCCGACACGCAATGGCGTGCACCCGCTCGCCGCGGGTGAAGCTGGCGGCGACCTCCGCACCGGTGCCGTCGCCGATCGGTTGGGCCGACACCCGGCGCAGCCGTGCGGCCCGGGGCGCAGCGGTCCGGCCCGCCACCGACATCAGTGAGTCCGCCAGCCCGCCGGCGACCAGCGCGCGCAGCTGAGCGGGCGGCCTGCGCCGGTCGATGACCTCGAGGACCCGTCGCAGAGCGGCGTCGGCGAACAGCGCCGCCGCCCGGGTCCGGCCGTCGTCCTCACCGGCCGGGCGCGCCGGGCACGCCGGTGGCACCGGGCGCGCCGCGGGAGCGGGTGGGGCTGCCGGCAGCACCGGCGGCCCGCCCAGCGCGGGGGGTTCGTAGTCGGTCACCGGCGTGACCAGGGGTGCGTGATCCAACAGCCACTCTCCATCGCTTGAGCCCCGGTTGCCGGAGAGTGGCGAACCTCGGGCCGCCATGGTCGCACAATCGGCCTCGGCGCGTATGCACCCGTCATCGCGGCGTGGGACCGAGGCCCGTTACCGTGACGGGGTGGTGACTCGGTTGTCGGCGCCGGACGCGGCGTTCTACCAGCGCGACAACACCTCGACGCCGGTCTATGTCGGGTCGCTGTCGATCCTGCGCCGGCCCCGAAACGGGCTGAGCTACGAGGAACTGCTGGAGACCGTCGAGCGGCGGCTGCCGCAGATCCCGCGGTACCGCCAGAAGGTCCGGGAGGTCACCCTGGGTCTGGCCCGGCCGGTGTGGGTCGACGACCCCGACTTCGACATCACCTACCACGTGCGGCGCTCGGCGCTGCCGTCCCCGGGCAGCGACGTGCAGCTCCACGAACTGGTCTCCCGGCTGGCCGCCCGCCCGCTGGACCGGACCCGGCCGCTGTGGGAGATGTATCTGGTCGAGGGTCTCTCGAACAACCGGCTGGCGATCTACATCAAATCCCACCAGGCTCTGGTCAACGGTATGGCGGCGCTGGAGATCGGGCACGTCGTCGCCGACCGCAGTCGTCGGCCCGCCCCGTTCCCCGAAGACATCTGGCTGCCGGCGCGGGAACCCTCGAGCAGCGAACTGGTGATCGACGCGCTCAGCGACTGGCTCGCCCGTCCCGGTCAGGAGCTACAGGCGCTGCGGTCGAACCTCACCGAATTGACCACCAGCACAGCGGAATTGGGAAATCTTACCCGGCGGATCACCGATGCGACCCGGACGCTGCTGCGCGGCAGCGCCCCGGACAGTCCGCTGAACACCGCCGTCTCGCGGCATCGTCGGCTCACGGTGGCCGCCGCGGAACTGGCCGACTTCCGGCAGGTGCGTGCCCGCTACGAGTGCGACGTCAACGACGTCGTGCTCGCGGTGATCGCCGGTGCGCTGCGCAACTGGCTGCTGTCGCGCGGCGAACCGGTGCCGGCGACGTCGACGGTGCGGGCGATGGCGCCGACGTCGGTGTACCCCGAGGCCGACCTCGACGCTCCCGGTCAGGCGATCCGGGAGGTCGCCCCGTTTCTGATCGACCTGCCCGTCGGTGAGGCCAACCCGGTCGTCCGGCTCTCGCAGATCGCCCATGCCACCGAGTCCTACTCGGCGTCGGCGAGCCTGGTCGACGCGCAGACCATCGTCACGCTGTCGGGCTTCCCGCCGCCGACCCTGCACGCCATGGGCATCCGGGTCGCCACGCAGTACCCGGCCCGGCAGTTCAACCTGCTGATCACCAACGTGCCCGGGCCGCAATCGCAGATGTATGTCGCCGGCGCCAAGCTGCTGGAGACCTATGCCGTCCCGCCGCTGCTGCCGGGGCAGGTGCTCTCCATCGGAGTCACCTCCTACTGCGGGATGCTGTACTTCGGGATCAACGCCGACCGTGACGCGATGAGCGACGTGGGGGTGTTCCCGGAGCTGCTGGCCGAGTCGCTGGAGGAGTTGGTAGGCGCGGCGCAGCAGCAGCCCCGGACGTAGGATGCCCAGGTGAGCAACAGCCGACCCAATGGGAACTCCGCGGCCGTCACCTCGGCCGCAAAGTCGGGCAAGTCCGGGAGGTCCGGTAAATCCAAGAAGAAGTCCGGCAGGTCCGCGAAGAACCCCGACAAGGTCTCCAACTCCGTCTACGAGGCCGAGCTGTTCCGGCTGCAGACCGAGCTGGTCAAGCTTCAGGAATGGACCCGCGCCACCGGTGCGCGCATCGTGGTGCTCTTCGAGGGCCGCGACGCCGCCGGCAAGGGCGGCACCATCAAGCGGATCACCGAGTACCTCAGCCCGCGCACCGCGCGCATCGCCGCGCTGCCCGCGCCCACCGAACGGCAGCGCGGACAGTGGTACTTCCAGCGCTACATCGAACACCTGCCCACCCGCGGTGAGATCGTGCTGTTCGACCGGTCCTGGTACAACCGCGGCGGCGTGGAGCGGGTGATGGGCTTCTGTTCGGCCCAGGAGCACTCGCTGTTCCTGCGACAGTGCCCGATCTTCGAGCAGATGCTCATCGACGACGGCATCCTGCTGCGCAAGTACTGGTTCTCGGTGTCCGAGGACGAACAGCTGCGCCGTTTCAAGTCGCGGATGAGCGACCCGCTGCGACGCTGGAAGCTCAGCCCGATGGACCTCGAGTCGGTGTACCGCTGGGAGGACTACTCGCGCGCCAAAGACGACATGATGGTGCACACCGACACCCCGGTCAGCCCCTGGTACGTCGTCGAGTCGCACCTGAAGAAACACGCGCGGCTGAATATGATCGCGCATCTGCTCTCCACCATTCCCTATGAGAGCGTCGATCACGAACCCGTGGAGCTGCCCAAGCGGCCGGTGATCGGCAACTACCGGCGACCGCCGCGGGAGCTGGCCACCTACGTCGACGATTTCGCCGTCACCCTGCTGGGGGACCGTGAGTAGGTTTCGCTGATGCGGGTCTACATCCCCGCGACGCTGGCGATACTGCAGAACCTGGTCGCCGACGGGTCGATGCAGCCCCGCAGCGGAACCGCCTTCGCCGTGACCCCGACGTTGCGGGAGGCCTACGCCGAGGGTGACGACGAGGAGCTGGGGGAGGTGGCCCTCGGCGAGGCCGCGCTGGCCTCGCTGCGGTTGATCGCCGCCGACCCGGCGGCCGTACCGCGGCGCGCGGTCGTGGTGGCCGACGCCGACGCCGCACCGCGGCCCGACCTCGACGATGCGGTGGTGCGCGTGTCCGGCGGTGTCGGCATCGACCAGGTGGCCGCGGTCTACGTCGACAACCCCACCGCCGAGCCCGCGGTCCGGGCGGCGGCGGCCGTGATCGACGAGGCCGACCTCGGCGACGAGGACGCCGAGCTGACCGTGGGCGACGCCCAGGACCACGACCTGGCCTGGTACGCCCCCCAGGAGTTGCCGTTCCTGCTGGAGTTGCTGTGAGGACCGGGCTGCGGCGGATGGCCTCGGTGCTCACCTCGCCGCTGCTGCCCGACGATTACCTGAAGCTGGTCAACCCGCTGTGGTCGGCGCGGGAGCTGCGCGGGCGCATCGTGGAGATCCGCCAGGAGACCGCCGACGCGGCGACCCTGGTGATCAAGCCGGGCCGGGGTTTCCGCTTCGACTACCGCCCCGGGCAGTACATCGGGGTCGGCCTGCTCGTCGACGGCCGCTGGCGGTGGCGGTCCTACTCGCTGACCTCGGTGCCGCAGATCGGAAACGGGATCGCCCGCACGGTCACCATCACCGTCAAGGCCGTGCCGGAGGGTCTGCTGTCCACCCATCTGGCGGCCGGCGTGCGCCGCGGCACGGTGGTGCGGCTGGCCTCACCGCGGGGCGACTTCGTCATGCCCGATCCCGCGCCGCCGAGGGTGCTGTTCGTCACCGCCGGCTCGGGCATTACCCCGGTGATGTCGATGCTGCGAACGATGCTGCGGCGCAACCAGATCGGCGGCGGATCGGCGACGGACTCGACAAACGTTGTGCACCTGCACAGCGCGCCGACGCCGGCCGACGTGATGTTCGCCGACGAGCTCGCCGGGCTGGCCCGGGCCTGCCCCGGCTACCGGCTGACCCTGCGGGCAACCAGGGCGCAGGGGCGGCTGGACCTCTCGAACCTCGACGCCGAGGTGGCGGACTGGCGGGAGCGCCAGGCGTGGGTCTGCGGCCCGCCGGGCCTGATCACCGACGCCGAGGCCGTTTGGGCGGCCGCCGGTGCCGGCGAGCGGCTGCGGGTGGAGCGCTTCACCGCCGGGCGGGCGGCCGGCGGCGGCCGCGGCGGCCGGGTGACGTTCGCGCGCAGCGGCCGGACCGTCGCCGCCGATGCGGCGACCTCGCTGCTCGAGGCGGGCGAGCAGGCCGGAGTTAGCCTGCCGTTCGGCTGCCGGATGGGTATCTGCCACACCTGCGTGATTGACTTGGTGGACGGGCGGGTGCGCGATCTGCGGACCGGCGCCGGACAGGAAGCGGGTGCCCGGGTGCAAACCTGTGTCTCAGCGGCCGACGGCGACTGCGTGCTGGAGGTCTAGTGGCGATCTCCGACGTCGAGGCCTTCGCCCATCTCTCCGAATCGGACATCGAGAACCTCGCCGTCGAACTCGACGCGATCCGCGGTGATGTCGAGGACTCGCTGGGTACCCGCGACGCCCGCTACATCCACCGCACCATCGCCGCCCAGCGCGCGCTGGAGATGGCCGGCCGCACGCTGCTGGCGTTCGGGTCGCGCCGCGGGCTGTGGTGGGCGGGCACCGCGACGCTGGCGCTGGCCAAGATCATCGAGAACATGGAGATCAGCCACAACGTCATGCACGGCCAGTGGGACTGGATGAACGACCCGGAGATCCACTCCACCACCTGGGAGTGGGACATGGCCGGGGTCTCCAAGCACTGGCGGATCACCCACAACGTCGCCCACCACAAGTACACCAACATCCTGGACATGGACGACGACGTCGGCTACGGGCTGCTGCGGGTCACCCGCGACGACCCGTGGACGCCGCGCAACCTGCTCAACGTGCCGTTCAACCTGATGCTGGCGGTGGGCTTCGAGTGGGGGATCGCCCTGCAGCACCTGGAGCTGCGCAAGATCCTGAAGCCGCAGACCCGGGCGGCCACCGTGGTGCGGCTGCGCGAGCTGTCCGCCAAGGTGGCACGGCAGGTCACCAAGGACTACCTGGCCTTCCCGGCGCTCACGGCGCTGTCGCCGAAGGCGCGCTTCGGCTCGACGGTGAAGGCCAACCTGATGGCCAACGTCCTCCGCAACCTGTGGACCAACGCGGTGATCTTCTGCGGGCACTTCCCCGACGGCGCGGAGAAGTTCACCTTCACCGACATGGCCGGCGAGGGCAGGGGGCAGTGGTACCTGCGCCAGATGCTGGGCAGCGCGAACATCGACGCCGGCCCGGTGCTGGCCTTCATGACCGGCAACCTGGCCTACCAGATCGAGCATCACCTCTACCCCGACCTGCCGAGCCGGCGGCTGGCCGAGATCTCGGTGCGGGTGCGCGCGCTGTGCGACAAGTACGACCTGCCCTACACCAGCGGGCCGCTGCCGGTGCAGTACGCCAAGACCTGGCGCACCATCGCCAAGCTGTCGCTGCCCGACCGGTTCCTGCGCGACAGCGCCGACGACGCACCCGAGACCCGCAGCGAGCGGATGTTCGAAGCGCTGGCCACCCGGCAGCGGGGCCTCAAAACGGCGCTGGCCGCCGCGAGGGCGCACCGCCGCCGCACCCGCTCGCCGAGAGTGCGCTGAGAGCGGGTTTTCGCCGGAAAAGACGCTCTGGGCGCACGCTCGGTGGCGGTCAGGTCGGGATGTAGGCGAAGGTGTCCGGGTTGGGCCCGATGCGGCCCGGCTCGCCCCGGTCCAGCGCGGTGAGCGCCTCGACCTCCTCGTCGGACAGCTCGAAGTCGAAGATCTCGAAGTTCTCCCTCATCCGCTGCGGGTGAACGGATTTCGGGAACACGATGTCACCGCGCTGGATGTGCCAGCGCAGCACGACCTGGGCCGGGTGCACCCCGGCCGCCTTCGCGATCCGGATCACCACCGGGTCGCCGAGCACCGCACCGCGGGCGATCGGCGACCAGCTCTCGGTGACGATGTCGTGCTCGGCGCCGTAGGCGCGCAGGTCGTCGTTGGCGAAGTAGGGGTGCACCTCGATCTGGTTGACCGCGGGGACGACGGCGGTTTCGCGGGCGAGCTCCTGCAGGTGGTGGATGCTGAAGTTGGACACCCCGACGCTGCGCGCGCGCCCGTCGGCCTGGAACTCCGCCAGGGTGTTCCAGGTGGAGACGAAGTCCCCGTCGTAGAGGGTGGGCAGCGGCCAGTGGATCAGGAACAGGTCGACATAGTCGGTGCCCAACTCGCGCAGCGTGGCGTCGAAGGACCGCCGGGCGTCGTCGGGACGGTGGAACCCGTTGTTGAGCTTGCTGGTGATGAACACCTGCGGCCGGTCCAGCCCGGCCTGATGGATTCCCTGCCCGACGCCCGTCTCGTTGCCGTACATCTGCGCGGTGTCGATGTGGCGGTAGCCGATCTCCAGGGCCGAGCGCACCGCGGCGGCGGTCTCCTCCGGGGGGATCTGGAACACCCCGAATCCCAGCTGCGGGATGTGGTGTCCGTCGTTGAGGGTGATCTGCGGGACGCTCATGGTTCTCCTTCTGTCAGTGCGGTGAGTAGTCGGCGGGCCGCGGCCACCCGGCGCGCGGGCGCGCCGGTGAGTCCGTCGAGCGCGCACTCCGGATCCGCGGGCGGTCCGCGGTGCCCGCATCCGCGGGGGCAGCCGGCGACGGCGCCGGCCAGATCGGAGAACGCCATCAGCACGTCGTCGGGTTTGATGTGGGCCAGCCCGAAGGACCGCACGCCGGGGGTGTCGATGACCCAGCCGCCGCCGGGCAGCGGCAGCGCCAGGGACTGCGACGAGGTGTGCCGCCCCTTGCCGACCCCGGACACCGCGCCGATCGCCCGGTCGGCCTCCGGGACCAATCGGTTGACCAGGGTCGACTTGCCCACCCCGGAGTGGCCCAGCAGCACGGTGACGTGTCCGGCGAGTAGTGACTCGACGGGCTGCAGCGGCTCGTCGCGCCCGGCGGTGACGACGGTCAGGTCCAGGTCGGTGAAGTTCGCGGCGAACGGGCCCGCCGCGGCGAGGTCGGTCTTGGTCAGGCACAGGATGGGTCGCAGGCCCCCGGCGTAGGCGGCGATCAGCGCCCGGTCGACCAGTCCGGTGCGCGGCGGCGGGTCGGCCAGCGCCACCACCACCATCATCTGGTCGGCGTTGGCCACCACCACACGCTCGGTCGGGTCGGTGTCGTCGGCGGTGCGCCGCAGCACCGTCCGGCGCTCGCCGCGGCGCACGATGCGCGCCAGGGTGTCGGGCCGCCCGGAGAGGTCGCCGACGACGTCCACCTCGTCGCCGACCACGATCGGCGTGCGGCCCAGCTCGCGGGCCCGCATCGCGGTGACCGCGTGGCCCGGGTCAGCGGTGAGCACGCAGCCCCACCGGCCGCGGTCGACCGTCACCACCATGGCGGGCTGGGCGTCGGCGTGCTCGGGGCGGGTCTTGGTTCGCGGCCGCGATCCGCGGCCCGACCGGATGTGCACGTCGGACTCGTCGTAGTCGCGGACGCTCAACCCTGCCCCGTCAGCATCCGGGTCCACAGCTGCGGGAAGTCCGGCAGCGTCTTGGCGGTGGTGGCGATGTCGGCCACCGCCACGCCGGCCACCCGCAGCCCGACGATCGCCCCCGCCATCGCCATCCGGTGATCGGCGTAGCTGTGCCACACCCCGCCGTGCAGCGGGCGCGCGGTGATCTCCAGCCCGTCCGGGGTCTGCGCGCAGTCACCGCCGAGCCGGTTGATCTCGGTGCTCAGTGCTGCCAGCCGATCGGTCTCGTGCCCGCGCAGGTGGGCCACCCCGCTCAGTCTGGAGGTCGACCCGGGTCGGGCCAGCGCGGCCAGTGCGGCGATGGCCGGGGTGAGCTCGCCCACCTCGTGCAGGTCGATGTCGAAGCCGGGGTAGTCGGCCGGGCCGCGCACCTGCAGAGTCGAATCCCGATGCGCCACATCCGATCCCAGCATCCGCAAGATCCCCAGGATGGTCTGTGCGGGCTGAACGCTCTCGGTCGGCCAGCCGGTGATGCGGACCGTCCCGGCGGTGACCACCGCCGCCGCCAGGAACGGCACCGCGTTGGACAGGTCCGGTTCGATGCGCCAGTGCGGCGCGCCGAGGGTTCCGGGGCGCACCACCCACCGGTGCGGCGCGCTGTCGTCGACGTCGACGCCGGCCTGGCGCAGCATCGCGACGCTCATCGCGATGTGCGGCGCCGAGGGCACCGACTCGCCGGTGTGAATCACCGTCAGTCCCTCGGTGAACGCGGCCGCGCACAGCAGCAACCCGGAGACGAACTGCGAGGAGGCCGAGGCGTCGATGCGCACGGTGCCGCCCTCGACCTTGCCCAGCCCCCGGACCCGGAACGGCAGCCGGTCGCCGTCGACGTCGACCCCGAGGGCGGCGAGTGCGCTCAGCAGCGGCGCGATCGGGCGGGCGCGGGCCTGTTCGTCGCCGTCGAACTCCACCACCGCGGTGCTCAGCGCGGCCAGCGGCGGGACGAATCGCAGCACGGTGCCGGCCAGGCCGCACTGCACCCGGGCGTCGCCGGGCGGGTCGAGCGCGCCGCCGACGGTCAGCTCGCTGCCCTCACCGGCGACGGTGAAACCCAGCGCGCGCAGCGCCCCGATCATCAGGTCGGTGTCGCGGCTGCGCAGCGCCCCGCTGATTCGGCCGGCCGGCTGGCCCTGCGCCCGCGCCAGCGCCGCGAGGATCAGCGCGCGGTTGGTCATCGACTTCGACCCCGGCACCGTCACGGTCGCGTCCACCGCCGCCGGGGCCTGCGGAGCCGGCCACCGGTCGGGCGGCGGTTCCGGGTCAGGGCTCACGGCCCCATCCTGCACCATGGTGGGGTGTGCGGGAGGTTCGCGGTGAGCACCGATCCGGCCAGGTTGGCCCGGCATCTGCACGCCGTCGACGAGACCGGCACGCCCGACTACGCGCCCAACTACAACGTGGCCCCCACCGCCCGGGTCGCGACGGTCCTCAGTGAGTCCGCCGCCCGGCGCCTGCGGCTGATGGTGTGGGGCTTCGAGCCGCCCTGGGCGAACCGGGGACGCAGTAAACCCCTGATCAACGCCCGCGCCGAGACGCTGACCACCTCCCCGGCGTTCCGGTCGGCGGCTGCGCACCGGCGCTGCCTGGTCCCGATGGACGGCTACTACGAGTGGCAGCCCAGCGCCGATCCGCTGGCCGGTAAACGCAAGACGCCGTACTTCTTCTTCCGGCCCGACGGCGAGCCGCTGCTGGTCGCCGGTCTGTGGTCGGCGGCGGGCTTCACCCTGGTGACCACCGGCGCGGTCGGCGACTTCGCCCGGGTGCACGACCGGATGCCGCTGCTGGTCGGCGAGGGCGACTGGGACCGCTGGCTCGACCCCGAGCAGCCCGCCCCGGCCGAGGTGCTGGCCGCCGGGCCGCAGGTCGGCGGGCTCGCGATGCGCGAGGTCTCCACCCTGGTCAACCGGGTGGCCAACAACGGCCCCGAACTCATCGAAGCTGTCACCGCCGGCCAGCGGGCGTTAGGCTCGGAGCAGGGCGTGCTTTTCGATCCCGCGAGCGAGAGGACCAGTCATGACCGCGGTTGAACCAGCCACCGACACGTCGACCATCACCGTGCGCAACCCGGCCACCGGCCGGGTCGTCGGCTCGGTGCCGATCGAGGACGCGCAGTCCGTCGCCGCCCGGGCCAACGAGCTGCGCCTGTTCCAGACCGAGTGGGAGGCGATCGGGCCGCGCGGCCGCAAGCGCTGGATGATGAAGTGGCAGGACTGGGTCCTCGACAACGCCGACCACCTCACCGAGGTGCTGATGTCGGAGACCGGCAAGTCGCGCAGCGACGCCAGCCTGGAGCCGATCACCATCGCCGACTCGATCAACTACTGGGCGGGCAACGCCGAGGCGTTCCTCGCCGACCGCCCCACCAAGGCGCACACCCCGCTGTTCCGGGTCAAGAAACTCACCACGGTGTTCCGGCCCTACCCGCTGGTGGGCATGATCGAGCCGTGGAACTTCCCGCTCGCGATGCTCGCCCTGGACCTGGTGCCCGCGCTCGCCGCCGGCGCGGCGGTGCTGCTGAAACCCTCTGAGGTGACGCCCCTTTCGGCCGTCGAGCTGGTCCGCGGCTGGACCGAGGTCGGCGCCCCGCCGGTGCTCGGGCTGGTCACCGGCTACGGCGACACCGGCGCGGCGGTCATCGAGAACGCCGACTACGTGCACTTCACCGGATCGACGGCCACCGGCCGCAAGGTCGCGGTGGCCTGCGCCCAGCGGCTGATCCCGTTCAGCCTCGAGCTGGGCGGCAAGGACCCGGCGATCGTGCTCGCCGACGCCGACCTGGAGCGGGCCGCCAACGGCATCGCCTGGGGCGGGATGTTCAACTCCGGCCAGGTCTGCATCTCGGTGGAGCGGGTGTTCGTCGAGGCGCCGATCTACGACGAGTTCGTCGCCAAGCTGGCCGAGCGGGTCCGGTCGGTCAAGCAGGGCCAGGAAGCCGGCGCGGAGACCACCTACGACACCGGTGCGATGGCCACCGGCGCCCAGCGCGACATCGTCGCCCGCCACGTCGAGGAGGCCACCGCCGCGGGTGCCACGGTGCTCGCCGGCGGCAGGCCCACCGGCGTGGGCACCTTCTTCGAACCGACCGTGCTCACCGGCGTCACCCCGGACATGACGTGCATGACCGAGGAGACCTTCGGGCCGACCCTGCCGGTGGTCAAGGTGGCCGACGAGGACGAGGCGATCCGGCTGGCCAACGATTCGCGCTACGGGCTCTCGGCGACGGTGTGGACCGGCGACGCCGCCCGCGGCGAGCGGCTGGCCCGGCGCCTCGACTGCGGCGCGGTCAACGTCAACGACGCCATGACCAACGTCTTCTGCCCGACCCTGCCGATGGGCGGCTGGAAGGACTCCGGCATCGGCTACCGCGGCGGCGGTGCGGCCGGGCTGATCAAGTTCTGCCGCCAGCAGGCGATCACCGCGCCGCGGCTGCCCACCCAGCGTTCGGAGATGCTGTGGTACTCCGCGCCCAAGAAGCAGAGCCGTTTCGCGCTGGCCGTCATGCGGGCCTTCGCCGGGCACGGCAAGCGCCGGTTCGGCCGCAGGGGCTGAAAAGGGCTGAAACGGGCCGAGCTCTACGGCCCGGTGTAGCCCGGCGGGTTGGGGCTGTCCACCCACAGGTCCACGCCGAGGTCGGAGCCGGGGATGCAGTCGTACACCGACAGGTCGCTGACGCCGGAGTCGAGCAGCACGTCCTCGCACAGCAGCGAGTGGCCGGTGAACTCGCGCGCCGGCTTGCCGAGCACGACGTAGGCGGAGTCGGCGTAGACCTCGGGTTTGCGCGACCGGGCCATCGCGGCGTCCCCGCCGAGCAGGTTTTGCACGGCGGCGGTGGCGACCATGGTGCGCGGCCACAGGGTGTTGGAGGCGATCCCGGCGTCCCGCAGCTCCTCGGCGATTCCCAACGCGCACAACGTCATCCCGTACTTGGCCATCATGTACGGTGCCGGCGTGAGCCACTTGGGCTCCATCCGGATCGGCGGGGACAGGGTGAGGATGTGCGGGTTGTCGCGGCCCTTGAGGTGTGGGATGCAGGCCTGGGAGACGGCGTAGGTGCCGCGCACCTGGATCCCGTTCATCAGGTCGAAGCGTTTGAGCGCCACGTCCTCGACGGAGCCCAGGTTGATCGCCGAGGCGTTGTTGACGCACATGTCGATGCCGCCGAACTGTTCGACGGCGGCGGCCACCGCGGCGGCCACCGAGTCGCCGTCGCGCACGTCGCCGACGATCGGCAGCGCGTGGCCGCCGGCCTCCTCGATCTCCTTGGCGGCGGTGTAGATCGTGCCCGGCAGCTTGGGGTGCGGCTCGGTGGTCTTGGCCACCAGCGCGATGTTGGCGCCGTCGGCGGCGACCCGCTTGGCGATGGCCAGGCCGATACCGCGGCTGGCGCCCGAGATGAACATGGTCTTGCCGGAGAAGGAGCTCATAGCCCACAGCTTAGGATTGGGCGGAGATGACAGACACCGAGGAGTCTCCGCAAGCCCCCGGCGCGGAGACCGACGCCGAGCTGACGGCGCGCTTCGAGCGCGACGCCATCCCGCTGATGGACCAGCTCTACGGCGGTGCGCTGCGGCTGACCCGCAACCCCGCCGACGCCGAGGACCTGCTGCAGGAGACCATGGTCAAGGCCTACTCCGGATTCCGGTCTTTTCAGGCGGGCACCAACCTCAAGGCCTGGCTGTACCGGATCCTGACCAACACCTACATCAACAGCTACCGCAAGAAGCAGCGCCAGCCGGCCACCTACCCGACCGAGGAGATCACCGACTGGCAGCTGGTGGCAAACGCCCAGCACACCTCCACCGGCCTGCGCTCAGCCGAGGTGGAGGCCCTGGAATTGCTTCCCGACAATGAAATCAAATCGGCCCTGCAGGCGTTACCAGAAGAGTTCCGCCTGGCCGTGTACCTCGCTGACGTCGAGGGATTCCCGTACAAGGAGATCGCCGAGATCATGGAAACGCCGATCGGAACGGTGATGTCCCGGCTGCACCGGGGCCGCAGCCAGCTGCGCACCCTGCTGGCCGACGTGGCCCGGGAGCGCGGGCTGCTGCGCGGCCACCAGCCCGACGAAGCCCAGGAGGTGACCCCGTGAGCGCCGAGGACGGCCACGAGAACCACGTGGACTGCGCGCTGGTGGTGGCCGAGGTGTGGTCGCTGCTCGACGGTGAGTGCACCGACGAGACCCGCGAGCGGCTGAGCCACCACCTCGAGGAATGCCCGACCTGCCTGCGCCACTACGGGCTGGAGGAGCGGGTCAAGCGGCTGATCGCGGACAAGTGCACCGGCGAGAAGGCGCCGGCGCGTCTCGTGGAGCGGGTGCGGCTGCAGATCCGCCGCACCACCATCATCCGGCGCGGTTAGCTGTTCGGCCGCTTGCCGTGGTTGGCCTTGCTGTGCTTGCGCGCCTTCTTCTTGCGCCCCCGCTTAGCCATCGTTGTGCGCCCCATTCTCATCCTGGTGGGCCACCGTGATCCACCTCCGTCGTCAGGCCCATTCTCGCACGCCCGGCCAACCGTGCATCGACCCGGTCATGTGGTTCGATATGGGGCATGGCCGAGGATGTGCGCGCCGAAATCGTGGCCAGTGTGCTGGAGGTCGTGGTCAGCAAGGGTGACCGGATCGGTGCCGGCGACACCCTGGTGCTGCTGGAGTCGATGAAGATGGAGATCCCGGTGCTCGCCGAGGTCGGCGGGGTCGTCACCGAGGTCAACGTCGCGGTCGGTGACGTCATCCAGGCCGGCGACCTCATCGCGGTCATCGACTGACACCCCCGCATGTCCACCCTCGGTGAACTGCTCGCCGAGCACACCGTGCTGCCCGGCAGCGCCGTGGACCACCTGCACGCGGTGGTCAGCGAATGGCAGCTGCTGGCCGACATGTCCTTCGGCGACTACCTGATGTGGGTCCGCCGCGACGACGGGGCACTGGTGTGCGTGGCGCAGTGCCGGCCCAACACCGCCTCCACCCTGCTGCACACCGACGCCGTCGGCTCGGTGGCGGCGCAGGCCGAACTGCCGCTGGCGTCCGATGCGTTCGTCTCGGGCGAGCAGGGCACCGGCCCGGGGGTGCAGGCCGTGCCGGTGCGCTGCCGCGACGGGGAGACCGACGAGGTGGTCGCCGTGCTCACCCGGCAGACTTCCGGCGACGGCCGGCGTACCTCGTCCCGGCTGGAGAAGGCCTACCTGGACTGCGCGGGAAGCCTGCTGTGCATGCTGGCCGAGGGGACGTTCCCGTCCGCCGGGGACCCGGCGACGACCCGGTCGAGCCCGCGGGTCGGCGACGGCTTCATCCGGCTCGACGTGCAGGGCCGGGTGGACTACGCCAGCCCCAACGCGCTATCGGCCTACCACCGGATGGGGCTGACCTCCGAGCTGGAGGGCCACCACCTGCTCGACGTCACCCGGCCGTTGATCACCGACTCGTTCGAGGCGCAGGAACTGGCCGCGCACCTCGAGTCCATGCTGGGCGGGGGCCCCAGCATGCGGCTGGAGATCGACGCCGGCGGGGCGGCCGTGCTGATGCGCACCCTGCCGCTGTTCGTCGGGGGAGCCGGGCGGGGAGCTGCGGTGCTGATCCGCGACGTCACCGAGGTCAAGCGCGCCGACCGCGCGCTGCTCTCCAAGGACGCCACCATCCGCGAGATCCACCACCGGGTGAAGAACAACCTGCAGACCGTCGCCGCGCTGCTGCGCCTGCAGGCCCGCCGCACCGGCAACACCGAGGCCCGCGACGCACTGATGGAGTCGGTGCGCCGGGTCGCCGCCATCGCCGAGGTCCACGAGGCACTGTCGATGTCGGTCGACGAGGAGGTCAACCTCGACGCGGTGATGGACCGGATCCTGCCGATCATCAACGACGTCGCCCGGGTGGACACCCCGGTGCGGATCAGCCGGGAGGGGGCGCTGGGCATCCTCGACGCCGATCGGGCCACCGCGCTGGTGATGGTGCTCACCGAACTGGTGCAGAACGCCATCCAGCACGCGTTCGGCCCGGCCGACGGCACCGACGGCGCCGCAAGCCCGGGCAGTGTGGTCATCCGCGCCGAGCGCTCGGCGCGCTGGCTCGACGTCGTCGTCCACGACGACGGCCGGGGGCTGCCGCCCGGCTTCGACCCGGCGGACTCGCAGCGCCTGGGCCTGCAGATCGTGCGCACCCTGGTTTCCGCCGACCTCGACGGCACCCTCGAGCTGCGCGACGCCCCCGGCGGGGGCACCGACGCGCTGCTGCGGCTGCCGGTCGGGCGGCGCGGACAAAAAACGACGGCCCCGGCGTAGTGCCGGAGCCGTCGCTGACAGTTCGTGTCAGACGCCGGTGCGCGTCCTGGTCCGGGCGTTGCGGCGCTTGAGCGAGCGACGCTCGTCCTCGCTCATGCCGCCCCACACGCCCGCGTCCTGGCCGGAATCCAGCGCCCAGGACAGGCACTCGGTGGTCACCGGGCACCGGGCGCAGACAAGCTTCGCGTCAGCGACCTGGGCAAGGGCCGGGCCGCTGTTTCCCACCGGGAAGAACAGCTCCGGATCCTCGTCACGACAGACCGCTTTATGCCGCCAATCCATGGTCGAACACTCCTTAGTTATCGGTGTGGCAGAGCAAGCGGGGCCGAACCCATCACGCCCCAGCTGTTAACCCGTGCACACGCAAATGTTGTTGCACTGTTACATCGATGGTTTCACAGGCTCCGTTGAAGTCAAGGGAACTTGTGTCAACCGTGGGCAATCTCACTCAGCTCTCCTCTCAGCAGCCGTGCGAAACGCCCGTCACCAGCGTTTTCTTTCTGTAACACGTTCTACTACGGATCCGCGGTTCGCGCTCGTTTCTGGGTATATACCCAGTTCAGGGCACCTCAGCGCGGTGGCGCGACGACGGCCAGCGCGTCGGGAACCGCGGTGAACGTCATGTCGGCGCGGGCGCCCAGGAAGTCCCCGTCCACCTGGCAGGCGACCGGCTGGGCGGAGCTGATCCGCACCCACGCCAGGTCGTCCTCGCGGACCAGGTGGCGGGCGGTGATCCGGGGGTTCGTGGACAGCATCCGGCGGACCAGCAGCAGGTTGGCCACCACGTTCATGCTGGTGACCGCGAAGATCCCCAGGCCGCCCTCAAAGGTGGTCTGCGGGTTGGTCCACACCGGGCGGGTGTTGGCGTAGGTCCACGGACTGGCGTTGGAGACGAACGCGAAGTGGACTCCGTCCACCGGGGGCCGGCCGGGCAGGTGCACGGTCAGCAGCGGCTCGGTGCGCGCGCTGGCCAGCATCTCGCGCACCGCCACCCGGATGTAGCGGGCGGCGGTGACTTTGCGGCCCCGGGCCCGCTGCGCCTCGACGGCGGCCACCACCTCGCCGTCCACCCCCATCCCGGCGGTGAACACCGCCCAGCGCTCCGCGCAGTCCATCAGCCCGATCAGCCGCCGCCACGACCCGCCCTGGCGGTGCTCGCCGAGCAGATCGATGAGCTGGTTGGTGGCCTCGATCGGGTCGGGGCTGATGCCCAGCGCGCGGGCGAACACGTTGGCCGAGCCGCCCGGCACCACCGCGACGGCGGGCAGCCCCGCCGGGTCGGGCCGTGCGCCGCCCGGCGGCCCGAGCAGGCCGTTGACGACCTCGTTGACGGTGCCGTCGCCGCCGTGCACGATGACCACCCCGACGCCGTCGTTCTTGGCCGCCTCGGCGATCTGAACGGCGTGGCCGCGATGGTCGGTCGGCACGACGGTCAACTCCACACGGCTTTTCAGCGCGTGCGCCAGCAGGTCGCGGCCGGCCCGGGTGGTCGAGGTGGCGTTGGGGTTGACGATCAGCACGGCCCGCATCGCCGTCGAGCCTAGGCTCAGCGCATGCGTTCTTCGCCGCCGGTCCCGGTGCGGGTTGCCGCGGCGCTGGTGGGGCTGCAGGGCACGGTCGGGCTGGCCGCCGCAGTGGTGTATCTGGTCCGCGGTCTGGAGGGCGCCGATCAGCGCATCGTCAGCGGGTTCGGCAACGCGGCCTGGTTCGTGATCATCGGGCTGGCGGTGGCTGCCGCGGGGTGGGCGCTGTGGACCGGCCGGCGCTGGGGCCGCGGGCTGGCGGTGTTCACCCAGCTGCTGATCCTGCCGGTGACGTGGTACGCCGGGGTCGGATCGCACCGCTGGGTTTACGCGCTGCCCATCGCGGCGCTGTCGGTCGGGGTGCTGGCGCTGCTGTTCAGCCCCGCCACGCTGCGCTGGCTGACCCGCGGCGACGGTTAGTCATCGCTCAGCCCCCGGGTCGCTCCAGCGCGAGGGCGGCCAGCGTGGGGCCGGACACCCGGTAGGCGATCCACTCGCGCATCGGCACGGCGCCGACGCCGTCGTAGAGCGCGATGGCGTCGGTGTTCCAATCCAGCACCGCCCAGGACAGCCGCGTGTAGCCGCGCTGCACGCACTCGTCGGCCAGGGTGGCCAGCATGCTGCGGGCCAGACCTCGGCGGCGGAAGCGCTCGCGGACGAACAGGTCCTCCAGGTGGATTCCGGCCACCCCGTCCCAGGTGGAGAAGTTGCGGAACCACAGCGCCATCGCCGCGATGTTCCCGTCCACGTCGGCGAGGTGGCAGGACGCCGGGGCGTCGTCGCCGAAAAGCGCTGCGGTGATCTGGTTTTCGCTCACCGTGCACTGCTCGGGGGCGCGTTCGAAGGCGGCCAGTTCGTGGATCATCGCCACGATCTCCGGCTCGTCGCCGGGCCAGGCCGGGCGGATCTGTGTGCTCGTGCGGGTCACTCGGTCACCTCCGGGGCACAGAGAGCGGAAAGGATGGTGGCGAATTTGGCTGTGGTCTCGGCGACTTCGTCGTCGGGGTCGGACTGCGCGACGATTCCGCCGCCGGCCTGGGCAACCACGCTGCGCCGATCGGCGGACAGTTGCGCGCCGCGGATGGCGACCACCCAGCGCCCGTCGCCGCGCGCGTCACACCAGCCGGCCGCGCCGGCGTAGAAGCCGCGCTCGCCCTCCAGTTCGGCGATCAGGTCGACGGCCGTCGCCGTCGGAGACCCGCCGACCGCCGGCGTCGGATGCAGTGCGAGCGCCAGATCCAATGCGGTGGTTGAGGTGTCGGCCAGCGTGCCGCGGATCGGCGTGCTCAGGTGCCACACCGCCGCGGTGCGGCTCAGCTGCGGCTCGGGGGCGACATCCAGCCGGCTGCACAGCGGCTGAAGCGCAGCGCGCATCGTGTCGACCACCAGTTGGTGTTCGTGGCGGTTCTTCTCCGATGCCGCCAGGGCGGCGCCGCTGGCGGCATCGGCCTGCGCGTCGGCGAAGCGCGGTGCGGACCCGGCGAACGGCTGGCAGCCCACCTGATCGCCGCCGCGGGCCACCAGCAGCTCGGGGCTGGCACCCACCAGGACCGCGCCGGCGAACGCGGGCCCGGCGGGGGAGAGGTCGACGAGGTATCCGGTGGCGTTCGCGTCGGCCCGGATCAGTCGGCCCAGGATCGCCATCGGGTCCAGCGGCGCATCGGCGGTCAATTCCAGGGCGCGGGCCAGCACCACTTTCTCGAGGGGGTCACTCCGGTCGCGCAGCCGCCGCAGCGCGGCCTCGATGCGCGCCCGGTGCTCGTCGGGCTCGGGTCGCGACGCGGTGATCCGCACCGCCGGCAGCGGCGCCGACGGCAGGCGCGGCGTCACGTCGGTGACGGCGAGCGGACGGTGCAGCGCGGCCGGACCGTCGAACGCCAGCGCGCCGACGATCAGGTCTGCGCTGGCGCCGCGCAGCGCCGCCGCCGCGGCGGCGGGGTCGTCTAAACCGGTGGCGATGCCCGTGGTGATCACCGTCGCCGACGGTCCGTGCAGCACGAACGACGGATCGGTCACGTCCCGGTGACCGGCTCGCGGTGGCTGGTCAGGCCCAGCGCCGACAGCTGCCGCAGCCCGTACTCGAAGCCGCACACCGCCAGCGCGGCGGTGCCGAAGCCGAACCGGGCGCCCTCGCGCAGCGGTTGCTCCACCCAGCGGGTCACCACCGAGCGGGAGAAGTGCCCGTGGCTGACGAACACCACGTCGCGGTCGACCATGTGGTCCAGCCCGTAGCTCACCGCCTGGTCGGCGCGCATGCTGACCTGATCCACGCTCTCCCCGCCGGGACAGCCGTAGGTCCACAGCAGCCAGCCGGGGTTGTCGGTGCGGATCTCGTGGGTGGTCAGCCCCTCGTAGTCCCCGTAGTCCCACTCCGACAGCAGCGGCGACACCTCGTCGACGCTCAGCCCCGCCAGCTCGGCGGTGGCCAGCGCGCGCCGGCGCGGGCTGCTGACCACCAGGGGGTCGACCAGGTCGAGGTGTCCGAGGCTCAGCGCCGCCAGCCGGGCCTGCTCGCGCCCGCGCTCGGTGAGATCAAGATCGGTCCGGCTGGTGTGCTTGCCGTCCCGTGACCATTCGGTTTCGCCGTGCCGCAACAGCACAAGCCGATGTTCGCCGACGCCCACGCCCACCGATTCTGCCCGAACCTGCAAGGATGATTGACGTGACCCGAGTTCTGGCCGTGGCCAACCAGAAGGGCGGGGTGGCCAAGACGACCACCGTCGCGTCGCTGGGGGCGGCGTTCGTCGACGCCGGCCAGCGCGTGCTGCTCGTCGACCTCGATCCGCAGGGCTGCCTGACCTTCTCGCTGGGCACCGAACCCGACAAGCTGCCGGTGTCGGTGCACGAGGTGCTGCTCGGCGAGGTCGAGCCGAGCGCGGCCCTGGTCGGCACACCGGAGGGGATGACGTTGCTGCCGGCCAACATCGACCTCGCCGGGGCCGAGGCGATGCTGCTGATGCGCGCCGGGCGCGAGTACGCGCTCAAGCGCGCGCTGGACAAGATCGACGACGAGTTCGACGTGGTGATCATCGACTGCCCGCCGTCGCTGGGCGTGCTCACGCTCAACGGTCTGACCGCCGCCGATCAGGTGATCGTTCCGCTGCAGTGCGAGACGCTGGCGCACCGGGGGGTGGGCCAGTTCCTGCGCACCATCGCCGACGTGCAGCAGATCACCAACCCCGCCCTGGAACTGCTCGGCGCGCTGCCCACGCTCTATGACGCGCGCACCACCCACAGCCGCGACGTGCTCTTCGATGTCGCCGATCGCTACGAGTTGGCGGTGCTGGCTCCTCCGATTCCGCGCACGGTGCGTTTCGCCGAGGCCAGCGCGTCGGGTTCGTCGGCGTTGTCCGGACGCAAGAACAAGGGCGCGACGGCCTACCGCGACCTGGCCGCCGCACTGCTCGCGCTGTGGAGGTCGGGCCGCAAGCTCCCGGAATTCGCCCCGGAGGCCTAACCGTCGGCCGGGTCGTCAAAACCCACGCACCGGCAGGCCACCCGGGCCAGGTCGTCGGCGGTCCGCTCGGCAGACTCCGCCGGGATGAGGATGTGGCTCAGTGCCAGGCGCACCACGGTCTCGACCATCAGCGCCGCCGCTGCCGCATCGAGGTTGGGCCACTGCTCGTCGACCCACTGCCCCAGCAACTCGTCGGCGCGGCTGATCAGGGGTTCGCCGCGGGTGGTGAGCAGCGGTAGCAGCGACGTGTCGCCGTCCATCGGCGCGCGGGTCAGAATCGTTTGCAGCAGTGGGTTTTCCGCGGTCGCGCTGAGCATGAAGCGGCCGGCGTCGCGCACCGCGCCGGCCAGGTCGCCGGGGTGGCGGTACAGGCGTTCGCGGGCGCCCTCGAAGAACGTCTCCGCCTCCCGCGCGACCAGCGCGCTGCCCAGTTCGTCCTTGGTGCCGAACTCGGCGTGCAGGCTCTGGCGGCTGACGCCGACGGCGGCGGCGACGGCGCCCATCCGGACCGCCGACCAGCCGCGCTCCAGGACCAGGTCGCGGGCGGCGTCGAGGGCCAGTTCGCGCAGTCGGGCCCGGCCGTAGGCGCGGGTCTCGGCGCGCAGCGCGGCGGCGGTCATGCCGCCGAGTCTACGACAAAAATGTCTTTTTGATTGGATTGCTTGACACTTTTTGATTTTTGTCGGATATTGGGGTCATGACCACCGCCATCGCCCGTGCGCAGCGCCCCTACGACCCGGCCGATCTCTCCTCGCTGGAGTTCTGGTCGTCCACCGCCGCCGACCGGGAGCGGACCTTCGCCGAGTTGCGCGCGCTCCGGCCCGTTTCGTGGCACCGGCCGGTGCGCAACGGGATGTTCTCCGACCCCAACGACGAGGGCTTCTGGGCCGTCGTGCGGCACGCCGATCTGGTCGAGGTGACCCGCCGGCCCGCCGACTTCCTCTCCGGCCGGGGCATCACCTTCGAGTCGATCCCGCCCGAACTTCTCGACGCCGCGCAGGGCTTCATCGCGATGGACCCGCCGCGGCACACCAAGATCCGCCGGCTGCTGGCGGCGGCCTTCACCCCCAAGCAACTGGCCCGCATCGACACCGACATCGCGGCCAACGCGCGCCGGATCGTCGACGAGGTCGCCGACCGGGGCGAGATCGACTTCGTCAGCGAGGTCGCCGCGCTGGTCCCGATGCACAACATCTGCGACATGGTCGGCATCCCCGCGGAGCACCGCCGCACCATCGCCTACGAGTCGCAGTTCGCCGACGGGTGGCGCGACCCGCGCCTGCTGCAGGGCGCCGAACCGCTCGCCCGGGTCGCCCAGACGATCGCCACGGTGCACGGCATCGCCCACGAACTCATCGCCGCGCGCCGCAGCGCGCCGCAGAACGACCTGATGACGGCGATGGTTCAGGCCGAGGTGGACGGCGAACGTCTCACCGACGACGAGATCTCGTCGATCTTCGCGCTGCTGATCATCGCCGGTAACGACACCACCCGGCAGTCGATCGCCCACGGCCTCAAGGCCCTGACCGACTTCCCCGATCAGCGCGCCTGGCTGATGGCGGACATCGACGGCCGGATGCCGCTGGCGGTCGAGGAGATCGTCCGCTGGGCCACCCCGATCATGACGTTCCGCCGCACCGCCGCCCACGACACCGAACTCGGCGGGCATCTGATCACCGAGGGCGACAAGGTGATCATGTTCTACGCCTCGGCCAACTTCGACACCGAGGTGTTCGACCATCCCGAGCGTCTGGACCTGTCGCGCTCACCCAACCGGCACGTCGCGTTCGGCGGCGGCGGGATCCACCACTGCCTGGGCGCGCAACTGGCCCGCCGCCAGATCGCCGCGACGTTGCGCGAACTGCTGACCCGGCTGCCCGACATCAGCGCGGTCGGCGAGCCGGAGTTGGGCAATGGCAACTTCTTCCATACCGTGATAAGCATGACCGCACGGTTCACCCCGGAGCGACGGTGAAGACACGGTGAAAGTTCTTGTCGACCGCAGCCGCTGCTCGTCCATCGGCCTGTGCGAGGCGACCGCGCCGGACATCTTCGGGATCGGCCCGGACGGCGCGTTGCACATCCTGCTCGACGACATCGGTGCGGACCGTCGTCTCGACCTCGAGCAGGCCTGCGAGAACTGCCCGACGCAGGCCCTGAGCATCAGCGAGGACTAGGTCCGAAGCCCACCACGTTCGCGCCGCGCTGCTCGACGATGATGGACCCGATCGCCGCCGGCAGTACCGGCGCGCTGCCCGGGGGGTGTGTGACCGGGATGAGCCGTTCGAAGCGCGCGTCGGCAGCGTCGTGCACGGCGATCCCGCCGGCCACCGGCACCAGCAGCTTGCCGGCCATCTCGGTCGCCGGGCCCAGCGGCCGGCGCTCCTCGGTGCCCTCGATGGTGTAGCGGTACCCCAGCGCGGAATCGAACACCACCACCGCCGAGCCGCTCCACCAGGTGTAGCGATCCCCGGCGCGGCTCAGCGTCGGCGGAGCGACCGGCAGCGACGCCGCCTCGGCGAGCGGGGTGCTGGAGATCTGCGAGCCGGTCTCGTCGTAGACGGCCACCCGCGGTTGGGGGGTGGGCAGGTAGACCGCGGCGGTGGTGCCCGCCACGGCGAGCACCCGGGCATCGGAATCGGGCGCCAGCCCGGTCAGGTCGACCTTCTTGGTCTCCGGCTCGTCCTCGTCCTTGGCCGGTGTGATCAGCTTGAGATCCAGTTCCGCTGCGCCCGGGCAGACCTCCAGCACCGCCGCTGCGGAATCGCTGGCGGCCGCCGACATCAGCGCGCAGCCCTGGCCCAGGCCGGTGTTGACCGGCTTGATCCGGGCGTCGATCTCGCCGTAGGACAGCATCCGCACCAGATCCGAACGCCACAGTTCCAGCCGGGTCGGTCCGTAGGACAGCACCGCGGTGCCGTCAGAACTCACCACCACCTGGTTGTCGGCGTAGGAGGTGCGCGTCGGGCCGCGCTGTCCGGTGTCGGCCTTGATGCCGCTGACCTGTCCGCAGCCGCGCCGGTCGGGATACACCGCCACCGCCAGGTCGTAGACGTAGGACACCGCGCACAACTCGGCGTCGCGCGCATAACTCCAGCGTGCCGCGCCGGTCTGGGTGTCGATACCGGCCATCGTGCGGCCGTCGCCGGTCACCACCGTCCCGCCCATCACCACCGGGGCGGCGGTCTTACCGCTCGCGGCGCTCCACAGCTGGGTGAAGCTCTGCGGAACCTCTTGTGCCGCTGGGACATTCGGTGCCGGCCCGTCGGCCGGCCGGAAGGTTGTCCTGCGGGCCGAACTGAACCACCAGAACGCCGCGATCACGACCGCGACCACCGCGACGATCGCCGCCGCCGCCAGCAGGTCGCCTCGGGTTCGGCGTTCGGGTCGCAGCACCGGCAGTTCGCGTCGGGTCAGTTGGCGGGCGTGGCGGCCTTACCGGGCCGGCGGCGCCGCCGGCGGCGCCGCGGGGTCCCGTCGGCAGCCTGGGTCTGAGACCCCGCGGCGGTCTCGGCGGTGCGTTCGACGTGCCCGGTGGCGGGCTTGCCGCCGCGGGTGCGCTGCCGGGGAGAGCGATCGCGCGCCGGGCGCGACTCGGCGCGATCCGGCTTGGCCGTCCGGGGCTTGGCGCGCGAGTCGCCGATCCGCCCGCCGGCCCCCGCGGGGATGTTCAGCTCGGTGTAGAAGTGCGGGGAGTTGGAGTAGGTCTCCGCCGGGTCGGGGCAGTCCAGCTTGAGCGCCTTGTTGATCATCGACCAGCGTTCCAGCTCGTCCCAGTCGACCAGGGTGATCGCCACCCCGGTCTTGCCGGCCCGGCCGGTGCGGCCGATGCGGTGCACGTAGGCCTGCTCGTCCTCGGGGATCTGGTAGTTGATGACGTGGGTGACGTCGTCGATGTCGATGCCGCGGGCGGCGACGTCGGTGGCCACCAGTACGTCGATGTCCCCGCTGCGGAACGCCGCGAGCGCCTTCTCCCGCGCGATCTGGCCCAGGTCGCCGTGCACGGCTCCGCACTTGAACCCGCGCTCGGCCAGGTCGTCGGCCACCTTCTGCGCGGTGCGCTTGGTGCGGGTGAAGATCATCGTCGCGCCGCGGCCCTCGGCCTGCAGGATGCGCGCGACCATCTCCACCTTGTCCAGTGCGTGCGCCCGGTAGGCGAACTGCTCGGTGGTCTCGTGGGTGGCCGAGCCCTGCACGCCCTCGGCGCGGATGTGGGTGGGCTGGTTCATGAAGGTGCGCGCCAGCGTGATGATCGGATCGGGCATGGTCGCCGAGAAGAGCATCGCCTGGCGCTTCTCGGGGATCCGGCTCAGGATCCGCTCGATGTCGGGCAGGAAGCCCAGATCGAGCATCTCGTCGGCCTCGTCGAGCACCAGCACCGACAGCCCGCCCAGTTTGAGGTGGCCCTGCTGGGCCAGATCCAGCAGCCGTCCCGGTGTGCCCACGACCACGTCGGCGCCGGCGCGCAGCGCCTCGATCTGCGGCTCGTAGGGCCGCCCGCCGTAGATCGACACCACCGCCAGCGGCCGGCCCTCGGCGTGCAGGTGCTTGGCGGCGTGGCAGAGGTCCTCGTAGACCTGCAGGCACAGCTCCCGGGTGGGCACCACGACCAGCGCGCGCGGCGTGCCGTCCAGCGCGGCTGCGCCGGGGGCGGTGATGCGCTGCAGCAGCGGCACCCCGAAGGCGAAGGTCTTGCCCATGCCGGTGCGGGCCTGGCCGATCAGGTCATCGCCGGCCAGCGCCAGCGGAAGGGTGAGCGCCTGGATGGCGAAGGTGTTCTCGATGCCGTTCTCGGCGAGCGCGCGGACGATCTCCTCGCGCACGCCCAACTCGGCGAAACTGGTGGTGGCCTCGCTGGGCGCATGGGTATGCAGGTGTGTCATGTGGGTCGCTTCTCTCGTGTTCTGTCGCGTGTGTTCCCGCGTGCACGAGTGACGTCCCGAAGTGGAATTTCCAGGCCCTGCGCCGCTGACGGGCGGGCCTACGTGCACGCACATTTCCGTGAAAACTACGTGCGAACCTTGCGGTTCAGGTTCCCATGATACCCCGGTCGGCCCGGCGGGCCCGGATCGGCGTGCGGACTACAGTGTCGGGCATGGCCGGCGCCACCCCCTCGTCCTCGCAGTCCTCCCCGGCTTTCGTGGCCGATCACCCCGGCGTCAACGAGCTGTTCGCCCTGCTGGCCTACGGCGAACTGGCCGCGTTCTACCGGCTCACCGACGAGGCCCGGATGTCGCCGGACATGCGCGGCCGGATCAATATGGCGCGGATGGCTGCCGCCGAGATGGGCCACTTCGCGATGCTGCAGGACGCCCTGGAGGCCCGCGGGGTGGACGTGCTGCCGGCCATGACGCGCTACGCCCCGGCCCTCGAGCAGTACCACCGGCTGACCACCCCGAGCACCTGGCTGGAGGCGTTGGTCAAGACCTACGTCGGCGACGCGCTGGCCGCCGACCTGTACCTGGCGATCGCCGACTCGCTGCCCGCCGAGGTCGCCGACGTGGTGCGCGCGGTGCTCGCCGAGACCGTCCACTCCCAGTTCGTCGTCGCCGAGGTCCGCTCGGCGGTGACCGCCAGCGGCAGGCAGCGCAGCCGGCTGGCGCTGTGGTCGCGCCGACTGCTCGGTGAGGCGATCACCCAGGCGCAGTACATCCTGGCCGACCACGACGAACTGGTGGACCTGGTGCTCGCCGGCGGGGGCCTGGGTCATATCTCCGACTTCTTCGACCAACTGCAGAAGACCCACGACGAGCGGATGCGCGAACTCGGGCTCGCCTGAGTAGCCCCGGGGGGATCAGTGGTTGCAGGTGGTGCTCGGGCTGAACTGGGTCTGGGACACCACGGTCGCGCCGCGCGCGTCGGTGATCCAGCAGTTCAGTTGGCTGCCGGTGCTGTTGGCGGTGACGTAGGTGACCGGCAGGGCGGGCGTCACCGTCAGCGTCCAGGGCAGCGTGACGTTCTCGGCGGTGCGCAGCGCGCCGGTCTCGTCGGCGTAGACGATCGTGACCGGGTCGTCGGGGCGCTGGTTTCCGGCCACGGTGTAGACGAACTCGCGGGCGTCGATCTGGGGCTGCGCCTGTGACTCGGCGGCCTGGGCGGTCGCGGTGACCCGCACCGGCACCTCCGGGCTGGGAGCGGCGACGGGTCCGGCGGTGGCCACCACCGTGCGCTTGGCGGGGGCCGGGGCGGCGTCGGCGTCGGCGGTGCTGGCCGATCCGCCGGTCTTGATGACCATCGCGGTGGCGATCGCGGTGGCGAGCATGCCGATGACGGTCAGCGCCACGCTGGACCAGCCGCTCCGCCGTCGGCGCACGGGCCCGTAGTCGTCGTACTCGCCGTACCCGTCGTAGCCGTCGACGTCGTCGTAGCCGTCGACGTCCCAGTCCGAGTACCTGCCCACCCGGCCAGGTTAGGGACCGCACCCCCGTGCCCGCCCCTGCCGCACGCAGCCGTTGTCATGCTGTTATCGCAGCTTGACACCGCCTTGGCCGGATCGCGCCCGGATCACGCCCGGATCGCGCGCGCCCCCGACCGGCTCGCCCGCGACGCCCCGGGCGCGTCGACTAGCCTGCTGTGAGCCGCACGCCAACGGAAAGGGGCCGACGTGGAGGTCAAGATCGGTGTCTCGGACAGTCCGCGCGAGCTGGCGTTCAACAGCTCCCAGACGCCCACCGAAGTCGAGGACCTGGTGCGGACGGCACTGGCCGGCAAGGATTCCGGGGTGCTGAGCCTGACCGACGAGAAGGGGCGCCGGTTTCTGGTGCAGACCAGCAAGGTCAGCTATGTCGAGATCGGCGCGGCCGACTCCCGCCGGGTCGGCTTCGGCGTCGGCAAGCCGGAGGCCTGACCGCCCTCAGGAGCGGGCCAGCGGCACGTGCGACAGGCCGCCCCAGGCGAACTGCACGGTGGCCTCCACCGCGTCCTCCTTGGAAATCGGGCGCTCGGCGTTGAGCCAGTAGCGCGCGCAGTCCACGCTGATCCCCACCAATCCCACGGCGATGATGCGGGCGCGGTGCGGTTCGAGCCCCGAGTCCCGGCTGATCAGGTCGAACACCGCGTCGGTGCACGCCTCGGTGGCCACCTTCACCTGCGCGGCGACCTGCGGCTCGGAGACGAAGTCGTTCTCGAAGATCAGCCGGTAGCCCTGGCTGTCGTGCTCGATGAAGTCGAAGAACGCCTGCACCGCGGCGCGCAGCCGCTGGCGGTTGTCGGTGGTGGTGCGCAGCGCCTGGCGCACCCGCGACAGCAGGGTGTCCACGTGCAGCTGCAGCACCGCCAGATACAGGTCCAGCTTGCTGGAGAAGTGCTGGTAGAGCACCGGTTTGCTGACCCCGGCGCGGTCGGCGATCTCGTCCATGCCGGTGGCGTGGTAGCCGCGGTCGACGAACACCTCGCTGGCCGCGCTGAGCAGCTGTCCGCGGCGCTCGCCGCGGGGCAGCCGCCCGCCGCGGCTCACACTCGCGCGCCTGCCGGCGCGCAGTTCGCTCACCGGCCAGAGATTACGCCCCGCCGACGCCCCGCCCTGATCAATGCGGTCCCGACAGGCCGGTTATGCCATCCTGAGGCGGTGACCTACAAGCTCGGCCCCCCGCAACCCGGCCGCGTGCCGGTGCTGCGCGTCGAGCCGAGCCGCCCGCTGCGCGCCCACCGCGACCCGCTGACCGCCGACTCGGGCCGGCCCCGGGCCGACCGCGAGCAGCACCGCAACATCCGCCGGCAGACCCGGCTGGGCAAGTTCCTGTCCGTCTACGGCTGGCGGGCCTACGCCCTGCCGGTGCTGGTGGCGCTGACCGGGGTGGTGCTCTACCAGACCGTCACCGGCACCGCGGTGCCCTCGGCGGAGGACACCATCAAGGGCCCGCCCAAGATCGGCTCCTCGGGCACCGCGATCGTCGGCGGCCCGCCGCGCGGCCTGACCGAGTTCGACGCCACCCTGCCCACCGGCATCCTGCCCACCGGCGGGCCGTTCACCGAGGCGGGCGCCAAGACGTGGTCGGTCATCGGCGGCGACATGCCCCAGGTCGGCCAGGGCACCGCGAAGGTGTTCACCTACACCGTCGAGGTCGAGGACGGCGTGGACACCTCGTCCTTCGGGGGCGACGAGGGGTTCGCCCGGATGGTCAGCGAGACGCTGGCCAACCCGAAGAGCTGGACGCACAACCCGCAGTTCGCCTTCCGGCGCATCGACGCCACCAGCACCGACGAGCCCGACTTCCGGGTGTCGCTGACTTCTCCGATGACCATCCGCGAGGGCTGCGGCTACGAGATCGAGATCGAAACGTCCTGCTACAACCCGATTTACGGCCCCGACGCCGAACCGCGGGTGTTCCTCAACCTCGCGCGCTGGGTGCGCGGTGCGGTGCCGTTCCAGGGCGACATCGGTTCCTACCGGCAGTACCTGATCAATCACGAGGTCGGCCACGCCATCGGCTACACCAACCACGAGCCGTGCGACAAGAACGGCGCGCTGGCGCCGATCATGATGCAGCAGACCTTCTCCACCTCCGACAACGACGCCTCCCGGTTCGACCCGCAGTTCGTCAAGCCCGACGGCAAGACCTGCCGGTTCAACCCCTGGCCCTACCCGATCGCCTGAGACCGGCGTGACATCGCGGCCGGCGGGAGCGGCAGTCGACGGCGGCGAACTGCTGGCGCGCGCACTGGCCGCGGCGGGCGTCACCGACGTCTTCGCCCTGCACGGCGGGCACCTCGACGCGTTCTGGACGGCGTGCCGCGCCAACGGCCTGCGCCTGGTCGACACCCGCCACGAGGCCGCGGCCGGGCACGCCGCCGACGGCTACGCCCGCACCACTGGCGGGCTCGGCGTCGCGGTGGTCACCTCCGGGCCCGGATTCGCCAACGGCTTCGCGGCCCTGCCCAACGCGATGAGCGACGCGGTGCCGATGCTGATGGTCGCCAGCTCGCCGCCGCTGCGCGAACTGCAGACCAACGAGATGCAGGGCGGCTTCGACCAGGTCGCCGCCGCCGCGCCGGTCACCAAGTGGGCGCACCGCATCGTCACCACCGAACGCATCCCCGACCTCGTCGCCCTGGCGGTGCGCACCGCGCTGTCCGGGCGGCCCGGCCCGGTCTTCCTGGAGATCCCGATCGACGTCCTGGTCACCGCGGTCGACGAGGCGGGCCTGCCGCCGGCCGGCCCGGCGCTCATCGCCGATCGCCCCGCCCCCTCGCCCGCCGCCGTACGGGCTGCGGCCGATCTGCTGCTGCACGCCGAGCGTCCCGCGATCGTCGTCGGCGGCGGGGCGCTGTGGTCGTCGTGCGGCGCGGAACTGGCGGCCTTCGCCGACCGCGCCGGCATCCCGGTGTTCGCGAACAACCGCGCGCTGGGTCTGCTGCCCGCCGCGCACCGCTGCAACGGCTGGGCGGTGGACAGCCTGTCGCTGATGGCGATGACCGGCCAGCCGCTGCCCGACGTGGTGCTGCTGCTCGGCGCCCGGCTCGGTCTGCTCACCGGGGGCCGGGCCCACTCGCTGATCCCGCCCGAGGCGGCGGTGATCCAGGTCGACCTCGAGGCCGCCGAGATGGGGCGGCTGCGGCCGGTGCAGGTGCCCGTCGTCGCCGACTGCCGCGAGGCGCTGCAGGCGCTGTGCGCGGTCGAGGTGAGCTGGCCCGACCGCGCCGACTGGCTGGCCTCGGCCACCGGCGCGCACGCCCTCGTCGAGCAGTTGTTCGGCGCGGCCCCGCCGGCCGTGGACGGGCGGCTGCACCCCTACCACGCCGGCCGCGAGGCGCTGCTGGGCGCCGGTGCGGACGCGGTGCTGGTGCTCGACGGCGGGGAGGCGCCGCTGTGGGCGGCGATGAGCGTCGCGGCGGCGGCCCCGCACCGGGTGCTCAACCTCGGCTACATGGGCTTCCTCGGGATCGGGCAGGGCTTCGCGATCGGCGCGCAGATCGCCGAACCTGCGCGCCGCGTCCTTCAGGTCACCGGCGACGGCGCCTACGGGTTTCACCTCGCCGAGCTCGACACGATGGTCCGCCACGGCCTGCCGGTGGTCACCGTCGTGCTCAACAACGCCTGCTGGGGGATGTCGATCCACGGTCAGGAGGCGGTCTACGGCGCCGGCAGCGACGTCATCGTCCGGCTGGCCGACACCGACTACCACGAGGTCGCCCGCGCCCTCGGCGGCTACGGCGAGCGGGTGACCGAGATCGGCGAGGTGCGCGCGGCGGTGCAGCGGGCCTTCGACTCCGGGCTGCCGGCCTGCGTCAACGTCGCCGTCGCCGCCTCGGTGGTGCACCCGATGACCACCGCCATGCTGGGCGACCTGGAGGCCGACAACGAAATCGTCGTGCCCTACTACGAGAACATCCCGGGGCGTGGCTGAGCCGGCCCCGCGGCCGGTGCGGGAAGCATCCCGCCGCCGGCGTGGTTGGTAGCCGTGTGAGGAGTTGCCGGTGACCGCACCGCTGCCGCCGCTGGTCGAGCCGGGCCCGGAGCTGACCCGGGCCGAGGTCGCCCGCTACAGCCGGCACCTGATCATCCCCGAGATCGGGGTGCTCGGGCAGCGGCGGCTGAAGAACGCGCGGGTGCTGGTGATCGGAGCGGGCGGACTGGGTTCGCCCACGCTGCTCTACCTGGCCGCCGCCGGGGTGGGCACCCTGGGCGTGGTCGACGACGACGTGGTCGACGAGTCCAACCTGCAGCGCCAGATCATCCACGGCCAGTCCGACGTGGGCCGGCCCAAGGCCGAGAGCGCGCGGGAGGCGATCCTCGAGATCAACCCCCTGGTCACCGTGGACGTGCACCCGATCCGGCTGAGCCCCGACAACGCCGTCGAGTTGTTCGCCGGCTACGACCTCATCATCGACGGCACCGACAACTTCGCCACCCGCTATCTGGTCAACGACGCGGCCGTGCTGGCCGGCAAGCCCTACGTGTGGGGGTCGATCTTCCGCTTCGAGGGCCAGGTGTCGGTGTTCTGGGAGGCCGCCCCCGACGGGCCCGACGGGCAGCGCCGCGGCCTGAACTACCGCGACCTCTACCCCGAACCCCCGCCGCCGGGCATGGTGCCGTCCTGCGCGGAGGGCGGGGTGCTGGGCATCCTGTGCGCCTCCATCGCCTCGGTGATGGGCACCGAGGCGATCAAGCTGATCACCGGCATCGGCGAGCCGCTGCTGGGCCGGCTGATGATCTACGACGCGCTGGAGATGAGCTACCGCACCATCACCGTCCGCAAGGACCCCGCCACCAGCGCGATCACCGCCCTGGTCGACTACGAGGAGTTCTGCGGCACCGCCTCCGAGGCGGCCGGGCGGGCCGCCGCCGGATCGACCATCACCCCGCTGGAACTGCGCGAACTGCTCGACTCGGGCGCCAAGGTCGCGCTGATCGACGTGCGCGAGCCCGCCGAGTGGGACATCAACCGCATCGACGGCGCCGAGCTGATCCCCAAGTCGACCCTGGAGAACGGGGAGGGCCTGGCCAGGCTGCCGCAGGACCGGGTCGCGGTGCTCTACTGCAAGACCGGGGTCCGCTCGGCCGAGGCGCTGGCGGCGGTCCAACGCGCGGGTTTCGCCGACGCGCTGCACCTGCAGGGCGGCATCGTGGCCTGGGCCCGCCAACTCGAACCCGACATGGTGATGTACTGACGGCCCCCCGCGTCCCGCACGCCTTACCCTGGCGAGTGTGATCGAGGTGGTGATCGGCGAGCGCCCGCCCGAGCACGTCATGACGGCGTTCGGCATCCGGGGGAGCGTCGAGCCGCAGCAGCTCGACGACGGCTGGGACGGCGGCTGGCGCTGCGGGGAGCTGGTGCTGTCGCTGGTCGCCGACAACGCCCGCGCGGCCTGGTCGGCCTCGGTGCGCGAAACGCTGTTCGTCGACGGGCTGCGGCTGGCCCGGCCGGTGCGCTCCACCGACGGCCGCTACGTGGTCTCGGGCTGGCGGGCCGACACCTACGTCTCGGGCACCCCCGAGCCGCGCCATGACGAGGTGGTCTCGGTCGGGGTACGGCTGCACGAGGCCACCTCCAAGCTGGAGCGCCCGCAGTTCCTCACCCGCCCGCCGGTGCCGCCGTGGACCGACGTCGACGTGTTCGTCGCCGCCGACCGCGCGGCCTGGGAGGACCGTCCGCTGCGCATGATGCCGCCCGGCGCCCCCGAACTGCCCGCCGACAGCGCCGGGGTGCAGCTGATCGCCGAGCTGGCCGCGCTGCGCAAGCCCACCAAGAGCCCCAGCCAGCTGGTGCACGGCGACCTCTACGGCGGTGTCCTCTTCGACGGCACCGCGCCGCCGGGGATCACCGACATCACCCCGTACTGGCGGCCGCCCTCGTGGGCGGCCGGGGTCGCGGTGGTGGATGCCGTCGCGTGGGGCGACGCCGACGACGCGCTCGTCGAGCGCTGGGAGGCGCTGCCGGAGTGGCCGCAGATGCTGTTGCGCGCGTTGCTGTTCCGCGTCGCCGTGCATGTGCTGCATCCGCGCTCGACCGAGGAGAACTTCGGCGGGCTGGCGCACATGGCGGCGCTGGTGAAGCTGGCCCTCTAGTCGAGCGCCCTAGTCGAACCCTCTAGCGCAAGGCGTGCCGGACCGACTCGGCGCCGGTGATCGCAACGCGGCCGTCCCGGTCGCTGACCCCCTCGGCGCGCAGCAACGCCAGCTGCCGGTCCGCCAGGTGGCGGGCGGGACGGCCCGAGGCCGAGATCACCCGGTGCCAGGGCAGGTCGGCGGAGTCGGTCGCCATGATCCATCCGACGATGCGCGCACTGGAAAGCCCTGCCGCGCAGGCGATGTCGCCGTAGGTGCACACCCGTCCCGGCGGGATCGAGGACACCAGCGCGCGGACCGCCTGCACCTGCGCGTCGGTGGTGCGCGTGCTCACCGTTCGAGCATGCCGCGGATCACCGCGGCGGTGTCGGCGGGTTTGGCGTGTGCGACCATGTGCGCGCAGCCGAAGTCGACCAGGGTGAAGTCCGAACCCAGCCGCCCCGACAGCCCGTCGATCAGTTCCTCGCTGACGTACGGCGGCTCGGAGAACGCCGCGCGCACCAGCGTCGTGGCAGTTCCCCTGCGGGGCAACGCGATATCACGCGCCAGCTCGCTCCAGTAGGACATGATCGCCGGCACGCACACCCGCCAGCCGAACCGGCCGTTGGGCAGCGCCACCAGATGCTCGTCGAGATCCGCGTCGAGTTCGGCCGCCGCGACGTCGACCCACGAGCCGGTGGCCTTCTCGGTGCGCGCCTCGGCGCGGTCGGTGTAGTCGGGCGAGGCCAGCGTCGCCTCGGCGATCTCACGCATCCGCTCGCCGTCGAGGCCGACCGCCGGATCCAGCAGCACCAGCGCGGACACCAGATCGGGGCAGGACGCCGCCAGATGCAGCGCGATGGCCCCGCCGAAGGAGTGGCCCACCACCACGACCGGTCCGCGGGCCTGGTCCTCGATCAGCCCGGCCAGCGCGGTGACGTTGGCGTCGATGGTCCACGGCGCGGCATACGACGAGCGGCCGTGGCCGATGAGATCCGGTGCGAGGAAACCGAATTCGGGCAGGTACCGGCCGGCCAGGGTGTGCCAGCGCGCGCCGTGGCCGGTCAGCCCGTGGATGGCCAGCACCCGCGCCGGACCCGGTGGGCCGTAGCGGTGCAGGTGCAGGGCGGCGCTCACCGCAACCATGCTGGCACACCGGTGTCGGCGAGTGCGGCCGCGGATGCGACGAGGACGTCGTCCCAGTCGAGGAATTTGTCGGACCCCTCTGGTCTCATCAGGGCATGGACGTGGCGCGGGTGCTGGGCGGGCCGGGCACCGGTAAGACCACGCTGCTGATCGAGGCGGCGGCCGCCCGGATCGCCGCCGGTGCCGACCCCGAGTCGGTGCTGCTGCTCACCCCGGGACGCCCGCCGGCGTCGGTCCGCGCGGCGATCACCGCCCGGCTGCTGGCGGCGCGCTCGGCGCAGCCGTGCGCGGCGGTGGTGCGCGAGCCGCTGGTGCGCTCGGTGCACAGCTACGCCTTCGCGGTGCTGCGCACCGCCGCCGCCCGCGCGGGTGACCCGCCGCCGCGACTGGTCACCGGCGCCGAGCAGGACGGGATCATCCGGGAGCTGCTCGCCGGGGATCTCGCCGACGGGGCGGCGCGCTGGCCGCTCGAGCTGCGCCCGGCGCTGGGCACCGAGGGTTTCGCCACCGAGCTGCGCGACCTGCTGGCCCGCTGCGCCGAGCGCGGGGTGGACCCGGCGGCGCTGGAGCGCATCGGGCGCGCGCACGGCCGGCCCGAGTGGGCGGCCGCCGGCCGCTTCGCCCGGCAGTACGAACAGGTGATGCTGCTGCGCGCGGCGGTCGGCACGGCCGCACCGCAGGCCTGCGTGCCCGCGCTGGGTGCGGCCGAACTCGTCGGCGCGGCGCTGGAGGCGCTGGCCGCCGACGCCGAGCTGCTGGCCGCCGAGCGGGCCAGGTTCACCCTGCTGCTCGTCGACGACGCCCAGCACCTCGACCCGCAGGCCGCCCGGCTGGTGCGGGTGCTCGCCGCCGGCGCCGGGCAGACCCTCCTGGCCGGCGACCCGCACCAGGCGGTGTTCGGTTTCCGCGGTGCCGAGCCCGCGCTGCTGCTCGGCGGGGACCGCCCGCCCGTGGAGCTGTCCACCTCGCACCGCTGCGCCCCGGCGATCGCCCGCGCGATCAGCGGGATGGCCGCCGGGCTGCCCGCCGGCGGCTGGCGCGCGCTGCACGGGACCGGCGGTGCGGACACCGAAGACACGGGCGTGGTGGCCGTGCGGGTCGCCGACAGCGCGCCGGCCGAGGCGGCCCTGATCGCCGACACCCTGCGCCGCGCCCACCTCGTCGACGGGGTGCCGTGGGCGCAGCTGGCGGTGATCGTGCGCTCGGTGCCGGCCGCGGCCGGGCTGACCCGCGCGCTGGCCCTGGCCGGGGTGCCGGTCGACCCCGCACCCGCGGGCGCGCCGATCGCCGAACAGCCCGGTGTGCGCGCCCTGCTGACCGTGCTGGACGTGGTGGCCCGACACGGCGGTGAACCCGACGACGATCAGGCGCTCGCGCTGCTCGCCGGGCCGATCGGACGAATGGATCCGGTGGCGCTGCGCCAGCTGCGCCGCGCGCTGGGCCGGCGCGGCCGCTCGGTGGCCGGCGCGCTGACCGGTTCGGCCCCGGCGCTTCCGGCCGGGCTGGCCACACCGGTGGCCCGGGTGCGCGCGGTGCTGGCCAGTGCGGCGCGCGCACACCGCGGCAACCACGATCCGCGCTACACGCTGTGGCAGGCCTGGGAGCGCGGCGGGCTGCAGCGGCTGCCCGACCGCGAACTGGCCGGGATCACCGCGCTGTTCGACATCGCCGAGGACTACGTCACGCGCACTGCCGGCGCGTCGGTGTCCGGCCTGCTCGACCACGTGGCGGCGCTGCGGCTGCCGCCGGCCCGCCACGATCCCGCCGGGGCCGGCGGGGACGCCGCGACCGTCGCGGTGCTCACCCCGCACGCGGCGCTGGGCCGCGACTGGGACACCGTCGTCATCGCCGGTCTGCAGGAGGGCTTGTGGCCCAACACCACTCCGCGCGGCGGGGTGCTGGGCACCGGGCAGCTGCTCGACGTGCTCGACGGGCTCGGCGAGCTCGGCGAGAAGGTGTCGGCCCGCGCGCCGCTGCTGGCCGAGGAGCGCCGGCTGCTGATCGCCGCGATGGGCCGCGCGCGGCGCCGGCTGCTGATCACCGCGGTCGACAGCGACGCCGGTGACGCGGTGTCGATGCCGTCGAGCTTCCTCACCGAGGTGGCCCGCTACACCTGCGAGTCCCCGCGGACGGCGGCCGAAGAGGCGCTGCGCGCGCGGCCCGCACCGCCGGTGCTGTCCACCGCCGCGGTGGTCGGCCGGCTGCGCGCGGCGGTGTGCGCGCCCGACGACCGGGTCGGCGACGCCCAACGCGCCCGCGCGGCAGCGCAGTTGGCCCGGCTGGCCGCCGCCGGGGTGCCCGGGGCCGATCCCGCGCAGTGGCACGGGCTGGCCGAGCCGAGCACCGAGGAGCCGCTGTTTCGCGGCGAGAACACCGTCACCCTGAGCCCCTCGACCTGTCAGACCCTCACCGACTGCCCGCTGCGCTGGCTGGCCGAACGCCACGGCGGCGCCGGTGCGCGCACGCTCAGTTCCACCCTGGGGTCGCTGGTGCACGCCCTGGTGTCCGACCCGGCGAAGACCGACGAGCAGCGCCACGCCGAGCTGGAAAGCCATTGGGCGGCTTTGCCTTTCGACTCACCGTGGTATGCCGCCAACGAACTCGAGCGCCACCGGGCGATGCTGACCGCGTTCGCGGCCTGGCATTCGGCGACCCGCCGCGAGCTCACCGAGGTAGCCACCGAGGTCGACCTCGACGGCGTCGTCGCCGAGGGGGTGCGCATCCGCGGGCGCGCCGACCGGCTGGAGCGCGACGCGCAGGGCCGGCTGGTCGTCGTCGACCTCAAGACCGCCCGGCACCCGGTCACCAAGGACGACGCCCAGCGCCACGCCCAGCTCGGCCTCTACCAGCTCGCCGTCGCCGCGGGCGTGCTCGAGGAGGGCGACCGGCCGGGCGGGGGCCGGCTGGTCTACCTCGGCAAGCCCTCGGCCGCCGGCGCCACCGAACGCGAGCAGACCGCGCTGGGCCCCGAGGAGGCGGCGGGCTGGCGCGAGGCGGTGCGCGCGGCCGCCGCCGCGACCGCCGGGCCGTTCTTCGCCGCCCGGGTCAACGACGGCTGCACGCACTGCCCGATCCGCCCGTCCTGCCCGGCGCATGCGAGCGAACCGCCGGGGGACCCGTCAGGACCCCCGTCATGACCCACAGCCCCGCCGAACTGGCTGCCGCGCTGGGCCTTCCGCAACCCACCGACGAGCAGGCCGCCGTCATCGCCGCCCCGCCCGGTCCGCTGGCGGTCATCGCCGGGGCCGGCGCGGGCAAGACCGAGACGATGGCCGCGCGGGTGGTGTGGCTGGTGGCCAACGGCTTCGCCGAGCCCGGGCAGGTGCTCGGCCTGACGTTCACCCGCAAGGCCGCCGGCCAGCTGGCCCGGCGGGTGCGCTCGCGGCTGGCCCGGCTGGCCGGGCACCTGGGCGCCGACCCGGCGGGGGTTCCCGCGGTGAGCACCTACCACGCGTTCGCCGGCACGCTGCTCGGCGAGTTCGGCCCGCTGCTGTCGGTCGAGCCCGGCGCGCGGCTGCTCAGCGAGACCGAGATGTGGCAGCTGGTCTTCGACGTGGTCTGCGCGCACCCCGAGTTGCGCGCCGGCGACCGGCCGATCGACCGGACGCCGGCGGCGGTCACCGCGCTGGTGCGCCGGCTGGTCGGGGAACTCGCCGAGCACCTCGTGGACACCGCGCAGCTGCGCGACACGCACCGCGAACTCGAGCGGCTGGTGCACACCCTGCCCGCCGGACCCCGCCAGCGGCAGACCCCCACCCGGGCGCTGCTGGACCTGGCTGCCGCCCAGACCGAGCGCGGCGCGCTGGTGCCCCTCGTCGAGGCCGTGCACGAGCGGATGCGCCGCGAGCGGGTGGTCGACTTCGGCGCGCAGATGTCGGCGGCCGCGCGGCTGGCCTCGGCCTGCCCGCAGGTCGGCGAGCAGCTGCGGGGGCGCTACCGGGTGGTGCTGCTCGACGAGTACCAGGACACCGGCCACGCGCAGCGGGTCATGCTGCGTGCGCTGTTCGGCGGCGGGCGCGACGGCGCCCTTGCGCTCACGGCGGTCGGCGACCCGATCCAGTCCATCTACGGCTGGCGCGGCGCCTCGGCGGCCAACCTGCCCGGCTTCGCCACCGACTTCCCGCTCCCCGACGGCAGCCCCGCCCCGACCTGCGAGCTGCGCACCAGCTGGCGCAACCCGGCGCACACGCTGCAGCTGGCCAACGCGGTCTCCGCCGAGGCCCGCCGACGCTCGGTGGCCGTCAGCCCGCTGCGGTCGCGGCCCGGCGCGCAGCCCGGCACGGTGCGCTGCGCCCTGCACACCGACGTCGCCGCCGAACGCGACTGGGTGGCCGAGGCGATCGCCGCACGCTTCGGTGACGGGGTGACCGCGGCGGTGCTGGTGCGCCGCAACGCCGATGCCGGGCCGATCGCCGCCGCGCTGAGCGCGCGCGGCGTTCCGGTCGAGGTGGTCGGGCTGGCCGGTCTGCTGTCGATCGCCGAAGTGGCGCACCTGCTTTCGACGCTGCGGCTGGTGGCCGACCCGACCGCCGGTGCGGCCGCGATGGCGGTGCTGACCGGTCCGCGCTGGCGACTCGGTGCGGCCGACCTGGCCGCGCTGTGGCGCCGGGCGGTGGTGCTGGCCGGGCGCGGGGCACCGGCGGGCACCGTCGAGCAGATCGTCGCCGCCGCCACCGATCCCGACGCCGCCTGCCTGGCCGACGCGCTGGCCGACCCCGGCGATCCGGGCGCCTACTCTCCGGAGGGCCTGCGCCGGATCACCGCGTGCGCCGCCGAGATCACCCGGCTGCGAACCTCTCTGAACCATCCGCTGACCGACCTGGTCGTCGAGATCCGCCGGGCGATCGGCATCGACACCGAGGTGATCGCCGCCGGCGGCGGCACCGAACACCTGGACCGCTTCGTCGACGTGGTGGCCGGCTACGCCCAGCGCCCCGGCGCCGACGTGCCCGGGCTGCTGGCCTACCTCGACGCCGCCGCGGTGGTGGAGAACGGCCTGGCGCCCGCCGACGTGGACGCGGCCTGCGGGCGGGTGCAGGTGCTCACCGTGCACGCCGCCAAAGGACTGGAGTGGCAGATCGTCGCCGTCCCGCACCTGAGCGCCCGGGTGTTCCCGGCGTCGACGTCACCGCGCACCTGGCTCAACGACCCCGGGGAGCTGCCGCCGCTGCTGCGCGGCGACCGCGCCGACACCGGCCGGCCCGGGGTGCCGGTACTGGACACCTCCGCGGTCGCCGACCGCCGCGACCTGGCCGCGGTGATCGACGCCCACCGCCAGGCGCTGCAGGGCCGCCGCGTCGACGAGGAGCGCCGGCTGCTCTACGTCGCGCTGACCCGCGCCGAGGACACCCTGCTGCTCTCCGGGCACCACTGGGCGGCCAGCGGTGCCGCGCCGCGCGGCCCCTCGCCGTTCCTGACCGAGATCCGCGACGTCATCACCGGGCACGGCTGCGGCGAGGTCGACTGCTGGGCGCCCGAGCCCGCCCCCGGCGAGCCCAACCCGCTGCTGGCCGACACCGCCGAGGCGCTCTGGCCGGTCGACCCGCTGGGCGGGCGGCGGGCGGCGGTGCGCCGCGGGGCGGACCTGGTGACCGCCGCGCTGGCCGGTACGGCCGGCCCGGCCGGCGCCGACCCCGAGGGCTGGGCCGCCGACGTCGACGCGCTGCTGGCCGAGCGGGCCCGCGCCGCGGCGCCGGACCCGCCGCCGCTGCCCGGCCAGCTGTCGGTCAGCGCCCTGGTCGAACTGCACCGCGACCCGGCCAGTGCCCAGCGGCTGGCCCGGCGGCTGCCGTCGCGCCCGGACCCGCACGCCGCGCTGGGCAGCGCCTTCCACGACTGGGTGCAGCGCTTCTACGGCGCCGACCGGCTCTTCGAGCTCGACGACCTGCCCGGCGCGGGGGAGGCGCCCGCGCTCGACGCCGCGCAGCTGGCCGCGCTGCAGGCCGCCTTCAGCGCCTCGCCGTGGGCCGCCCGCACCCCGGTGGCCGTCGAGGTGCCCTTCGAGATGGCCGTCGGGGACACCGTGGTGCGCGGGCGCATCGACGCGGTCTTCGCCGACCCCGACGGCGGGGTCACCGTGGTGGACTGGAAGACCGGCGAGCCGCCGGCTGACATCTGCTCAGCGGCGGTGCAGCTGGCGGTCTACCGGCTGGCGTGGGCGGGACTGTCCGGCCTGCCGCCCGAGAAGGTGCGCGCGGCGTTTCACTACGTGCGCAGCGGGCGCACCGTCGAACCCCAAAAGCTTTCCGGCGCAGATGATCTCGCCGATTTGCTCACCCCCGCGGAGCGTTGCGCCTGATCCGCAGCGCCTGGGCGATCATCGGGAACTGAAACGGCAGCCGGGCCAGCGCGGCGATGCGCATCGGCCACTTCTGCGCGCCCGGCTTGTCCCACCACAGCCGGACCATGTTGATGTTGGCCGGAAACACCGCCAGGTACAGCGCAGCCGCCGCCAGCGCCCCGGTCCGTCGGGTGCGCGGCGCGAGCAGCATCGCGCCCACCCCGACCTCGGCGACGCCGGAGGCGTAGGTGTAGAACCGCGCGCTGCCCGGTAGCTCGGCGGGCACGATCGTGTCGAACGGCTTGGGCGCCAGGAAGTGCACGGTGCCGATGCCGATCAACATCGCCGCCATCCGGTAGGCGGGTTTCTGGCTGACGGGATCGGCGGGGGTCAGGGCCATGGGTACATAATGCTCCGTGTGCTGGAGTCGACGGTGACGGGCCGCCGTGACCCGTCGTGAGGCGCTGCGCCGCCGTCTGCAGGCCATCAACGAGGATCTCGGAGCCAAGCCGGACTCCGCGCTGGTGGAGTACCTGCGCATCCCGGACAAGTTCGTCCCGCCGGGCCGCCGCATCGCCCGCCGACTGCTCTACGCCTTCGCCGCGCTGTTCACCGCCGCGGTCGTGGTGTATCTCGACCGCGACGGCTACAACAACGCGGCGGGTAAGCCGCTGACATTTCTGGACTGCTTCTACTACGCCACGGTCTCGCTGTCGACGACCGGCTACGGCGACATCGCCCCGTTCTCCGAGCGCGCCCGGCTGCTGAACGTTCTGGTGATCACGCCGCTGCGGTTCGCCTTCCTCATCGTGCTCATCGGCACCACCGTGGAAACCCTGACCGCCGCCTCGAGGCAGGCCCTGAGAATTCAGCGTTGGAGGAACACCGTGCGCAACCACACCGTCGTCGTCGGGTACGGCACCAAGGGCCGCACCGCCGTGACCGCCATGATCGGTGACGGCATCGCGCCGGCCGACATCGTGGTGGTCGACATCGATCAGGCGCTGCTTGACCGCGCCAGCGCCGCCGGTCTGGTCACCGTGCGCGGTGACGCCAACAAGTCCGACGTGCTGCGACTGGCCGGCGTGCAGCACGCCAAGGCGGTGATCGTGGCGACCAGCGACGACCCGACCGCGGTTCTGGTCACCCTGACCGCACGCGAACTGGCGCCCGAGGCGACCATCATCGCCTCGGTGCGCGAAGCGGAGAACTCCCATCTGCTGCGCCAGTCCGGCGCGGATTCGGTGGTGGTGTCCTCGGAGACCGCGGGACGGCTGCTCGGTCTGGCTACCTCCAAGCCGACCGTGGTGGAGATGATCGAGGACCTGCTCACCCCGGACGAGGGCCTCGCCATCGCCGAGCGCATGGTGGAGCCCAAGGAGGTCGGCGGCTCACCCAAGCATCTGGTCGACATCGTGCTCGGTGTCGTGCGCGACGGCCGGCTGGTCCGCGTCGACGACCCGGAGGTCGACGCGCTGGAGAGCAACGACCGGCTGCTCTACGTCCGCACCGCCGGCGAGGACTGAGCCCCGTGGGCTTTCAGCTGCGCAACACCCCGCTGCTCTCCCGGGTGGGCGCCGACCGCGCCGACCATCTGCGCACCGACGTCGACGCCGCGATTTCCGGCTGGCCCGACGCCCTGCTGCTCACCGTCGATGAGCGCAACCAGGTGCTCATCAACGGCGGCTCGGTGGTGCTCGGCCCGGCCGCCGCGCTCGGCGACGCCCCGCCGCCCGGCGCGGTGTTCCTCGGCCGGCTGGTCGACGGGCGCCACGTGTGGTCGGTGCGGGCCGATCTCGACCCGCCCGCTGGTGACGACGTGCGCGTGGCCGACCCGCGGCGCTCCGGGGCGCTCGACGACGTCAGCGCCCAACTGGTGGCCGCCGCACTGGCGCTGCTGAATTGGCATGACAGTGCACGCTTTTCGCCCGTCGACGGATCAGCCACGCTGCCCATCAAGGGCGGCTGGGGCCGGCTGAACCCGATCACCGGCGGCGAGGAGTTCCCCCGCATCGACCCCGCCGTGATCTGCCTGGTGCACGACGGGGGTGAGCGCGCGGTGCTGGCGCGCCAGACCGTGTGGCCGCCGCGGCTGTTCTCGCTGCTGGCCGGCTTCGTCGAGGCCGGCGAGTCCTTCGAGACGTGCGTGGTGCGCGAGATCGCCGAGGAGATCGGTCTGGACGTGCGCGACGTGCACTACCTGGGCAGCCAGCCGTGGCCGTTCCCGCGCTCACTGATGGTCGGCTTCCACGCCGTCGGCGACCCCGATCAGCCCTTCGACTTCCGCGACGGGGAAATCGCCGAGGCGGCGTGGTTCTCCCGCGCCGAGATCCGCACCGCGCTTCAGGCCGGCGACTGGGGCAGCTCTGCTGCCGAATCGCGGCTGCTGCTGCCCGGCAGCATCTCGATCGCCCGGGAGATCATCGAGTCCTGGGCGTTCGCGGACTGAGAGGGACGCTGAGGAGCCTCAGTCCAGAATCCACCACGGGATTTGCGGCCGCGTGGCCGGCGGCGCCGTCGTGCCCGGGGTCGCGGCGATCGACACACTGCCGTTGGTCTGGCAGATCGTGGCGGTGCCGGCGTCGCGACAGGTCGGGCGCGCGTCAGCCGCGGGTGCGGCGAGCATCGCAGCCACCGTCAGGCCCACCGTCAGCAGCGCGGTCCGTGTCATGTTGTTCGTCATTCTGGTCTCGCTTTCGGCTGCGGATCGGCGGTCACGGGCAATCGGAAATCAGCACGACGGCTGCCGGGCTGACCGGCGTGCCGTTGGCCGCCGCGCGGGCGATCGCGTCCTGGCGGGCCGCCTCGACGGTCGGCCCGGCACCGCCGGCGTTGATGTCGGTGGCGTCGTCGGCGAGCGACACGATGCACAGGTTGTCGTTGGTCACCATGTCCGCCGAGCAACTCTGGCCGCCGTCGGCCTGGCACTGGCCGACCACACCTGCCTCGGCCTCCGCGGCGGTGTTGCCGTAGGCGTTGTAGCCGACCTCCACGTTGTAGCGTCCGACGCCGTCCGCGAAATCCTCGAACGTGCCGCTGCCGACCGCGGAGAACAACCCGCCGTAGCTGCCGGGCGGACCCGGAGAGTCATCGACGGTGCCGCCGGGACCTCCGGCCCAGGCGATGCCGATCGAGATGCCCGCGGTGGTGACGCCCGCCGCGAGCGCGATGGCCCATCGGGTGCTGCCCATGTTTCTCCTCGCTGTCATCAGCGGCCCAGCTTGGCTTTGACGTCGGCGATCGACGGATTGCTCAGTGCTGTGCCGTCGGCAAACTTTAGCGTCGGCACGGTCTGGTTGCCGCCGTTTACGCCCATCACGAACTCCGCGGCGGCGGGGTCGTGCTCGATGTCCACCTCGTCGAAGGTGATGCCGGCCGCCTTCATCGCGATCTTCAGGCGCTTGCAGTAGCCGCACCACACCGTCGAGTACATCGTCACGTCAGGCATGGGATCTGAAGGTACCCGACGCGGCGGAAAAAATTCGGATCGGTGACTGCCCGCCTCTGAGCGACACATCCGGTGCTGTCGGACCCGATGAGGGAGGCGACGGGGGATGATCGATCACGAGACCCAACCGCAGCCCCACGGCAGGAGGATCAGATGACGCGGTGGCGTGTGCTCGGTGTCGTGCTGGCGGCGGCGCTGGCGGGTTGCTCGACCGATGCGGCCTCCGAGCCCGCCCCGGGGACAGACCAGATGGTGTTCTCGGTGATCACCGCCGGCGGGCTGGTGCCGTCGGTGATCTACGCCATGGAGTCGCCGTCGATCGCGGTCTACGCCGACGGCCGGGTGCTCACAGCGGCGCCGCGCTCCGGGCCGCCGACCGTCCCGACCCGGTACGAGGTGGCCCGCGTCGATCCCGCCGCGGTGTCGTCGTTCGTGTCCTCGGTGCAGGCCCGCGGCGTGATCGGCCCCGGCACCGACGTCGGCAGCCCGCGGGTCACCGATCTGGGCACCACCACCGTGACGCTCAACGGGGTGAGCGTCGACGCCTACGCCATCGACGCCGAGTTCGACGCCGATCTGAGTCCCGCCCAGCGCGACGCGCGGGCGGCGCTGCGCGCGGTGATCGACCAGGCCGACGCGCTGTCGTCCGGCGCGGCGCGCAGCCCGTTCGTCCCCGACCGGGTGGTGGTCTACGAGGTCGATCCGCGCTTCGAGTCCGAGCCCGCCACCGTCGGCTGGCCCGGCCCGCCGCCGTCGTCATTCCTGGCTCCGACCGAGCAGCGCCGCGCCATCGCCTGCGGAGAACTGGTCGCCGATCCGGCCGAGGAGGTCTACCGCGCGGCGTCGGACAACCCCGGTGCGCGCTGGCTGGTCGACGGGACGACCCGGGTGCTGGCGGTCAACTCGCTGCCGCTGCCCGGTTCCTGCCCCTGAGGTCACGCGGCCCCGACCCGCTGTCCGAGCCCCCTGCCAAGATGGACGCCGTGATCGCCGACCTCGACGACGAGCAGCGCGACGCCGTGCTCGCCGCCCGCGGGCCGGTGTGCGTGCTGGCCGGGGCGGGCACCGGAAAGACCCGCACCATTACCCACCGCATCGCGCACCTGGTCGCCGGTGGTCACGTCGCCGCCGCGCAGGTGCTGGCGGTGACGTTCACCTCGCGCGCGGCGGGGGAGATGCGCAACCGGTTGCGCGGCATGGACGTCGGCGGCGTGCAGGCGCTGACGTTCCACGCCGCCGCGCGCCGCCAGCTGCACTACTTCTGGCCGCGCGTGGTCGGCTCCACCAGCTGGCAGCTGCTGGACAGCAAGTTCGCCGTCGTCGCCCAGGCCGCCAACCGCGCGCGGCTGCAGGTGTCCACCGACGACGTGCGCGACCTGGCCGGGGAGATCGAGTGGGCCAAGGCGTCGCTGATCTCACCGGAGGGCTACGCGGCGTCGGTCGCGCAGGCCGCCCGCGACATTCCCTTGCCCGCCGAGCAGGTGGCCACCGTCTACGCCGGCTACGAGAAGCTCAAAGCCGACCGCGACGGGGTGACGCTGCTGGACTTCGACGACCTGCTGCTGCACACCGCCGGCGCGATCGAGAACGACGCCGCGATCGCCGGGGAGTTCCGCGACCGCTACCGCTGCTTCGTCGTCGACGAGTACCAGGACGTCACCCCGCTGCAGCAGCGGGTGCTCGACGCGTGGCTGGGCGACCGCGACGACCTCACCGTCGTCGGCGACGCCAACCAGACCATCTACTCCTTCACCGGCGCGACCCCGCGCTACCTGCTGGACTTCTCCCGCCGCTTCCCCGAGGCCGCCGTCGTGCGCCTGCAGCGCGACTACCGCTCCACCCCGCAGGTGGTGTCGCTGGCCAACCGGGTGATCGCCGCCGCGCGCGGCCGGATGGCCGGCTCCAAGCTGCAGCTGCTCGGCCAGCGTCCGCCCGGGCCCGAGCCGGTGTTCCGCGAGCACCCCGACGAGGCGGCCGAGGCCGTGGCGGTGGCGCGCGCGATCGCCGCGCTCATCGAGTCGGGCACCCCGGCCGCCGAGATCGCCGTGCTCTACCGGATCAACGCCCAGTCCGAGGTGTACGAGGAGGCGCTGACCGCCGCCGGCGTCGCCTTCCAGGTGCGCGGCGGGGAGGGCTTCTTCTCCCGCCAGGAGATCCGCCAGTCACTGGCCGCCCTGCAGCGCGCCGCCGAGCGCGGCACCGCCGAGGCGCCGCTGCCCGAGCTGGTGCGCGCACTGCTCGAGCCGCTCGGGCTGACCGCCGAGGCCCCCGCCGGGGTGCGCGCCCGGGAACGCTGGGAGGCGCTGCGCGCGCTGGCCGACCTCGTCGACGAGGAGCTCGCCGCGCGCCCCGACCTCGACCTGCCCGCGCTGGTGGCCGAGTTGCGCACCCGCGCCGACTCCCGTCACCCGCCGACCGTGCAGGGCGTGACGCTGGCCTCGCTGCACGCCGCCAAGGGCCTGGAGTGGGACGCGGTGTTCCTCGTCGGCCTGGCCGACGGCACCCTGCCGATCTCCCACGCGCTGTCCCACGGCGCCGACAGCGAGGCCGTCGAGGAGGAGCGCCGGCTGCTCTACGTCGGAATCACCAGGGCGCGTGAACATCTGGAGCTCAGCTGGGCACTGGCCCGCGCTCCGGGCGGGCGGCAGTCGCGGCGGCCGTCACGCTTCCTGGGCGGCATCGCCCCGCAGACCCGCGCCGAGGCGGGCCCGGCCAAGCCGCGCCGCCAGCGCGGCGCCACCCCGCGCTGCCGGGTGTGCAACGCCGTGCTCACCGCGACGACGGCGATCATGCTGCGCCGCTGCGAAACCTGCTCGGTGGACGTCGACGAGGAACTGCTCGCGACGCTCAAGGAGTGGCGGCTGAAGACCTCCAAGGAGATGGGCGTGCCGGCGTATGTGGTGTTCACCGACAACACCCTGATCGCCATCGCCGAGTCGCTGCCCGCCGACGACGCCGCGCTGGTCGCCATCCCCGGCATCGGGGCGCGCAAGCTCGAGCAGTTCGGCGCCGACGTGCTCGAACTGGTGCGCGCCCGGGGGTGACCCCGCCCCCGCCCGCTGTGCGGTTTCATCCGCGCCACGCCGGTGGCGGCGTATGAGACCGCACACCGGCGAAGGCTCGCGGCGGCTATCGTGGCCCGGTGGCCACGACAGCGCGGGAGGGCGAACTGCTCGCCGTCACGTTGCAGCTGCTGCAGCGGCACGGCTACGAGCGGCTGACCGTCGACGAGGTCGCCGCCAACGCCCACGCCAGCAAGGCCACCATGTACCGGCGCTGGCCCACCAAGGCCGATCTGGTGTTCGCCGCGGTCCTCGACGGCATCAGCCAGGACGCGACCGCCCCGGAGACCGGCACCCTGCGCGGGGATCTGCTGGCGATCGGCGACACGGTCAGCAAGCACGTCCGCGAGCACGCCGCCACCCTGCGGGCCGTGCTGTCGGAGACCTCGCGCGACCCGGCACTCGGCGACATCATCCGGCGCGAGTTCTTCGAGGAACGCCGCAAGCTGACCCGCCAGGTGATGCAGCAGGCGATCGACCGCGGCGAGATTCGGGCCGGGTCGGTCAATGAGGACCTGTGGGACCTGCTGCCGGGGTATCTGGTGTTCCGCGCCGTCATCCAGAACCGCCCCGCCACCCGCAAGACGGTCATCGCCCTCGTCGACGAGGTGATCCTGCCGAGTTTGACGCGCTAAACCCTGCGCGAGGCGGTACTGGCCAGTACTGTCCGGAGAGTGATCGGCAGGCTGGCGGGGCGGCACTGGCTGGTCCTGGTCGCCATCGCCATCGTCGGGCTGGCCGCCTTCGCCGTCTACCGGCTGCAGGAGGTGTTCACCTCCCGGCACTCCGCCGCCCCCGCCGGAGAGATGGCCGATCAGATCGTGCCGTTCAACCCCAAGCGGGTCCAGCTCGAGGTGTTCGGCGAGCCGGGCGCCACCGCCACCATCACCTACCTCGACGTCAACGCCCGCCCGCAGCGCGTCGACGACGCGCCCCTGCCGTGGTCCTACGACGACTCGACCACCACCCCCGCGGTGCTGGTCAACATCCAGGCACAGGGTGACGGCAACACCCTGGGCTGCCGGATCACCATCGACGGGGTGGTGAAGGTGCAGCGCTCCTCGGACGGCGCCTCGGCCTACGTCTTCTGTCTGGACAAGTCCGGATGAACATCGCACGGCTGGTCCGGACCCTCTCGATACCGATCGCGATCTTCTGGCTCGCGCTGGCCGCGGCCAGCAACGCCCTGGTCCCGCCGCTGGAAGAAGTGGGCCGCATCCACAACGTGTCGGCGAGCTCGCCGGACTCGCCCTCGCTGATCGCCGCCAAGCGGGTCGGGACGGTGTTCGGCGAGTACGACACCGACAGCCTGGTCACCCTCGTCCTCGAAGGCCAGCAGCCCCTCGGCGACGAGGCGCACCGCTTCGGCGACGTCCTGGTCGAGCGGATGCGCGCCGACACCGAGCACGTGCAGCACGTCCAGTACTTCTGGGGCGACCCGCTGACCGCCGCCGGCGCCCAGAGCAGCGACGGCAAGGCCGCCCTCATCCAGGTCTACCTGTCCGGGGATCAGGGCGGAAGTCAGGCCAACGAGTCGGTGGCCGCGGTGCGCAAGATCGTCGCCGACACCCCGTCTCCGCCGGGGATCACGGCTTACGTGAGCGGCCCGGCGGCGCTGTTCGCCGACGAGTTCGCGGTGGGCGAGGGCAGCCACCTCAAAGTCACCGCGCTCACCTTCGGGGTGATCGCGGTGTTGCTGCTCATCGTCTACCGTTCCATCACCACCGCGCTGCTCACCCTGGTGGCTGTCGCGGTCCAGGTCGCCGCGGCGCGCGGGGTGGTCGCGTTCCTGGGCCACGTCGGCATCATCCCGCTGTCGACGTACGCGACCAACCTGCTGACGCTGCTGGCGGTGGCGGCCGCGACCGATTACGCGATCTTCCTGCTCGGGCGTTATCAGGAGGCGCGCCAGGCCGGGACGGATCGTCTGGAGTCCTACTACCTGATGTACCGCAGCACCGCGCCGGTGATCATCGGATCGGGTCTGACCGTCGCCGCCGCGATCTTCTGTCTGCGCTTCACCCGCACGCCGTACTTCCAGAGCCTGGGCATCCCGGCCGGCCTGGGCGTGCTGGTCACCCTGGCCGCGTCGCTGACGCTGACCCCGGCGGTCATCACCATCGCCAGCCACCTGGGCCTGTTCGACCCCAAGCGCGCCATGCGCACGCGCGGCTGGCGGCGGATCGGCACCGCGATCGTGCGCTGGCCCGGACCCGTTCTGGTCGCGACCATCGCGGTGGCGCTGATCGGTCTGCTCGCCCTGCCCGGCTATTCGACCAACTACGACGCCCGCCGCTACCAGCCGGACTGGGCACCGGCCAAGGTGGGCTACGCGGCCGCCGAGCGGCACTTCAGCGCCGCGCGGCTCAACCCCGAGGTGCTGATGGTCGAGACCGATCGCGATCTGCGCACCCCGGCCAACATGATCGTGCTGGAGAAGGTCGCCAAGGCGGTGTTCCGCACCCCCGGTGTGGCGATGGTGCAGTCCATCACCCGGCCGCTGGGCACCCCGCTGGACCACACGTCGCTCGGATTCCAGATGAGCGCGCAGTCCACCGCGCAGATCCAGAACCTGCCCTTCCAGCAGGCGCGCGCCGATGACCTGCTCACCCAGGTCAACGAGATCTCCAAGTCGATCACCCTGCTGCAGCAGCAGTACGTACTGCAGCAGCAGGCCGCCGCGGCCACCGACGAACAGGTGAGCGCCTTCCGGGAAACCTCGGAGACGGTCAAGGAGCTGCGCGACAAGGTCGCCAACTTCGACGACTTCTTCCGGCCGATCCGCAACTACTTCTATTGGGAGCCGCACTGTTTCGACATCCCGCTGTGTGCGGCGTTCCGCTCGCTGTTCGACGCCCTCGACGGGGTCGATTACCTGAGCGGACAGTTCGAAGAGGTCACCGCCAGCCTGGAGAAGCTCAACGCGCTGCAACCCCAGCTGCTCGCGCTGATCCCCGAGCAGATCGACATCCAGGAACGCAACAAGGCGCTCGCCGAGACCAACCGGGCCACCCAGTCCGGACTCGCGGAGCAGGCCGCCGAGGCACTCAAGAACGCCGACGCGATGGGGCAGGCGTTCGACGAGGCCAAGGACGACAGCTCCTTCTACGTGCCCCCGGAGGTGTTCGACAACTCCGAGTTCAAGCGCGGGCTCAAACTGTTCCTGTCCCCGGACGGCAAGGCCGCGCGGATGATCATCACCCACGACGGCGACCCGGCCACCCCGAAGGGCATCTCGCACATCGACCCGATCCGCCAGTCCGCGCAGGAGGCACTCAAGGGCACCCCGCTGGCCGGATCGAGTGTCTACATCGCCGGCACCGCGTCGGGGTTCAAGGACGCCCGCGACATCGCCAAGTACGACCTGATGACCGTGGCGGTCGCCGCGATCAGCCTGATCCTGCTGATCATGATGTTCGTCACCCGCAGCGTGGTGGCCGCGTTGGTGATCGTGGGCACCGTCGTGCTCTCGCTGGGTGCGTCGTTCGGGTTGTCGGTGCTGATCTGGCAGCACCTGCTGGGCATCGAGCTGTACTGGATCGTGCTCGCGCTGGCGATCATCATCCTGCTGGCGGTGGGGTCGGACTACAACCTTCTGGTGGTCGCCAGGTTCAAGGAGGAGATCGGGGCGGGGCTCAACACCGGGCTGATCCGCACCATGGCCGGCACCGGGTCGGTGGTGACCGCGGCCGGGCTGGTGTTCGCGCTGACCATGTGCGGCTTCGTCTTCGGGGACCTGCTGGTGCTCGCCCAGATCGGCACCACCATCGGCGTGGGCCTGATCTTCGACACCCTGGTCGTGCGCTCGTTCATGACGCCGTCGATCGCCGCGCTGCTGGGCCGCTGGTTCTGGTGGCCGCTGAAGGTGCGCCCGCGCCCGGCGTCGGTGATGCTGCGGCCCTACGGGACCCGGCCGAGCGTGCGAAAGCTGCTGGGTGAGCCCGAGGGGACCGACCCCGAAAAACCATTTGTGCCCGGCGCCGCCGGCCCGCTACCCTGAGCGCCATGACCTTCGCCGCCGCGCATCACGCCGCCGCTCACCCGTCCGTGGACAGGAGCGTCTGCTAGCGCACCCGCGAAAGCCCCAGGCCACGGACGAAAGTTCGTGGCCTTTTTTTGTATGTCCGAGTCGAGAAAGCCGAGAAAGGAGCGCTCATGCTGCCCTGTAGTAGCGATCCCGAACTGTGGTTCGCCGAGCACCCCGCCGACCTCGAGCGCGCCAAGGCCGGCTGCGCGGGCTGTCCGATCCGGCGGGACTGCCTGACCGCGGCACTCGAGCGCGCCGAGCCGTGGGGGGTGTGGGGCGGGGAGATCCTCGAGCGCGGGGCGATCCTGGCCCGTAAGCGACCGCGCGGTCGGCCGCCCAAGGCGGCCTAGCGGCCCGGCCTCACCGCCGGCTGCGCGGGTTGATACGCGGCGCGCCGGCGCCGGCGTATGAAACCGCACACTCGCCGGGCAGCGCTCAGGGTTCGGCGAAGCCGGGGATGAGCCGCTCGGCCATCTCCCGCACCGGCACGTGGCAGTCCAGCTGGCAGGAGATCGCCACATTCGAGGCGATTACCCGCAGCGGGATGGCCAGGTTCACCGGCAGGTCCATCTGGCGGGCCATCTTCAGCTGCTGGGGGGCGCGCTCCATGTTCGACGCCGCGTGGCGCTGCAGCCACTTGCGGGTGTAGTGGAACACCGGCACCTCGATGGGTTCGACGTACTGGGCGAGCATCTCGTCGATCGCCTCGGCCGGCAGCTGCTCGCCCTTGCGCACGAAGCCCGCCTTCTCCATCACCGGCATCAGCTCGTCGTACCTCTTGTCTTTGGCCAGCCGGATCATGATGCCCATCTCCTCGGGCAGACCCTCGGGCAGCGGGGCGACCGCCCCGAAGTCGATCACCGCCATCCGATCGTCGGACAGCAGCATGAAGTTGCCCGGGTGGGCGTCGCCGTGCATAATCCCGACCCGCGCGGGGGCGTCGAAGGTCAGCTCGAAGAGCCGGGTGCCCATGATGTCGCGCTGGGCGACGGTGCCCGAGCGGATGATCTCCGACATCGCGATGCCGCCCTCGATCCACTCGCTGACCATCACCTTCGGCGCGCTGCCCACCACGTGGGGCACCAGGAAGTGCGGGTGGCCCTCGTAGGCCTTGGCGAACGCGCGCTGGTTGTCGGCCTCTAGCCGGTAGTCCAGTTCCATCTCGGTGCGCTCGACGAGTTCGTCGACGACGCTTTGCACGTCCGCCCCCGGGGCCAGCTGCTTGAGCAGGCTGGTCATCCGCTGCATGGTCTTGAGGTCCGCGCGCAGCGCCTCGTCGGCGCCGGGGTACTGGATCTTGACGGCGACCTCCCGGCCGTCCGACCACACCCCCTTGTGCACCTGGCCGATGGACGCCGAGGCGACCGGCTCGTCGTCGAAGGACTGGAAGCGGCTGCGCCACTTGGTGCCCAGCTGGGCGTCGAGCACCCGGTGCACCTTGGCCGCCGGCAGCGGCGGGGCGTCCTTTTGCAGCTTGGTCAGCGCCTCGCGGTAGGGCTCGCCGAACTCCTCGGGGATGGCGGCCTCGAGCACCGACAGCGCCTGGCCGACCTTCATGGCCCCGCCCTTGAGCTCGCCGAGCACGCTGAACAGCTGGTTGGCGGCCTTCTCCATCAGCTCGGCGTTGACCTCGTCCTTGGACTTGCCGGTCAGCCGCTTGCCCAGTCCGAGCGCGGCGCGCCCGGCCATGCTCACCGGGATGCTGGCGAGCTTGGCGTTGCGGCGCGCGCCTCCGCGCTTGATGTCGTCAGCTGCCACGCCCACCATCATCCCCGACGAGCCGGGTTGGTCAACGCGGCGGGGCGGGCGAATCGCGCGGCGGGCGGTAGCGCTGACGCCTCTGGGGGTACCACTAATACTTTTGCCCTCCACCGAGCACCGGATCATCTGGCGCGTCGTCGCGCTGCGCGAGCAAGCCGCGTCCGTGTCGCTCATAGGTGGGCAGAAGTATTAGTGGTACCCCCAGACGTATTAGAGGTACCCCCAGAGGCGTCAGCGCTACCGCCCGCCGCGCGATTCGCCCGCCCCGCCGCGTTGACCAACCCGGCTCGTCGGGGA
>NZ_JBJTCF010000088.1:0-2762 GCF_046091765.1 Mycobacterium sp.
GCCCGGACTGAGCACCGCGGTGACCAACGCGCTCAGACTGTTCAGCTTCGCTCTCCTGGACCGCGGCGACCTCACCACCGCGCTGGGCATCGCGGCGGGCAGCCTGCTGGCCAACCCCGCCGTGCCGACCGGCCTCGCCGCCACTCTTACCGCGACGCTGCCCGTCCTCGACTCCGCCCTGCTGGCCGACTCCAGCGTTGCGCAAGCGCTCGGCTCCACCGTCCGCGAGGTCATCGTCTCGCTGACCGCCGACCCCAACCTGCGCGCCGTGATCGGCGCCCCACTGCTGGCGCTGCTCACCGAGAACCTCGGCGACAGCCTGGGCGGCGCGCTGGGAACCGCCGCGGCCGATGCGCTGGCCGACGCCTCGGTCCGCGTCGCGTTGGGCTCCCTGCTCGACAACACCATCACCGACTTTCTGGGCCAGCCTGCGCTGCGCTCGGTGCTTCTCAGCGCCGTCGACCAGATCGGCACCGCGGTGCTCTCGGGTACCGAAGTGTCCGTTGCCGTCGGCGAGGTCCTGCCGGCCCTGCGGTCCGATACCGCCTTCCTGACCGCCACCGTCGGCAGGCTGGTGACGTCGGTGCTCTCGTATGTTGCTCTGCGCCAAACGATCTCGTCCACCGGTGATCTGGTGGTCACGACCGTCCTGAAAGATATCGGGTTGCCCGAGGCCCTCGCCGCCCTCGCCGGCCGGGTCACGAAAGCCGCGGCGGGCTCACTGCTGCAGGACCCTGCCGTCTGGGTGTTCGCCAGTCGCCTGGCGGTGACCGTCGCGGCCGGCGGCGACGTGGTGGGCGAGGCGATCCGCGCCGTCGTCACCTCGCCGCCGCTGCGGGCGGCGCTCGGCACCGCCGTGGGCCGCGGCGTCGGCTCGCTGTTCGGCGACACCGAGGTCGGCAGGGCGATCGGCGCCGTCGTCGGTCTGATCACCGGCGGGGCGGTGACTCAGCTGCTGGACGTGGCCGCCGCGATCGGCTCGCTCTTCCTCGCTCCCGAACCGGCCGCGGATTCCACCGCCGCGCCGCGGCCGACCCCCGTGTCCGCACCCGCCCCGCTCGGCGGTCAGCGCCGGTCACCGAGCGGGCGGGGTCCGGCGCGGGTCAGCGCGCTGGCGGCCTGACCCGGCGGGTCGCCCCCCACAGGCTGACGGCGATGCCGGCCACCGCACCGCCCAGTCCGATCACCCGCTGGGCCGGCCCGAGGTCGTCGTGCACGCTGAGGCCGCCGAGCAGGTCGGCCACATCCGCGCCGCCGGAGGCCAAAAACCACCCGCGGGTGTCCCGGCCGCGCAGCGCGGCCGCCGCCAGCAGACCGCCGATCAGCGCGTCGCGGTACCCCATCGAGCGCAGCAGCAGACGCGCGGTCGGCGCCGGCTGCTCGGGGTCACCCCAGATCCGGTTCACCCGGACCGGGTCGATCAGGAACGACGCGCCCGAGGCCAGCCGGATGCAGCCCACCGCGAGTGCTGCGCGGTCAATCGGCATGGGCGGCAGCCTAGAGCGATCGGTCCACCTGCGTGCCGAAACAACCGCGTCGCTGAGCGCAGTCGCCGGCCGTCAGTCGCTGAAGACCGTCGTGCCGAATCCGCTGGGGCTGGCCCCGTTGTAGATCGGCGCCAGCGTGTAGGGAGTCCAGCCGGTGTTGAACAGCGATCCGGTCCTGACCGCCGGTCCGTTCGTCGCGGTCGTCGTATACGAGTACAGCAGCGTGCCGTCGACGGTGTAGACGCTGATTTTCGTTCCCGCGGGAACGCTTCCGCGTGCGGTGGTCGGCCCGGTGTAGATCGAGGAACCGATGAGTCCGTTGTTGTACCCGGAGTCGATGTTGACATCGGGGATTTCCACCTTCGGCCCGTCGTCGATCTGGACCAGCAGGGTGGCAAACGGTGCTCCGGCGACCGAGACACCGGGTCGTGAGTTGGGGCCGAACTGCAGCCGGCCGCCGGCGCCGTCGATCAGCGCGCCCTGATTGAGGGTTCCCGGCAGCGCCGTAATCACGATGCTGGTACCCGGATACCCGTTGTTGGGCCCGATACCCCACACGCCGTCGATCGGGATACCCGCCCAGTAGGCATTGAAAACCGGCACCGAGCTCGGCGTGAGAACATCGACGGCCGTCGGTGCAGTGACGATTCCGTCCCCGAAACTCACCGTGGCGCTGTAGGTGTCGTAGTACAGGCTGCCCACGCCGCCATAGTTGAACGGACCGCCGGAGTAGACCGGGGAGCCCAGACCCGTTGGGGTGTAGTTGATCACCAGACCGGTTGCTCCGCTGTCCAGCAGCACCGGTCGCGGCGGCCCGCCATTGATCGACACGTTCACGATCGGATAGGCATAGAGGCCGGATTGCACGAAGGTCGTGATCGGGATGATTGCGGTCTGGGCAACCGGAGTGCCGTTGGTGCCGTTGGGGGCGCCGGTGCCGCCCGTACCGCCGGTGCCGTTGATACCGGACGTGCCGACCGGACCGCCACTGCCGCCTGTCCCGCCGGAGCCGCCGTCCCCACCATTGGCTCCGGCGCCGGCCGTTCCCGCTTTGCCGCCGAGACCGGCACTGCCACCGGAGCCGATTGTCCCGGCGTTGCCACCGACCCCACCGAAGCCGCCGCCACCGCCGTACGCACCCGCACCGACGTATTGGGCGGTGCCGCCGCCGCCGGCGTTGCCGCCCTTACCGCCGGTGCCGGCGTTGCCGCCGCTGCCGCCGTTGGCCCGGGTTCCTCCTTGGCCGCCGAGGCCGCCAGAGCCGCCGAAGCCGCC
>NZ_JBJTCF010000089.1:0-15969 GCF_046091765.1 Mycobacterium sp.
GTGCCGACCCGGCCGATCAGGGTCGCCAGCGGCGTGCCGAGGGTCGGGGCCAGGGCGCCGGCGAGCACCGGAGGCAGCTCGGCGCCGATCAGCGCACGCACCGCGCGCGCCGACGTCAGCTCGCTGACCACGGTGCCCGCCGTGTTTCCGAGCACGGTCTGCACGGCGGGGACACCCAGCAGCGCGGTGTCCAGCGTCGACAGCGCGGCGGCGAGCGTGGGTCCGATGCCGGCCGTGACCGCGGGGTTGGCCAGCAGTGCGGGCAGTGCGGCGGCCAGCGCGGGGCCCAGGGCGGTGGCGGGGTCGGGATCGGCCAGCGCGGTCAGGGCGACCCGTCCGAGGGTGCCGGTCAGGGCGGTGCCCAACCCGGGCTGGGCCAGCGCGGTGGTCAGTGTGGTTGCGACCAGGGTGCCCAGCCCCGCGCGCAGTGCGGGTTCGGCGAGCAGTCCGGCCACCGCGTCGCCCGCGACGATGCCGAGGGGCAGCGCCAGTGAGGCGCCGAGTGTCGGGGTCAGAGCGGCGGTCAGTGCCGAGCGCAGCTGGGTGGCGATCAGGGCGCGCACCGACGGTGCCGAGGTGAGGTCGGTGACCGCGGTGGCGGCGGTCGAGCCCAGGGCGGTCTGGACGGCGGGCACGCTCAGCAGCGCGGTGTCGAGGGTCGACAGCGCGCCCGCGAGGGTGGCGCCGAGGGCGGGCAGGGTGGCCGGGTCGGCCAGCAGTGCGGTGAGCGCGGTGTTCACGGCGGCGGCCGAGGTGGAACCGGACAGCACGGCGATGGCGAGCTGTCCGGCGGCGGTGGTCAGCGCGGTGCTCAGCCCGGGCTGGGCCAGCGCGGTGGTCAGCGTGGTGTCGACCAGCGTGCCCGCCCCGGTGCGCACCGCCGGATCGGCCAGCAGACCCACCACGGCGTTGGTCACCGTGGTTGCGATCGCGGTGGAGGCGGGCACGTCGAGGCCGGGGGTCAGGCTGGCGACGATGTAGGCGCGCAGCTGTACCTCGATCAGCGCGCGCACGTCGGGGTCGGCGCCGAGGCTGACCAGCAGCGTGCCGGCGGTGTCACCCAGCGCCTGCTGCGCGGCCGGGTTGGCCAGCAGCGCGGTGTCGGCGGCGGAGATGGCGCCCAGCAGGCCCGATCCCACCGCGGCGAGCAGGACCGGGTCGGCTTGCAGGGCGGCCAGGGCCGGGCCGAGCAGGGTGGCGGGGTCCGCGCCGGACAGCACCGACAGGGTGAGCCGGGCGGCCGTGGAGGTCAGCGTGGTGCTCAGACCGGGTTGGGCCAGGGCGGCCGACACCGCGCTTCCGGCGACGGTGCCGATGCCGTTGCGCACCGCCGGGGTGGCCATCAGGGTGATGACGGCGTCGCTCAGGATGGAGGCGAGGGCCGCGGTGGCGGGCGCGCTGACGTCTCTGAAGAGGGCATCGGTGATCAGCGCGCGCAGCTGTTCGCGGACCAGCGTTTGCAGCGCGGGTGCGGCGGCCAGCTCGATGACCGCGGTGGCGACGGCCCGGCCCACGGCGGTGTGCACGGCGGGGTTGGCCAGCAGCGCGGAGTCGGCGGTCGCGAATGCGGCGGTCACCGCGGAGGCCAGCGCACCCGGCACCGCCGCGTTGTTCAGCAGGGCGGTCAGGGCTTCGACGACGCGGGCGCCGTCGTCGGCCGGCGGTCCGATGACCGTATCGAACAGCACCGGCAGGATCGCGACCGCGAAGTCGGCCAGCGCCCCGCTCACACCCGGCGCGCCCAGCAGGCTGGTGACCGCCGATCTCGCCACCGCGCCGGCTCCGCTGATGACGGCCGGGTCGCCCAGCAGCGTCACCACCGTGTCCGCGGCGACGGTGCCCAGCGCGCCGGCGGCGGGGGCGCCGACGACGGGGGTCAGGCCCGGGGTCAGTGCCCTGTTGATCTCACTGCCGACGAGAGCCCGGTCGGCGGGGCTGTCCATGAGGGCGATGGTGAAGTTGCCGGCGGAGATTCCGAGGGTCTGCTGCACCGCGGGTGTAGCCAGGAAGGTGGCGAGCGCGTCGCGGGTGGCCGTGGTGCCCAGTTGGCGCTCGAGGACCCGCACCAGCGTCAGATCGGTGAACAGGAGGTTCCACAGCGTCTCGACCAGGGCCCACCCGGACGGCACCCAGGGGATGCTGACGATGAGCGTTCCCAGCGCGCTGGTGAATCCGGGATTGGCGAGTGCGGCCAGGGCGTCGGCGACGGCGGCCCCGACCGCCTCGCCGACCGGCTGCGGTACGCCGGCCCCGGCCAGGATGAGGCCGACGCGCTCGGAGAGGAACAGGCGCAGGGCGGGGGCGGTGACCAGCCGGTTGAACTCCGGGGCGACGGTGCCGTTGAAGATCCAGTCGCCGACGGCGTCGATGATGATCGGCGCGACGGCGCTCGCGAGTGCTGCAGAACCGGTGATGTTGGTGAGCCAGGGCGTGAGCTGATCCACCAGAACCGTCCGCAGCCGGTCGAGCAGGTCGTTCACCACGTTGCCGACGTAGCCGGCGACGGCCGCGGTGAACTGCTGGAAGGTGGTGATCGCGCCGTTCCAGACGTTGGACACCCAGGTGGCCAGATCGTTCCAGGCCCCGACGAAGAAATCCCAGACGGCCGCGGGCTGGGGTTGGGCGACGCTGGTCGCGGCGCCGCCGCCGCCGAGCATCGACAGCATCCCGGTGACGCCGTTGCCGGTGCCGCCGCCGACCGTGCTGCCGAACCCGCCGCCGCCGCCCTGGCCGCCGTTGCCGATCACGCCCGCGTTGCCGCCGGCGCCGCCGTTGCCGCCGACACCGCCGACGCCGGCCGCCCCGCCGGCCCCGCCGTCGCCGCCGTCGCCGATGAGCAGTGCGGCGTTGCCGCCGTCGCCGCCGTCCCCGCCGAGGGTCGCCGACGCCCCGCCGGCCCCGCCGCCACCGCCGTTGCCGATCAGGGCGAGCAGGCCCGCGTCACCGCCGTCCCCGCCGGCACCGCCGGATCCGCTGACCGCCCCGCCGGCGCCACCGGAACCGCCGTCCCCGCCGGTGCCCGAGAACGACAGGAACCCGGTGTTCCCGCCGTCGCCGCCGGCCGCGCCGTCGCCGGTGGGCCCGGACGCGGCCGCGCCGGTTCCGCCGTTGCCGCCGCTGCCCGCGAAGAGCCCGCCGGTTCCGCCGTTGCCGCCGAGCCCGCCGTTGATGCCGGCGACACCCGCGCCGCCGTTGCCGCCGCTGCCGAACCAGCCCGCCGATCCGCCGCCGCCGCCGTTGAAGCCGTTGCCGCCGTCACCGATCAGCCCGCCGTTGCCCCCGGTGCAGGCGGTGTCGCCGGTGCACGAGGAATCCGTCCACGAATAGCCGTTACCGAGAAGGATTCCGGCGTTGGGGTTTTCGGCGGTGCCGTCCCCGATGAAGATCCGGATGAAGTCCGAGAGGGGGTCGGCGGGTGCGCGGCGGCTGACCGCCAGTGTCGCCCACGCCAGCGGGGCGGCCGCGGGGACGCCGGGGTCGCCGGTGCCACCCAGGAGTCCCAGCAGCACGCTGCCCGGTCGCGATGTCAGGGGCACCGGTGCGCTCAGTTCCGGTGCGGCTGACGGTGCAGTCGCGGTCACCGTCGCGGTGCTCACGGTCGCGGCGCTCACCGTCGCGGAGGGAGCGATCGGGTCGGGCAATAGGCGTGCCACGGCCCGGGATCGGGCTGGGACGGGTTCGGCGAGTTGTCCGGGCAACCGCACGGACAACTCGGCGTGCGGCGCACTCGTGGGTGTGGCGCGCGCTCCGCGCTCACGCCGGACGGACGCGCCCCCGTCGGGGTGCGGCGCGCGCTCGGCCGACGCTCGTTGCTCCGGGGTGGATGCCGGTGCGGGCCGCCGGGTGCCCGCCGCAGCGCGATCCGATCGCCTCACCGCCGACGCGGCCGATGCCGAGGACTGCGGGATAGCCGAGGAGTCCGCCGGTGCGGCGTCGTCGGCGTGGGCGATGGGCGCAGCCGCGATCACCGCCCAGGCACCCAGGGCCACCGACAGCGCGCCAACGAACCCCGCGGCCCGGTCCCCACTACGTCTACTACATGACAACGGCTCACCCATCGGCTAGCGGCGACGTTCCCACACCCGTCGCCCTCGACCGAAACCCCACAACTCGAATCTTGTGACCCTATAGAAACGGTCGGGTGTTAAGCAACCAACACGACCGTGCGGATGCGACCGGCGTCACAGGGTGAGCAGGAAAAAACTTCGGCCCCTTCCCGAGGGAAGGGGCCGAAGTTTTTAGCCAGGTGTCAGGCTGCGGCGTCGTCCGCCGAGCTCTCGGCCTTAGCCTTCTTGCCGCCACGGCTGGTCGCGCCCGCCTTGGCCGAAGCCCGCGGCGCTTCGGCGGGCTCAGCCGCCGCAGCCGGGGCATCCGACGCGGAGGCGTCGGCGGAACCCGCGGCGTCAGCGCTGTCGCCTGCAGCCGAGTCGTTGTCCGCCGCAGCAGCCTCGCCGTTGTCCGAGGTGGCAGCAGCCGCGCCCGCATCGGCAGCGGCAGCCCGAGCCGAAGCGGCCGTGGCAGCCGGAGCGTCGCCGGTCACCGCAGCCGCGGGAGCGGCCGTGCGGTCCTCCCAGTCGTGGCCGTGGCCGTGACCGTTGCCGTTACCCCAGCCCCAGCCCCAACCGTCGCCGTCCTCGGAGTCGTCACCCTCGTCGTCGTCCGACCAGCCGCGGCCGCCCCAGCCAAAGTTGCCGAGGTTACCGATCAGGCCGCTGACCAGGCCGACGACGCCGGCGGCGATGCCGCCGAAGTCCAGTCCGGTGACTCCGCCGAGGATGCCGGGCAGCACCTTCTGGACGGCGTAGGACAGCACGCCCATGACGCCGGTGCCGTACTCGGTCGCGTCGTTGGGAGCCAGGCCGGTGAAGTAGACGCTGGTCAGATCGCCGACAACCGGAATCCCGGCGGTCAGGGCGACAATCGCATCACCGATGCTGCTCGAGCCGGTGACCAGCGAGCCCAGGAACTGGGCCGGCAGCGAATCGACGCCGAAGACCTCGCTGGCACCGACGTAGGCGGCCGCCGTGGCGCCGGAGAAGGCGAAGTTCGACGGATTCTGGCTGCCGACCTCGAAGAAGTAGTTCTCCAGGTTGAACGGGACGATGCCCTCCAGCGCCTGGTCGACCAGGTAGTAGCCCACGCCTTGGAAGCCGGTCAGCTTCGCGTCGTTGGCGAAGCCGGGGAAGTAGGGGTCATCGGCGCCGATGAAGCCGCCCCAGCCGGTGGTGAAGGCGTTGATTGCGCCCTGGATGGAGATGTCAGCCAAAGCGGTCAGCTCGTACTGGGCCTGAGACAGGCTGAGCGGGGTGGGCAGCCCGGCGATGTGCCCGGGCACAACCGCGGGGGCCGCGGCGGCGATCGCGGCGACGCTGGCCAGCGCCGCTCCGGTCATGACGAACGGCCGAGTCTGAGTGGCCATAGCTAGAGTCTCCTTGTGAGCAGTTCCCGCTGGTAGGCGCGAGCTAAACGTTAGATAACACGAATCTGGGAAGATCCTGAAGAGACGTTAACGTGATGTTTGCTCAGATGCAAGTTCGGGCACAAGAAATGTCGCTTGACTGCGACATCAGTCTGAAATTGCATGTTTCCCAGGAATGTGGTGTTTGCCACTTGACACCCGTCTAGCTGAGGAAATACCCCGTTTAGGAGCGCGCGGTCCCGGTCAGGGGCGCGCCACGGGCGCTCTGCAGCAGGCAGATCACCGTGCTCGGATAGGGGTTATTGGTCGTGCGGTCCTGCACCGAATCGATGAGGTAGGTGATCACCCAGTCGCCGCCGGCCACGCGCCCGGTGTAGTCGGTCAGTCCGGCGGTGCAACGCCGGCTGGCGACGTCATCGAGGGCGGTGTCGACCGGGATGTCCGCCCGCAGAAACGTCTCGGCCTGATGAGCGCTGCGGCAGTCCACCACCGTCACCATCACCTGGGCGGGATCGGTGGGCGGGGCGGCGGCCAGGCAGTCGCCCGGCTCCAGGTCGACCCACTTCTTGGTCTGCGGTGCCCGAGTCTGCAGGGTCTGCGGCGCAGGAGTCTGCAGGGTCTGCGGTACTGGGGTCTGCGGTGCCTGGGTCTGCGGTGTCGTGCACCCGGCCGCCAACAGGGCGAGTAGGGCGAGTAGGGCGAGTCGGGCGGGGTGCCGGATCACGTCGGCGCGACGGTGACCTGCAGTCCGTAGAGGTCGACGGTGTGCGGCAGCGGTTTGCCGGGGTCAAGCCGGACCCCGCTGACCGACAGATCGCCGGCCTTGAGCAGGTTGGCCAGGAAAGCCGTCCCGAGGAACACCGAGATTCCCGCACCGGGGCAGTTCTGCGGGCCGTGGCTGAAGAAGTTGTAGGACCAGTCCGCACCCGCGGTGCCGCTGACCCACTCCCCGGGCGAGAAGCGGTCGGCGTACGGGATCCGGGCCCGGTTGCGGTGGTTGAACACGTTGTAGATCAACACCTGCCGGCCTTCGGGAAGCACTGCGCCACTGGGGAATTCGATGTCGCGGGTCGTCACCTTGACCAGCAGCCCGACTGTCGGCCACAACCGCATCGCCTCCAGCAGGCAGCCGGCCAGATACTCCAGCGACGCCACACCCTTGGCGGTGGTCAGATCGGCCGCGGCGACCTCGTTGCGGGCCTCCCGCTGCTGCTCCGGGTGGGTGGCCAGGGCCGCCAGCGCCCGGAAGACGTTGGCCGCCTCGTTGGCTTTGAGCGCGAACATCCAGTGCACCATCTGCCCGGCCGCCCCGCCCGGCGGAGTCGGCGCCTTGCCGACCAGCGAGGCCAGGCTGCCCGGATCCGCCTTCGCGATATAGCGATCGATCATGGCGATGAACTCCGGGTACTGCGGCCCGGGCTCGCCGGGCATCTTGTTGCCCTGCGCCATCAACTCCCCGAGCAGATCGGTGATCGCGGTGTCCCCGGCCGCGCTGTCGCCGACCACCACCCGCCGGATCATCCGCAGGAACGCCTCGTCGATGTCCTGCCAGCGGATCGGGCGTCCGGCGAGTTCGCGGGCGGTGTCCGCGGCCACCCCGGCGAACGACTTGGCCAGTTTGTGCACCGGTTTGTCGGGTTCCAGAACGGCATCGGCGAACTGCCGCCGCTGCGCCCACAGGTCCCCGCGCGAGATCGTCAGAGCGTCGGGCTGGAAGGCGGCCATTCCCTTCTTCTTCGGCTCCGGGTCGGACGCGAAGGGATCCGGCGCTCCGCCCATCACGAACTTCAGGTCGTCGGGATGGTGGACCAGCAGCGCCTCGTCCTTGGCGACGCGGACGTAGAACGGGCCCGGGCCGTAACGCTTGACCAGTCCCTCGACCAACTGGTAGCCGAGATGGTCGGCACCCAGCCGAGAGGCGATCTTGACCGGGAGCTCCCGCTTACTGAAAAGCCCCTGGATGATGTTGGGCGCGCCGACCTGCGCGGTGAAGCGGATGCCTTCCAGAACTGAAGCGTGCGGGAAGTCACCGGCCACGATCGTCTACCCCCACGGCAGGTAGGCGCGAACCGTATCGGCCAGCTGGACGATCCGGTTGGGCTTGCCCGGCTCCGGGGCGCCCAGCTTGGGCCACGGAGCGAAGATCCGCTCCACCCGATCCCCGCCGACGACCGGCTCCAGTTCGGGGTAGTGGCGCAGGACGACGTCCTTCATCGAGGTGTTGTTGACCCAGTCGAAGCCGACCTGGGTGTAGACCTCGGGGGTGAAGTCGGTGGTGAAGAACCGGTCGGACTTCAGCCGGCGCGAGGCCATCACGATGAAGATCCGGAAGGCGGTGTCGGAGAAGCCGAAGCCCTTGGGCGGCTGCTCGGCCTGCATGCCGATCTGGGTGTCCACCAGGTCGACGTCGCCGTTGTAGATCTCGTTGATCTCCTTGGCCCACTCCTTGTTGGGGGTGATCTCCTCGATGCTCTTGCGCCGCGGCATGTGCAGTGCTTCGCGGAAGTCGTTGTAGCGGGGCACGCCGCGTTCACGGTCGCGCACCAGGTCCAAGGTGGCCAGGTCGGTGAACTGGCCGTCGAGGCGCTCCAGCTTGCGCAGCGTGTTGGGGTAGTTGTGCAGGCAGACTGCGCCCGCGCTGGCCTGGCCCATCGAGTACCAGAGGTCGCCCATCTGCATGCTGTGCATGAAGTCACGGGTGTATTTGCCCTGGATATCGGTGAAGGTCTTGTTGACCAGGTGCTCGCCGGACTCCAGGGAGAAGAAGTTCCAGTCGTCCGGGATCAGCGGGTGCAGCCGGTAGACCGACACGAACTCCTCGGTCAGCGAGAACGGTGCGGAGTGATGATCCACCGGGGATCCGACGATGCCGGACAGCGCTTCGCTGTCGCCGACGCGGCCGATCTTGTCTTTGAAGGTCTCCCCGAGGGCGCCGTACCAGTTGGCGTTCATACCGATCTGCAGCGCCGGGTGGCGCAGGATGCAGGTGGTCCACTCCACGGTGTGGATCTTGGCGATCAGCGCCGAGACGATGAGCACGCCGAGCTCGAACAGCCGCTGGTCGTCCAGGCTGGGGTAGGCCTTCTTCAGGGCGTCGCACACCGCGTTGTGCTCGCGGGCGAACAGGGTGTGCAGCAGTCCGACACCGGTCCAGTAGTTCTCCTCGAAGCCGGTCAGGTCGATGCCCTCGAAGTGCTCGCTCTTAGGCAGCCGGCCGTCGTGCTGGACCTTGACCTTGCCGTCGACGAAGGTGCGGACCTCGGTCTGCTTCTCCTTGCCGCTGCCGTAAATCTGCGAGCCGTCCCACCAGTGGGTCTCGGAGTTGGCGAAGACCGGCGCCGGCTCGCCATCGACGATCTCGCGGCCGTTCATCGGGATGGTGCGGCGGATCTGCATCGGGTTGCGCGGGAAGTCGTCGCCTTCGCGCAGCGGAATGTCGATGACCTTGTCCGGCTCGCCGTTGCCGTGGAAGAACCAGTTGTCGTTCTCGAACTTGATCCAGTACGCGGAGATGGTGTTGACGCTGCCGGCGGGCTTGAACGAGTCGCGGGCCATCAGCTTGCGGCTGATCAGCCGCGGGTCGGGATCGAGCAGCTTGGTGGTGCGGGTGATCGTCATCGACGGCGGGGCGTTGCGGCCGAATCCGGTGCCCGCCGCGCCCATCCACGGATCGGACAGGTCGTTGAAGGTGCCGTCGGGGGTCCGGGCCCGCTTGACCTCGTCGGTCAGCTCGCCCAAGTCGGTCTTGGGCCGGATGCCCTCACCCTCGAACAGGTTGTGCTCGCGCAGCTCGTCGCGCAGCTTGGTGAGCGCGTGGATCTGCAGGATCAGCGACGGGTTCTCGTACCACTGCCGGTCACTCATGTGCTTGGTTTCCCTTCCCCTGTGTTGGTGCTTCGAACGCGTGAAGACCCGCTCAGCGCGGGGTGCGCAGGGCGAAGTAGCCCAGCTTGGTGTAGCCGGAGTCGGTCCGGAACAGGATCTTGCCCAGGTACACCCCGGGCACCAGTTCGACGAGTTCGTCGCGGACCCTGCGGATGATCAGCTTCGGGTTGTCCTCGATGTCGGCGTAGTCGATCACCATGACGTTGACGTCGGGGTCCTCCTTGCCGGCCTCGACGTAGGTCTTGAAGTCGAAGGCCAGTTTGCCGTCGACGTGGTCGCGCATCGAGTACAGCGGCCACAGCAGCTTGCCGACCACCCCGGTGCTGCGGGTCAGCCGGTTGTCGCCGGTGGCGGCCTGGTTGTCGAAGCGTTTGCCCTGCCAGGGCATCCACAGTGCGGTGATGGCGCGCACCACCGCGTCGAAGGCGGGGTTGGTGGTGGTCATCACCAGCATGCCCTCGGTCGGTCCGTGCAGGTCGGTGGGCGCGGTGCCCAGCCGGAACAGCTCGTTGAGGTCGGAGTCCGCGGTATCGGCGTCGGTCTTGGCCTTCTTGGAGAGATCGGCAATCCAGCCCCAGGCCGAGTCGGTCGCCCCATCCGGATGGGCTTTCACCGAGTCGCGCAGCCACCCCAGCTTGCCCGCCACCCCGGCAGCGACCGTGTCGCGTTTACCCGCCATCCGATGCCTCCTGTTCGTAAGCCGTCACCCTGGCGATCGTAGGAGATCGTAGGGCACGGCAGGCCACAATCGCACCCGTTGTCGGCGATTGCGGCAATCACCGCAGGAGGCAGCCCCGCGAGGCGTCCCGGGAGACCCGGTTACCCCCAGGGCAGGTAGGCGCGGACGGTGTCGGCCAGCTGGACGATCCGGTTGGGTTTGCCCGGCTCGGGGGCGCCCAGCTTGGGCCACGGAGCGAAGATCCGCTCCACCCGATCCCCGCCGATCACCGGCTCCAGTTCGGGGTAGTGGCGCAGGACGACGTCCTTCATCGAGGTGTTGTTGACCCAGTCGAAGCCGACCTGGGTGTAGACCTTGGCGTTGAAGTCGGTGGTGAAGAACCGGTCGGACTTCAGCCGGCGCGAGGCCATCACGATGAAGATCCGGAAGGCGGTGTCGGAGAAGCCGAAGCCCTTGGGCGGCTGCTCGGCCTGCATCCCGACCTGGGTGTCCACCAGGTCGACGTCGCCGTTGTAGACATCGTTGATCTCCTTGGCCCACTGCTTGTTGGGCGTGATCTCCTCGATGCTCTTACGGCGCGGCATCCGCAGCATCTCGCGGAAGTCGTTGTAGCGGGGCACGCCACGCTCGCGGTCGCGAACGATGTCCAGGGTGGCCAGGTCGGTGATCTGACCGTCCAGCCGCTCCAGCTTGCGCAGGGCGTTGGGGTAGTTGTGCAGGCAGACCGCGCCCGCGCTGGCCTGACCCATCGAGTACCAGATATCGGTCAACTCCATGCTGCGCATGAAGTCACGGGTGTACTTGCCCTGGATTTCGGTGAAGGTCTTGGTCGCCAGGTGCTCTCCGGACTCCAGCGAGAAGAAATTCCAGTCGTCGGGGATCAGCGCGTGCATCCGGTAGACCGAGACGAATTCCTCGGTGAGTGAGAACGGTGTTGCGCCGTGGTCCAGCGGAGAGCCGACGATTCCCGACAGCAACTCGCTGTCGCCGACGCGACCGATCTTGTCCTTGAAGGTCTCGCCGAGCATCCCGTACCAGTTCGCGTTCATGGCGATCTGCAACGCCGGATGGCGCAGCACGCAGCATGTCCATTCGACGGTGTGAATCTTGGCGATCAGCGCAGACACCGTGAGGACGGCGACTTCGTAGAGCCGCTGGTCGTCCCAGCTGGGGTAAGCCTTCTTCAGGGCGTCGCAGACAGCGTTGTGCTCACGGGCGAACAGGGTGTGCAGGATGCCGACGCCGGTCCAGTAGTTCTCCTCCATGCCGGTCAGGTCGATGCCCTCGTATTGCTCGCTCTTGGGCAGCCGGCCATCGCCGCCGATCTTGACCTTGCCGTCGACGAAGGTGCGGACCTCGGACTGCTTCTCGCTGCCGCTGCCGTAGAGCTGCGAGCCGTCCCACCAGTGCGTCTCGGAGTTGGCGAAGACCGGAGCCGGCTGGCCGTCGATGATCTCGCGGCCGTTCATCGGGATGGTCCGGCGAATCCGCATCGGGTTCTCGGGGAAGTCATCGTTGGCGCCCAGCGGGATCTCGATGACCTTGTCGGGCTCGCCGTTGCCGTGGAAGAACCAGTTGTGGTTCTCGAACTGGAGCCACGCCGCGGCGATGCTGTTGATGATGCCGGCCGGCTTGAACGAGTCCCGGGCCATGAGTTTGCGGCTGATCAGCCGGGGGTCGGGATCGAGCAGCTTGGTGGTGTGAGTGATGGTGTAGTTCAGCGGGGCGTTGCGGCCGAAGCCCGTGCCCGCCGCGCCCATCCAAGGGTCCGAGAGGTCATTGAACGTGCCATCAGGGGTGCGGGCCCGCTTGGCCTCCTCGGTGGGCGCACCGAGATCGGTCGTGGGACGCATGCCCTCGCCCTCGTACAGATTGTGTGCCCGCAGATCCTCACGGATGCCCTTGAGAGTGCTGATTTGCAGGACGAGTGACGGTTGTTCGTACCACTGCTTGTCGCTCATGTCGATCAGCCTTTCTCTCAGCGCGGGGTGCGCAGCGCGAAGTAGCCCAGCTTGGTGTAGCCGGAGTCGGTCTTGAACAGGATCTTGCCGAGGTAGACGCCCGGGACGACCTCGACGAGTTCGTCGCGGACCTTGCGGATGGTCAGCTTCGGATTGTCCTCGACGTCGGCGTAGTCGATCACCATGACGTTGACGTCGGGGTCCTCCTTGCCGGCCTCGACGTAGGTCTTGAAGTCGAAGGCCAGTTTGCCCCCGGCGGCGTCGCGCATCGAGTACAGCGGCCATAGCAGTTTGCCGACCACCCCGGTGCTGCGGGTCAGCCGGTTGTCGCCGGTGGCGGCCTGGTTGTCGAAGCGTTTGCCCTGCCAGGGCATCCACAGTGCGGTGATGGCGCGCACCACGGCGTCGAAGGCGGGGTTGGTGGTGGTCATCACCAGCATGCCCTCGGTCGGTCCGTTCAGATCGGTCGGCGCGTTACCCAGCCGGAACAACTCGTTGAGGTCCGAATCCGCGGCGTCGGCGTCGGTCTTGGCCTTCTCGGAGAGGTCCTCGATCCAGCCCCACGCCGAGTCGGCCGCCCCGTCGGGCTGGGTTTTCATCGAGTCGCGCAGCCACCCCAGCTTGCCTGCCACCCCGGTACCCACCGTGTCGCGTTCACTCGTCATCGCATGCCTCCTCCGGACCGATATCACCTGATGAGCTGATCGTAGGGAGGACGGCGCAGTTCCACACCGGTATCGGGGAACCGGGGGCGGGCCGGGACCCGGACGGCCTAACGTCGGCGTCAGCACCGTGATAGGGGGTGGGGCAGTGAATCACTGGTCGGCGCTGGCCGTCGCGGCGCTGTTCACCTGGTTCGGCATGGTCGCCGCCATTTCCTTCCTGGAGGCGCCGCTGAAGTTCCGCGCCCCGGGGGTCACCCTGCCGATCGGGCTGGGCATCGGGCGGCTGGTGTTCCGCGCGCTGAACATCTGCGAGGTCGCGCTGGCCACGGTCGTGGTGGTCGCCGTCGTGCTGGGACGGCCCCCGGCGGTCGCGGTGGTGGCGGCCGGGGTGGCCGTGGCGGCCCTGGGCGCCCAGGTGGTGCTGGTGCGCCCGGCGCTGTCGCGGCGCTCCGATGCGGTCCTGGCCGGCGGGGGGCCCGGCGGGCGTTCCCGTGCCCACCACGTCTACGTCGCCCTGGAAGCCGTCAAGGTGATCGCCCTGCTGGCCGGCGGGACAGTGCTGCTGCGCTGACCGGCTACCCGCCGCCGACCACCAGCACCCGCGGCACCGGCTCGCAGGTCACCAGGCCGTGATCGGCGGTGATCTCGTCGACGATGCGGAAGCTCTCGGCGATGCGCTCGGGGGTGTCCACGACGGTCGTCACCACGGGCACCCGGCGGCCCAGTTGGAACAGCCGGTCGCCACGCGGCGCCTGGTCGCCGCGGAAGCCCCAGATGCCGCGCAGCACCGTCGCACCGGCGGCCACCCGCTCCTCGCGCAGGCGGCGCACCACCGCGCGGTGGATGGGTGCGCCCTCGTAGAGGGCCGACTCGTCGGTGGCAATCACCAGCTTGCGGTCCGCTCCGGTGGGCCGGCCGAGTAGTTCGCCGTCCCGCTTGCAGACCCGGGTGCCCTGCACGGTGAGCACAGGTTCGTCCAGCACTGCCGCCAACCCGGACAGCGCCGCCCGGGCCTGTCCGGCAAAGCCGACGGCGACCACTCGCGCCGGTACGTCGTCGTTGCGGCTGAAGAAGTGCGCCCGGCGCCGCTGCCCGCCGCTCACCCCGTCGACTCCAAGGAAGGTCACGGCCCCCAGGAAACCGCTCTCCTGGAGCGCGGCGCACACCGCACGGTAGGCGGGCCGCCCGTCGACGGAGCGCCCCCGCCCGACGTGGACGGTCAGTTTGACTCCCTCGTCGTCTGCCAGTCCGGGGTCGGGCAGGTGCCCGCCGAGCAGTGCGGCGGGCTGCACCGTCACCAGGCCGCGTCGCACCAGGCCCGGGACGTCGGCGAGGAGGGCCTCGATCGTCACGGCGGTGTCCACGGCGGTGACCATGACCGGCGGATCTTCCGAGAGGCTCAGCGACCGGTCGCTGCGCAGGACGTGGCGGACCCCGAAACCGGCGATGCCGCGCACCATCACGCTGCTGGCCACGTCGTGGTCGGTGAACAGATCCAGCAGCGCTTCGGCCAGGAACGCCTTCCCGGTGCGCTGACGTTCGCCGAAGTAGGCGCTCAGGTGCAGATACCCGGTGCTCACGCCAGCCCGCCCAGCCAGAAGCCGACCCCGGCGGCGAACAGGCCCAGCAGCACGCTGAGCGCGATGTTGGCGACGGCGCCGCGGATCTGGCGCTCCTCGGTCAGCCGGTCGGTCTCCAGCATCCAGGTGGAGAACGTGGTGTAGGCGCCCAGCAGTGCGGTCCCGGCCAGCAGCGATACCGCCGGACCGGGTGCCAGACCGGTGAGCAGTCCGAGCAGGAATGCGCCGCTGACATTCACGGTGAGCGTGCCCAACGGCACCGCGCCGGTGACGCGGCGGGAGACCGCGCGGTCGACGACGAACCGCAGCACCGAGCCCAGCCCGCCGATCACCAGCACCCCGGCCCACAGCGCGGGACTCATCCGCGGACCCGCACCCTGCGCACCAGGGCCGTCGCCAGATGCACCACCACCAGGCCGGCCGCGATGCTCGCCGCGGTGTAGCTCACGGCCAGGGTGTAGTGGCCGTGAGCGAGCATCTTGAGTGTCTCCACCTGCATGGTGGAAAACGTCGTCAGTCCGCCGCACAGCCCGGTGCCCAGCAGCGGCCGGCGGTAGCTGGACAGCGGCAGGCGTTCCAACAGCCGGGTGGTGAAGTAGCCGAGCAGGAATGCGCCGACGACGTTGACGGTGAATGTCGGCCACGGCCAGCGCGCCGGATTGGGCACCATCAGCGATTCCAGGCCGACACGGGCCGCGGCGCCGATCGCACCGCCGGCGAACACCGCGGCCAGTTCGCGGTTGTCGTGGCCGAGCACGGTTAACGCCCGGTGGCGAGTGTGAATCCGGTGAGTCCACTGGGCGAACCCGGCCCGAAAATCGCAGGAGTCGCACATCCGGCGCGGCCAATCACCGGATCAGTATGGCCTTCCGGCGGCACAATTGGCGCCATGGCGGCACATCCCCGCGCGGGCACGCCCGCGCTGCCCGAGGACCTCATCGACCTGCCGCATTTGGTGACCGCCTACTACTGCGTGCAACCCGACCCCGACGACGTCGCCCAGCAGGTCGCGTTCGGCACGTCCGGGCACCGCGGCTCGAGCTTGGACGGGGCGTTCAACGAGGCACACATCTTGGCCACCACCCAGGCCATCGCCGAGTACCGCGCCGCGCAGGGCACCGACGGGCCGCTGTTCCTGGGCCGCGACACCCACGGGCTCTCCGAGCCGGCCTGGGTGTCGGCACTGGAGGTGCTGGCCGGCAACGACGTCGCGGTGATGGTGGACGGGGCCGATCGCTACACCCCGACTCCGGCGGTCAGCCACGCCATCCTGACCTACAACCGCGGCCGCGAGCGCGCACTGGCCGACGGGATCGTGGTCACCCCGTCGCACAATCCGCCGCGCGACGGCGGCTTCAAGTACAACCCGCCCAACGGCGGACCGGCCGACACCGACGCGACGTCGGTGATCGCGCGGCGCGCCAACGAGATTCTGCGCGGGGGTCTGCGCGAGGTGAAGCGCGTTCCGCTGGCCTCGGCGCTGGCCGCCGTATCGCGGCACGACTACCTGGACGCTTACGTCGCTGATCTGCCCTCTGTCATCGATGTGCAGGCGATCCGGGCCGAGGGCATCCGCATCGGGGCGGACCCAATGGGCGGGGCGAGTGTGGACTATTGGGGCGCGATCGCCGAACGCCACGATCTCGAGCTCACCGTGGTCAACCCACTGGTCGATGCCACCTGGCGGTTCATGACCCTGGACACCGACGGCAAGATCCGGATGGACTGCAGTTCGCCCAACGCGATGGCGTCGCTGATCGCCAACCGGGAGTCCTACCAG
>NZ_JBJTCF010000090.1:0-60143 GCF_046091765.1 Mycobacterium sp.
GGCCGGCCGGGTCGGCGGCGGGGGTGGCGCGAGCGGTTCCTCGGGCACGTCGATGATCGGTGTCGCGAATTCCGCGGTGTCCTCGACGTCGACAGCCGTGATGCGACTGCTCTGCACCCGCCCGGGCGCGGCCGGCATCGCCACCGCGACCCGCTCCGACCCCAGAGCCGGGCGGTCAGCGAATTCGGTTCCCAACACGGCTTCCAGGCTGGACCGCAACGACGCGAGTTCGGTGCGCAGGGCGGCCATCTCGTCGGCAGCCTCGGCGCGCAGCTCCCAGGACAGTTGCCGGCGCAGATACGCCTCCACGGACAACTCGTACTCGCGGCGCGCCGCGATCTCCCGGCCGAGTTGAAGGTCGTAGACAAGCTTGAGGTCGCGGGCGCGGACCTCTTCGAATTCACCCTGGCGGCGATAACTCAGCGAGGCGAAGGCCGCGATCACCACCGCCCACAGCGACACGATGACCGCCAGCCGCAGCAACTCCACGCGGTCGGTGAAGACGAGCGTCGAGCTCGCCACGACAGCCAGCACCAGCAATGCCGTCAGCAGACGCCAGCCCGGTCTGCGGCCGCGGCGATTCCTGCCACCGCGCGACACCGTCATGGGCCGACTGTACCGCGTGGTGAGCCCGGTCCCGCCGTGACAAGCTGCGCGGCGGCGGGACTCCAGACGGGGTCGTCAACCCGGCGCCGGCTCGGAGTCGTCGGTCGGTGCCTCGGGAGATTTACAGCAATTCTCCAGCCACAGAGCGGCGACGACGAGCGCCAACGCACTCACAGCCGCGACCGCGACGCCGGGAGTGTCGGCGGCGGCGACCCGAAGTTCGGCCCGGCGAGGCAGCAGGTAGGCCAGCACGGCCAGCCACCAGCCGAGCATCAGCGCGCCGGCCCACGCCGAGGCCTTGGCCACCGCCACGCTGCGCGCCACGGCCAGCGGATCAAGGCGGCCTGCCCCGACTCCGATCTGGCCGTTGCGAATCCGGCTGCGCACCGACACCGCCCAGCCCGCCTCGACAGCCGCCACTGCCAGCAGCCACAGGCCGGTCCAGAGGGTGACCGCCGGGAATTGCCGGTACAGCACGGGTATCAGCACGTAGCCGAGCGCCGCCATGGCGGCCGTCGCCGCGGCCAGTTGCCACCTGGAGGTCGGTCCCATCGCTGCCAAGCCCTGCCCCTAGTCGGTGTTCGTTTCCGAGGTTCGCGCCGGCGGGCTGAGCGACAGCCCGGTCGGTCGAACACCCGCGCGTTCGTCCGGCGCGATGCCGTCGAGCAGATCACGCACCGGCCTGCGGCGGCCCTCGACGCTCAACGCGGCATCCGGCTCGGCGTCGAGCCACGGCACCAGCACGAAGGCGCGCAGATGCGCGAGCGGGTGCGGCAGCGTGAGATCGGTGTCACGGCAGAAGATCTCCCTGCTGTCGTCGAAACAGCAGACCAGGTCGACGTCGAGGGTTCGCGGTCCCCACTTCTGCGTGCGCTCCCTGTGGTTGGCGCTCTCCAGGGATTGCGCCAGCCGCAGCCACCCCCGGGCGTCGATCTTCGGATCGTCGGCGACCACCACCGCGTTGAGGAACGGCCCCTGCTCGACACCGCCCCAGGCGTCGGTCTCGAACACCGCCGACACCGCACGGGTCGCCGGCCCCACCCCGTCCACGACCGCCTGCAGTCGAGCGAGCCGGTCGCCCAGATTGGATCCGATCGACAGCACGACCCTGCTCACGCACGCCCGCCCCGGCGTGAGCGGCGCGCGACGACGGCCACATCGGCGAACTCCAGCGGGATGGGGGCCTGCGGCTTGTGCACCACGACCTCGACGGCGTGCACGCGTTCGTCGTTCATCACGTCCTCGGCGATCTCGGCGGCAACCGTCTCGATCAGGTTGCGGGCGGGCCCGCCGACGATGTCGGCGGCGCGGCGGGCCAGCACGCCGTAGTCGTAGGTGTCGGCGAGGTCGTCACTGGCAGCGGCGCCGGCGAGGTCGATCCAGACGGTGATGTCGACGACGAAGTCCTGACCGTCGCGCCGTTCGTGGCTGAACACGCCATGGTTACCGCGAACCGTCAGGCCGCGCAGATGGATACGGTCGGTCACCGGCACCCCCAGGCCTCGACGACTTTGAGTGCGTCGACGCTGGCGCGCACGTCGTGCACGCGCACACCCCAGGTGCCGCACTGCGCGGCCAGTGCCGAGAGGACCGCGGTGGCCGTCTCACGACCGTCCGGTGGTCTCGGCACGCCGTCGCCGTCGGCGAGCAGGGATCCGAGGAATCGTTTGCGCGACGCGCCCACCAGAACCGGAATCCCGGTCGCGACAAGGGCGGGCAGCGCGCGCAGCAACGCCCAGTTGTGCTGGGCGGTCTTGGCGAAGCCCAGACCGGGATCGATGATCAGATTCTCCGGCCGGACTCCGGCCGCCACCGCGGCGTCGACGCCGGCCATCAGTTCGTCGCGGACCTCGGCCACCACGTCGTGATAGTCGGGCACGTCGTGGGTCTGCCCGGCGCCGATCGAGCGCCAGTGCATCAGCACCCAGGGCACCCCGGCCTCGGCGATCAGGGACGCCATGGCCGGATCGGCGCGGCCGCCGCTGACGTCGTTGACGATGCCCGCCCCGTTCTCCAGTGCCGCCCCGGCCACCGCGGCGTGCATGGTGTCGATGCTGACGGTGATCCCTTGAGCGGCCAGGCCCTTGACCACGGGCACCACCCGCGACATCTCCTCGGCCGCGTCGACGCGGGTGGCACCGGGCCGGGTGGACTCACCACCCACGTCGATGATCGCCGCGCCCTCAGCGGCCAGGGTGGTCCCGTGCTCGACGGCGCGCGCCGGATCAGCGAAACGCCCGCCGTCGGAGAACGAGTCCGGAGTCACGTTGACCACGCCCATCACCAGGGTTCGCGATCGAGGTGAGGGTGTCACTTGCGCAGCATGAGTTCCAGCGCTTCGGCCCGGGAAGCCTCGTCGGTCTTGAACTGCCCCCGTACCGCAGACGTCGTGGTGATCGCACCCGGTTTGCGCACACCGCGCATCGCCATGCACAGATGTTCGGCCTCGATGACGACGATCACCCCGCGCGGGTTGAGTTTGCGCACCATCGCATCGGCGATCTGTGCGGTCAGACGCTCCTGGACCTGCGGGCGCTTGGCGTAGAGGTCGATCAGGCGGGCCAGCTTGGACAGGCCCGTCACCCGGCCGTCGGCACCGGGAATGTAGCCCAGGTGCGCCACACCGTGGAACGCCACCAGATGGTGCTCGCAGGTGGAGTACATCGGGATCTGTTTGACCAGGATCAGTTCGTTGTGCTGTTCGTCGAAGGTGGTGTCCAGCACCGCATCGGGGTCGGTGTAGAGCCCCGCGAACATCTCCCGGAACGCCCGCGCGACCCGCGCCGGGGTCTCCCTGAGCCCGCTGCGGTCGGGGTCCTCGCCGACCGCCAGCAGCAGTTCCCGCACCGCCGCCTCAGCGCGGGTCTGATCGAATTCCGGGGTGTCGAGCGTGATCGAATCGCGCCGCGCCATCGAAGCTCCGTCCGCCTGTCAGCCGTTGGTCGGCGGGGTGGGGCGCCCGCCGTCGCCGGAGTCCTCGTGCGGCGCCGGTGCGGGCTGGGGGCGGTAGCCCGGCTGGGGCGGCGGCTGGTGCTGTTGCGGCCAGCCGGCCGGCGGGGGATACCAGTGGCCCTGCTGATGCGGCGACGGCGGCCAACCGGGCGCGCGCCAGCCGGCAGGCGCACCGTAGTCGGGCTGCATCGGGCCGTTGGGCGCATGGTGGCGCCCCGGCTGGCCCTCGGTGTGCGCGCCGTTGCCCCGGCCGGTGCCGGGGCCGGCCTGCGCGGAGTGCGCCGCGGAGGCTTGCGCGATCGCCTTCTTGAACGCCGGCTCGGGCATCGGCCGGGGCCACGGCTCGCCGCGCTCCACGGCGAGTTCACCCGGAGTCTTGATCGGCGGCTTGTCGGAGGGGGTCCGCCCGCCGAAGTCGTCGAACATCTTCAGCCGCGGACGTTTCTTGACGTCGGTGAAGATGGCTTCGAGCTCCGCGCGGTGCAGCGTCTCCTTCTCCAGAAGCTCACCGGCCAGGACGTCGAGCACGTCGCGGTACTCGCTGAGGATCGCCCACGCCTCGTTGTGCGCGGCCTCGATCAGCTTGCGGATCTCGTCGTCGATGTCCCGCGCCACCTCGTGGCTGTAGTCCGCCTGCAGACCCATCGTGCGCCCCAGGAACGGATCGCCGTGCTCGCTGCCGTAGCGCACCGCGCCCAGTTTGGCGCTCATGCCGTACTCGGTGACCATCGCGCGGGCGATCTTGGTCGCCTGCTCGATGTCGGAGACCGCCCCGGTGGTCGGCTCGCGGAACACGAGCTCCTCGGCGGCACGCCCGCCCATCGCGAAGACCAGCCGCGAGATCATCTCCGAGCGGGTCATCAGGCCCTTGTCGTCCTCGGGCACCGAGACGGCGTGACCGCCGGTACGCCCGCGGGCCAGGATGGTGACCTTATAGATGGGTTCGATGTCGGGCATCGCCCAGGCCGCCAGGGTGTGGCCGCCCTCGTGGTAGGCGGTGATCTTCTTCTCGGTCTCGCTGATCACCCGGCCCTTGCGCCGCGGGCCGCCGATCACCCGGTCGACCGCCTCCTCCAGCGCCGCACCGGTGATCACCGTGCCGTTCTCCCGGGCGGTCAGCAGGGCCGCCTCGTTGATCACGTTGGCCAGGTCGGCGCCGGACATCCCGACGGTGCGTTTGGCCAACCCGTCCAGATCGGCGTCGGGGGCCATCGGCTTGCCCTGCGAATGCACCCGCAGCACCGCGCGCCGGCCGGCCAGGTCGGGCGAGGACACCGGGATCTGGCGGTCGAACCGGCCGGGTCGCAGCAGCGCCGGGTCGAGGATGTCGGGACGGTTCGTCGCGGCGATCAGGATCACGCCCTGCCGCTCGCCGAAACCGTCCATCTCGACCAGCAACTGGTTGAGGGTCTGCTCGCGTTCGTCGTGCCCGCCACCGAGGCCCGCTCCGCGCTGGCGGCCGACGGCGTCGATCTCGTCGACGAAGATGATGCACGGCGAGTTCTGCTTGGCCTGCTCGAAAAGGTCGCGCACCCGCGAGGCACCCACGCCGACGAACATCTCCACGAAGTCCGACCCGGAGATCGTGAAGAACGGCACCCCCGCCTCGCCGGCGACGGCCCGGGCCAGCAGGGTCTTGCCGGTGCCCGGCGGCCCGTAGAGCAGCACGCCCTTGGGGATCTTGGCGCCCAGCGCCTGGTAGCGGCCGGGATTCTGCAGGAAGTCCTTGATCTCGTAGAGCTCCTCGACCGCCTCGTCGGCGCCGGCGACGTCGGCGAAGGTGGTCTTGGGCATGTCCTTGGAGAGCTGCTTGGCCCGCGACTTGCCGAAGCCGAAGCCCATCCGTCCGCCGGTCTGCATCCGGGAGAACAGCACGAACAACCCGACCAGAAGCAGCAGCGGGAGCATGTAGATCAGCAGCGTCCCCAGGATGCTGGGCTGATTGACCACGGTGTTGGTCTTCACGCCCTTGGCGTTCAGCGAGTCGAAGAGCTGGACGGCGTACCCGGTGGGATATTTCGCGATGACCTTGTTCGATTCGGCGGTTTCGCTCTTGGCGTCTTTCAGCTCAAGGCGAAGCTGCTGCTCGCGATCGTCGATCTGCGCGCTCTTGACGTTGTCGGCGCTGATCTGGGCGACCGCCACCGAGGTGTCGATCGGCTTGAACCCGCGGGTGTCGTCGTTGAAATAGAAGAACAGCCAGCCGAGCAGCAACACGAAGGCGATCACCGTCAGCGTACGGACCAGGGATTTCCGGTTCATCGAGCATCGGCCGCGCGCGGCCCGTCCTTCCGATCTGCGCTGCATCTGAGCTGCATGGGCACTGCAGTGGTGTTCCAGGCTACCGCTACCCCAACGTCGGACGTGCCGCTGTAGGTTTCCGTCAGCGTTTAGTTCGGTTTGCGGGCCGCCGCCGCTGTGTTTGGCTGGGGGTGTGGTCCGGGTCGCCGAGCGGTCAGTCGACCTCAGGGACGTCCGGTTGCGGGTGCTCGAGGCCGGCCCGCCGGACGCCCCGGTGGTCCTCCTGGCGCACGGCTTCCCCGAGTTGGCCTACTCGTGGCGCCACCAGATCCCGGTCCTGGCGGCGGCCGGCTACCACGTGGTGGCCCCCGACCAGCGCGGCTACGGCGGATCGACGCGCCCGCAGGCGGTCGGGGCCTACGACATCGCGGCGCTGACCGGTGATCTGGTCGGGCTGCTCGACGTCGTCGGAGCCGAGCGGGCCGCGGTGGTCGGTCACGACTGGGGGGCGGTGGTGGCCTGGAGCACCCCCCTGCTGCACCCCGGGCGGGTTGCCGCGGTGGCCGGCCTGAGCGTGCCGCCGGTGCCGCGCCCGCTGACCCCGCCGACACAGGCGTTCCGCCGGATCTTCGGGGAGAACTTCTTCTACATCCTGTACTTCCAGCAGCCCGGGATCGCCGACGCGGAGATGGGCGCCGATCCGGAGCGTGCCCTGCGCCGGATGCTGGGCGGAATGCGGGTTCCCGCCGACGAGGCCGCCGCGCTGCGGATGCTCGCTCCCGGCCGGCAGGGTTTCATCGACCGGCTGCCGGAACCCGACCGGCTGCCCGACTGGTTGTCGGCCGAGGAGCTCGAGCACTACGTCGGCGAGTTCCGCCGCACCGGATTCACCGGCGCGCTGAACTGGTATCGCAATTTCGACCGCAACTGGCAGGTCATGGCCACTCCGGCGGCCGCGACGATCGACGTTCCGGCGCTGTTCGTCGGCGGCACCGACGATCCGGTGCTCAACTTCACCAGGGCCGACCGCGCGCGCGAGGTGGTGATCGGCCCCTACCGCGAGCGGCTGCTGGAGGGCGCGGGTCACTGGATCCAGCAGGAGCGACCCGAAGAGATCAACGCCGAACTGCTCGACTGGCTGTCCACGGTGCGCTGGGCCTGAGCCCGCCGGGCACCTGACGGCGGCACCGTTCCGGGATACCGGCGCGATACGGTGAGTCCGTGCGCAGCGGCCCAGGAGTGTCGATCGGTGCCGGCATGGCCGCCGCGGTGCTTCTCGCGGTCGCGCTCACCGGGTGTGACAGCCGCCCCTCGGGCGGCCCCGCCGGCGGTTCCTCGGCGGGGGTGAACGCCCGCCAGGTGACGGTGGTCGGCACCGGCGAGGTGCAGGGCGTGCCCGACACGCTGACCGCCGACGCGGCGATCGAGGTCATCGCACCGGACGTCACGGCCGCGATGAACCAGGCCAGTCAGCGCCAGCAGGCGGTGATCGACGCACTCACCGCGCGCGGATTCGACGAGCAAGACATCAGCACCACCGACGTGAGCCTGCAGCCGCAGTACGCGGACAACTCGGTGATCACCGGCTACCGCGCGGGCAACTCGATCCGCGTCACGATCCGCGAACTCGACGCCGCGTCGGCAGCACTGACGACGATCCTCAACGCGGGCGGTAACGCGACGCGGATCAACTCGGTGAGCTATTCGATCGAGGACGACTCGACGCTGGTCCGCGACGCGCGGGCGCGGGCTTTCGGGGACGCCCGAAGCAGAGCCGAGCAGTACGCCGAACTGTCCGGCCTGTCGCTGGGACCGGTGATCTCGATCTCCGAGGCCACCGGCGGTTCGCCGCCGCCACCGCCGATGCCGATGCCCCGGGGTGCGATGGCCGCCGACGTTCCGCTTCAGCCGGGCAAGCAGACGGTGAACTTCTCGGTGACGGTGGTCTGGGAGCTCAACTAGGGCCCGTTGAGGGCCCCGTTGAGAGCCCCGTTGAGGGCTTACGTCTCGTGCTGATACACCCTCGGGTCGAGGGTGCCGATGTAGGGCAGGTCGCGGTAGCGCTCGGCGTAGTCGAGTCCGTAACCGACGACGAACTCGTTGGGGATGTCGAATCCGACGTAGGTGATGTCGACGTCGGCGCGGATCGCCTCGGGTTTGCGCAGCAGCGCGCACACCCGCAGCGAACGCGGGTGCCGGTGGGCGAGGTTGCGACGCAGCCACGACAGCGTCAGGCCGGAGTCGACGATGTCCTCGACGATGAGCACGTGCCGGTCGGTGATGTCGCGGTCGAGATCCTTGAGGATGCGCACCACCCCGGAGGACGACGTCGCCGAGCCGTAGGAACTGACGGCCATGAACTCCAGCTGGGTGGGCACCGGCAGGGCGCGCGCCAGATCGGTGACGAACATCACCGCACCTTTGAGCACCGTGACCAGCAACAGGTCCTCGCCGTCGAGCACGTCGCGGTAGTCCTCGCCCACCTGGTGACCGAGTTCGACGGTCCGGGCCTGAATCTGCTCTCCGGACAACAGGACCGACTTGATGTCCCCGGGATACAGCTCATGCTCCGGCACGCCCCACAGCGTGCCATGCCGGAACCGCCGGTGAAAGACGATCACACCGGTTCGGGGCGCAACGTCAACATCCCGTCGCGCCGCTGGGCGAACAGGCGCGTCCGCGGCCGGTCACAGCCGACCGCCACTCCCCCCTGGCCCCGCCAACGGGTGATCAGGTCGTCGACGGCCCGGATCTGGGTGTCGGTCAGGCCGCTGGCGCCGCCGGCGAGCAGCCATCCGCGCAGCACCCGCCGGCGCAGCGCGGCCGGAAGATCCGCGACGTCGGCTGCGCTCAGACCGCCGCCGGGCCCGGACCGGGCCGCCCGCAACTGCTGCTCGGCCTGCGAGTCCAGCACGTCGGTGTCCTCCCGCAGGGCCGCGGCGGTGCGGGCCAGTGCCTCGGCGACGCCGCCGCCGAGGACGTCTTCGAGCAGTGGCAGCACCTCGGTGCGCAGCCGGACCCGGGTGAACCGGCGGTCGCTGTTGTGCGGATCGTCCCAGGGCTGCAGCCCCAGTTCGGCGCAGGCCGCCCGGGTCTGGGTGCGTCGGACACCCAGCATCGGCCGAAACCAGGGCTCGTCGGCCGCGCACATCCCGGCGATCGAGCGCGGGCCCGAGCCGCGGCCCAGGCCGAGCAGAACAGTCTCGGCCTGATCATCGAGGGTGTGCCCGAGCAGCACCGGCGACCCGGCCCGGGCCGAGTCCAGGGCGGCGTAGCGGGCCGACCGGGCCGCGGCCTCCGGTCCCCCGGCCGTGCCGACCTCGACCCGCAGCACCCGGGCCTCGACGCAGCCCAGGTCGTGGGCCCGGGCGCGTGCGGTTTCGGCCACCGCGGCGGAGTCGCGCTGCAGTCCGTGATCGACGATCAGCGCCGTGGTGGGCAGGATCGGCGCCGCCGCCGCGGTCAGCGCCAGCGAGTCAGGCCCGCCGGAAAGCCCGACGCACCACGACCGTGCCGCCGGGAGGTGTTCGGCGGCGAAGCCGGCCAGCGTCTGGCGCAGCCGGTCTAGAGCACCCGGGTGATCCACTGCTCCGGGTTCCCGATCTCCTCCGAGCGCGGCAGTGTGTCCGGACCGGACCAGACCGCGTTGAACCGCTCCATCCCGACCCGCTTGACCACCGCGTCGACAAACGCCCGCCCGCGGGTGTACTGGCTGAGTTTGGCGTCGACCCCGAGCAGTGCGCGCAGCAGCCGCTGCGGCGCAGACAGCTGTCGCTGCCTGCGGTCGTTGAAGCGCCGCCGGATCTGGTCGACGCTCGGCACAACCGCGGGCCCGACCGCGTCCATCACATAGTCGGCGTGGCCCTCCAATAACGTGCCCAGTGCCATCAGCTGGTCCAGCGCGGCACGCTGCGGCTCGGACTGCAACGCCCGCATGAACCCGACGAGGCCCGGGGTGTGGCTCGTCCGCCGGTCCCTGATCAGTTCGGTGAGCCGGCCCACGACGTCGGTGAGGCCCGGGCCGCCGCCGGAGGTGAGCACGCCGACGCTGCGCGACATGTGTTGGGCCAGCCAGGGATTGGCGGTGAACTGCACGCGGTGAGTTACCTCGTGCAGACACACCCACAACCGGAAGTCGCGGGGCACGACCCGCAACTGGCGTTCCACGGCGAGCACGTTCGGGTAGACGAGCAGCAGCCGACCGCTCCCGGCGGCACCCCCGCCGAAGGGATCGTATTGACCCAGAATCCCCGACGAGACGAACGCGAGGATCGCACCGGTCTGCGCTCCGGTGATGCGGCCGGTGATGAGACTGCCCGAGGCCCCGGCTCCCCCGGCTCCCCCGGTCAGCACCCGCATCGAATCCGATGCCGCCCTGACCCACTCCTGTCGGTCGACGATGCGGGCGTCGGCCACCGGCCCACCGCCGGACAGTCCGGTGACGTCGCGCACGGGACTCTCGGCGGCGTGCGCGGCCTCGGCGAGATCGTCGACGACCTGACGCAGCGTGTACTCGGTCGCGGGCGGGCCGGGCCGGGCCAGCCGCGCCCCGACCGATCCCGCGAAGGCCCAGTCCACCGCGGGCGGGGTCGGTTTCGGGGATGCGCTCACCGCGGGCAGCCGGGCCGACCGGGGCTCACGGGCCGCAGCCGCAGGAGCGCAGTGTGCTGGCCAGCGCGTCGAGCGCGGTGCGGCCCTCCATCCCGGCGTTGTTGGAGATGAAGGCGAAGGTCAGCACCCGGCCGCTGAGATCGGTGACGATCCCGGCCAGCGAGTTGATCCGGGTCAGCGACCCCGTTTTGGCCCGCAGCCAGCCGGCCGGGGATCGGGGGTCGCTGCTGATGAATCGATCGGAGAGCGTGCCGCTGCCCCCGGCGATCGGCAGCAGATCCACCAGCGGGCGCAGTTCGGGGTGGCCGGGGCCGGCGGCGAAGTTCACCACCTCGTCCAGTGTCAGGGCGGTCAGCAGGTTGGCCACCGACAGCCCGCTGCTGTCCACCAGCGACGCCCCGCGGACGTCGATCCCGGCGGCGGCCAGCTTGCTGATCACCGCGTCGACGCCGCCGGCGAAACTCCGCGGGCGACCGGTCGCGGCGGCGATCTCGCGACCGATCGTCTCGGCCATCACGTTGTCGGAGGCGTTCATCATCTGGCGCAGCCGCTCGATCAGCGGCGCGGACTGCACCGAGGCGAGTTGCCTGCCGCCGGCCGGGCCCGGGGCGAACGTCACCCGGGCGGGATCGACCCCGAGCGCGACCGCCAGCGCCCGGCCCGCGTCGAGGGCGGGCGTCGGGGATCGACGCGACTCGAAGGTCGTCGGCTGGATGCGACCGGCGTCGAGCATCACCGACTGAATCGGCGCGATGTCGCCGCCCTCGATGTCGGCGGGATCCCAACCCGGAGCCATGTCCGGCCCGGAGAACAACGAGGTGTCGACCTGAACGGCGGTTGGCGTCACCCCGCTCTGGCGCACCTGGTCGGCCAGATCGGAGATCCGCGCCGCGCCGCGATACCAGGTCTCCTGCCCGGGTGCGGCCGCGGACAGCACCGGGTCGCCCCCGCCGACGAGCACGACGACTCCCGGCAGCAGGGTCTGGTCGGCGGCCTGCACGGTGGTGGTGATGCGGGCGTCGCGATCGAGGGTCAGCAGGGCGGCGGCTGCGGTCAGCACCTTGTTCGTCGAGGCCGGTTGCATCTGCGCATCGGCGCGCTGCTCCCAGACCTGCTGGCCGGTCGCCGCGTCGGTCACCCGGCCGCCCAGGGTGCCGAGGTTGGGGTTGGCGACGGCGGCCGCCAGGGCGGCGGTCATGCCGGCCGTGGTCGGGGCTGCCGCTGACTCGGCCACCGGAACGACCCCGGGCTTGGCGCTGGCGGGCGGGCGCGGGGGCGGAACCTGGGCGTTGCTACTGCTCCCGGCCGTCAGGAAGGCCGCCACCGCGACGACGACGGCGACCACTGCGATCACCGACGCCGCCAACAGCACATGCGAGCGGCTTCGCGAACTGCCCATTCGGGTTACCGCCCCCTTCGGCGTCTGCTGCGTTGTTCGGGCCTCGGCCAGCTTCCATTGTGCCCAACGCGGCCCCAGCGAAGGTTATCGCTCCGTTAGGGTTGACCCCTCGGCGCCACCGGGCGAAGGACAGCGAGAAGGAGTCGCGGGATGCAATTCGACGTCACGATCGAGATCCCGAAGGGCCAGCGCAACAAGTACGAAGTCGATCACGACACCGGGCGGGTGCGACTGGACCGCTACCTGTACACCCCGATGGGATACCCGGCGGACTACGGATTCATCGAAGACACCCTCGGTGAGGACGGCGACCCGCTGGACGCCCTGGTGCTGCTGCCGCAGTCGGTCTTCCCCGGCGTGATCGTCTCCGCCCGCCCGGTGGGGATGTTCCAAATGGTCGACGAGGCGGGCGGCGACGACAAGGTGCTGTGCGTGCCCGCCGGGGATCCGCGCTGGGACCACGTCACCGACATCGGCGATGTGTCCGATTTCGAACTCGAGGCGATCAAACACTTCTTCGTGCACTACAAGGACCTCGAGCCGGGCAAGCACGTCGAGGCGGCGGACTTCGTCGGGCGCGCCGAGGCGGAGGCCGAGGTCGAGCGGTCCCGGCAGCGCTTCGCCGTCGAGGGCCACTAGCCGGGAATTTTCCTGGCCGTAACGTCTCTTAACGCGGCGGTGTTCTTTGGTTTCCCATGATGGGGGCCATGTTGATGCACCAGGGCATCGGCCTGGCGGCCTTCAACCGGCTGCCGACGCGCCGGGCCGTTCACGCGCTCTACGAGTGCTGTAACAGCGTGGCAATGGCCGCCGACCTGGCCCGCGGCCGCCCCTACCCCGACCGCGGCGAGCTCTACCGCCGCGCCGACGGACTGCTCTTCGCGCTGTCGGAGGAGTCCGTCGACGACATCATGCAGGCCTACCCCAAGATCGGCAGCCGGCCGGGCAGCGCGCACTCGCGGGCCGAGCCTTGCTCGATCACCCACGAGCACCCCGAGGTGATGCGGCGCCTGACCTCCGCCGCGCGCGGCTACGCGGAGCGCTTCGGCTTCGAGTTCGTGATGTACCTGGGCCAGCGATGCTCGGCCGCGGAGGTGATCGCCGCGATCGGGGACCGGATGCACCACGACGCCGACACCGAACGCAAGATCGTGCGCAATGAGATCGCCAAACTCAACCGCAGCCGCCTCGAGCGCATGCTCGGGCCTGAGGGCGGTTACGACAACTGGACGTGACGTCGATCCGGATGCTCATCCGGCCGGGGGCTGGGTCATCCGGGTCTTGATCAGGCTGGCCACCATCGTCAGGAACAGGGTCAGCACGATCACCGCGAGGCTGAACAGGGTGGGGATCTCCGGCACGTTGACTTTCTGGCCCCCGTTGATGAACGGCAGCTCGTTCTCGTGCAGGGCGTGCAGCAGCAGCTTGACGCCGATGAAGAACAGGATGACGGCCAGACCCTGGGACAGGTAGACCAGCCGGTTGAGCAGGTCGCCCAGCAGGAAGTACAGCTGCCGAAGTCCCATCAGCGCGAAGACATTGGCGGTGAACACCAGATAGGGCTCTTTGGTCAGTCCGTAGATCGCCGGAATCGAGTCCACCGCGAATAGCAGATCGGTGGTCGCCAGTGCGACGATCACCAGGAACATCGGGGTCATCAACCGCTTGCCGTCGCGTTTGACGTAGAGCTTGAGTCCGTGCCAGGCGTCGGTGGTCTTCAGATGGGCCTTGGCGAAACGCACCACCGCGTTGTCGGCGTCGTCGCTGTGGTCGGTGTCGCGCACCAGTTGAATCGCGGTGTACACCAAAAAGGCGCCGAAAAGGTAGAAGATCCACGAGAACTGCTCGATCGCAACGGCTCCCAGCGCGATGAAGATGCCGCGGAAGACCAGGGCCAGCACGATGCCGACGAAGAGCGCCTGCTGCTGGTGCTTCTTCGGGACCTTGAAGCTGCCCATGATGATGATGAAGATGAACAGGTTGTCGATCGACAGGCTGTACTCGGTGAGCCACCCGGCGTAGAACTCCAGGCCGAATTGGCTGCCGTGGTAGTTCCAGACCCACAGACCGAACAGCACCGCCATCCCGACGTAGAGGGTCAGCGCGATGATGCAGTCGCGGGTGGTGGGTTCCTGAGGACGGCGGGCGAAGGCCAGGATGTCGACGAGCAGGACTGCGAGGGTCACCGCCAGGGTGATCGCCCATTCCAGGGCTGATACGTCCACGCAGCTGGCCTCCGGCCGTCATCGGCGCGGGGTCCCACACGCCCGCGGAACAGACCCCTGTGCGGAGTGTCTCAGGTCCAGGTGGCTCAGGCCACACGGGGGGCTGCGGCGCCGTCGGCACCCTAGGATTCACGGCGTGGCAGTTGCGGTCCCCTCCCAATATCTGCGCTCGGCGCAGGCACCACCGCCTCGAACCCTCCTCGACATCCTCCATGCCACCGCGACCCGCTTCCCCGAGGCTCCGGCCATCGACGACGGTTCGGTTCAGCTGACCTACGCCGAGGTGGTCGCCGACATCGAGGACGGGGCGCGCTGGCTGGCCGAGCGCGGGATCGGGCGGGGCGACCGGATCGGGATCCGGATGCCGTCCGGCAGTTACTCGCTCTACCTGGCGATCCTGTCCACGCTGGCCGCCGGGGCGGCTTACGTGCCGGTGGACGCCGACGATCCCGAGGAGCGGGCCGAGCTGGTCTTCACCGAGGCGGCGGTCGCGGCGATGATCACCCCGGCCGGACTGCTCCGCGGCCCGGGCGCGTCTAGGGGAGCGGGCGCGGGCAGACCGCAACCCGGGGATGACGCATGGATCATCTTCACCTCGGGCTCCACCGGTGTGCCCAAAGGCGTGGCCGTCACCCACCGCAATGCGGCGGCGTTCATCGACGCCGAGGCGCGGATGTTTCTGCAGGACAACCCGATTGGCCCGGAGGACCGGGTGCTGGCGGGTCTTTCGGTGGCTTTCGACGCGTCCTGCGAGGAGATGTGGCTGGCGTGGCGCAACGGAGCCTGCCTGGTTCCGGCGCCGAGGGCGCTGGTGCGCAGCGGGATGGACCTGGGGCCGTGGCTGGTCTCCCGGGACATCACCGTGGTGTCGACGGTGCCGACGCTGGCCGCGCTGTGGCCGGTGGAAGCCCTCGAGGCGGTGCGGCTGCTGATCTTCGGCGGCGAGGCGTGCCCACCGGAGCTGGGCGAGCGACTGGCGTCCGGAGAGGACGGGGCCGCGCGCGAGGTCTGGAACACCTACGGACCCACCGAGGCCACCGTCGTCTCCTGCGCGGCCAGGCTCGGCGACGGGCCGGTCAGCATCGGACTCCCGCTCGAGGGGTGGGACCTGGCCGTCGTCAACGCCGCCGACGGCTCCCCGGTCGCGCCGGGAGAGATCGGCGAACTGGTGATCGGCGGGGTCGGTCTGGCGCGCTACCTCGATCCCGACAAGGACGCCGAGAAGTACGCGCCGCTGCCCTCGCTGGGCTGGGAGCGTGCCTACCGCAGCGGGGACCTGGTTCGCCTGGAGCCCGAGGGCCTGTACTTCCAGGGGCGCGCGGACGATCAGGTCAAGGTCGGGGGTCGGCGCATCGAACTCGGCGAGATCGATTCCGCGCTGCAGCATCTGCCCGGAGTCAGCGGCGCCGCGGCGGCGGTGCGCCGCACGGCGGGCGGCACCGCGATCCTGGTGGGCTACCTGGCCTCGGCGGATCCCGACTTCGACCTCGCCGCCGCGCGCGCCCACCTCGCCGACACGCTCCCGGCGGCGCTGGTGCCGCGGCTGGTGCGACTCGACGACCTGCCCACCCGGACCTCCGGCAAGGTCGACCGCGACGCTCTGCCCTGGCCCCCGCCGGGCTACACCGAGGAGCAGGGACCCGAACTCGCCGGCACCCTGGGCTGGCTGGCCGGGCTGTGGAGTGATCTGCTCGGCACTGCGATCGAGGGGCCCGAGGCGGACTTCTTCGCCCTGGGCGGCGGATCGCTGGCGGCCGCCCAGCTGGTGGTCGCGCTGCGCACCCGCTACCCCACGATGACGGTGGCGCTGCTCTACGACCATCCCCGGCTCGGTTCCCTCGCGGAGTTCCTCGACGAGACCGGGGAACCGGACGCCGCGCCGCAGGCCGGCCCGCCCCGGGTGGTCGCGCCGACCCCGCGCACCACCCGGCTCGTCCAGGTGTTGCTGTCGGTGCCACTGGCCACCCTGACCGCCCTGCAGTGGCTGACCTGGCTGGCGCTGATCAACAACCTCGCCGCCCCCCGGTTCGGCCTGCCGTGGCTGGTGACGCTCGACTGGTGGGTGGTCGCCGCCGCGTTCGTCGTGTTCGTCACCCCACTGGGGCGGATGGGCACCGCCGTCCTGGGCGCCCGGCTGCTGCTCTCGGGACTCAAGCCCGGAACCTACCGCCGCGGCGGGCCCGAGCACATGCGGGTCTGGCTGGCCGAACGGCTGGCCGAGGCCAGCGGCGCGGAGAACCTCGCCGGCGCGCCATGGCTGGTGTACTACGCGCGGGCGCTGGGCAACACCGTGGGCACCGGTGTCGACCTGCACTCGGCACCGCCGGTGACCGGCATGCTCACCCTGGGCCACCGCTGCTCGATTGAGCCCGAGGTCGACCTCACCGGGCACTGGATCGACGGCGACCGCTTCCACGTCGGTCCGATCGCCGTCGGCGACGACGCGACCGTCGGGGCGCGCAGCATGCTGCTTCCCGGCGCGACCGTCGGCAGCGACGCCGACGTCGCACCCGCGTCGGCGGTGACCGGCAAGGTCAAAAGCGGTCAGTACTGGAAGGGCTCGCCGGCGGTCAAGTCCGGCAAGGCCCGCCACCCGTGGCCCGAGCACCGGCCGCCGCGGGCCACCCAGTGGCTGGCGGTCTACGGGCTGTCCTCGCTGCTGCTCGGCGCGCTGCCCCTCGCCGGGCTGGGCGCCGGACTGGCGATGCTGGCCTGGGCCGCGCGCGACGCGGGCACGCTTTCCGACGCGGTCGTCGCTGCGCTGCCGTGGATCCCGGTGGCCACGCTGGCCGCCCTGATCGTCTACGCGGCCCTGACGGTGATCGGGGTGCGGACGCTGGCGATCGGACTGCGCGAGGGCTATCACCCGGTCCGCAGCCGCATCGGCTGGCAGATGTGGGCCACCGAGCGGCTGATGGATGCCGCCCGCAACTACCTCTTCCCGCTCTACGCCAGCCTGCTGACCCCGCTCTGGCTGCGCATCCTCGGTGCCCGGGTGGGCCGCAACACCGAGATCTCCACCGCACTGCTGACCCCGAAATTCACCGTCGTCGAGGACGGCGCCTTCCTCGCCGACGACACCATGGTCGGCTCCTACGAACTGGGCGGCGGCTGGATCCACGTCGCCACGGCGACCGTCGGCAAGCGGGCGTTCCTGGGCAACTCCGGTATCACCCAGCCCGGCCGGCGGGTTCCCGACGACGGTCTGGTCGCGGTGCTGTCCGCCACGCCCACCAAAGCCAAGAAGGGTTCGTCGTGGCTGGGCAGCCCGCCGATCCGGTTGCGCCGCAAGGCCGATGCGGCCGACGTCGCTCTCACCTTCAATCCGCCGTTCCGGCTCAAAGTCATGCGCGCGGTCGTCGAGACCTGCCGGCTGATCCCGGTGATGGTGACCTTCACCATCGGGGTCGGAATGCTGACCGCCCTGCAGGCGCTGGTGCTGCGGTGGGGGTACGGACCGGCCGCGGCGCTGTGCGGTCTGGTTCTGCTGGCCGTGGGCGCGGTCGCCGGCGCCACGGCGGTCGCGGCGAAATGGGTTGTGGTCGGACGGATCCGGGCGGGGGAACGACCGCTGTGGTCATCCTTCGTCTGGCGTAACGAGGTCGCCGACGCCTTCGTCGAGACCGTCGCGGCGCCGTGGTTCGCGCGGGCGGCCGGCGGCACCGCGCTGATGAACCTGTGGCTGCGCGCACTCGGCGCGAAGATCGGGCCGGGCGTCTGGTGTGAGACCTACTGGCTGCCCGAGGCCGACCTGGTCACCCTCGGTGCGGGCAGCACGGTCAACCGCGGCTGCGTGGTCCAGACGCACCTGTTCCACGACCGCATCATGCGGATGGACACCGTCGTGCTGGAGGACGGCGCCACCCTGGGCCCGCACTGCGTCGCCCTGCCCGCCTCCCGCGTCGGCGCCGGGACGGTGATCGGCCCGGTGTCGCTGGTGATGCGCGGCGACGAGGTCCCCGCCTCCACGCGCTGGCAGGGCAATCCCATCGCCCCCTGGCAGGTTCGCCGCACGAGGGATCGCCCCGAGGGCAAGTCGGCTGCGTGAAGCACATGAAAAACGGCAAGGATGCCCTCAAGAAAAGCGCGTCCCCTCCGGTCATCGATCCGTATCTGCCCCACAACGGCAATTTCGGCTACCGGGTGTCCCGCTACGAGCTGGATCTGGAATACAAGATGGCCAGCAACCGGCTCGCCGGTGCCGCAACGATCACGGCCGTGACCCTGGCCTCTCTGCAGTCCTTCACCCTGGATCTCGCCGACAATCTGACGGTCGCCAAAGTGGCGGTCAACGGGCGCAGGCCGCTGCGCTACTCCACCGGCGACGGCAAGCTGCGGATCCGGCTGGCGACCGCTCTGCCGGCCGGCTCGGTGCTGTCGATCGCCATCCGCTACGGCGGGACACCCCGTCCGGTCCCGTCCCCGTGGGGCCAAGTCGGATTCGAAGAGCTGGCCAACGGTGTGCTGGTCGCCGGCCAGCCCAACGGTTCACCGTCGTGGTTCCCCTGCGACGACCATCCCAGTGCCAAGGCCAGCTACCGGATCCGCATCACCACCGACAGCCCCTACCGAGCGGTGTCCAACGGGGAGCTGATCGCGCGGCGGGTGCGCGCGGCGCAGACCGAGTGGACCTACGAACAATCCGAGCCGACGTCGCCGTACCTGATCACGCTGCAGATCGGCCTCTACGAGAGCCACCAGCTGCCCAAGGCGCCGGTGGCCATGCGGGCCGTTCTGCCCCAACGGCTGCGGGCCAACTTCTCCCACGACTTCGCCCGCCAGCCGCAGATGATGAAGGTCTTCATCAAGCTCTTCGGGCCCTACCCGCTGGCCAACGGCTACACGGTCGTGGTCACCGACGACGTGCTGGACATCCCCCTGGAGGCGCAGGGCATCTCCATCTTCGGGGCCAACCACTGCGACGGCAGCCGCGGCTCGGAGCGGCTGGTCGCCCACGAGTTGGCTCATCAGTGGTTCGGCAACAGCGTCACCGTTCGCCGCTGGCGCGACATCTGGCTGCACGAGGGATTCGCCTGCTACGCGGAGTGGCTGTGGTCGGAGAACTCCGGGGGGCCCACTGCCGCGGATCTCGCCCGCCAGCACCATCAGCGGCTGGTGGCCGCGCCGCCGGCCCTGCTGCTCTCCGACCCGGGTCCCCGGCACATGTTCGACGACTGGGTGTACAAACGCGGCGCACTGACCCTGCATGCCCTGCGCGGCCTCATCGGCGACACGAGTTTCTTCGCGCTGCTGCGCGAGTGGACCACCCGCTACCGGCACTCCACGGTCGTCACGGACGACTTCACCGGCCTGGCCGCGAAGTTCGCCGAGGTGCCGTTGCGTCCGCTGTGGGATGCCTGGCTGTATTCGACCGGGGTCCCGCCGCTGTGACCGACGCCGGCGTCCCCGGGCTGAGCCCCGACGACGCCGCCGCCGGTCCGGCGACGCGGGGCAGCGTCGCCCGGGTCGGTCTGGCCACCGTCGTCACCGCGGTGTGCGGCTACGCGGTGCTCTATCTGGCCGCCCGGCAACTCGAGCCGGCCGGATTCGCGGTGTTCGCGGTGTTCTGGGGCGCTTTCGGTCTGGTCACCGGTGCGGCCAACGGATTGCTGCAGGAGGCCGCCCGCGAGGTCAGGCTGGGTGACCGGATCGCCGCCGACGCGCCCCGGCGGACCCGCCCGATGGCGGTGGCCGCCGGGGTCGGGCTGGCGGCGGCGGTGTTCATCGCCGCCACATCCGGCATGTGGGCGCACTACGTCTTCGCCGATGCGCGGTCGCTGTCGGTCGGACTGCTCTCGGCGGGACTTGCCGGATTCTGTTTTCACGCAACGCTTCTGGGAATGCTCGCCGGCACCGGACGCTGGACGTCGTACGGATCGCTGATGGTGACCGACGCGGTCATCAGGTTGACCCTGGCGGCGGTGGCCTACCGCGCGGGCTGGGGTCTGGCCGGATTCCTCTGGGCGACCGTCGGGGGTGCGGTGGCCTGGATCCTGCTGCTGGCGGTGTCGGCCGGGGCGCGGCAGGCGGCGCGGCTGTCGACACCCGTCACGCCTTCGGCGTATCTTCGCGGCGCGTCGCATTCGATCGCCGCCGCCGGCGCGAGCGCGATCCTGGTGATGGGATTCCCGGTTCTGCTCAAGGCGACTTCGGCCCAACTGGGTGCCGCCGGCGGCGTGGTGATCCTGGCGGTCACGCTGACCCGGGCACCCCTGCTGGTGCCGCTGACCGCCATGCAGGGCAACCTGATCGTGTACTTCGTCGATCACCGCCGCGCGCGGGTGCGGGCGCTGCTTCCCCCGGCCGGGGTGATCCTGGCGATCGGGGTGGCCGGTGTGGTCGCGGCCGCACTGATCGGGCCCTGGCTGCTGCGGGTCGGCTTCGGCGCGGACTACTCCGCAGACAGCGCCCTGCTGGCATGGCTCACCGCCGGTGCGGTGTCGATCGCCCTCCTGACGCTGACCGGAGCGGCGACCGTGGCAGCCGCGCTGCATCGGGCCTACGCGCTGGGCTGGGTCGGGGCGACGGTGGCCGCCACCCTGCTGCTGACGCTGCCCGCCGACCTACAGACCAGGACCGTCGTCGCCCTGCTGTGCGGGCCGATGGTGGGAATGGGCGTGCATCTGGCCGCCCTGGCCCGCACTGGCTGAGCAGGGAGATCCGCCGGGACGGGGAACCCGGCGTGTAGTTTGTGGGCATCGACACGGCCAGCGTCTGGATCATCGTCCCGGCTTTCAACGAGTCACAGATCATCGGCGACGTCGTCGGCGAGTTGCGATCGGTCTACCCGCACGTGGTGTGCGTTGACGACGGCAGCACCGACGACACCGCCGACGTCGCGCTGCGTGCGGGTGCCCACGTCGTGATCCATCCGGTGAACCTGGGCCAGGGTGCGGCGATTCAGACCGGCGTCGAGTATGCCCGCGGCCAAGCGGGCGCGGCGGTGTTCGCGACCTTCGACGCCGACGGGCAGCACCGGACGGCCGACCTCACCGCGATGCTCGGCCGGCTGGCACGGGGCGACGTCGACATCGTGATCGGGACCCGCTTCGCCGGGCCGACCGCCGGTGCCACACCGCCGCTCAAGCGGATCCTGCTGCGCGCGGCCGCGGCCTTGAGTGCGAGCAGTCGCCGACTCGGCCTGACCGACGCGCACAACGGGCTGCGGGTGTTCAACCGCACCGTCGCCGATCACCTCAATCTGGCGATGGCGGGGATGAGCCATGCCGGCGAGTTCGTCAAACTCATCGACGAAAACCACTGGCGGGTGGCCGAGGAACCGGTCGAGATCCTCTACACCGACTATTCGCTCGCCAAGGGCCAACCCCTGCTCAACGGAGTCAACATCGTTTTCGACGGATTGTTGCGAAGGAGGATGCGCCGGTGAACTGGATTCAGGTGCTGCTCATCACCGCCGTCGTCACCCTGCTGGTCTACCTGCTGCGGTCGCGCACCGACGCCAAGGCGAAGGCGTGGGTGAAGGTCGGCTATCTGCTGTTCGTCATCGCAGCGATCTACGCCATCCTGCGTCCGGACGACACCACCGTGGTCGCCAACTGGCTGGGCGTCGACCGTGGGACCGATCTGTTGTTCTACGCGCTGATCATCGCCTTCGTGTTCACCACGCTGAGCACCTATCTGCGCTTCAAGGAGTTGGAGTTGCGCTACGCCCGGCTCGCGCGGGCGGTGGCGTTGCAGAGCGCCCGCGTCCCGGAACGCTGAGGTCGGCTGGTCAGCAATCCGCGGTGCGGAAGTACTCGGCGGTGCTGCGCAACCCCTCGGCGAGGCGGATCCGGGGACGCCAGCCCAGCACCATCTCGGCCTTGCGCACGTCCAGGCAGGATCGCCTGAGGTCGCCCAGCCGGGGCGGGGCGAACTCCGGTTCGTCGGCGGCGCCGACGGCCGCGGCCACCGCGGTGTGCAGATCGCGGTCGCTGGTCTCCACCGCGGTGCCGACGTTGAACCGCTGACCGGCCCCGGCCGATCCGGAGGCCCGCACGAACGCGTCGACGACGTCGTCGACGTAGACGTAGTCGCGCGTGTTGCCGCCGTCGCCGAACACGGTGGTGGGTCTGCCGGCCAGCAGGGCCTGGGTGAAGATCGCGACGACACCCGCTTCGCCGTGCGGATCCTGCCGGGGTCCATAGACATTCGCCGGCGCGATATGCGAGCAGTCCAGGCCGTAGAGGTGGCGAAAGGCGTTGAGATACGTCTCGGCGGCGACCTTGCCCGCCGCGTACGGTGATGCCGGGTCGGGCGGAACCGACTCGCTGGTCGGGTAGTTGCGCGGGACGCCGTAGATGGAGCCGCCCGAGGACGTGTTCACCACCTTGCGCACCCCGGCCCGCCGCGCCGCCTCGGCCAGCCGGATGGTGCCCACCACGTTGACCGTCGCATCCAACTCCGGATCGGCCACCGAGCGCCGCACATCGATCTGTGCGGCAAGGTGGTAGACCACCTCGGGCTTGACCTCGGCCAGCAGACCGATCAGATCAACGGTGACGATGTCGGCCTGCGTGAAACTGAAGCCGTCATGGGTGCGGGCGTGGCCGAGGTTCGCCTCCCGGCCAGAGCTCAGGTCGTCCACTCCGACCACCGAGTGCCCGTCGGCCAGCAGGCGGTCGACCAGGGTGGAGCCGATGAAGCCGGCCGCGCCGGTGACCAGGGTCCGCATCCGCTCCACCATACGCAGCGCCGATCACCGCCCGTACAGTCGTGGCGATGGCCGTCCGCACCGCCGCGCGCGTACCCCCGGTCGCCGCGGTCGCGCTGACCGCGATCGGGCTGCAGACGATTCTCCGGGCGTGGCTGGCGTTCGGCGGATACTTCTACTGGGATGACCTGATCCTGGTGGGCCGGGCCGGAACGCACCCGCTGCTGTCGCTGCCGTATCTGTTCGACGACCACGACGGTCACGTGATGCCGGGGGGATTCCTGCTCGGCGGACTGATCATCCGTGCGGCCCCGCTGGTGTGGACCTGGCCGGCGGTGAGCATGGTGGTGCTCGGGCTCGCGGCATCGCTGGCGCTGCTGCGCGCGCTGTACGTGATCCTCGGCTGGCGGCCGGCGCTGCTGGCGCCGCTGTGCTTTGCGCTGTTCACCCCGCTGGGCGTGCCGGGGTTCGCGTGGTGGGCCGCCGCGCTGAACAGTCTGCCCATGCTGGCGGCGATGGCATGGGCATCCGCGGATGCGGTGCTGCTCGTTCGCACCGGCAACCAGCGCTACGCCGCGACGGCCCTGCTGGCCTACCTGGTCGGGTTGCTGTTCTTCGAGAAGTCGGCGGTGATCCCCGTGGTGGCCTTCGGGGTGGCGGTACTGCTGAGCCACGTGCGGGGCGACCCGCACTGCGTGCGGACGGTGTGGCGCCGGGGCCTGCGGCTGTGGGTGGGCGCCCTGGGTGTGACGGCGGCATGGCTGGTGCTCTACCTCGTCGTGGTCGACCAACGCCGGTGGAGCTTCGACCTGCCGATGACGTGGGACCTGCTGAGCCGCTCGGTGACCCACGGGATCGTGCCGGGCCTGATCGGCGGACCGTGGCAGTGGCAGCGGTGGGCGCCGGCTTCGCCCTGGGCGGTGCCGCCGCCGGCCGCGATGATCCTGGGCTGGGCGGCGCTGCTGGCGGCGGTGGTCGTCTCGATGGCGGTCAAACGGCGCATCGGGGTGCTGTGGCTGGCTGCCGTCGGCTACGTCGCGCTCTGCCAGGTTCCGATCTACCTGATGCGATCCTCGGCCTTCACCGCGCTGGAACTCGCCCAGACGCTGCGCTACCTGCCCGATCTCGTTGTGGTGCTCGCGCTGCTGGCCGCGGTCGGCATGTGTGCGCCGTATCGCACTCGGGCGCAACGGTTTTCGTCTCGACAGCGCACCTTTGCCGTCGCGGGCCTTACCGCGGCTTTCGTGGCCAGCAGCCTGGTTTCCACCCGGACCTTTCTGGCCAGCTGGCAGGACAACCCGACCAAGGCCTACCTGACCAACGCGGTCGACAGCCTCGCCGCCGCCGCGCGGCAGCAGGAGTCCCCGCTGCTCGACCAGGAGGTCGACCCGCTGATCCTGGCGCGGGTGGTCCGGCCGGAGAACCTGGCCAGCCATCTGTTCGCACTGCTGGCCGAGCGGCCCCCGTTCGCCGACCACACCGACAGGTTGCGGATGCTCGACTCGGCGGGCGGGCTTCTCGACGCCGACGTGACCTGGGTGCGCCGGATCCTGCCCGGGCCCGCGCCGCAGTGCGGATACCTGATCCAACCGGACGCCCCGGCACGCATGCCTCTGGATGGTCCGCTGCTGCCGGCCGACTGGACCGCCGAGATCAACTACCTGGCCAACACCGACGGCAGCGTGCTGATGGCGCTGGCGACGGGCGCGGAGTCCAAGGTGCCGGTCAAGCCGGGGCTGAACCGGGTGTACGTGCGCCTGTCCGGGGCGGGCGAGGCGGTCGGCGTGCGGGCGGCGACCGACGGGCTGTCGGTGTGTGTGGCCGCGGGCCCGGTGGGCTTCCTCGCACCGCGCTGATCCGCCACGCGGCGCCGGACCCGGTCGTCTGCGTTCAGTCCCGGCTCTCGGCGATGATCTCCGCGAGCAGGGTCCGCACGTCGCGGCCCGCCACCGTGGCCGCGATCGCGATCAACTGGATGGCCGCGTCCCGGCCCCGGTCGAGGAGGTTGGCCACCGCGATCTCGACGACCAACCCGAACTGCTCGCGCAGCGCCTCCTCGGCACGGGCCAGTGCGCGGGCGGCGTGCGGCAGCGGCACACACCGGCTGAACTGGGAGAAAACCTCAGGGTCCATGCGGCGGTAAAACCGCTGGACCAGGAGCCTGTTCATCAGCGCGGTGCCGCCGGGCTGGCGCAGCGTCACCTCCCGCGCGGCAAGTTCACCGACCATCGGTTCCGCCCAGCTCAAACAAAGCCGCACGAACAGTCGCGACAGATCCACGGCGACGACAGCGCCGACCGGGTCGGCGAGATCGGCGAGATCGGAGGAGTCGGCAGGCAGGGGCGGGGTTGAGTCATACACAGTCGCCATGATGCCCGCGGGGTCTGACATGTTGCCGTTTACCCAGATCAGCCCGACCGGCGGCACCGCTCCCCGCAGTAGCGCACGTTCTCCCAGTCCCGCGCCCACTTGCGCCGCCACTCGAACGGCCGCCCGCAGGTCACGCACACCTTCGGTGCGTGACCGTTCTTATCGCGCGCTGCCCGGGGCACGACCCGAGCCTACGGCCCGCCCCGCGGTTCGGGCATGGACAGCAACACCGACAGCAACACCGACAGCAAGACGCCCCCCTTCGGCGGAAGGGGGGCGCCTTGGTCTAAGGGGCCGGTCTAGTGGGCCGGTCTAAGGGGCCGGTCTAGTGGGCCGGCCTGTCGGACCCGGGGACTCAGCGCGCCGAGCGCGTCGCCCCGGCCTTGGCCTTGGCCTTCGACGAACCGCCCGCGGGGGCAGCCGCCGACTCCGAGCCACCGGCCGAACCGGCATCCGAAGCCGCCGGCGCATCCGCGCCACCGGAGGCCGCGCCGTCACCGGCACCGCCGGAGTCGGCAGCCGCCGCCTCCGAAGCACCGCTGTCGGCAGCCACGGTCGCCGGACCGGCGTCCACCGCGACCTTGACCTCAGCCGCAGTCGGAGCCGCAGCCGCCGGTGCCGCCTCGACCGCCGACGGCGGCGGCAGCGGAGCAGTTCCCGACTCCAGGGCGTAGGCCACCGCGTAGCTGGCGGCCTGGCCCTCGGTGCGGATGCTCGGGATGAACTGCGTCAGCGGGTTGGGGCCGACCTGCACGCCGGCACCGGCGGTCAGATTCAGCACATCGCCGGGCAGCCCCGCCACGCTGAGGAAGTCGACGACCACCGTGTTCCAGACCGCCTCCACATCGAAGGAGGAGACCGCCGTGACCACGTTGTTGATGTAGGTCTGCACCTTGGTGAACAGGTACCCGACCTGCGCGGTGGTCGCGGTCACCAGGGTCGGAGCCACCTCGACGATCGTGTCGAGAACCGCGGTGGCGTTGTTGATGACCGAGGCCACCAGGTTGTTCGCGGCGGTGATGACCGTGTTGACGGCGCTGTTGACCGAGGCCACCGCCGCCGAGACCGCCCCGGTGATGGCGGCGATCGCCGCGTTGATGTCCAGCGAGAGCAGGTCCAGCACCACGGTCACCGCGGTGGCCGGGATGCTCCACAGGATGTCGGAGAAGTCACCCGCCACCGACAGCCCGGCCGCCAGCAGCGAGTTGCCGTACCCGACCAGGTTGTCGACGAACTGCCGCGCCACCGGCAGCGGGTCGGCAAGAAGCTGACCCACGATGCCGACCGCCTGGTAGCCCGGCGCCCCGGCGGGGATCAGAGCACTCGGAGTCAGCGGCAGGATGGTGTCGTTGAGCACCGCGCCGATGCCCGACGCCGGCCAGTTCAACGCGGCGCCCCCTGCGCCGGAGCCGTAAGCGGTGGACAGCAGGTACTGGCCGGTCACCCCCACGACGCCGAGCAGGGCGTCGATCGGGTTTGCGAACGCCGACAGAGAAACAGCCGGCGAGGCCGACAGCACCGGCAAGCCGGCACCGTTGGCCATTACGGGGGTCATCGCGACGGCGCTGGCGCCGACCACGGCGACGGCGCCCGCGATCATCTGCGAACGAAGTGAGATCTGCATGGTCTCGTCCTTCCGAGGTAGTACCCGGCGCGGGTCGCGCTGAGCGATTTCTGAAAGTTACCTGAGTGAAACCTGAGTGTCTAGGGGTTTGGGCAAGAAAGTTGAAAAAAGTTTGCCGGGCCCTTCCTGGCTGAAACCTCTGGTCAGACCCGCTCGGCTCGGCAGGCCGGGCCTAACGGGGGTCTCGGGGCGTCTGAGAAAACCTGAGACCGGACCAGACTCTAGCGGAGAGCGGGCCTCATTGCTGAAAGAAACGCCGCAGCGGCGTGACAGATCACAAGCGAGCCGCCTGGGGGAATCGAACCCCCGACCTATTCATTACGAGTGAATCGCTCTGCCGACTGAGCTAAGGCGGCCTGGCACACAGCAAAGGGCAGTTTATACCCCGATCCCGCTCAGCCCGCGGGCTCGAGGGCTTCGCCCACCGCGGCGACCAGTGCGTGGACGGCGAACTTGGGCTTGACGTTGGCCGCCAGCGCCTCCCGGCAGACAAGCACGGCCTCGATGCAGCGCAGCAGCCGCTGCGGCGACGCCGCCGCGGCCAGCGCGGCGGTCCGCTCCGCCATGTCGGGATGGTTGGCCGCCACCCCCGGCTGGCCCCGGCCCTCGGCGCCGGCGGCCGCGGCGATCAGCGCGTCCCGGAAAAAGGAGGCCAGGTCGATCAGCGCCCGGTCCAGGGCGTCCCGCGAGGCCCGGGTCTGCCGGGATTTCTGGCGGCGCTCCAGATCCTTGAGGGCGCCGGCGGCGCCCCGCAGCGCCCCGGCGGTCCCCTTGCCAGTGCCCCCGGCACCCAGCGCGGTGCGCAGCTCCTCGGTCTCGGCTTCGTCGCGTCCGGAGGTCAGCGCGCGGGCCTCCGCCTCGGCAGCCGCGACCAGTTCCTCGGCGGCCGCGTAGGCGCGCTGCGGCGTCGCCGCGTCGCGGGCCAGATCCAGCGCGCCGGCCCGGCGCGCGCGGGCGTCGGGGTCCGTCGCCAGCCGTCGCGCCCGGCCGACGTGGCCGCCGCTGACCACCGCCGCCCAGCGCGCCTCCTGCTCGCCGATGCCGTCGACGTCGACGAGGACCCGCGCGATCGCCGCCGGCGTCGGGGTCACCAGGGGCACATGGCGGCACCGCGAGCGCAGCGTGACCGCCACGTCGGCGGGGTCCACCGAGGGGGCGCACAGCAGGAACACGGTCAGCGGAGGCGGTTCCTCGACGACCTTCAGCAGCGCGTTCGCCGCACCTTCGGTCAACCGGTCGGCGTCCTCGATGACGACGACCTGCCAGCGGCCGGTGCTGGGCCGGCGTGCCGCCGTCGCCACCACCGACCGCATCTCGTCGACCCCGATAGACAGACCCTCCGGGACGATCCGGCGGACGTCGGCGTGGGTGCCGGCCAAAGTCGAGGTGCAGGCCCGGCAGCGCCCGCAGCCGGGTTCGCCGTCGGCGGTGCACTGCAGCGCGGCGGCGAAGCACAGCGCGGCGACCGAGCGGCCCGACCCGGGCGGCCCGGTGAACAGCCAGGCGTGGGTCATGGCGCCGGGCGCCGCCGTGCCGTCGCCGTGCTGACCGCGGGTATCGCGCGCCGCGGTGGCCGCGGCCACCAACTCCGCCGCGACCGCGCCCTGTCCCAGCAGCCGCGCGAAAACCTCTGCCATCGCTATCGACAGTACTGCGCCACCCCGACCTCGCGACGGGGCCGCTACGGTGAGCGGGTGAACAGCGCGCCGGCCACGCGCAAGCGGATCCGGGACTTCGTTCGCTGGCTCGCGCGCACACCCTGGCCGGTGTTTTCGCTGGGCATCCTGCAGGCCGACATCATCGGCGCCCTGCTGGTACTCGGCTTCCTCCGATTCGGTCTGCCCCCCGCCGACCGGCTCCGGCTTCAGGACCTGCCGACAACGAATCTGGTGGTCCTGCTCGGCTACATCCTCGCGGCCTTCACCGCCGGCACCGTCATCAGCCTGCGCCTGCTGGTGCCGGTATTCCGTTGGCAACGGCAGGACGAGCAACTGACCGACGACGACCCGGCCGTCTTCGAGCAGGCCCGGCTGCGGGCGCTGCGAATGCCCGCCTACCGGGTGCTGATCAGCATGGTCAACTGGGTGATCGGTTCGGTGGTGTTCATCGGGCTGAGCTGGCCGGTCGCCAGCCACGTCGCACCGGTACTGGCCGCGGCGACCCTGCTGGGCGCGACCGCGACGGCGATCATCGGATACCTGCAGTCCGAGCGGGTGCTGCGGCCGGTGGCCGTCGCGGCGCTGCGCGGCGGAACGCCCGTGGGTTTCCGCCGCCCGGGGGTCGTGCTGCGGCTGGTGCTGACCTGGATGCTGTCCACCGGGGTGCCGCTGCTGATGATCGTGCTCTCCATTTCCGCCGCCAAGTTCTCCCTGCTGGAGGTGTCGGCGGACAGCCTGTTCGGGCCGGTGCTGCTGATGGCCGTCGCGGCGTTGCTGGTCGGCCTGTTCGGCAACGTGCTGTCGTCGATGGCGATCGCCGACCCGCTGCGCCAGCTGCGGTGGGCCCTCGGTGAGGTCCAGCGCGGGAACTACAACGCCCACATGCAGATCTACGACGCCACCGAACTGGGCTTGCTGCAGGCCGGCTTCAACGACATGGTTCGCGAACTCAGCGAGCGCCAGCGGCTGCGGGACCTGTTCGGGCGCTACGTCGGCGAGGACGTCGCCCGGCGCGCCCTCGAACGCGGCACCGAGTTGGGCGGTCAGGAGCGCGACGTCGCGGTGCTGTTCATCGACCTCGTCGGCTCGACGCAATTGGCCGCGACCCGCCCGCCGGGTGAGGTCGTCGGACTGCTCAACGACTTCTTCCGGATCGTCGTCGAGACCGTGCAGCGCCACGGCGGGTTCGTCAACAAGTTCCAGGGCGACGCCGCGCTGTGCATTTTCGGCGCCCCGCTGGAGCATCCCGACGCCGCCGGGGCGGCGCTGGCGGCCTCCCGGGAGCTGCACGACGAGCTGATCGGGGCGCTGGGCCAGACCGAGTTCGGCATCGGCGTCTCGGCCGGGCGGGCGATCGCCGGCCACGTGGGGGCGCAGGCCCGATTCGAGTACACCGTGATCGGCGACCCGGTCAACGAGGCCGCCCGGTTGACCGAACTGGCCAAACTCGAGCACGGCCATGTGCTCGCGTCGGCGATCACCGTCAGCGGCGCACCGGATGCCGAGGCACTGTGCTGGGAGGTCGGCGAAGTCGTCGAACTGCGCGGCCGCACCGCGCCCACCCAACTTGCCCGACCGCTGACGATGGCGACCGTCGACGAGAGGGTCTGAACGGGCGACCCGGTCAGCGCTTCTTGGCCGGGGCCTTCTTGCGGGCTGTCTTCTTGGCGGTCCGCGTGACCGGGCCGCGGGCGCGCCGGTCGGCCAGCAGTTCGGACGCGCGCTCGTCGGTGATGGTCGCCACGTCGTCGCCCTTGCGCAGACTCGCATTGGTCTCACCGTCGGTGACGTACGGCCCGAACCTGCCGTTCTTCACCACCATCGGCCGGCCCGAGGCCTGGTCCACGCCGAGTTCGCGCAACGGCGGCGCGGCCGCACCCCGGGCGCCCCGGCGCTTGGGTTCGGCGTAGATCCGCAGCGCTTCGGACAGGTCGATCTCGAAGATCTGATCCTCGGTGGCCAGTGACCGGGAGTCGGTGCCGCGCTTGAGGTATGGACCGTATCGCCCGTTCTGGGCGGTGATCTCCTCGCCGGTCTGCGGATCGGTGCCCACCACACGCGGCAGTGACAGCAGTTTGAGCGCGTCCTGCAGGGTGACCGATTCCAGGTCCATGGACCGGAGCAGTGACCCGGTGCGGGGTTTGGGACCGGTGGGCTTCTTGGACTTCTTCGGCGCCGCGTCACCGTCGTCCGGCGGCTCCGGCAGCGGGGGCAGCACCTCGGTCACGTACGGTCCGTAGCGGCCGTCGCGGGCGACGATCTCGTGACCGGTCGCCGGGTCGACGCCGAGTACGCGGCCCTCCTGCGGCGTGGCGAAGAGGGTCTCGGCGAGTTCCAGGGTCAACTCGTCGGGGGTGATCGCGTCGTTGAGGTTCGCCCGCTGCGGGGTCGGTTCGCCGTCCTCGCCGGGGATCATCCGCTCGAGGTACGGGCCGTTCTTGCCGACCCGCACATAGATCGGTCTGCCGTCGGCGTCGTCGAACAGCGCGATGGAGTTGACCTCCCGCGCGTCGATGCCCTCGAGGTTGACCCCGACCAGTTTCTTGAGTCCGCCGGCCCGGGCGATCGAATGCGGAACGCCGTGCTCGCCGCCGAAGTAGAAGTTGTGCAGCCAGTTGGTCCGCTGCTCGTGGCCGTTGGCGATCTCGTCGAGTTCGTCCTCCATGGCGGCGGTGAAGTCGTAGTCGACCAGGCGCCCGAAGTGCTGCTCGAGCAGTCCGGTCACGGCGAACGCCACCCAGGACGGCACCAGCGCGCTGCCCTTCTTGTTCACATAGCCGCGGTCCTGGATCGTCTTGATGATCGAGGAGTAGGTCGAGGGGCGGCCGATGCCCAGCTCCTCGAGCGCCTTGATCAGCGACGCCTCGGTGAACCGGGCGGGCGGAGTGGTGGTGTGGCCGTCGGGGGTCAGCCTCGTCGCCGCCACGCTCTGGCCCTGCCGCAGCTGCGGCAGCCGGCTCTCGGCATCGTCGGCCTCGCCGCCGGCGAGTTCATCGACGGTCTCGACGTAGGCCTTGAGGAACCCCGCGAAGGTGATGGTGCGGCCGCTGGCGGCGAAGGTGGCCTGCCGGCCCTCGGCGGTCTGGCCGGCGATCCGCAGGCTCAGCGTGGTGCCGCGGGCGTCGGCCATCTGCGAGGCGACCGTGCGCTGCCAGATCAGCTCGTAGAGCCGGAACCCGTCGGAATCGAGTTCGGCGTGCAGCGCACCGGGGGTGGCGAAGGTGTCTCCGGCGGGCCGGATCGCCTCGTGCGCCTCCTGGGCGTTCTTGACCTTGCGGGTGTACTGCCGCGGCGAGGGGTGCACGTACTCGTCGCCGTAGAGCTGGCGGGCCTGATTGCGGGCGGCATCGATCGCGGTCGGCGACAGCGTCGTGGAGTCGGTCCGCATGTAGGTGATGTAGCCGTTCTCGTAGAGCCGCTGGGCGACGCTCATGGTGCGCTCCGAGCTGAAGCGAAGCTTGCGGCCGGCCTCCTGCTGCAGGGTGGAGGTGATGAACGGCGGATAGGGGCGGCGGGTGTAGGGCTTCTCCTCCACCGAGGCCACCGCCAGGCTGACCCCCTCCAAGCCGGCCGCCAGCGACGTGGCCGCCTGCTCGTCGAGCACGACCACCTCGCCGGGTTTGCGCACCGCCCCCTGGGGGTCGAAGTCGCGTCCGGTCGCGACCCGCTTGCCGTCGACGGCGACGAGCCGGGCGGTGAACCGGGGCGGGCTGGCGTCGGGGTCGGATACGCTGGCGTCCAGTTCGGCCAGCACGTCCCAGTAGCCGGCGCTGCGAAACGCCATCCGCTCCCGTTCGCGCTGGACGATGATGCGCGTCGCCACCGACTGGACCCGGCCGGCGGAAAGCTTCGGCGCGACCTTCTTCCACAGCACCGGGCTGACTTCGTAGCCGTAGAGCCGGTCCAGGATCCGGCGGGTCTCCTGGGCGTCGACCAGGTCGCTGTCCAGCTCGCGCGGGGATTCCGCCGCCGCACGGATCGCCGGGCCGGTGATCTCGTGGAACACCATCCGCCGGACCGGAATGCGCGGCTTGAGCGTCTCCAGCAGGTGCCAGGCGATGGCCTCGCCCTCCCGGTCGCCGTCGGTGGCCAGGTAGAGCTCGTCGACGTCCTTGAGCAGACTCTTCAGTTCGCTGACGGTCGCCTTCTTCTCCGGGCTGACGACGTAGAGCGGCTCGAAGTCGTGGTCGACGTTGACCCCCAGCCGTGCCCACGGCTCGGACTTGAACTTGGCCGGCACGTCGGCGGCAACCCGGGGCAGGTCGCGGATGTGCCCGCGGGAGGACTCCACGACGTAGTTGGGGCCCAGGTAGCCGGCGATTTTGCGCGCTTTGGTGGGCGACTCGACGATGACGAGCCGCCGGACATTGCCGTTGTCGCGCCCGCTGCCCTCTGCCTCGGGCCGATCGTCGTCAGCCAACTGCGCCTGAGCTCCCGTTCTGTGCTTTCGTCCCGTTCGGCCTGCGCTGCACCCAGGCATCTGACAATCTCGCACCCCCGTACCGGCGCGCGCAAACCGACTCCCCGGGACGCGCGATTCAGACGCGGGGCCAGGCCGCCTCCGCCTCGGGGCCCTCGGGGGGGTCGCCGACGTTCTCCACCAGCCGCGATAGCCGCCGCCGGCCGCTGATCCGCAGCGCGGGCCGGGCCCCCCGGGTGCCGATCAGGGTCGGTGCGATGCCCACCCGCATCAGGGCCGACGCCAGCGGCGAGTGGGTGTCCGGGGCGTGTGGGTCCAGGCCCAGCAGGTAGCGGTCGGCGTCGGGTTCGCCGGCCGCGAGGGTCCAGGCCCGCAGCTCCCGGGGGCCCGGCAGCCAGCGCGGTGGCACGGTTTTGACCGCACCGCGGGTCCATTCCGCGGCGATCCCGACCAGCCGCGGGTCGACGGCGGTGCGCACCAGTGGGGTGTGCTCGTCGGTGCGGGTGATCTCCGCCTGCAGACCGACCGCGGTCATCATCTCGGCCAGCGCGGCCGCCCGCCAGACGGCGGCGACGACCACCGACAGCCGGGCTCCCCCGCCGACCGTGACGACCTGACCGGCCGCTGCCAGCACCCCGGTGAGATCGGTGACCGCGGGCGGCACCGACTCGGCGGAGAAGAAGGAGAGCTGGCTCACAGCTTGACAGTAGGCCAGCGCGGGCGCCCGCCCCGTTCGGCGAGCCGCCGTCGCCCTACGAAAACACCCCCGCGCTGCCCGAAGGGAGTGCGGGGGTGTTTTGCTTGCGTGGACTCAGATGGAGCGCACGCCCATGGCCTGGGGCCCCTTGGGGCTCTGACCTACCTCGAACTCGACCCGCTGATTCTCTTCAAGGGTTCGGAATCCCGATCCCTGGATTTCCGTGTAGTGGACAAACACGTCGGCGGATCCATCCTCTGGCGCGATGAAGCCGAAGCCCTTCTCCGCGTTGAACCACTTCACAGTCCCCTGTGGCATTTTTCGTACTTTCCTTCTCTTTCCCGGGGGCGGCGCTCCGATGTTCCGGAGCGTCGGGCCGGTTCCGACCGCAATCCTTCGTGGATTAGCCGGATCAATCCGACCTACAGACCCTCGCAGGAACCGCGACCGCAACGTCGATCCTGCGAGTGACGAGCACGAGCACAGAAGCTGCGACCACCTCTATCCAACCACGTCCGGTGCCGCCAGGGACAGTCCGGGGGACAATTGGTTCCCGACAGAGGTGCGGATCTCGGAGGGTTCCCGGTGGCTGTGAGTTTCGGCGGTGCGCTGCTGGCCGGCATCTGCGATGGCCCGGGGACCGCGGCCGAGGGTCCGCTGCGCCACGTCGCGGAGATCCCCGCCCGGCAGGCCCGGCCCGCCCCGTGGTCGCCGTGGGTCGCCGCGGAGGTGCGCGGGGCGCTGGCCGACCTGGGGATCACCACCGCCTGGTCGCATCAGCTCGCCGCGGCCGACCTGGCGCACTCCGGGCAGGACGTGGTGATCAGCACGGGCACCGCGTCGGGCAAGTCGCTCGCCTTCCAGCTGCCCATCCTCGACGCGCTGGCGCGTGACCCGCGGGCGCGGGCGCTCTACCTCTCGCCGACCAAGGCTCTGGGCCACGACCAGCTGCGCGCCGCCCACGCTCTGTGTGCGTCGGTGCCGGGTCTGGCCGACGCGGCCCCGACACCCTTCGACGGCGACACCTCCCCCGAGGTTCGCGCCTTCGCCCGGGAGCGGTCGCGCTGGGTGTTCTCCAATCCCGACATGGTGCATGTGGCACTGCTTGCCCGGCACGCCCGGTGGGCCGTGTTCCTGCGCGGGCTTCGGTTCATCGTGGTCGACGAATGCCATTGCTACCGAGGGGTTTTCGGCTCCCATGTGGCTTTGGTACTGCGACGTCTGCTGCGGCTGTGCCGACGCTACGCCCCGAGCGGCAGCCCCGGCCCGACGGTGATTTTCGCCAGCGCCACGACTGCCTGCCCCGGTGCGGCGGCGTCCCGGCTGATAGGCCGGCCGGTCGCCGAGATCACCGAGGACGGTTCGCCGCACGGTGCCCGCACGGTCGCGCTGTGGGAACCGGAACTGCTGGCCGACCTCGTCGGCGAGAACGGTGCGCCGGTGCGGCGCTCCGCCGGCGCGGAGGCCGCCCGCATGATGGCCGATCTGGTCGCCGAGGGCGCCCGCACCCTCACCTTCGTCCGGTCGCGTCGGGGCGCTGAACTGACCGCGATGCGGACCCGCTCCCGGCTTGAGGACATCGCCCCGCACCTGGCCGACACTGTCGCCTCCTACCGCGCCGGCTACCTGGCCGAGGACCGCCGGCTGCTGGAGCGGGCACTGGCTGACGGCGAGCTGCGGGGCGTGGCCACCACCAACGCCCTGGAACTCGGTATCGACATCGCCGGGCTGGACGCGGTGCTGCTGGCCGGCTTTCCGGGCACCGTCGCGTCCTTCTGGCAGCAGGCCGGGCGCTCGGGCCGACGCGGGCAGGGGGCGCTGGTGGTGCTGATCGCGCGCGACGATCCGCTGGACACCTACCTGGTGCACCACCCGCAGGCCCTGCTGGAACGACCGGTCGAGCACGTCGTCATCGACCCGTCCAATCCCTACGTGCTGGGGCCGCATCTGCTCTGCGCCGCCGCCGAGTTGCCGGTCGGCGTCGACGAGCTGCGCGACGGGGCGGCCCAAGCGGTGGCCGAGGCGCTGGTGGCCGAGGGCCTGCTGCGCCGACGCGGCGGACAGTACTTCCCCGCCCCCGGTGTCGACCCGCACCGGGCGGTGGACATCCGCGGCGCGGTGGGGGGCACGGTCGCGATCGTCGAGGCCGACACCGGCCGGCTGCTGGGCAGCACCGAAGCCGGGCGCGCGCCCGCGACGGTGCATCCCGGCGCGGTCTATCTGCACCAGGGCGAGAGCTACGTCGTCGACTCCCTCGACCTCGAGCGGTCCGTCGCTCTGGTCAGAGCCGAGGATCCCGGCTACTCGACCTTCGCCCGGGAGGTCACCGACATCACCGTCACCGCCGACGGGGAGCGGACCGACTTCGGCGCCGTGACGCTGGGGCTGGTGCCGGTGTCGGTCACCCGGCAGGTGATCGGGTACCTGCGCCGGGGATCCTCCGGTGAGGTGATCGACTTCGTCGAACTCGACATGCCCGCCCAGAATCTGGCGACCACCGCCGTGATGTACACGGTCACCGCGGAGGCGTTGCAGCGCAACGGTGTTGGGCCCGAACGCGTCGCAGGCTCGCTGCACGCCGCCGAGCATGCCGCGATCGGACTGCTGCCGCTGGTGGCCAGTTGCGATCGCGGCGACATCGGCGGGGTGTCGACGGCGGCCGGTGAGGACGGACTTCCCACCGTATTCGTCTACGACGGGCATCCCGGCGGGGCGGGTTTCGCCGAACGCGGGTACCGCACGGCGGCGGTGTGGCTCGGCGCGACGGCCGACGCGATCGGGGCGTGCGAGTGCCCGAGGGGCTGCCCGTCGTGTGTCCAGTCACCCAAGTGCGGCAACGGCAACGACCCCCTCGACAAAGACGGGGCGCTCGCCGTGCTGCGGCTGGTGCTCGCCGCGCTGGGAAGCGCCAGCCCTGACACGCGGCCGCCGACCGACCCCTCGACAACGGTCGACAGCCGCGACGCAGGAGACAACTGAGACGAACGGTCGGACAACGCGATCCGTCGGCAAGCCCGGGGGCGTGACCGTAAGTTACGCCGACGCGGGGTGGCCCCGCAACAACGACGGCGAAAGCGACTCGGCCGGACCGCTGCCGCGCGAGGGCTAAGCTGACGGCCGTGACCCAGGAGTGGCTGCTGGTCGAGACCCTGGGCGAGCAACCTGAGGTCGTCGCCCAGGGCCGGCAGATGAAGAACTTCGTTCCGATCGCCGTCTTCCTGCGGCGCAGCCCCAACCTCGCGGCGATCCAGACCGCGATCACCGAGACCGTCGCCGCCGGGGCCGGGCTGGCCAGCATCACCCCGAAGAACAAGCGGGTGATCCGCACCGAACCGGTCCAGATGCCCGACGGCAGCATCCACGGCGTGCACGTGTGGTGCGGGACCCCCGACGCCGAGCCACCCGACCGCCCGATGCCCGGTCCGCTGAAGACCTACCTGACCCTCGGCACGAGCACCGCCACCGTCGAGTTCCTGGAGAACGTCGGGATGGATCCGTCGGTGGAGCCACTGACCGACCGTCCGCTGGCCGACGACATCCCGAGCGGCAGTGTCAACCCGGGCGAGGCCAAGACCCTCGCCGGGACAATCGACTTCGCGCCGGGCCGGACCTATGCCACGACGTGGGGGTTCACCGACAAACAGGGGAAGTTCCGCCGCGTCGGGTGGTGCAGCCGCACGATGTTGGAGCAGGCCGAGGACGGCAGCGAGCATCTGATCGCCCGGTCGATGAACATCGTCGAGCAGGTCGGCGAAACACCGCTTCCCCCCGACCATCTGGCCCAGCGCATCCTCGACGGGCTGGCCCAGCCAGGGGCCTACCGGGCCATCGTCAACCTCGCGAACTGGACGCTGCTGAAGTGGGTCGATGACCCCTGCCCCCTGTTCGACTGGCGAAACCCGGTCAAGATGCATCCCGAGGACCGCGACCACTACGCGGATCGGATGAGGGCCGACCTGGAGACCGGGATGACCACCGCGGTGTTGCGGCTGCCCGGAAACGACGGCGGCTGGGTGCCGATCCACGCCACCATCAACCGCATCGAACTCGAAGACGGCGTCTACGGCGGGTTGGTGACGCTGCGCTCGCCCACCGCGGTGGAACTCGCCGACGCTGGTTTGGAGTCCGACGGGGAACAGCCGGGCTAGCCGGCGGTCACTCGAGGTCGGCCGGACCGGCTCGCGCCGAGGCCAGGGCCCGCCCGCCGATTCGGCCCGGCTGGACCGACACGCGCACCACGACGTCGAGCCGGTCGATGTCACAACCCTCCAGCGCCGAGCGCATCGCCACCGCCACCGCAAGCGCTTCGCGGCAGGCGAGGAGCGGTCCGCCCGGGAGTTTTCCCGCCGCGGCCACCGCGGCCAGGTCGGCGGCCGCCTGAGCGCGGTGCCGAGCGACCACGGCGGAGCCGACCGCCAGTCCCCCGGCGGTCACCGACACCAGCGCGGCGACGAGGGCGGCCGCGAGCACCGACGCCGAGCCGGCGTCAGCGCTCGAGAGCGGCGACGGCCTCGGCGGCGACGACAAACCCGGGAAACAGGGCAAGCCCGGGTGAGCGGGTGCTGACCCGGGCCCGCACGTAGGGACCGTCGCGGCGAAGGTCCACCGCCGCCCCCGGCGCCACGGCGCGGGCCGCGATGACCGCCCGACCGTCACCGCGCGCGGCGAGCCGGGCCGCCTCGCGGGCGGCGTCGATGCAGCGCACCTGCGTCGACAGCGCCGCCAGACCGGCGAGGCACACCAGCAGCACCGCCACCAGGCTGGCGATCGCCAGCGCGGCCTCCACGGTGCTGAACCCGCCATCGCCTACACCCCGGTGTTGAGTGCGCGAGTGATGATCGCGGTCAGCGCGCCGACGATCGAGTCGCCGGTGACGACCTGGTAGAGGATCGCGCCGAACGCCGCGGCGGCGATGGTGCCGATGGCGTACTCCACGGTGGACATGCCCGACTCGTCGGCCGCCAACCCGGATAGCCGGATCCGCAGCGCTGCAACGACTCTCGTCGCCTTCTTGTTTTCTGACATGTGTTTTTCTGACACCGTCTGTTTGTCTGACACCGTCGTTCCTCTCGTGAATGCGCCGGCCTCGGTTGTCGGGGCGGCGGGTGAACAGCTCCGCGGTCACAGCAGTCCCGCGGTGAAGACGTCTGCGGCCAACCCGGCGACCACGGGGACCACCCCCACACAGACGAAGGCCGGAAGGAAGCACAGACCCAGCGGGCCGGCGATGAGGACCCCGGCCCGCTCGGAGGCGGCCGCGGCGGCGTGGGCGGCGTCCTGCCGGGAGCGCTCGGCCAGTTCGGCGACGGCGCCCGCCAGGGCGCTGCCGGACAACGCCGACCGGCGCGCCAGCCGGGCCAGCGCCTCGCAGTGGTGGTCGACCGGGGCGGCGTCCACCGACCAGGCGGTCTCCGGGTCGGCGCCCAACCGCAGCAGGTCGGCCGCCCGTTGCAGCAGTGCGCCCAACTCGGGCGGCGCCGAGGGCGCGGTTGCGGCGGCCGCCGCCGAAACCGCCATGCCCGCCGACAGGCACACCGCCAGGACGTCGAGAGCGGAGGCGGCGGCCAGCGGGTCGGCGGCGGCGGCGGCCCGGTGGGCGCCGGCCGCGACGGACTCCTCGCCCGCGACGCCCGCCCGCAGTCGCGCCCCGGGCCGTCGGTCCGCGATCAGCACCGCGACGGCCAGCAGCAGCGCCGCCGCGATCATGGTGCGTGCCTGTCGATGATCCGGTCCGACCAGAGGATCCCGGCCCCGAGCAGGACGGCCCCGACGAGCAGCAGCCAGCCCCCCAGCCCGCCGCCGAGCAGGAAACCGACCGGATCGGCACCGACGAGTTGACCCAGCAGCACCCCGAGGACGGGCAACCCGGCGAGGATGGTGGCCGTGGCCCGGGCCCCGGCCAGTCCGGCCTCGACCCGGTCGGTGAACCTCTGCCGGTCGACGATGTCGCGCCGGGCGGCGCGCATCAGCGCCGACATCGCCAGGCCGTGCTCGCCCGCCAACTGCCAGCAGACCGCGAGCCGGTCCCAGTACACCGGTACCGGGGAGGTGGCGGCGGCGCAGCGCAGACCCGCCGCCACGTCGGCACCCAACCGGGCCCGGGTGGCGACCCCCTGCAGCGAGAGCCGCACCGCGCCGGCGGACTCGGCCGCGGCGGTGGCGAACGCGTGCACCGGATGGGCGCCCGCCCGCAACTCGCCGACGAGCACCTCCAGCGCGGTCGTCATCGCCTCGCCCTCGGCCCGCCGGTGCTGTCGTCGCCGGCGCCGGCGGCGACGCAGCCAGAGCACCGACGACCCGCTGACGGCGACCGCGCCCACTGCCGGTGAGACCAGCACCGCGAGCAGCAGACCGGTGGCCGGGAGGATCGCCGCGACGTAGCGCTCCGGTGGCCGGCCCGCCCGCCGGCGCCGCGCGGTGGGCGGCAGTCCGCGAGCCGGGCGCGTCGGCAGCACCAGCAGCGCGGCCGCCAGCAGCAGTCCCGGCAGCGATCCCAGCACGAAGTGCGGCGTCCCCGTCACCGGCCGCGCCGTTCGGCGATCAGCCGGCGCAGGGGCTCGATGCCGGCGCGCACACCGCGACCCGCCTGCCAGACCGGCAGGGCGCGCACCCGGCCGCCCTCATCGGGGCGCAACAGTGCGATCTCGTCCAGCCGGCGGCCGTCGGGACCCCGCCGGACGTGCAGCACGACCTGGACGGCCGCCGCCAGTTGACTGTGCAGCGCGCCGCGGTCCAGCCCGCCCAGTGCCGCCAGTGCCTCCAGGCGGGCCGGCACCTCGGCGGGACTGTTGGCGTGCACGGTTCCGGCCCCTCCGTCGTGGCCGGTGTTGAGGGCCGCGAGCAGATCGGCGACCTCCGCGCCCCGAACCTCCCCGACGACCAGGCGGTCCGGACGCATCCGCAGCGCTTGGCGAACCAACTGCCGGAGCGTGATCTCGCCGGCCCCCTCGACGTTGGCGTTGCGGGCGACCAGTCGGACCAGGTGCGGGTGCCGCGGCGCCAACTCCGGGGCGTCCTCGACGCAGATGATCCGTTCGCCGGCGGCGACCGCGCCCAGGGCGGCCGCCAGCAGGGTCGTCTTGCCCGCGCCGGTGCCACCGGACACCAGGAAGGCCAGCCGCGCCTCGATGACGGCGGTGAGCAGCCGGGCGGCCTCGGGTGCGATGGCGCCCGCCGCGACCAGAGCGGGCAAGTCCTGGTCGGCGGGTCGCAGTACCCGCAGCGACAGGCACGTCCCCGCTGCCGACACCGGCGGCAACACCGCGTGCAGCCGCACGGTCTGCCGCGGGCCCCCCATACCCTCGAGCTGTCCGTCGACCCAGGGCTGCGCGTCGTCGAGTCGTCGTCCGGCCGCGACGGCCAGCCGCTGAGCGAGCCTTCGCACCGAGGCCTCGTCGGGGAAGCGGATCTCACTGCGCCGCAACCCATTCCCATCGTCCACCCAGACGGCGTCGGGGGCGGTCACCAGAACGTCGGTGGTGCCCGGCGCGCGAAGCAGCGGTTCCAACGGCCCGGCGCCGGTCAGTTCGGTCTCGAGCAGTCGCAGATTGCTGAGCACCGCGGTGTCGCCGAGGACGCCCCCGGACTCGGCCCTGATCGCGGCCGCGACAACGGTGGGGCGAAGCGGTGCCGACTCGGCGGCGAGGCGTTCCCGGACCCGGTCGATGAGCGATCCGCTCATGCCGCTCGGATCCCGGTTGCGGGCCGCACGCCGAGCACCCGACGGGCCGCGCCGGCGAGGGGCGAGCGACGACCGAGGCGCAGGCCGCCGGTTTCCAGCCGACGGTCGAGCAGCGGTTCGGGCCGCATCGCGGCCAGTACCGGAGCCGCCGTCGCGTCAGCGGCCTCGCGCGGCCCCAGCCCGCCCGGCGAGGGTCCGCGCAGCACCAGTCCGACATTGGGGTTGGCCGAGCGCAGCACCCCCAGCGTCGCGGCGGCGGCGGCGATTCCCCGGACGTCGCAACTGGTGACCACGACGACGAGGTCGGCGGCCTCCAGCGCGCAGAGTGCGGCCGGCGCCGGCTGGCGGGGGACGTCGCAGACCACGACCGCGCCGCCGCGCCGGCCCGCTTCCACGACCGCTGCGACCGGTTCGGGATCGATGTGGTGATAGCCGCGCGCGGACGAGAGCACGCTGACCCGCCCCCGGCGCGGCAAGACCTCGCGCACCGCGTGCCAACCCAGCCGGCCGCCCTGCAGATTGAGGTCCGGCCACCGCAGTCCCGGTGCGGATTCCCCGCCGAGCAGCAGGTCGATACCGCCCCCGCAGGGGTCGAGGTCGATCAGCAGCGATTCGCCGGCGGTCTGCGCCAGGGCGGTGGCGAACACCGACGCCCCGCCGCCGCCGCGCCCGGCCGTGACGGCGATGACCCCTCCCCGCCGCGCGCTCGCGGCTCCGGTCTCGGCCGCCTCGGACACCCGGCCGACCAGTTCGGCTTCCTGTTCGGGCAGGGTGCACAGCCGCTGCGCGCCGACGTCGAGCGCGGCGGCCCACGCCGCGGCGGACGGCTCGCCCGCGCCCACCAGGAACACCCCGTCGCGGCGGGGCAGTCCGGCGCGGGCACACCGGCGGGCGGCGTCCTCATCGACGAGGACCGCGGCAGCGGTCCGCCACGTCCTGCCGCCGGGGGTGCGCGTGCGGACGCTGCGCGCGCCCGCCGCAGCCGCCACCCGGTCGGCGCTCTGCGACAACTCGAAACCGGTGAGCAGCACGAGCACCACCGGCGCACTGGAGGTCATGTGCCCACGGTGACCGCGCTCGCCCGCAGGCGCCAGCAGCCGGCGCCGCGACTGTGGATGGCGGGCGGTCCGGGGATAACTGGAGTACCCCGAAAAAGGACGACCCTCGCCAGGGGGGGAGGAGGCGAGGGTCGTCGTACATCAGCCCCGGGGGGTCGGGCTGATGCACACTCAGCTTACGCGGAGTAAAAGCGAATATACACAGACCAACGGGGCCGAAAAAGACCCTCGGAGGTACTCAAGCCACGAGTTCGCTGTGAAACTTCAGGAACCGACAGGTGGCGGGTTCTGCCATTTCGGGCGGGCTGTGCCATCTCGCACACCCCTATCCTGGGGAGGTGAGCCAGCCCACCGGGGTGCCGGCGGAGCCCGGACGTACCGCCGCGTTCTTCGACCTGGACAAGACCGTGATCGCGAAGTCCAGCGCGCTGGCGTTCAGCAAGCCCTTCTTCAGCCAGGGGTTGCTCAATCGGCGGGCCGTCCTCAAGGCGAGCTACGCCCAATTCCTGCTTGTCATGTCTGGTGCCGATGGTGATCAGATGGACCGGATGCGCTCGAACGTGACCAGCATGTGCGCCGGCTGGGATGTCGAACAGGTCAGGGCGATCGTCAACGAAACGCTGCACGAAATCGTCGACCCGCTGATCTTCGCCGAGGCGGCCGAGTTGATCGCCGATCACCGGCTCTGCGGACGCGACGTGGTGATCGTCTCGGCGTCAGGCCAGGAGATCGTCGCGCCCATCGCGCGTGCGCTGGGCGCCACTCACGCCATGGCCACGCGCATGGTGGTCGAGGACGGCAAGTACACCGGCGAGGTCGAATTTTACTGTCACGGTGAGGCGAAAGCCGCCGCGGTGCGCGAGCTGGCAGCACTTGAGGGCTATCCGCTGGAGCACTGCTACGCCTACTCCGACTCGGTGACCGACCTGGCGATGCTGGAGGCGGTCGGTCACCCCACGGCGGTCAACGCCGACCGCGCGCTGAGAAAAGAGGCCGCCGCGCGGGGCTGGCCCAGCCTGACCTTCTCCCGGCCGGTGCCGCTGCGCAGTCGTATCCCAGCACCCTCGGGTGCCGCGGTGGCCACCACCGCCGCGGTGGGACTGACCGCGCTCGCCGCCGGCGCGCTGACCTACTCGCTGACGTCGTCAGTGCTGCGCCGGCTGTCGCCGTGACACGAACCGAACTGTTATCGATTGACCCTTGCTGTGACGGCCGTCACGGAGTAGAAAAGAAGCACGGACGCTTGGTGAGGCCAAGGCAGGACCGGAAGAGAAGGTTCTTCCTCCCGATCCAAGTGACCCAGCACGGTTCCGGGCACCCACGCGGAGCACGCCGCGATGATGGCAAAAGTGTTGCGGGCCTGCGAAATCGCGGGAAGCGATCGGATCGCTTGGCTTCTTGGGCGAAGTCACTTCCGAAGCGCACCGCGATGTCGCCGAGGCCGTCCCACGCAACCCACAGAGCACGCCTGGTAACCACGAAACCGTGCTAGCGGGCGGCGAGCCGAACTCGATTCGGAGCGCCGCCCGCTTCATGTTCTCTGGAATGTTCTCTTGGGACGGTCCCGGGTCTGCTCGATCATCCCGACGCGGCCTCGGCGATGGACAACGCCTCTCGCGCACCATCTTCCAGCGCCCGACAGCACAGCAGCAGCCATCGCCCGACGTTGTCGGGGCCGCCGGCGGCGAAAGCCTCCGCCGCGGCGCGATACTCGTCGGCGCGACGCAGCCAGAACACCTCGGGAACACCCAGCCCGTGCGGATCGAGGCCGCTGGTCATCGTGATCACACGCGAAACCGCCCGCGCCACCACACCATCGGCGCTTCCGAAGGGGACCAGGGTGAGTATCTCGCCGTGCGCGACGCCGGCCAGGACCGGCGCGGGCACGCTGCGGTCCGCGATCACCACCGCGGTCAGCAGTTCCAGGCGGTCGGCAACCCCGGAGTCGCGGCGGGGCCGACCCAGGTCGTCACCGCCGACCAGATCGGCGGCCGCGAGCGCGTGCAGTCGGGCCAGCGCCTGCAGGGGGGCACGCCGCCACACGCCCACCACGCTGGTCGTCCCGCCTTCGAGCGCCTGGCCGACGCGCAGCGCGCCGGCCAGTACCGGATCACCGGCGACACCATCCAGCCGCGTCCCGCCGCCGTCGAGTGCCGCCGACGCCCGCGCGCCGCGCACCGCCGACTCGGTTGAGGTCACCGGCCAGTTGCGCAGATTGGCGCGGTGCCGGTGCGCCTTGCCCAGCGCGACCCGCGCCGCCTCGGCCGCCTCGGCCACACCCGCAAGATCCATCAGCCCGGCGAGCGCTCCTGATCCACTTCCGCCGGCGCCGCTCATATCCCGTCACGCTAGTAGCCGAGGCCGATTCAACCGACCCTGCCCGACCCGGGGAGCGTTCTATGCTCGGCGCATGGTCCCCGAGAACGCCGCCCCGACAAGCGCCGCCCCGTCTGGTTACGCCCCTCCGGGCGCGTTCGCCGCCAACGCCAATGCGACCGCCGATCTCTACGACGAGGCCGAGGCGGATCGGCTGGAGTTCTGGGCCGAGCAGGCCCGCCGGCTGTCCTGGCAGACCCCGTTCACCGAGGTCCTGGACTGGTCTGATGCGCCGGTGGCGAAGTGGTTCGTCGGCGGGCGGCTCAACGTCGCCTACAACTGCGTCGACCGGCACGTCGAGGCCGGCAACGGGCAGCGGGTGGCCATCCACTGGGAGGGCGAACCCGTCGGTGACTCCCGCACCATCACCTACCGCGAGCTCAAGGACAGCGTGTGCCGGGCGGCCAACACGCTGACCGAACTCGGGCTGGTCGCCGGCGACCGGGTGGCGATCTACATGCCCATGGTTCCCGAGGCGATCGTCGCGATGCTCGCCTGTGCGCGACTGGGCATCATGCACTCGGTGGTCTTCGCCGGATTCTCGGCCGCCGCACTGCGGGCCCGCATCGAGGACGCCGAAGCCAAACTGGTCATCACCACCGACGGCCAGTACCGGCGCGGGAGCGCGGCCCCGCTCAAGACCGCCGTCGACGAGGCGGTCGAGGGACAGCGCTGCGTGCAGCACGTCCTGGTGGTGCGCCGCACCGGCATGGACGTGCCGTGGACGGACGGGCGCGACCTGTGGTGGCACGACACCGTCGAAAAGGCCGCCGCCGAGCACAGCCCGGAGGCGTTCGACTCCGAACAGCTTCTGTTCCTGCTCTACACCTCGGGCACCACCGGCAAACCCAAAGGCATCATGCACACCTCGGGGGGCTATCTCACCCAGGCGTCCTACACCCACTACAACGTCTTCGACATCAAGCCGGAGACCGACGTGTACTGGTGCACGGCCGACATCGGCTGGGTGACCGGGCACAGCTACATCGTGTACGGCCCGCTGTCCAACGGATCCACCATGGTCGTCTACGAGGGCACGCCAAACTCACCCGACGAGCACCGGCACTTCCAGATCATCGAGAAGTACGGCGTGACGATCTACTACACCGCCCCCACGCTCGTCCGGACCTTCATGAAGTGGGGCCGGGGTATCGCCTTCGAACACGATCTGTCCAGTCTTCGTCTGCTGGGTTCGGTGGGTGAGCCGATCAACCCCGAAGCCTGGCGCTGGTATCGCCTGGTGTTCGGCGCAGACCGCACCCCGGTAGTCGACACCTGGTGGCAGACCGAGACCGGCGCGGTGATGATCTCTCCGCTGCCCGGGGTGACCACCTGCAAGCCGGGTTCGGCGATGCGGCCCCTTCCGGGCATCTCGGCCAAGATCGTCGACGACGACGGCACCGAGTTGCCGCCCTCCCCCGAGCACGGCGAACAGGTCAACGGCTACCTGGTGCTCGACAAGCCCTGGCCGTCGATGCTGCGGGGACTCTGGCGGGATCCGGACCGCTACCGGGAGACCTACTGGTCGCGGTTCGCCGAGCAGGGCTGGTACTTCGCCGGCGACGGCGCCCGGTACGGCAGCGACGGGGAGATCTGGGTGCTCGGCCGCATCGACGACGTGATGAATGTCTCCGGACATCGCATCTCGACCGCCGAGGTGGAATCCGCTCTGGTCGGCCACGCCGGCGTCGCCGAGGCGGCGGTGGTCGGTGCCACCGACGCGCACACCGGTCAGGCGATCTGCGCCTTCGTCATCCTCAAGGCTCACCACGCCGACATGGATCCCCGCGACATGGTCGAGGAGTTGCGCGCGCAGGTGTCCCGGGAGATCTCGCCGATCGCCAGACCCCGCGAGATTCACGTGGTTCCGGAGTTGCCGAAGACCCGCAGCGGCAAGATCATGCGCCGGTTGCTGCGCGACGTCGCCGAGGGCCGCGAACTCGGGGACACCTCGACGCTGGTGGATCCGACGGTGTTCGAGGCCATCCGGGCCAGCAAGGCCCAGACCTGATCTCAGGTCTGGCCGGCAGGCGGCGGCGCCGTCGGGACGAACCCGGCTCCGGGCCGGTTCTTGGCGGCAAGATCGGCCAGGATGGCGTTGACCGACATCGTGACCGCCGGCGTGTGCAGCGGGATGAACTTGATGATGCAGGTGGGCAGACCCTCGCTGAACGCGCCGTGGATCATCCCGACGAGTTTGTTGTTCACCGTCACCGGAGCGCCGGAGTCCCCCGGCTGACCGCAGGCCTGATTGATGATGGTGCCCGGCTCCTGGCCCGGGCCCCAGGTCACTCCGCAGGAGTAGCCGGTGGTGCGGCCGAGTTTGCAGGCGACCTGACCGAACACCGGGTCGGGGCCGATCCCGTCGATGACGAAGCCGTTCCAGTCAGACACCGGCGCGACCTTGCCCGGATCGAACCGGATCACCGCGTAGTCGAGGGCGTCGTTGCCGGCCACCATGGTGCCGATGACGCCGCTGTCGCGGGCGTTCTCGGCGGCCACCTGCGCCCCCGGCCCGCCGCAGTGCGCCGAGGTGAAGCCGATCAGTGATCCCGTCCGGTCGGTGCCGATGGCGGTCAGGGTGCAGAACGCCTCGCCGTCGATGATGATCCCGGCGCCGCCGCCGAGGGGGATCTTCTCGTCGTCGGCGGCGGCCCGCCCGCCGGCGGGCAGCAGGGCGGCGAGCGCCAGCGCCACCGCCAGCGTCGTCCGCCACCTGGTTCGCACCGCCACGACCGACACCTCCGAGTCAATTCACACCCGACTGGCCAGTCTAGCTGAGTCACATTAGTCACTTGCGTAACAACGCGACCGGTATCCGGCCGGGCCGCCCGCGTGGCAACATGAACCGCGACCAGACCCAACCCCGGGAGGAACAGCCGTGAGCAAGGATCGCAAGCACGGGGTGCCCACGACGGCGACGTCGATCCCGCTGGTCGACCCCCAGGCGGTACCGGACAACCCGTCCTTCGGCGACCTGGTCAAAGACGCCTCCCTGCAGGTCTCGACCCTGGTACGGGCCGAAGTCGAACTGGCCCGCGCCGAGATCACCCGCGACGTCAAGAAGGGTCTGACCGGCAGCGTGTTCTTCATCGCCGCCCTGGTGGTGCTGGCCTATTCGACCTTCTTCCTGTTCTTCTTCCTCGCCGAGCTGCTGGACAACTGGCTGGCCCGCTGGGCCGCCTTCCTGATCGTGTTCGTGCTGATGCTGGTGGCGACGGTGGCACTGGCCCTGCTGGGCTATCTCAAGGTGCGCCGGATCCGCGGGCCGCAGCAGACCATCGAGTCGGTCAAGGAGACCGCCGCCGCCCTGACCCCGGCACTCGGTGGCGGCGGCAGATCAGCCGGTGACTCCGCACCCGCGGTCGCGGCACGTCCCCCCGATCCCGCGCCGGCCGACCCGTCGGGCTGGTGATGGCCGGGCCGGATCCCTCGGTCACCCGCATCCCCGGACCGTGGCGACACCACGACGTCCACGCCAACGGAATCCGGTTCCACTGTGTCGAGGCCCTGCCGGGTGACCCCGACAGCCCGGCAACCGCGCGGCCCCTGGTGATCCTGCTGCACGGTTTCGGATCGTTCTGGTGGTCGTGGCGACACCAGCTGCGGAACCTGACAGGTGCCCGCGTGGTCGCGGTCGATCTGCGCGGCTACGGCGGCAGCGACAAACCGCCCCGCGGCTACGACGGCTGGACCCTGGCCGGGGACACCGCGGGTCTGGTCCGCGCTCTCGGGCATACCTCGGCAACCCTGGTCGGCCACGCCGACGGCGGTCTGGTGTGCTGGGCCACGGCCGTGCTGCACCCCCGGGCGGTCAGCGCGATCGGACTGATCAGCTCGCCCCACCCGGCTGCTCTGCGGGCATCGGCACTCACCCGCCGCGACCAGGGACGCGCCCTGTTGCCGGATCTGTTGCGCTATCAGCTGCCGCGCTGGCCCGAGCACGTGCTGACCCGCCGTGACGGCGAGGAGTTGGAGCGGCTCGTGCGCAAGCGCGCGTCGAGCCGGTGGACCGCCTCGGCGGACTTCGCCGAGACGATCGCCCATCTGCGTGCGGCCGTCCAGATACCGTCGGCGGCGCATTCGGCCCTGGAATACCAGCGCTGGGCGGTGCGCAGCCAACTGCGCGGCGAGGGACGGCGTTTCATGGGCCTGATGGACCGCCGCCTGGACATCCCGCTGCTGCACCTTCGCGGCGCCGAGGACCCCTACGTGCTCGCCGACCCGGTCGACCGCAGCCGCCGCTACGCGCCGCGCGGCCGGTTCCTGACGGTCACCGACGCCGGCCACTTCGCCCACGAGGAGCAGCCGCTGAAGGTCAGCGGGCTGCTGCAGGATTTTCTCGGCGGGTAGCTCTCAGCCGCCGACGCAGGTTCCGGTGGCCACCTTCGCGGTGTTGCCGATCCTGGCCAGTTGACGGGACACCTCGTTGGTGGTCATCACGAACCCGGTGTCCTTGTCGTCGACCGCGGCACCGAACACGACCCCGATCACCTGCCCGGCCCGGTTGATCATCGGCCCGCCGGAGTTGCCCTGCCGGACCACTCCCCTGATGGTGTAGACCTCGCGGTTGACCGTCTTGGTCTTGTAGATGTCCGGGCCGCTGAGTTCGATGATCTCGCGCACGCGGGCCGGCGTGGCCACGAAGTCACCGCCGCCGGGAAAGCCCATCACCACGGCGTCGGTCCCGGTCTTGGCGGGCTGATCGGCGAAGACGAGGGGCTGCTGCGGAAGGTTCGGCACGTCGAGGATCGAGATGTCGGCATCGGGGTCGTAGGAGACCACCGTCGCGTCGTAGGTCTGGCCCTCCGCCTCGACGGTGACGCTCTCCGAGCCGGCGACCACGTGCGCGTTGGACATCACCCGGTTGGGCGCGATGATGAACCCGGTGCCCTCGAGCACCTTCTTGCAGGCGGGCGCCACGCCGCGGATCTTGATCACGCTGGGCCGCGCGCTGGCGACCACCAGGCTGCCGGCCAGTGATTCGTCCGGCGGTTCGACCGCCTCCACCGGCGTGCGCCCGGAGGGCTCGAGCACATCGGGCAGACCCGAGGTGCTCAGCAGCGCGGAGATCCGCTTCGGCACAGTCCGCAAAAAGTCGGGGGCGTACTTGTCGACTTCGGAGATCACCCTCGACCCACTGGCGGCCGACGCCAAAGCGGGTTGGTTCGACGACGTCAACGGGCTGCCCAGCAGCCAGGCGGCCACCAGGACGACGACCAGTTGCAGGGCGACACCCACGACCGAGTCGGCAAGACGCACCGGTCCGCTGCGAATCGATCCGCGCACCGCGCGTCCGAGCACCACGCCGGCGATCTCGCCGACCACCACCAGCGCCAGAATCAGGAACAGCGCCGCGAACAACTTGGTGCGGGGGGTGTGCAGGTGGCTGACGATGTGCGGGGCCAGCATCACCCCGGCGATCGCGCCGAGGATCACGCCGACGAAGGACATCAGCGAACCCAGCGCCCCGGAGCGCCAGCCGGAGACCGCCGCGATCAGCGCGACCGCGATCACGGCGATGTCGAGCCACTGCGAGCCGGTCACCGCGGATTCCCGGTGCAGTGTCCGACCAGCGCCATCGCCGCGTCCATCTCGCGGGTGTCCGCGGTGTTCCACGGCTGCGCCCAGCCGGCGACGTCGAGCATCGCCGCGATCACGTGTCCGGTGAAACCCCAGACCAGCATCTCGTTGAGCAGGAAGGCGGGTCCGGCATGGCGGGGGTCACCGCCGCTGCGGTAGACCCTGAGGCGGTTGCGCGGATTGATGAACGCCCGCAGCGGAACCCGCGCCACCGCGGCCGTTTCGGCCTCGCTGACCACCGTGACCGGACCCGGATCGGGCGAGTAGGCCAGGACCGGCACCACGTGGAAACCCGACGGCGGGATGAACATCCGCTCCATGGTGGCCAGCGGGTGCAGTCGCCCCGGTTCGATGCCGGTCTCCTCGCGGGCTTCCCGCAGCGCGGTCTCGACCGGGCCGGCATCGCCGGGGTCGGCGGCGCCGCCGGGGAAGGCGGCCTGCCCCGCGTGGTGACGCAGCGTGTGCGAGCGAACGGTCAGCAGCAGATCGGCGTCGTCGGGAACCCGCCCGTCGGAGGTGTCCGCGTGCGGTCCGCAGAACAGCACCAGCACCGCCGCCTCCCGGGACGGTGCGGAGGCACCCGCGCCGGTCAGGGCGGTGAGCAACTCGGGGGGCACGCGGCGCCGGTAGGCCTCCGGCATCCGGTCGATGTTGTCCACCAGGGGGCCCAGCCAGGGCGGGCCGGCCGCCGGGTTCAGCGTCACCGCAGCGCCGAATCCACAGCGGTGGCGATCTCGTCGGCGCTGGTGAAGGCCCGCGGCAACACGCCGGCAACGCTACCGTCTCGACGCAGCACCACCGTGGTCGGCATGACGTTCGGCATGTTGAGGGCGGCGGCGATCGCGCGCCGCCCGTCCTGCAGCACCGGCAGCCGCACCTTCAGGTCGGCCATCCGGGCGAGCGCGGCCGCCTCGTCGGGGTCCTGGTGGACGGTCACCACGGTGATGTCCGCGCCGACGCGTCGCTGGTAGTCGGCCATCGCGGGCAGCTCCTCGGCGCACGGGCCGCACCAGTACGCCCACATGTTGAGCACCGACACCCGGCCCGCCAGCGCGGGGGCGACCTGCACCGCCGACCCGTCAGCCGCGCAGCCGACGGTCACCTCCCGCAGCGCCGCCGGACCCGGGCCCCCGGCGGGGCCCGGGCAGGGCGCCAGATCGGCGCGCCGGCGCAGTTCGGTCAGCGCTTCGGGGTCGTCCGCCACGGGTTGCGCCCGCTCGCCGGGGGAACCGCGTCGGTCAGTCCCCGGCGGCGCGCCGGTCAGCTGCGCGGCCAGCGCGACAATCAGGGCGCCGAGCACCGCCAGGCCCAGCAGCGTCCACCCGGTCTGCGCCCTCATCGGCTCACAACCCCGCCAGTTCCAGCAGGTGCGCCGTCTCGGGACCCCGGACCAGTGCGGCGGCGGTCGGGGGGTCGGTCGGACCGCAGCCGAAGGACGGGCAGTCCGCCGCCAGCACGCAGACCCCGCACGCCGGTTTGCGGGCGTGACAGACCCTGCGGCCGTGGAAGATCACCCGGTGACTGAGCAGGGTCCACTCCCGGCGCTCGATCAGCGTGGCGACGGCGAACTCGACTTTGACCGGGTCCGTCTCGGCGGTCCAGCGCCACCGCCGGACCAGCCGGCCGAAGTGGGTGTCCACGGTGATGCCCGGGATCCCGAAGGCGTTGCCCAGGATCACGTTGGCGGTTTTGCGCCCGACCCCGGGCAGGGTCACCAGTTCCTCCAGCGTGGCGGGGACCTCGCCGTCGAAGCGCTCGACGAGCTCGGCGCCCAAACGAATCAGCGAGTTGGCCTTGTTCCGGTAGAAGCCGGTCGGCCGGATCATCTGCTCGAGCTCGGCACGATCGGCCCCGGCGTAGTCGCGCGCGCAGCGGTACCGGGCGAACAGGGCGGGCGTGGTCAGGTTCACCCGCTTGTCGGTGCTCTGCGCCGAAAGGATCGTCGCGACCGTCAATTCCAGGGGGCTGGTGAAGTCGAGCTCGCAGTAGACGTGCGGGAAGGCGACCGCCAGGGCGCGGTTCATCCGGCGGGCCCGGCGCACCAGGCCCAGCGGGGTCTCGGCGTCCCACTTCGACGCCTTCTTCGCCGGGCCCGGGCCCGCCTTCGCCGACACGGTGCAAGGGTACTGGCGCGCCCGCGCCGAATGCCGACGGACCGGTGGCGATTCGTGACCCCGACGAGACGTCCGGCCGGTTTACTCGCCGCACATGTCCTGCTTGTTGGCGGCGTGCGTGCCGGTTCTGCTGATGTTCTCGGCGCTGGGCCTGCAGCGGATCGAGGGCCTGCTGGGCAGCCGGCCGACCGCCGCGCCGCCGTCGCCGGCCGGGCCCGCGGGCCCCGGCGCAATCGAGGATTTCGGCCAACCGGTTGAGGGAATCGTGTGTAGCGTGGGCCGCGTCTGTGCGTCCGGTCACGGCGAGCGGGAAGGGGCCACGTGGACGAGATCCTGGCGAGGGCTGGAATCTTCCAGGGAGTCGACCCCAACGCTGTCGCCGCGCTGACCAAGCAGCTGCAACCGGTCGACTTCCCGCGCGGCCACACCGTCTTCGCCGAGGGCGAACCCGGCGACCGGCTCTACATCATCATGTCCGGGAAGGTGAAGATCGGCCGTCGCTCGCCCGACGGACGCGAGAATCTGCTGACCATCATGGGGCCCTCGGACATGTTCGGCGAGCTGTCGATCTTCGACCCCGGACCGCGCACCTCCAGTGCCACCACGATCACCGAGGTGCGCGCGGTGTCGATGGACCGCGACGCCCTGCGGGCCTGGATCGGCGACCGCCCCGAGATCGCCGAGCAACTGCTGCGGGTTCTGGCCAGGCGGCTGCGGCGCACCAACAACAACCTCGCCGACCTGATCTTCACCGACGTGCCCGGCCGGGTCGCCAAGCAGCTGCTGCAGCTGGCCCAGCGTTTCGGCACCCAGGAGGGCGGCGCGATGCGGGTGACCCACGACCTGACCCAGGAGGAGATCGCCCAACTCGTCGGCGCCTCGCGGGAGACGGTGAACAAGGCGCTGGCCGACTTCGCCCAGCGCGGCTGGATCAAGCTCGAGGGCAAGAGCGTGCTGATCTGCGACTCCGAGCGGTTGGCCCGCCGCGCCCGCTGAGTGCCCCGGTCAGCCGCCGGGCTGATCGCGCAGGAACGCCAGCTGGCAGCGCACCGACTTCTCCGCGGCGTCCCAGAGCTTCTCGTCGACGTCGGCGTAGACATGCTCGACCACCTGCCGCGCGGAGACGTCCTCGCCCAGCGCCCGGACCGCCTCGGCCACTTGGGCGAGCCGGTCGCGCCGGTGCGCCAGGTACGCCGAGGCGACCTCGGCCAGATCGGGGTGCTCGGGTCCGTGCCCGGGCAGCACCAGCCGGTGGCCGAGCCCGCGCAGCCGGTGCAGCGAGTCCAGATAGTCGGCCAGCGAGCCGTCCTCGTCGTCGAGGACGGCCGTGCCCCGGCCCAGAATCGTGTCCGCGGTCAGCACCGCGTCCTGCAGCACGAAGCTCACCGAGTCGCCGGTGTGGCCGGGTGTGGCGAGCACGGTGATGCGCAGACCGGCGGCGTCGATCACCTCGCGGTCGGTCAGCGGGCCGCCGAGGCCGCGCTGGAATCCGCTGCCGACCGAGCGCACCGTCGCACCGGATGCGGCGACAAGTGCGTCGATGCCGCCGGTGTGATCGCCGTGGCGGTGGCTGATCAGCACCAGCGGGATCGGCCCGACGTCGGCCAGGCGGGCGAGGTGTTCGTGGTCGTCGGGGCCGGGATCGACGACCACGCTCTCGGTGCTGCCCGGCCCGCGCAGCACCCAGGTGTTGGTGCCCTCCAGGGTCAGCGGGCCGGGGTTGTCGCACACCAGGACCGAGGCGGTCTCGGTGACCGGGCGCAGCGTGCCGTAGGCGGGGTGGGTCACGGCCGGCGCAGGGTCATGCCGCCCCACCTCACCTCACCCCTCCTCACCCCACCTCGACGATGAGTTCGACCTCGACCGGGGCGTCCAGGGGCAACTCGGCCACCCCGACCGCCGAGCGGGCGTGCGCCCCGCTCGCACCGAAGACCTCGGCGAGCAACTCCGAGGCGCCGTTGACCACCGCGGGCTGGCCGCTGAACCCGGGAGCCGAGGCGACGAAGCCCACCACTTTGACCACCCGGGTGACCGAGTCGATCCCGACCAGCGCGTCGATGGCCGCCAGCGCGTTGAGGGCGCAGGTGCGGGCGGCCAGCGTCGCCTCCGCCGATCCGACCTCCGCTCCCACCTTCCCGGTGTGCGACAGCGCACCGCCCTGCAGCGGCAGCTGCCCGGAGGTGTAGACCAGGTTCCCGGTGCGCACCGCCGGTACGTAGGCCGCCAGCGGGCGGGCCACCTCGGGCAGCGTGATGCCGAGTTCGGCCAGCCGCGCAGAGGTGCTCACCGGGCACTCACCGGTCGGCCTCGAGCGGCCGCTTGAGGTAGGCGACGTGCTGCTCGCCGGTCGGGCCCGGAAGCACCGCGACCAGCTCCCAGCCGTCGGCACCCCACTGGTCGAGGATCTGCTTGGTCGCGTGGGTCAGCAGCGGGATCGTCGCGTACTCCCACCGTGTTGATTGGCTCATGGCCGAAGCCTAACGCCGAGTCGCCGGCCGGCTGCGCCGCCTCGATCGGCGGGCGGACTTGGCTAGCATGGGGCGGTGGCGACGAAACCAGGCCGACGCGGCACGGGTAGCGCGGTCGGCTGGCCGTCGCGCCTGACCGAGGCGCGACTGCACTTCGTCACCGGCAAAGGCGGCACCGGCAAGACCACCGTCGCCGCGGCGCTGGCGCTGACCCTGGCGGCCGGCGGGCGCCGGGTGCTGCTGGTGGAAGTCGAAGGGCGTCAAGGCATCGCGCAACTCTTCGACGTCCCGCCGCTGCCCTACGAGGAGACGAAGGTCGCCACCGCCGAGGGCGGCGGGCACGTCAACGCCCTGGCCATCGAGCTGGAGGCCGCATTCCTGGAATACCTCGAGATGTTCTACAACCTCGGCCTGGCAGGCCGCGCGATGAAGCGGATCGGCGTGGTGGAGTTCGCCACCACCATCGCACCGGGCCTGCGCGACATCCTGCTCACCGGCAAGATCAAGGAGTCCGTCGTGCGGGTCGACGGCTCCCGCCGTCCGGTCTACGACGCGGTGGTGGTGGACTCCCCACCCACCGGACGGATCGGCCGGTTCCTCGACGTGACCAAGGCCCTCACCCAGATCTCCAAGGGCGGTCCGGTTCACGGCCAGGCCGAGAGCGTGGTGCAACTTCTGCACTCGGAGACCACCGCGATCCATCTGGTCACCCTGCTGGAGTCCCTGCCCATTCAGGAGACGATGGAGGCCATCGAGGAACTCGAGAGGCTCGAACTCCCCGTCGGCAGCGTCATCATCAATCGGACGATCCCCGCATTTCTGCCGCCCGACGATCTGAGCAAGGCGGCCGAGGGGCACATCGACGCGGACGCGGTGCGAACCGGCTTGAAGAAGGCCGGCATCACACTCGACGACGCTGATTTCGCGGGTCTGCTCACCGAGACCATCGAACACGCGAACCGGGTCCGTGCCCGTTCGGAGAGCGAGGCGATGCTGGAGAAGCTGCGCACCCCGCTGCTGGAGTTGCCCACCATCTCCGACGGGGTGGATCTGGGCAGCCTCTACGAGCTGGCCGAGATCCTCGCCGAGCAGGGCGTCCGGTGAGCGGCTTCAGACGATGAGCGCCACCCCTCCGGCCCTGGACATGAAGGCCATCCTGTCCGACCGGTCCAACCGGGTGGTGGTCTGCTGTGGCGCCGGTGGTGTCGGCAAGACCACCACCGCCGCGGCGATGGCGGTGCGGGCCGCCGAGTACGGGCGCACCGTCGTCGTGCTGACCATCGACCCCGCCAAGCGACTGGCACAGGCACTCGGCATCAAGGAACTCGGCAACACCCCGCAACAGGTGCCTCTCGACGCTGATGTGACCGGTGAACTGCACGCGATGATGCTCGATATGCGGCGCACCTTCGACGAGATGATCGTCGGTTACTCCGATCCGCAACGGGCACAGGAGATTCTGAACAACCAGGTTTATCAGACCCTGGCCACCTCCCTGGCCGGCACGCAGGAATACATGGCGATGGAGAAGCTCGGCCAGTTGCTCGCCGAGGACCGCTGGGACCTGGTTGTCGTCGACACCCCGCCGTCGCGCAACGCATTGGATTTTCTCGACGCCCCCAAGCGCCTCGGCAGCTTCATGGACGGCCGGATGTGGCGACTGCTGCTGAGCCCGGGTCGCGGTATCGGCCGGCTGGTCACCGGCGTCATGGGGCTGGCGATGAAGGCCATGTCGACGATCCTCGGTTCGCAGTTGCTCTCGGACGCGTCGTCGTTCATCCAGTCACTGGACACCACCCTGGGCGGCTTCCGGGAACGCGCCGACCGGACCTATGAACTCCTCAAGCGGCGCGGCACACAGTTCGTGGTGGTGTCGGCGCCCGAACCGGATGCGCTGCGGGAGGCGACGTTCTTCGTCGACCGGCTCTCCGAGGAGGGCATGCCGCTGGCCGGTCTGATCCTCAACCGGACCCACCCGATGCTGTGTGCGCTGACCGTCGAGCGCGCTGTCGACGGCGCGACCGATCTGGAGGCCTCTCTCTCCCCCAACGGTGATGCGGTGGCGGCGGGGGTCCTGCGGATTCACGCCGACCGCGCCCAGACCGCCAAGCGGGAGGTTCGGCTGCTGTCCCGATTCACCGGAGCGAATCCGCACGTGCCGGTGGTGGGGGTGCCGTCACTGCCGTTCGACGTGTCCGACCTCGACGCGCTTCAGTCGATCGCCGACCAGATCACCGGCGAGGGGTGACGGGAAACCTCAGCAGACGGAGCGCTGCTTGCGCTGACCGGAGAAGAACTCCGCCCAGGAGACCACATCGGGGTGCTGCTTGAGCAGCGCGCGGCGCTGACGCTCGGTCATTCCACCCCAGACGCCGAACTCCACCCGGTTGTCGAGCGCGTCGGCGCCGCACTCGGCGATCACCGGACAGTGCCGACAGATGATGGCGGCCTTGCGCTGAGCGGCCCCCCGCACGAAAAGCTGGTCGGGATCGGTCGTGCGACACAGGGCCTTGGATACCCAGGCTATTCGGGCCTCCCCGTCCGGGCCGTTGAGAGAAGCGTGCAGCTGTGGGCTTGTCCTGCGGGCAGCGGGCCGAGTACCCGACACGGGCGATCCCTTCGTCCGGGCCGCCTGGCGGGGCGGCGTGTCGCTCCGGCGCGCTCCGGGAATGCGAGCCGCGCCACGTTGCGTGATCAGTGTTACCTGAGTCGCACCGTGTGTTTAAGTTAGGTGCTCAGGTATCGTTTGCGCAACAGTCTGGTCACAGCTTTTTTGGGACGCGTGTTCCGTCCGATCGTGAACTGCGATTTTGTCGCCGCGGCGCACCGTCGGCTGCGCCGCCGGGGCCACCCGGATGCCGCGCCCGATCCCCCAACCGGCGCTCAGTACGCTATCCCCCATGTCGGAGCGCCCCCCGACCGGCCCCACCCTGATCCGGCTGGCCTGGTGCTGCCTGCTGGCCGGCGTGATCGTCGCCGCTCTGCTCTTTCCGGTGGCCGGGGGCGTCGGGCTGATGTCCAACCGGGCCTCCGACATCGTGGCCAACGGGTCGGCCCAGCTGGTCGACGGCGACGTTCCGGCCGTGACCACCATGGTCGACGCCCGCGGCAACACCATCGCCTGGCTGTACTCGCAGCGCCGCTTCGAGGTGACCAGCGACAAGATCGCGGACACGATGAAGCTGGCCATCGTCTCGATCGAGGACAAGCGCTTCGCCGAGCACAACGGCGTCGACTGGAAGGGCACCCTGACCGGGTTGGCCGGGTACGCCTCGGGCGATCTGAGCACCCGCGGCGGTTCAACCATCGAGCAGCAGTACGTCAAGAACTATCAGCTGCTGGTCCTGGCCCAGACCGAGGCCGAAAAACGCGCCGCGGTCGAGGCCACACCCGCGCGCAAGCTGCGCGAGATCCGGATGGCGCTGACGCTGGACAAGACGTTCACCAAGCCCGAGATCCTCACCCGCTACCTGAACCTGGTGTCGTTCGGCAACGGCGCCTTCGGCGTGCAGGACGCCGCCCAGACCTACTTCGGGATCGACGCCGCGGATCTGAACTGGCAGCAGTCGGCGCTGCTGGCCGGCCTGGTCAGGTCGACCAGCACGCTCAACCCGTACACCAACCCCGACGGCGCGCTGGCCCGGCGCAACCTGGTGCTGGACACGATGATCGAGAACCTGCCCGGGCAGGCCGATGAACTCCAGGCGGCCAAACAGCAGCCGCTGGGCATCCTGGAGCGGCCGAACGAACTGCCGCGGGGTTGCATCGCCGCCGGGGACCGGGCCTTCTTCTGCGACTACGTGCAGGAGTACCTGGCCCGGGCCGGTTTGAGCAAGGAGCAGGTCGCCAAGGGCGGTTACCTGATCAAGACCACCCTCGATCCCGACGTCCAGTCCGACGTCAAGCAGGTGGTCGACTCGCTCGCCGCACCCGACCTCGACGGCGTCGCCAGCGTGATGAACGTCGTGCTGCCCGGCAAGACCACCCACCCGGTGATCGCGATGGTCAGCAACCGCACCTACGGGCTCAACACCGGTGCCTGGGAGACGGTTCAGCCGCAACCCTTCTCCCTCGTCGGCGACGGGGCGGGGTCGATCTTCAAGATCTTCACCACCGCCGCCGCGCTGGAACTGGGTCTGGGCACCAGCGCCACCCTGGACGTGCCGGCCCGCTTCGAGGCCCGCGGCCTGGGCAGCGGCGGCGCGAAGGGCTGCCCGAGGGAAACCTGGTGCGTGGAGAACTACCGCGACCCCCGCAACCTGTCGATGAGCGTCACCGATGCTCTCGCGAAGTCCCCCAACACCGCCTTCGCCAAACTGATCTCACAGGTCGGGGTGCAGCGCAGCGTGGACATGGCCGTCAAACTCGGGCTGCGTTCCTACGCCGAGCCGGGCACCGCCCGCCCGTATGACCCGGAGGGCAACGAGAGTCTCGCGGACTTCATCAAGCGCCAGAACATCGGCTCGTTCACCCTCGGGCCGTTCGAGGTCAACCCGCTGGAACTGGCCAACGTCGCGGCCACGCTCGCCTCCGGCGGCATGTGGTGCCCGCCCAACCCGGTCGACAAGGTCTACGACCGCAGGGGCAACGAGATCGCCGTCAACACCGAGTCCTGCGAGCAGGTGGTGCCCGAGGGTCTGGCCGACACACTGTCCAACGCGCTGGCCCGCGACACCATCAGCGGCACCGCGGTCGGTGCGGCGGGCTCGGTCGGGTGGTCACTGCCGATGTCGGGCAAGACCGGCACCACCGAGGCGCATCGGTCGGCCGGTTTCGTCGGCTACACCAACCGCTACGCCGCGGTGAACTACATCTACGACGACTCCCCCGATCCGACGGACCTGTGTTCCTTTCCGCTGCGCCGGTGTTATGACGGCAACCTGTTCGGCGGCAACGAGCCGGCCACGACCTGGTTCACCGCGATGAACCCGATCGCGGAGAAATTCGGTGACGTCCGGCTGCCGCCGACCGATCCCCGCTACGTGGACGGCGCCCCCGGCTCCCGGGTCCCCAGCGTCAACGGGATGGGCCAGGACAGCGCCCGCGAGGAGCTGCGCGCCTCCGGGTTCCAGGTCGCCGACCAAGCCAGCTCGATCAACAGCACCGCATCGGCGGGCACCGTGGTCGGCACCTCACCGAGCGGCCAGACCGTGCCGGGCATCATCGTCACGCTGCTGATCAGCAACGGCATTCCGCCCGCGCCGCCCCCGCCTCCGCCGGGGGCCCCGCCGCCGGGGATTCCCGGGCTGCCGCCGGAGGTGGGGTCGACGGTCGTCGAAATCCCCGGCCACCTGGGTGCTGAAGACCGGTGCCGGCAGCCGAACAATGTTGATCGTGAAATCCAGCGCCAGAGTTTCGCCGCCGGAGTCCCGGGCCGAGATGCGCACGACGGGCGGGGCAGCGACCA